>MEUZ01000003.1 GCA_001772615.1 candidate division WWE3 bacterium RIFCSPHIGHO2_01_FULL_40_23 | reverse complement strand
TCACTTAGTCAAATCAACTCTTTATGTTATATTAGAAAGGAAAAGTACTTAAAGAAGGTGACCAAATTTGAACGGTCTCGCGAGTGAGGTGGGGTCGCGAGCCGTAGAAAATCTAGGAGTGAAACGACGTAGATTTTCTAGGACGCGTGACCGAATCCCGCTCCCTCCGCCAGTCGTCAAATTTGGAACTTTTCTTCTGATATAATTTGAATATGGCCAAGATATTAAAACAATATAAAGTAACATTAGAAAAATTTGATCCAGAAGAATCTATAATTGGATCTTATCCTGATAATATAGGGTTAAGAACAAAGTTAGGAGGGCATCCAGAATGGATACAAGGTGATGAAACACCAATTTGCCCCACCTGTAAAAAGGAAATGAGTTTTATAGGGCAAATTGATTCTTTAGAACATCAATCAAAAAATAACCCATATTCAATAGATGCACTATCTCCAGATCAAGAGTATATGTTTGGAGATGTTGGGATGATATTTGTATTTTTATGCTTTGATTGCCTAGAAACTAGTAGTATTTTGCAATTTTACTAATCAAAATTTCTGGTAATTGCCTATTGATAAAAAAAAGTTCCAAGTACGTCCCATGCCCTCCGCCATATAAATAAAACCCAGGTCTTTGGTTACTATAACAAGTTCTAAAAATGTATAATGTTCGTATGAAGATCATCGACCTATCCCAACCTCTTTATGATGGAATGGATGCTTATCCAGGTGATCCAGAGGTGCATATAAAACAAATTCATACTTTGAATAAGGAAGGTTGGAGACTTAGATATCTTCAATTTTCAACACACATTGGTACCCACGCAGACGCACTTGCTCATATGGATAGTAAGGGAGTAACGATTGATAATATACCTATCAATAAATTTATTGGCCAAACGGTCTTGGTTAAACCTAGTGACACCTTCCCCAAAGAAGTTGGTCTTGCCTTTAGAGATGTTATCTTAGGACTAGACCTCTTTAAAAAGATTGTGGAGTCAAAACCTCTGTTTGTTATAGTTGGAGATAAATGTGATTTTGAGCTTGAGATGGAGAGAAAACTTCTTCAAGCCGGTATTCTTACAATGGCAGGGTTAGTGAATATGGACAAATTACCGAGAAATAAACCTTTTATGTTCTATGGAGTTCCACTAAAGATTAAAGATGGTGATGGCTCTCCAATTAGGGCGTTTGCAGTTATAGAGAAAAAAGTTCCAAGTACGTCCCACGCCCTCCGCCAGAGTACCGTAACAAAACGGGCGCTTGGTTTTTAGAAAAAGGTTGATAAATCAATATTCATTTTTGATGAAATCTCTAGAGAACACCTGCCATTTAGATGCTTAAACCTACCAGTACAATCCGTAAACTTTCTTAATCTTCTTCTTAAGAAGTAGCCATTTAACCAAAGATCAGCATGCTCAAACGATTCAAAGCCTTTGATTGTTTTAAGCCTACCTTCTATATGTGAATTAAAGCATTCAATTAAGTTGTTTGTGGTTGGCGTATCCTTAACTTTTAAATAGGCTAAAAGATTTGGTTTTCTTCTCTCAATATCTAAAAGTACCCTTAAGCATAGATTATCTGACATGTAGTCTCTTAGAGTATCCTTACCTAGTTTGTTAAAGTTATCCTCTGAGATCTTAAACTTAAAAAGGTTTTCAACTCTTCTAACAAAAGGTTGATGTGTAGTATTAGTTCTAACCTCTAAGGACCGCCTAATATTTTCTTTAAAGTGGTTGGTACAGAGCTGCCAAATCGCATCTGGATAAACGCTTAAACAAGCATTGGGTATATTAAAAGGTTATCATCAGAAACAATCGATCTTAAAGGATACTTTAGGAGTCTTAAAGATTGGAAAAACTTAAGAAAAGACAGGTAGTTCTCAGCAATGGTTAAAAGATACGTTGGTATATCATGTGTCAGAAAGTCAATTCCATACACTACCGGTATCTTGTAGTTGTATTCCTTAACCTTAACAAACTTCCCATCAACTAACAGAATCCCTGAATATTTGGAGCAATACCTTCTTGTGATATCCGCACAGTGTGGAAGCTTCCTTAGTGCCTCTAGACACTTCCTGTATGCACTCATGTGAGAGAAGCTGTACTGGTCTGCTAAAGATCTAAAAGAAGTACCATCCAGATATTGTTTTAGAAGTACTTGTATATTTAGTTTCTTAGCTCTGTTAATCGAGTACCATTTACTGCAGTCTCTACACTGATATCTAATCTTTCCACGTCTTGATCCTCTCTTGACTGTATTTAAACCCCTACAATATTTACACCTAATGTTTTTTTAATCATTTCTTAAGATTACGTCACTTAGTCAAATTAGTTGTTTAGAAGATGACTAAAAGCTAAAATACCTTAGGAAAGCGCCCGTTTTGTTACTGTGTCCTCCGCCAGTTGGGAAATGAAAGAGCTGGCTTGACCCAGCACGATTTAGTGAGAAAATCCGGTGTAAAGCACACAACGCTGACAAAAATTGAAAGTGATGTTGTCGTCAAGCCAAGCGTCCAGACGGTCACCAAAATTGCCAAAGCATTAGGCGTTCCAATGGAAGATTTAGTGAAATAAAATTATGAGAAACTTTCCAGAAATTTTAATAGTTGAAGGTATACATCATCGGGATATAAAATTTCGTGACGCGTTATTTTCTCTCAGAGAAAATGATATTAATGAACAAAGTGCTATTTATATAGAAAAGATATATAAAGACACAAAACTTCCTGAGATAAGAAATAAATGCATAAAGTTACTCTATAATAAGCATTACGCTTTCTTAGAAAACTTTTTCTTATTTGCGTATAAAAAAGAAAGATATTTAGACATGAAGATCATTGCTCTTCGTGGACTTGCACAGTTTCTTTCGGAAGAAAGTATTTGTTTATTAATACAGAAATTCAATGAAACACTGGTAAAAAGACCAGAGAAAACACCCTACAATTATCAAGAGTATGAGTTACTCAAAGGCAAACATGCCCTTCCATATTTAATTGATAGGTATGGTTATAAATGCCTTAAGGAAACTTTGAAAATCACAAATAAGAATTATGATCGGATGCCTGATGCATTTAAGGGACATTGGACTACCGATGAAAACGGAGAAATTACTTGGTTACGTTCACCAGAGGAATCAAGTGGAATGATGAGTGATTTTTTTGAAAAATTACGCTGGAGAAAATGAGAGGACATTATTAAAAAGAATTTGCCGCCAAAGAAAAACCTGAAATCGTCCTTTTCGCTCCGGTTTAAGGTGAGGCTGGCTTCCTTAGTGGGGGTTTTGCTCAAAGAATGTTCGAACTTCGTCCAAAAAACACCGCCAATTGGTATAATTTGCAAATGGTTACTCATTACGTAGTGAACTGTGTTCTAATTAAAAACAACGAGGTACTGCTAGAACAAGATTTGGGCGGTACTTTTTGGAAATTACCGGGTGGGCATATTGACGAAGAAGAAACACCCTTAGAGGCTTTAGAAAGAGAGTGTAAGGAGGAGTTGGGAACAGGTGTTGAGATTATATCCAAACCAAATGCTTTTACTAGTAACTCGATCGCCCAATCTTTGCCAATTCCTTTGAATACATATCTATATGATGTAAGTTCAGATTCTCACTTTGATGGGAATCATAGACATCTTGGATTTGTGTATACAGCCAAACCTATTGGGGAGGTTCAAAGTCTAGAGCACCAACAACTTAAGTGGTTTTCAATTAGTGATTTAGGAGAGGAATCGATAAACCCGGTGGTAAAAGCACTTTGTTTGGAAGCGCTAAGGACTTATGGCGAGGCTTGACTGGAAAAATAGTATAAAATTGATCTAAATATATGAAAACGATTTTAGTTGACGCAGTGGACAGTTTTGTTATTGAAAGTGAGGCTGGTTTTCAGATTTTCAAAGAGATGCACAACCTGCTTGAAACTTTTCCCAACCCAAAAATTATTTTAACAGGAGCAGATGACGAGCAGTTTAAAGAATTCGGTTTGGATAAAATGCCTTACGAAGTCTTTACTCTCAAGCATAATCCCGAAAAAACCGATCCGAGATATTTTGAGATAATGCTTAGGAAGTTTGGTTTGAGTAAGGAGGACATTATTTATTTTGAGCATAATCCTATGGCAGTAAAAAGTGCAGAATCCATTGGTATAAAGTCACATTACTATGATCCGGAGAAAAAGGACTTGGTGGCCCTAAAGAAGTTCCTAACCCTTAATCCTTAATGAGGAGCTTTGGAGAATCGGATGCTTGTCATAAACTCTGAAGGAGGAAGATGTGGATACTGTTGCAATACTTTGCCAGTGTGAGAGTGAAACTTGTTTGCTAAGAATTGTGCTACCGACTGACGTGGCCTTGGAAATTTTTCGGGAGGGACCGTTATCATTGTGAATGGCTGTAAGACCGGGCCAAGTGCTACTGACGCCTTGGTTGAGAAGCGTGATGGCTACTCCGTTTACGATCCACTGGAGGGCAAGACGATTCTTAAATATCACGGGTAGTGGAAATAGCTTAGTTTTTCTGTAGAGACCCTTCAATTGGTTAACAGTTCGTATTAGCTTGCCATGAGGAGGGTATTTTTTTGTTATACTGGTTGTATGATTGTTCCAAACGGAGATAAAACTGAACAGTTACTAACCAAGTGGAGTAATAAGTACTTCGCGAAACTCGCGCTTTTGGATCATCTTAGGGAATGTTTTGAGAAAGATAATTATTTAAAAGCGACGGATTCTCCGAAAGAATCGCAGGGTTATAAAGATCTTGAAAAAGAGTTGATGGATTTAAAAATTATCTTGGACTTTTATTTTAAAGACAGCCAGGATCTTTACGAAGCAAGGCTTGATAAATTTTTGCAGAAATTAAATAACTAATTTGTAAAAAAGTGAAAGCCCGGAGCGCCTTGCGGTGTGCAAAGTGTCCGGGCTTCTTGTGTTACAGCCTGCCGCGCCTGTTGTTATAGACCTTAACGGTGACCAAGCGGAGGGCTCTGATCGCTTTGGTCGCGGTGTAAATTGCGTACACAGCGAGGGCGAGAGCCACCATCATCCAGGCGTATAGTCCGAAGGGGGCGAAGGCTGGGACGAATGACAAAACCCCCAGTGCCAACAAGGCTTTGTCTTCCCGGTTCTTCTTCTGCTTGTTCTCGCAGCACCCGAAGTCGGGGGTGAGGACAATCAGAGTGAGGAGACCGAGACCGGCCGCGAGCGTCAGTCCGTAAAGCAGGGTTGTGAGGGCGTTCTGAAATGTTGAAGGTGACATATCCTCTCCTTATAGGATGAATTTGTGCCCCAATTTTACATGTGTACCAAGGTTTAGTCAAACCACTATAGGTTAACTATGGTGAACACCGATTCTTAAAAATGTGTATAATCAGATCAATCTGATCGTTTAAAAATGGACATAAAAGTAACCGATGAGAAAATTTATTTCTTTAAGGAACAGCTTTCTTTTGAGCAGGCGGAAGAAAACGCTTTAAGCAAAAAACTTGACGCTTTTGGGACAGTCCTTAAATTCACAAGCTTTCTCCAAAAACCAAAAGATGAGGAGTTTGAACTTTCTTACAAAGAGGCGCGTTTTGAACCTTTCTGGTACGTGGTGTGTGATGCCCTTTATGTATACGATAGAAAAACTTCCTACCAGTGGGCTCTTTCAGGGTCGGAAGTCAAAGAAGTTACGTTCGGCGGAAACAAATATTCGTCGCAAAAAGGTGTCGTTAATATAGACGCCACTGATCATTGCAGGCAGGAGGATCATGTGGAGATTTATATGGACGGTGTAACTGGGGAGAGAAATCCAACTCTTGCAAGCTATCTAAAATTTTCTTCAACTGAAGTGCCTAAAGAAAAGATAGAAAAACATGTTCCCAAGGGTGCTATCGTGGTCCCTCCGAAGATAAGGATATCAGCTCTTGTACGCGAAGTTTTGGCTAAATCAATTCAAAGCATTCAGGCCGATAAAATTTTTGAAGAAAATGTTGAGCTGAAAAATGTTGATTTGTATTATCGCCCTGTGTACGCTTTCAGGTTTAGCTGGAAGTCAAAAGCGAAAGAAGCAATTATTGAAATAGATGGCCTTACCGGGCAGGTTAAGGTGGGAAACAGAACCTTTGAGCAGTATCTTGGCAAGGTTTTAGATAAAGACTTTTTGTTTGATCTTGGTGCTGATGCAGCGGGTATTGTACTTCCCGGGGGAAGTATCGCGGTTAAGATCGCCAAGAAGTATATGGATTCTAAAAAGTGACAGCTTTAGATTCTGGCTTTTGCCAGAATGACAGGCTTTATGTCATCCCGGCGGAAGCCGGGATCCCATTAGGATCTTCTGTGGATCCTGAATCAAGTTCAGGATGACACGGATCAAGTTCAGGATGACATTTTAACAAAAGGTAGGAGGCTTTTTAACTTTTGAAATCTCTTCTTCTTGGGTTTGGAAACCCATATCAACTCTTCCATTTTCTTTATGAATTTTGGGAAAACCGTTTTGTGCCTCTTCTTAAACCATGGAAAGTAATATTTTTCTTTGTCCTCTTTCCTTAAAGCAAGCCGTCTCGTAATTCTTGCAACTCTTTTAAGGCCTCTGTTTTCCTTTATAAATTCCTTGGCAATCTCAAGTCTTTCTGGAGACCACATATCAACGGTGTCAATGTCAATAAGAAGCCTGGATTCTTCAGTCCTTGGCTTTCTTAACTGAACGGAGCTGTGCTTTGCTATGCAGTAGCGGATATTTTTACCGGTTTTTTTGTCAATCTTCACTTTTTTCAAAGCTTTTTTGGTTAGTCTTTCCGAACCTACCCCGTCCATCACAAAGTCATAAATTATCTTAATAGAATTTTTTGACGCTCTTTTTGACCTCCAGGTATCATGCCAGCAGATTGCCGGCACCAAAATATTAAAATTAATATCGTGTTTTTTATTTGATTTTTTCAGAAATAAATTAAGTTCTGAAAATAACCTTTCAATGTGAGAAAGATTATGAAGAGGGTCTTTCGCTCTTTTCATTATCTCAAGTCCATCATCCGAAAATTTTTTTATTTCGGGGTTCAGTTTAATGCGGTTTTCCTTCAGGAAAGTGTCAAGCTTCATTAGGTGATTATAGCAAAGCTACATGTTGGGATCCCGCTATGGTGCGAAAAGTAGGTGAGCTTGATGAGAGATACAGTTGATGTTATACAGATGGAATGGATGAGGACAAACTTGCCGAAATAAAAAACAGGATTAACATAGTTGATCTTATTTCCTCATATGTAGCCTTAATTAAAGGCGGAAAAAACTATAAAGGATTGTGTCCTTTCCATAATGAGAAAACCCCTTCATTTATAGTGTCTCCCGAACTTCAGATATTTAAGTGCTTCGGGTGCCAGGAAGGTGGCGACGCATTTTCCTTTATTCAAAAGATTGAAGGTATGGACTTTCCTTCGTCAGTGAAATATCTTGCCGATAAAGCCGGTGTGAAGATAGAGTTTACGGGAAGGCCTGAACAAAAAGAAAGGAAAGATGTCATTTTTGAGCTTAACCATTTAGCCTCGGAGTATTATCACTACATTTTAACCAAGCATAAGCTGGGAGTTAAAGCTTTGGAATATTTTAAAAAGAAGCGCTTTCTGACTGATGCGACAATAAAAGCTTTTAAACTTGGATACTCCCCTAATTCATGGAGAAGCCTTTGCGGTTTTCTTATTTCAAAAGGTTACAGAATAGACGATATAGCCGCGGCAGGTCTTGCTCAAATGTCCGAAGGAGCCAAGAATTATTACGACAGGTTTAGGGGAAGGGTAATCTTCCCGTTTATAAATAATTCCGGGAATGTGATCGGTTTTTCCGGGAGGACTCTTTCGGATGGGGAAGAACCTAAATACATAAACACCCCTGAAACAGAGGCTTTCCATAAAGGAAACGTATTGTTTGGTCTTGAGAAAGCAAAAGTTGCTGTAAGGCGGGAAAAACTTGCCATAGTTGTGGAGGGCCACATGGATGTGATTTCTGCTCATCAGGGAGGATTTGATAATGTTGTTGGTACCGGAGGCACCTCGTTAACACTTGAGCAGCTTAAGCTTTTAAAGAGGCTGGCGGGTGATGTGGCTTTTTGCTTTGATACCGATCTGGCAGGACTTTTTGCTTCCGGACGGGCTATTGAGCTTGGAGAAAGCCTTAATATTAATGTTAAGGTTGTGGTTATTCCAAAGCCTTACAAGGATCTGGATGAATGCATCAGAGATAATCCAAAAAAGTTGAGGGAAGCTATAAACGATTCTAAATCCGTTTATGATTTTTACTTTTTGTCAGCCTTTGAAAGGTTTAGCCCGAATGATCCCCTGGATAAGAAAAGGATCGCGGAAACCCTGGCTCCGGTAATTAGCAGCATAAGAAACCCGGTACTTAAGGAGCATTATGTGAAAAGATTGGCAGGTGATCTTGGGGTTTCAGAGGAGTCGGTTTATTCAATGCTAACTAGCCTGGGGGGTGGATCTTCCGTAACGGTAACTACCTTAAGTAAGCCCTTGCAGGGTGTTTCCCTTCAGGAATATGCCTTAAGTTTACTATTAAAATCCCCACTTGACATCGCATCATCAAGCCTATATAAGTTGGGACAAAGGGATTTCACCAATACCAGCTTGGAAAGGATCTTTGTTGAGCTGAAAGATCATATTATAGGGAGAAAGAAGAAGTTTGAGATTAAGTATTTCTGCGCTAAAATTGCTAAAGTTGACGAGGAGCTTTCAAAAGAGATCCAGGCTTTGTATCTCAAGGACATAAAAGAATCTATTTTTGAAGATGCCGAACGGCTGAAAAATGAGCTAAACCTGGTTTTAAGAAGAATTAAGCTTGAAACGGCTAAAGATGAGCTTAAGATCCTTGGAGGTAAAATAAAAGAAGCCGAAGCCAAAAATGATACCGCAGAGGTTAAAAGGCTTACGGAAGAGTTTAAAGAAATTTCCGAAAGGCTGATATGAAAAAAAAGCAGGCAAAAAAGTTCAGGCAAGGAAAACCCTTACAAAAAGCAAAGCGTGTTAAGGAGGTATTGTTAAAACTTCCCCCTAAAAAAGAGAAAATTTTGGAGAAGCCTTTAAAAATGGAAGGGGCCGACAGGGAAAAAAGAGAGCAGAATTTGAAAAAGCTTGTAGCTAAAGGGAAAAAGCAAGGGTTTCTTACACAAGAAGATGTCCTTTTGTACTTTCCTGAAGCGGAGGAGAATATAACGGAGCTTGATGACCTTTACTCAAAACTTTTAGAACTTGGGATTGACGTTTTTGATAACTCCGCCTCCGAGGAGGCCGAACATGCTCCTGAACAACTTGATTTTGAAGCTTTTGAGGTTGACAGAAGCGTTTCATCAGATCCTATAAGAATGTATTTGAGAGAAATAGGTAAGGTTTCTCTTCTTACGGCTCCGGAAGAAGTTTCGCTCGCAAAAAGAGTTGAAAAAAATGATAAGCAGGCGGTTGATCAGTTAATAGCTGCGAATTTAAGACTTGTTGTTTCAATTGCTAAAAAATATATGGGTAGAGGGCTTTCTTTTCTTGATCTGATTCAGGAGGGAAATATTGGTCTTATGAGAGCGGTTGAAAAGTTTGATTGGAGGAGAGGCTTTAAATTTTCCACTTACGCAACGTGGTGGATAAGACAGGCAATAACAAGAGCCATTGCCGACCAAGCAAGAACAATTAGAATCCCCGTTCACATGATAGAAACAATACATAAATTTAACCGTATTCAAAGAAGGCTTGAGCAAGTGTTGGAAAGACCCCCGAAACCTGAAGAAGTGGCCAAAGAGATGGGAATTGAGGTTGAAAAAGCAAGAGAAATTATCAAGATTTCACAGGAGCCAACATCCATAGAAACACCTGTAGGCAAGGAAGAGGATTCAAGGCTTAAAGAATTTATACCTGACGTTGAGCTTGAATCTCCCTTTGAAGCGGCAAGTTATGAGCTTTTAAAAGGTCACCTGGACGAGGTTTTGCAGACTTTAAATCCAAGAGAGCAGAAGGTTTTAGAGTTAAGGTTTGGATTAAAAGACGGTAGGCCAAGAACTCTTGAGGAAGTAGGAAAAGAGTTTGGTGTTACAAGAGAAAGAATAAGGCAGATTGAGGCCAAAGCCTTAAGAAAATTAAGGCATCCGTCAAGAAGCAAAAAGCTAAGAGATTATTTGGAATAAAATCCCTGTTACAATATAGTTAATGCCTCTACTAAATAAGCATCTGAAGCGGGATATTAAAAAGCTTCTCTCTTTTCATTTTGTTCATGTTCTTCTGCTTCTTGTAGTGTTTTTCCTTATCCTTCTTCCGTTTCTTCTGATCTTTTCTTTAAATGTTCATCCAGCCCAAAACATAGAATACGGAGTTACGTTTAGTCCCAAGTATGCAAAGTCTCTAGGGCTTGACTGGAAAGTTTTATACCTTGATATCCTTGATGATTTAAAAGTTGATAACTTAAGGCTTGTAGCTTACTGGAATGAGATAGAAAGTCCTAAAGGGGAGTATGATTTTTCGGATCTTAAATGGCAGATTGAAGAGGCCGAAAAAAGAAATGTCAGCATAATTGTAGCAATAGGAAGAAAGGTGCCAAGATGGCCCGAATGCCATGATCCATCTTTTGTTAAGGAGATGAGTTTGGAAGAGGCCGAAGAAGCTCTTTTAAAACTTCTGGCGCAGGAAGTTAATCAGCTAAAAGGATATAAAAACATAGAAATGTGGCAGGTTGAAAATGAACCTTATTTTCCTTTCGGGGAGTGCCGTTTTCCAAGATGGGAGTTTATTAAGAAAGAGGTCGCCCTTGTAAGGTCCCTTGATCCGGGAAGATCCGTGATAGTTCAAGACAGCGGTGAGGGCGGGGTTTGGCTTCCAACTTTCATGCTTTCAGGTGATTACCTTGGGATTAGTATGTATAGGAGAATCTGGTATGACTTCTGGGGAGTATTTCTTGGCAGGCATATATTCTTTACTTACCCCCTTTCTTACTGGTCTTACCCGCTTAAAGCTGCGGTAATAGGGGTTCCTTTAGATAGAATCAAGGTGCTTGAGCTTCAGGCCGAGCCTTGGGGCGGGGCGTCGGTTGACAAGCTCCCATTAGCCGATAAGGATAAAACCATGTCACAGGATAAATTCTTAGAAACAATATCTTACGCACAAAAAACCGGAATTTCTTCCTTTTATTTCTGGGGCGTTGAGTGGTGGTACTGGGAGAAGGAAAAAAATGATAATCCGTTTTTCTGGGAAGCCTCGCGAGTATTCTGGAAAAAGTGATGAAAAAGTCAAAAATTATTATTGTCGGGGAGTTTGTTTTCGGGTTCTTACAGAGCGTATCCGCAGTCGCATATTATCTTATCGTTGTCTTAAGGCTTAAGGAGCTATATGAAACCTTTGATGCAAAACCCGATCTTCTTGTTACCTATATCATCTTACTGTCCTTTTTTGTAATGGGTATTTTAAATATCTTCAGCTCTGTTCTTTTTACTGTATTAAAAGTTAGAAATGAGAGAATGTTCTCGTTTTTTAAGGGGTATTTTATTTCTTCAATCGCGGCTTCTTTGATATCACTTGTTCTGATTAAGACTTTTGTACTTTTAGCGGGATAAAGTTTTTTTAATCCTCTTTAGATGAAAGTTTAAATCTTCCTTTAAGCGCTTCTTTAAGTTTTCCTGCTTGTTCTTTAATTATTGGTTCTTTCTTTGAATATTCGTCAACTATAGTGTTTACCATTTTGGTGTAAGATTCTTCGGTTATTTCTTTGGCTTCCCCAAGCCTTTTTTCAAGTTCAGCTTTAAGTTTTAAGGTTATTTCTTTTAACTTTTTTCTGTTTTCTTTGCCTGATGCGGGAGCAAGGAGAACACCCGCAACTCCGCCTAGGAGCGCGCCGATTAATATACCAACAGGAAGGAGTACTTTATTTTTGCTTAAAGAGTTATTTTTCATGGGTTAAGTATACCACTTTGGCGCCATGAAAATAAAGAAGCGGCCCGCCAAGCACTTGTTGAGCCAAATTCTTAAGTATATGATGAGTAGCATGCCAAGCGAGGAAAATAAGAAAATTTTTATAGGAGTTGCCTGGCCGTATGTAAACGGTGATTTGCATATTGGCCATTATGCCGGGTATCTTCTTCCTGCCGATGTATGTGCAAGGTATAACAGGTTAAGAGGAAGAGACGTGTTAATGATCTCTGGGTCAGACTGCTTTGGAACCCCCATCACGGTTCAGGCCGACAAAGAAGGCAAAACTCCATCCGAAATTGTTGTCCAGTACCATGAACGGGATGTTGAACTTTTCAAGCTTCTTGGGCTTTCTTATGACCTTTATACTAAAACCGATACCCCAAACCACAAAAGAATAACCCAGGATTTCTTTATTAAGCTTCTTGAAAAGGGGTATATATTTAAAGATTTTTCTAATCAGTATTATTCAGAAACCGATAAAAGATTTCTTCCTGACAGATATGTGGAGGGCAAATGTCCAAACTGCGGCTTTGAAGGTGCAAGAAGTGATCAATGTGATAACTGCGGAAGCGTTCTTTCAGAGGGGGAGTTAATTAATCCCGTTAGTAAAATTTCTGGAAGTAAAGTCACTCTTAAAAGAACCGAGCACTACTTTCTTGACTGGCCTAAACTTCAGCCCTTTCTTGAAAAGTTTGCCGCCTCTGCAAAAGGCTGGAGGAGCTGGGTTATAAATGAAACGAAAGGCTGGTTGAAACAGGGTTTAAAGCCAAGAGCCATTACACGTGATCTGGACTGGGGTGTGAAGCTTCCTATTTCAAAGATTCCCAAAGAGATGCTCATAGAAAATGCATCTGAAAAAAGGATTTATGTATGGTTTGATGCGGTAATCGGCTATTTTTCGGGAAGCCTTGAGTGGGCGGAAAAAACGGAAAATAGCTGGGAGCCGTTTTGGCATGATAAAAACGCATATCATTATTACTTTATGGGCAAAGACAATCTGATTTTTCACACCCTTTTTTGGCCGGGACAGCTCCATGTTTATGATGAAAAGCTTAAACTTCCGGATTTTCCCGCAATTAATCAGTTTTTAAATCTTGAAGGCGAGAAATTTTCTAAAAGCAGAGGGATCATAGTTGATACCAAGTATGCGGTTGAAAAATATGGGAACGATACTTTAAGATTTTATCTCTGTCTTATAATGCCTGAAAATAATGACTCAAGCTTTAGCTGGGATGATTTTTATGAAAAAGTTAATAATGTCTTAATTGGCAATTTCGGAAATTTTGTAAACAGAGTTTTAACACTTTCAAGATCTCTTGATTTTTCCGATCTTAATAAAGCTGATTTAAAGAAAGAGGTGCTGGAGGCGGTGGAAGAAGCGTTTAAAAATTCCTACTCATCTCTTGATGACTGCAGATTTAAGGATTACTTAAGTGAAATTTTGACTCTTTCGGATTTTGGGAATTTGTTTATGAGCAGAAATGAACCGTGGAAGGTGAAGGAAGCGGATCCACCTGCCTTCAGGGAGCTGATGTTTAATCTTTCTTTTATTGTTATAGGGCTTAGTTATCTTATTTCTCCTCTTCTTCCGGAAACTGCAAAAAAGCTTTCAAAGATTTTGGGTTTTGATGGTGAAGATATTAAGTGGCCTTCTTTGGAAAATCTCTCCGGTACCTTTGTAAGAGCAGCCTCAACGCTGAAAATAACGAGTGCCATACCTCTCTTTAAGAAGCTTGATAAGTCAGGTATAGAGGAGGAAAAGAAACAACTCCCTTTAAAATAAATTTTGTTATTCGGTAACAACAGAGACCGTTATTGAAGTTTCGCCACTGTTTCCCGAGGCCGTCACAAATAAAGACCTTCCGTCTTTGCTTGCTGATAGGGCGTAGCCTTCCTCGGTTGTGTAATCACTATCAACTACCCAGGAGTTATCTTTAAGTTCGGCTGCGTAAAAAGCGGAAACTTTGTCAACTGAATCCTTTGTGGTCAGTGATACCGTAACGGATGAGGACTTATCATCCGTCCCTTTGGCTGTTATGGAGGATGTGATCTTTGCACCTGTATATAAAGGCACGTCTTTAGGGAAGTCATCGGGAAGCTTATCGGAGGCCGAGAATGAGCCTTCGTCCCCTTTAATTTCAAAATTTCCCTTGTCAAGGTTAAGATCAACATTCTCGCCGATCCCCTTTTCAAGCCCTTTTTCAATAAGTTGCTCGGTTATCTTTGGTCCGCTTTTCTCTATAGCCTTTTTAGCGAGATACCCAAGAACTCCAAGCGCTATAAAAGCGATCACCAAAATAACAACACAAGAGATAAGAATAATAATAAGTGCACTTGGCCCTGATTTGGGAGCTTTTGGCGCGGGCGTTTGAACGGGTGGGACGGGTTGAGGCGCCGGCTGAACTCCCTGCGGCATAGTGTTTTGTGCATTCATCTGATCCATAGATTCACCCTCAATCAAATTTTTTACTGCTTTTCCGCTTTGGTTTAAATCTTACTTAAGAAGCGTGTAGTTTCCAATAAGCGGAAGGGGCTTCATCTCCCCTTTTGCTGCTGTCATTATTCCCATAACCATGAAAACAAGACCGCCGACCCAGACGACAACATACAAAAGAAGACCTATTACTATTACCGAGAGCACACTTGAAACAACAGAACCTACTACCCAGAAAAGAAGGAGTAGAAGCTGCTGGTTTGCATGAAACTTTGCGTAAGGATCACTTTTAGCCTCGGTTAAAAGAGGAATGAAAAATAATAACGGTATTATGTACCCGACTATTGCAATTACTTTGTTTTGCTCCATGCTTCCTTGTCCGGAAGCCATTTTCTCATCAGCCATTAAAATTCACCACCTTTCATCATTAAAGATATTACAAAGTTTTATTTTCGGCAAGAAAGAAATGATTTGTGCAGGAAGAGAGATGGGATTAAAATCAAATAATGGTAACAAGAATGCTTCTTCTCTTAACTAATATAATAATCGGTTTTATTGAGGTGCTGCTTGGTTTAAGGGTCGTCCTTAAACTTTTCGGCGCGAACGCGGAGTCTTCCTTTGTGTCCTGGGTTTATCAGGCAAGCTATCCTTTATTGTCGCCTTTTGAGGGTATTTTCCCCACATCAAGATTTTCGGGAAGTTTTGTTATTGAATTCTCGGCTATTTTTGCAATTATTCTTTATGCTGTTGCCGGTTACCTTGTTGAAGAGATGATTGATTACATAAACTTGAAGAGGATAAGATACCCCGCACCGCAGGATAAAACGCAGGTCAGATAATTTCTTTTTTCTTAAGCTTAGCGATAAAAAATCCTCCGAAGTGGCGATTTGGTAATATCCTTTTTGTATTTTTGATTTGCTGGTTAAGCTTTTTGTTTTTCCACTCGGTTATTCCGGAAGTAGAGTTTTTAAGGTTTGTATTGAGTTTTTCTACGCTTACACCGGGGAATTTTTCAAGAAGCCAGTTGACGACAAGCTCGTTTTCCTCAACTTGAAAGGTGCAGGTGGAATAGACAAGGATTCCATCGTTTTTTAACATTTTGATGCCGCTTATTAAAAGTCCCTTTTGAAGGCTTGATAGGCTTTTATGTTTTTTTGGATTCCAGAATTTAAGAGTTTTTTCATCTTCCGGGTTCAGTCTCGCTTCATTTGTGCACGGAGCGTCTATAAGGACTTTATCAAAAAAGTTTATGAAGCTGGGATTTCTTTTTTCAAGGCCAACTCCATTTGCAAGCATTGTATTTATATTTTTTGCGTTGTGAAGGTTTAAGATTGATTTAAGAGCGAAAAATCTTCCCTTTGACCTTTCCACTGCCGTTATAAAGGCTTTATTTTGTGTGATTTCAACTATCTGGGTTGTTTTACTGCCGGGGGCCGCGCAAAGATCAAGAATGTTCTCGCCTTCTTTTGGAGATAGCTCCAGAACTGGAATCATGCTTGATAATTCCTGAATATAAATTCCACCGGTGTTAAACTCCTCTGTTTGCGAAAGCTTTAAACTGGCTTCGGATTTTATGATAAAGCTATTTTCTAAAGGGCCTTTTGTAATCTGAAACCCCTGGCCTTTTAGCCTTGAAATAACGCCTTCTTTTGAGGATTTAAGTGTGTTGACTCTGAAAGTAACGGGTCTCTTAATTTTAAGATTTTCCAGGATTTCAGTAAACGTTTGAGGATAAATTTCTTTTATTTTGCTTTGGAAAGCCTCAATTTTTTGCATATGAGTAAAAAGATCCTCGGACCAAACCCTCTGGCTCCCAGCTTTTATTGGGATGAAAAGACATCAGGGTAGGATAAGTCCTTGGCCGGTTTTATGATGAGCAAAGCTTGCAGTTTTGTTTGTGAGTTACAATCTCATAAACTGCGGCCGCTCCAACGAGTATGTAAACGACCTTCTCAACAACAGGCCAGGCCCCAAGAAGCATATTTACAAGATTAAGATCAAAAAGTCCGACAAGACCCCAGTTTAATGCCCCCACCCATACAAGAAGGCAAGCTACAATGTGTAGTGGTTTCAATTTAATCACCCCCTTATCTGCTGTTAGTATAGATTTAAATATTGCCAGGTGTCTATATGTTTGTATTGTGAGTGTTTGCACTATAAAAGGAAAGCAGCACTCTGTAATTTTGCAAAAGTGCTGCTTGTGAGTTGCTAGGTAGGTTCCCGTACCACTGGCATTGCTGATTTTATGCGGTATTGCCTCCCTTTAAGCATCCCTAGAACTACCGAGACAAAGAAAAAATCACTTGAGTTTACTGTAACGGAGCATCCGGCCACCACAACGGGCACTCCGATTCGATGTCCCAGGCCTTCGAGATCCAGCTTGTCCTCCGGACTTATGGCTATAGTTACTGTTATTAGAGCCATCACCCTCTCCTTTTCCAGAATATCTATATTATAGGTTTATGAAACCAGATAATCAAAAAGGTTTTGTCCAGTCTTTAAGAAGGAAAGAGTAGGATTTGTTTGCTTCCAAAAACCTTTTGGTTTTGGGGGTTATAAGGCAGTTAATATTCCAATTTTGTCTTTCGGAACATCTGCTTCGTAAATTAAAAACAGCATTATATTGAATAAAAACCGAGTAAAGCATAAAGATTATAAGCGCAGTAAGGCCTCTCTTTCCGATATTTTTAAGGAGCAAAAAAGTTATAAAGATAAGAAACGGGAGGTAATCAACAAGCATTCTGTATCCAAAGCCATTTGCTCCGCTCCAGTCATACCATTTGGAAAAAACAAGGAGCGAAAAGAGAAAACCTGCCGAAAGGAATTTAAAAAGCAAGTTATGGTTTTCAATGAAATTTTTGGTTCTGAAAATTTTATATAAAGCAAGGTAGCTAAGAACCAAAGGCGGCGAAACAAACAAAAAACTTCTTGAGGGACTTATTAAAAATCCTGTTACTCCGGTTAGTAACGGAGTTGACCACTTAACGTCATTCCTAGCCGAGTATCCCTCCGATAGAGCCGATCCGAACGCGAAATGATTATAAATAAGAGTGAATAAAGCTGCCGGCAGGAATGAGAGGCAAAAAGGAAGTGCATATTTTCTCTCCTTGAAAAAGACAAACAAAGCCAATGGAGCAATAAAGATAATATTTGTGGGTCTAGCAAGAATTGCAAGAGAAGAGATGAACCCCATCCAGGGAATAAGTTTGGGCCTGTCCTTTGAGTAAAGCAAAATAAGAATTAGAAGGGAGATAAAAAATTCCGAGGATGTATGCTGCCAGAGGCTTCTTGATGCTATACTCCATGTTCCCGTTCCGAAAGCGTAAAAAAAGGTGAACAATGCCGCAAGATTTTTTCTCTCCGAAAGCTTTGTTAGGGAGGCGTAAACAAGGATGGAAGATAACGCGGCATAAAATGAAGCCGAGACTCTTCCTATAACAAGAATTTTTAAAACATAATCCCAAAGATTTAATGCGGGTATGAATTTAAAAAGAAGCGGGATGGCAAAGAAAGGAATTGCCATTAACCCTGTGAGAGGCGGATAGACGGAGTAATAATGGTCCCCTGTTTTAATAAGAAAATAAGGGGTTCTATCTTTAATAGACTGAAATTCCTTAAGCGTCCCTTTGATTTTGTCAAAATATAATACTTGGTGATTTATCAAAACGTAAGATAAAAAAGTGTTAGGGACTATGTCTCCCGAGGTGGCAAGGTTTCTGTAAGTTTTATTATCTGAATCGGTTACAAAATCATCATAAGCGTTTGATATATACACACCAAAAACAACAAGAAAAATCAGGACATACTCTTTTAAGTTCATTTTAGCCATCGCGGAGTAATTATAACAAGTGTGGTTTTACATATTTTCACTCCTTGGAGATCGCCGCGGTTACTTTGTAGCCTCGCGATGACATACCGCTTCGTCATTGCGAGGACCCGCCTCTCAAGCGAAGCGAGAGGGCGGGGACGAAGCAATCACTCCTGTTATAATATCCCGCATGGGAAATTATAAAAAGCTCTCTGTAGTTATTCCCGTCTATAATGAGGAAAAAACGATAGATTTGATACTTGAGAAGGTAAAAGCCGCCAACTGCTTTGATTTGAAAAAAGAGATTATAGTGGTAAATGATGCAAGCACTGATGAAACAGGGCGAAAATTGAAAAAATACTCAAAGGAATTAACTGTTATTGATCAGCAGGTAAATATTGGAAAAGGAGCTGCTTTAAGACTTGGTTTCTCAAGGGCGACTGGGGATATAGTAATTGTGCAGGACGCGGATCTTGAGTATGACCCCAATGAGTACGAGGATTTGGTTAAGCCGATTGTTGAGAATAGAGCTGATGTTGTTTACGGATCAAGGTTAATGACGGGAAGATCACATCGGGTTTTATTTTTCTGGCATTTTATAGCAAATACATTCCTTACATTTCTTTCAAATATGTTTTCAAATTTAAACCTTACGGATATGGAAACAGGCTATAAGGTTTTTAGAAAGGAAACATTAAATGAAATTTATCCGAAGCTTAAATCAAATAGATTTGGGATAGAGCCCGAGATCACAGCTTACGTGGGAAAGCTTGCCTCAAGGGGAAAGTGTAGAGTTTATGAAGTTGGGATTTCTTATTACGGAAGAACTTACGAAGAGGGGAAAAAGATAGGAGTCAAGGATGCTTTTAATGCGCTGTGGTCAATTATAAAATTCAACTTATGGGGGTAAAGTCGTTTTCTAAACTTGCGGTAATAGTATTTTTTCTTGCATACTTTTTAACGGGTGTGTTTGTCTATAGAGATTATGGGGTTCCGTGGGATGAAAAGATTCAGCAGGAATATGGGGTTGAGGTTTTTAATCATGTTTTTCTAAGAGACAAGAAACCTCTTGATAAAATAGATAAATTTTACGGCCCCGTTTTTGAAGTTTTTCTGGTAGGTGCTCAAAAAATATTTAATTTAAGCGACTCACGGGAAATTTATTTTTCAAGGCACTTTCTAACTTTTATGACGCAATATGCCGGTGTTTTGTTCTTCTTTTTGTTATTAAGAAAAAGGTTTGGCACGTGGCTTTCACTTCTTGGAAGCGCGGTTTTGGTTTTAACTCCAAGGCTTTTTGCCCACTCTTTTTATAACTCAAAAGATATGGTTTTTTTGTCGTTTTTTATAATAAACGTTTATTTTGTACTACAGTTTTTGGATAAGAGAAGTTACTTTAGCGCGTTTATTCTGGCTTTTACTTCTGCTGTTTTAATTGACACAAGGATTCTTGGCGTTTTAATCCCCTTTTTTGTTGCCCTCTTTATCTCAAGCGGGGTTTTATTACCGTATACACTGTCATTCCTGCGAAAGCGGGAATCTAGATCCCGGGTCAAGCCCGGGATGACAATTATAGATTCAGGCTTAAGTTTATCCTTGCTAAAGCAGGAATTAAAACCGTTGGTTGTCTATGTCTTGGTTACAGCTATTTTTACCGTTTTATTCTGGCCCACTCTTTGGGAAAACCCTGTCGGAAACTTTATTAAAGCTTTTAAATATTACCCGCAGCCAACTGAAATGCTTTTTTACGGAAAGAAGATAGAAAGCGTAAATTTGCCTTTTTATTATGCTCCCGGATGGATGCTTGTTACCATCCCACCAGCTTATATTTTTGTTTTCTGTCTAGGGCTTTTTTATTTTGTCTATAAACGAAGTTCTTTAAGAAAAGAAGACATGCTTATCTTGCTTTGGTTTTTTGTTCCTCTTCTTTCAGTAATACTTTTAAAGTCTGTTTTATATGATGAATGGCGCCAGCTCTTTTTTATATACCCGGCTTTTGTGTATATTCTGACTTTCGCGGTTAATGCTTCTGGCTTTTTCTTAAAACGAGCTCTTATTCTTGCGGTGTTGGTTAACGCGCTTTTAGCTTTAGGTTTTATGTACAGAAATCACCCTTTTGAGAATATGTACTTTAATGTTTTTGCGGGTGAAAAAAGCACAATCGGGCAAAGGTTTGATCTTGATTATTGGGGGCTTTCCTACAGAAAGGGTCTTGAATATATAGTGAGAACCGATGACAGGGATAAGATAAAAGTTAAAGTGGCGAATTACCCGGGGAAAAATAACACCCTGATCCTTCCGGAGCCGGACAGAAAAAGGCTTGATGTAAGCCAGAAAACCAAAGAGCCGGATTATTATGTGACTAATTTTAGGGGTGAAGTAGTAGTTCCCGAGAGTTTTGAGGAGGTACATTCTGTTTGGGCTGATGGTGTGAAGATTTTGAATGTGTATAAAAAAGGGACTCCGTAGTTTAGATTACCCTTTGTTATGTTAGTTCTGATAGAGATTTTCTTGATCCCCTGGTAGGGTTTTCTAAGTCTCTTAGAGCTTCTAACCTTTCGACTGGTGAAGCACCCCTCATTCTGGAAACAAATGGAGCCGAGGCTTGAGCCTGCCCAATACCCCGATCTAGTGCCTCCTCGCGGGAGTCTTTATATCCTTGGCCTCTAGGCCGTGGTTCTTCCGAAGGCTGTTGGTGAGTATCGCCCTCCTCCCAAGCCCTTTTAATTCGCATTCCCACTGCAAGCCCGGCTCCGAGTAGGACTGCGCCGCCTCCTACCCCGATTAATAGCTTCATTGCCTCTTTCGCTCCTTCCTCGGGTGTAGTGGGTACCTCAAAATTAGATCCAAGAGCTTCCTTAGCCTGTGCAAAAGCTGTTGCGGTTGCAACTAATACAACCGCGGCTTTTGTAGCTACAGGTTCAGGGACATCAATCCCTAGTATTCTAATCGTAAACCCCTCGTCCGGTTTTGCAGCTTCAGAACCGGCGGTAGAAACTTCCTCATGGGGCATTTCCAAAGGTGGTCCTTCTCTCATACTAGTCCTCCTTCCCGAACGCATTAATCACATTCTCAATATTTTCTTTATGTGTGGGGTTTGAGGTAATTATACCTCTGTAAACTTCAATAAGTTTTGTCTTATGCCCCTCGTCTGCTTTGTCGTAAACCGACCCGAAAAATTCTGAAGAGGCTTTTATTTTTGCAAGGGCGGCTATGTCCCTTATGTCAGGCTTGTTCTGCGAAGACTCACAAGCTTCTTTTAGTTTTTGAATAATTATATCCGCCTGTTTTGAAGAATCTTTAAGCTCTTTTGTCAGCTTTTCTTTTTCATCCTCGTTAAGGGCCGAAAGTGTGAAGGCTACAAGGTAGGTAAGAGACAATGTAATCATCTTGGAGTAATAGCTTTCAATTTCGTTATCGGGAATGCCCGCCGCTTTTAAAAGTTCAAAAACCAGCTTTCTTTCCTCATCCATGGGACAACTTTAGTTTAAGCTTTTCTGTGTGTCAATCCGTTATAATTCATGCTGATGAGTATGTCCAAGAAGGCCCATACAGAAACATTTGAATCTTTATACAAAGAGCTAAACCCAAAGCAGAAAGAAGCGGTTGACACTATAGAAGGCCCCGTTTTAGTTATCGCGGGACCCGGAACGGGAAAGACGCAGGTTCTCACTATGAGAATTGCAAACATTCTCAAAAAGACCGATACACCCTCATCTGCAATTTTGGCTCTCACCTTTACCGACTCCGGTGTTAAAGCCATGAGGGAAAGGCTTTTATCAATAATAGGTTCGGAAGCTTATTACGTGAACATTTATACCTTTCATTCCTTCTGTTCAGACATTTTAAGAAGTAACCCCGACAGGTTTGTCCTTTCGGAAGATCTTGAGCCTTTATCTGATCTTGAAAGGGTTCAGATATTCAGGGAAATTCTTGACGAGGGAGGTTATAAAAATATTAGACCGTTTGGAGGCAGGTACTACTATGTAAGATCTTTGATTAGAACAATACAGGATTTGAAAAGGGAGGGTATCTCGGAAAAAGATTTTGAGAAGTTTATAGAAAAAAGCGAAAACTTTGAAAAACTCTCGGAGGTTTTGGATGTTTACTCAAGATATTTACAAAAATTGAAAGAGAAAAACCGGTATGACTTTGAAGACATGATTAATCTTGTTACCGAAAGATTTGATAACGACGCAAATCTTCTTAGGGATTATCAGGAAAGATATTTGTATTTTCTTGTTGATGAATATCAGGACACAAACTCTCCGCAGAACAAAGTTGCCCATCTTCTTGCAAGCTACTGGGGTGACGAAGCAAATGTGTTTGTGGTGGGCGATGACTCACAGTCCATATACAGATTTCAGGGAGCTTCACTAGATAACATACTCTTTTTCACAAAAAATTATCCGAAGGCAAAAATAATTACCCTTAAGGAAAATTACAGAAGCCAGAAAGTTATTATTGGCGCGTCGGAGGATTTAATAAAAAATAATGAGCTTAAATTAACGGATTTTCTAAACGTTGAAAAAAGGCAGGAAAGTGCGGTTACATATGAAGATAAGAGGATAGAGCTCGGGCATTTTTCTTCTGGAATTACGGAGAGCTTTTTTGTTTCTACACAAATCAAAAAACTTGTGGAAGATGGGGTCTTGCCTTCTGAAATTGCGGTAATTTATAGGAACAATGCGGATTCAAAAGACTTCTCGGACATGTTTGGGAGGATGGGAATTCCGTTTAATCTTATAGGCGGGGAAAATGTTTTAGAGGATTATGACATTAATAAACTCCTAAAGCTTCTTGACGTGATTTTAAAAGTCAGAAGCAAAGAGGAGGACCTTGATCTTTTCACCATTTTTAATTACGAGTTTTTGGACTTTGATTATGTTGACACCCTTAAGCTTTCCCGCTTTGCTAGTGAGAAGAAAATAAATTTTGTTGAAGCAATAAATCATCCCGATTTTAAGAAATCTTCAGGGGTTTTAAATGCCCTAAATTTTGAAAAGTTTCTGGATAAGCTTTATGAGTGGCAAAGTCTAGACTCTAATCTTACTTTCACCGCTTTTTTTGAAAGAGTTTTAGAGGAATCGGGATTTTTAAACTGGGTGATTTCTTCCCGAGATTCCATAGAAAAATTAAACAGATTAAATTCTTTGTTTGCCGAAATTAAAAAGCTAAATACAGCCGATCATTCTCTTAACCTTAAGAAATTTATGGAGGATGTTTTAATTCTTAAGGAAAGCGGAATTCCCATAAATGAGGAGGCTTTAAATATCAGAAATAACTCTGTTTTGTTAACGACGGCTCACAGGTCAAAGGGCCTTGAGTTTGAGTATGTCTTTTTAGTTAAATGCTTTGACGGAAAGTGGGGTAATAATAAAGTCAGGGATTTAATAAAACTTCCGGAAGGCCTTGTCGGGGCTTCTCTTGGCGTTAAAGACAAAGCCGGGACGTTGGATGCGTCAAAAGAAAAGAATGAGGATGAAAGAAGACTTTTTTACGTTGCAATGACGAGAGCAAAAAAAGGGCTTTTTGTTACATACGCGGATTCATATTTTACCGAAGGGTCTTTAAGAGAAGCAGTTCCATCAATGTTTATTTCCGAGATTTCAAAAGACAAAACGGAGGAGATCGAAGTTTCAAAGTATGAATCTTCCGTCAAAGAAATTTTAAAAGACATTTTAAAGCCGGTTACTTCTGAAAATGTTTCAATAGAAGAAAAAGATTTCTTAAAAAGCGTTCTTAAAAATTTCAGCCTTTCGGTTACGGCGTTAAATACATATCTTGAATGCCCTTATAAATTTAAACTTAATAATCTACTTAGGACCCCGAGGGCCAAGGATAAGTATCTTGCGCTTGGAACCGCCGTTCACAAGGCTTTGGAGATATTTTTCAGGGAGTTTAAAAATACGGGAAAGCTTCCCGACCTGCCGTATCTTTTATCAGAGTTTGAAAAAGCAATTAGCGAGGAGATTTTAACGGAAAGAGATTTTTTGGAAACGAGGGCAAAAGGAAGTTTAATCCTGAAAGCTTATTTTGGTTCTTATAACAAAGAGTTTCAAAAGCCTCTTTTTACCGAAAAGTTTTTTGGGTATGGGAACTCCAAAGTTTATCTTGATAACATTCCTCTTAATGGGAAAGTTGACAAGATTGATTATGTTGACGTCTCGCGAAAGTATGTGAAGGTTATTGATTATAAAACGGGGAAGGCAAAGTCAAGGAATGACGTTGAGGGCAAGACTAAGTACTCAAACGGCGGATATAAAAGACAGCTTGTTTTTTATAAACTTCTTGCCGATTTAGACCGGACATTTAACTTTACGGTGACTGACGCAGAGCTCGATTTTGTGGAGCCTGATAAAAATGGAAAGTTTTCTAGGCACTCTTTTAATATATCCTTGGGGGAGCTGGAGGAGCTTAAGCTTACTATCAAAGATGTGATGAAAAAAATCAGAGAGCTAAAGTTTGAAAGAACTACAAATTACAAAACCTGCGTGAATTGTGATTACAGGGCTCATTGCTGGCCAAACGGTATTCCAAAAGGCGGTGGTGAGGACAGTCAGCTTGAACTTGAGGTATAAAAAGCCCCCGCAAATTTGTTACGGGGGTAAGTTTACTTCTTTGCTTTCGGAAATGGGACGAAGTGCCCAAGCCCCACACCCGTTAGGAAAAGCATGTATGTGATGAACGGAAGCACAGTACCGTTTGGGACGTGTACTGCTGCCACCGAAATGAACAGGCTGGCAAAAAGGCAGACTACCCCGTTTTTGCTTTTATCCCACGAGGCTCCCAGCAGGGTGAAGAACCCGTATCCGGAAAGCACAACCAGCAAAATTACCAGAGCCGCGTAAAGAATAATCTCTAGCTCAAGTTTCGTCAGTACGCCGGTTAAAATTCCGATGATCAGGAAAAACAGTGGCATGGCGGCTACTACAATAGCCTGAAACAAAGTCTTCATCTCCACTCCTTTTTTATGCTCTCAAAGTTCTAAAATGGATTATATCGCACTATTAATTCAAAAGCATTTCTAGATATGTCATTGTGGTTTGGGGTTTGAAAGTCTTACGGATATTTTCATTTCTCTTACTCTTCCCTCCCCATCTTCTATCGTTAATATACTGTTTTGCCTGTAATACTCAACAAGCTCCAATGAAAGAGTTTCTTTCGCCTCTTTAATTTCATCCCTTTTTTCTTTTATCTCCATAAGAATATTTTTAACATCGCTTTTCTCCTCGGCTTTGTTCTTCGCAACTTTTACTTCCTCTCTGATTTTTGATTTCTCCTCTTCACTTTTCATATACGTCGGATCTTTCTCAAGCGATTCTTTCAGCATTTCATTAAGCGATTTTAATTCTTTACTCAAAGTCTCAATGATTTCAATCCGTTTTTGTATTGATCCGTTTTCCATAAGAACTAAGTTTAACCAATGGATTTAATTTGGCAAGGGTTTGTCTGCAAGATTTTTAATGAGTACGTAACCGTCCACGCTGTTCACGCTTTTTATACTGGTTCCATCCGGTGTCAGGTATCCCGATAGTGATGTTATATAAAGTTTTACACGATAATTTGAACCGGCTTCAACGAGATCCATGTCTTTAGGATCTATCTCATAGTTATAGTTATTTGGGTTAAGGTTTGCATTTTTGACAATGTCGTTAAGATTAAAGTTTATTGATTCATTTGCAGCGACTATCTGAATTACATCATTTGTTCTTAATACTTTTATGTCAGTTCCTTCATAAGAGCATGACACGGTTCCAAACTGGTATGCCCCGCACATCTTGAGCATCACGTCATACCCTGAAATATCCATAATATTAATGTCTTTTGTTGACAGATAAAGATAATCCGATTGCTCATGAGGTCTTGCATCGGGCAAGTTTAAGAAAGTTAGTATGGAGGTCTCCTTTTCCGATACTAGTTTGTTTGAGTTATCAAACTGCATGTTAGGAAAAGAGTTTTCAATGCCTGAAAAGTTATGAATGTGTCCGAGATAGCTGATTATTGATCTTAATTCGTATGCATCTTGTACAGAGATTGCTTGTTTGGGAGGGATAGCCACACCGTCAATAAGCATCCCGTTTTTTGCCAGAATGTCCTTAAATCTTGTCAGCTGGCTAACTCGCGACACGTTTACCGCGCTTTGCGGACCTATTGAGGATACAAACACAATTATTACTAACGACGTGAAAATGTATTTTAGCGATTGGGTCTTTGTTAATGCGAAATACACAGAACTTAAAAGAAGCCAGATCCCAAGAATTAAAAGAAGGTACCGTCTTTCGGTATATCCATAAGCCGATATCCTTATACCGATAGCAATAAGAAGAGTTATGGCAAGAGGTATGAGGGATGCAAAAACCAGTTTTTTAAAATACTTCGTGATTAAGTTTATTTTATCCTCGCCGTTTGGTACTAGAGCCCAGGTGAAAATACTAAATATGGAATACCCGAGAATAATATTACTTACACCGTCTTCAGGCCAAGTTCGAGTGATAAGGATTTTTAGAAGGTAAAGATACAAGATTACCAGATAGGCATAATTTAAAGGTATGAGAATATATTCTGTTGCAATTTTTAGAATATCCAGCCATTTCTGGTCCTGCCCCAGATCATCAAAATTTGCGGGAACACCTGCAAGAAAGTAGAAAAGACCGACAAAGTTAGCCGTTACGAACCATAATTGAAGGTTAAGTTCAGGCTTTATATTAACGGTAAACAAATAGTTTATAGTACTCAATATCACTGTTATACCCATGTAAACTATTGCGGAGAATATGAAGCTCAAGGCAAACCTTAAAACCATTTTCCTTAGGTAGGTTCTAAAGTTGCCCTCACTGTTTCTGACTAAATATGGTGATGAGAATGCAATGAGATACAGAACTACCTGGTGAAGGACAATGTTGTTGATGTGACCTCCGGTAAACAGGTCAATATTTTTTGGGAGGTACAAGAAAAAGTAAACTGCCAGGGCGAGCACTCCAAGACCATTCAGCAGGATTTTATGGACTCTCTTAATTGCTTTTGCTTCTGTAATAAGGTGAAGAGCGGTAAAAAGCGGCACTCCCATTGACAAGATGATTAGCAATTTAAGGATGCCATCATTGGGATTAAATTGCTTCTCAATCAAGTAAATCATTAAAATTACGAATGCTGTTGAAGAGGCTAGAGTTAAAGGAAACCTTCTAACTGTTTTTTCAAGAAGCACAAGGGTGCTATCTGCCGTCATTACAACCAGATAGTAACCTAAATCTGTCCCGGCAACAAATGAGTTAATGTGGCAAACTTGAGCAAGTTTGTATAACAGGGTCCTTTTAGTGGCGAGAAAAAACCGCGGGGTGCTCTTGTCCCGCGGTAATGGGGGTTAAAGATCAGTACTTAATTGGGGCTAAGGAGTACTTTCAGGTTGTACGGCTTGCAAAAGTTAACCACCAATGTAAGCGGGCTGCCTGGCCGAAAGACTTTGGCATTCTCCCTCTTTGGTGTGAATTCCCCCGCATTGGTGACGTACCAAAAATTCTCATCAACCAGGGCGTAGCCGACGATCTGATCATCGGCATCCTTCAACGGCCTAAGATAGACTTCCATTCTCTTTCTCCTTTTTTCAGTGCGAGTTAGTGCGGAAATGATAATCGCTATCTTAGATATAGTCAAAACGTATGTTTTTATAGCGGCAGGGGGGCTCTCATTAATTTTCTAAGTGTTGTTAGAATTTTGTTGTAATATTTAATATAAGGAGGCGGAAATTTTATTATTTCCCCGCCGAATTTCTTTTTAAAAAAGGAGAAGCCCATCCAGTTTTTGGTAAAGCTTGGAAATCTTTCGTCTGCAATTCCCTCAAGATCAAAAGTTTTAATACCTTTTTTCTTTAGGTGTAATATTGTGCTCCACAATTCAAAGTATGATGAACCAAATTTTCGTCCTTCATTACTTGATGCGGCGTGGGTGTAAAAGGCGTTTCCTTCAAAGGCAAGTATAAGGCTTCCTGATAATATTTCTGTGTCTTTTTTGGTAAGGGTGACTATTGATAAGTCCTTAAAGGAATTTATTTTAGTCTTAAGATCGGAGAAGGGCTGGACATAAAATTTTTTCTGTTTCCCTGTTTCAAAAAGGATTTTAAAAAACTTTTCGCAAGTTTGGAGATTGGGGTTTACATAGAAATCGGTTTTTAAGTTGATTTTTTGCGCTTTTCTGATTGAATATTTCGCGTCTTTTTTGAGATTTTTCCATAAGTCTTCCTTACTTTTAGTTAAGTCAATAAAAATTGAGCTTGGGGTTAAAAGAGGAAAAAAGCTTCTCTCAAAGCCTGCTTTCTTAAGATTTTTTTCACCTTTGGAGTCCAATGGTTCTATTTTAATAAAAAGGGTTTTGTTTTTAATGGCCGAGTCCTCTATTTTTTTAAGCTTACCCTCCGATAGACTTTGAGGCCTTTGAACCTTTGTTACGGAAGATGGGCCTATCCTTTTTAGATAAATCAAAGTTCCGTTTATGTTTTGAAACTCCCATCCAAGTCCCGAAAGATATTTGGCCCAGTTTTCAGACTGCCTTATATCCTTCATTTTCGCTTAGCCTTTAAGCATCTTTAATACAGCCCACCTAACACCGTTAATCAGATTGAAGCTTTGATAAAGGGGTTGATTTAAAACAAAGTCGTACGAGTTTATATATTCAACATGCTTTCCGCCGAATCCAAGTTTAAATTTAGTGAAGCCATACCACGGATCATTTTTATTTTCGGGATCTTTTGACGCTCCCCACATATCAAATGTTTTGCATCCTTCCTTTTTGCCTTGTTTTATAGCCTCAAAGCACAAAAGGTTATTTGGAAAGAGGTTTTGATGCTCACCGCTCCACGCTCCATAAGGGTAATAAAGCACGCCCTTATACAGAAAAAGCATCCAGCATGAGACTGGCTTTCCTTGATACTCTGCAACTAAAAGCTTTGCCATACCTTTTTTTGATAAAACTTCCCATATCAGTCCGTAATATCTGTCGGGATGTATATAAAATTTTTGTCTTTTTGCTGTTTCGTTTTGAAGTTTATTAAAAAGAGTTATATCTTTATCTCCTCCTTCCCGTACTTTAATGCCGTTTTTTTCGGCGTATTTTATGTTGTATCTTGTTTTTGGGTGCATGTTTGATAAAAGCACGTCTTCTGTGGGGATGATGTCAAAGAGGATGTTATATTTTGAAAAAGTGTTTCTTTTTGACGGTGTGCAGGCTTTTTTTAAAATGTCTTCATTTTCTTTAAAGTCTTCTTCGTCAGTTGTAACATTCGGACAGTCAAAGTTAATTGCGATAACGTTTTCTTTTAACAAAATCTCCTCTAGGATTTTGAAGTTTATCTCTTTTGGGTTTACTTTGGGAGAATATCCGTAAAAGTAAGAGGTGAACGGGATCCTGTGCTTTGTGAATTGAACACTTCCGGCCTTGGCTGCCTTGGTGCCATATTTTGTCTTTATTTCGCCCCATTCTTGGGATTGAACAATGTGCCTTGATCTTTCTGTCATCCGCAAAAGTATAGCATCTAGAATTGACTTGCTAAAACGGATAAGAGTTTTATAATTTTAAAAATACTATACGAAGGAAGGAGAAAGATCATGGCAACTTGCGCTTGTTCGTGCGGTTGCAGAAACAAGGTCGCAGATAATGGCGAATTTTGTACTGACTGTGATCGGGGTGAACATCACCAAAGCAGAATGCGTGTGCCAACTAAAGCTGCGAAAAGGGTTTTCGCTGTGGAAACACCTGCAGCAGGGATAAGGCTTGCCCCGGCTGAAGTTAGGAGGAAGTTGCGGCCGATGTGCTCTGGACTGGATTGCTTTTCCCTTCCTGTAAATAAGCATGGGAATTGGATTTGTCCCGGTTGCGGTAGAAACCTTGGGCCAGTTGAGTAATTACAGCTGGCCTTTTTTGTTGGTGGTTTGTTAGGTCTGTTCCTGCGAAAGCAGGGTCTAAGCTCCAACACGAATCAAGTGTCATTCCCGCGAAAGCGGGAATCTAGGATTATAGATGCCGGATCAGGTCCGGCATGACATAAAGTCAGTTCAGGATGACAGAACATTAATTTCAGTAATTTCTAGTTATTTACCATGACCCACCGCCACCGCCTCCGCCTCCACCGCCGGAAGATCCTCCAGAAAATCCGCTTGAGAAACCTGAAGAAGAGCTTGTCGGTGTGGCCGCTCTCGCTACAGAAGTTCCAAGAGAGCCTAACGAATTAGCGAAAGTATATGAATTAAAACTTGAGTTTCCTGTATACCAGGTTCTTTGAGGTATTTCCCCAAGTTTTTCAAACCTTTTTGCCCATACATCTGCCACACCCAAGGCTATAGCATAAGGGAGAAGCTTTTCAAATAAATACCAGTTCTCCTCTTGAAACTTAAGCTGTCTTTCCTGGGAAGAAACAAACCTCTTAAGGCCTAAAATATCAACTTTGCTTTTAGCTCCTTTAAGAGTCTTTCTTGGCATGACCCTTGAAAATACAATGCATACAACTCCAAGAGGAACGTTAATTGTAAATAAAGACAAAAATCCGACAATAAGCCAGATGTCTCTTACTGTTTTAGGATTATGCGGAAAAAATCCGTTTGAGATAGCGTTTTTATATAAATTATCTTTAATATTTTGAGCATCTTTACTGAATGAGTCTAAAAGATCCGCTGTTGATACCTCATCCCCGTCCTTGAACAAAGAATTAATTAAGGCTTCCTCATGTTTTTCCAGTTTTACTTCTCCTTCTTTGTTTTTATACGTTTCCTCTCTGGTAAGGATGTAATCTTTTGAGGAGAGCAATCCTCCAAGAGACTTCTGATCCTTTTCCGTTATTTTCAGGTAACCTCTTATTGCAAGGTCCACGATTGTTGCGGTAATGTCTTTGTCGTCCGCAGATTCGTCCACAATAGTTCCCGACTCGGCTGGTGTTAGTCTTCTTTTGCCATCAAGAGGCGGCTCAAACAATGCCGGTATTGCGGTATTTATTTTTGGGTCTCTCCCGTATTTTAGATACATGAGAATAACCGATAAGGGAAGAAGGAAATACCAGATGAACAGTCCTGCAAGAACTAAATATTCCGGGAGTTTGCTTACTTCTTTTTTAGGTATTACGGTTATGTAACCTTTGTCAAAGCCCGCAACGATCGTAAAGCCTTCGTTTGGATTAAGATATTTTGTGGTTGTTACAAAAAGGCTTGGCAGAAGGTCGTAAACTTGAGAGCAGTTTACTTCTTTAGATCCAAAGGGCCCTGTAAAACAAGCGATTTTCAGATTTGAGACGGGCACGTCGGATGGAAACAACAGCCTGACGGAAGAAGTTTCTATAGGGACTTTCCACTCATTCCCTGTTACGTTCCAGTAGAGCTCGTCATGGTCCGAAAACTCCTCCAAGGTCCCTTCTACCTCGTAAGTAATAACGTAGGTGTGAGCACCGGTGATTGTTTTATTGGGATCTCCGATTTTTAACGAGACGTTTCCGCCTGTTCTGGACTGTGTGTATTTATAGTCCTGTCCGTATTCGTTTTTGACTGAAAGAACAGTTATGGGCATTTCAAATTCTTTGCCTTCCGAATTTTTTAGAGTGTATGGAATGTCTCTAAATATCCCGTGTCTTTGCAGGGTGGAGAAATCATAAACTATGGTTTCTCTAACATTTACGACACCATTTTTATATATTGATACTTCGGAGTTAAATTTTTTAATGATTTCTCCCGAGGCGTGAGCGAGGCTTGTAGACAGAAACAGAAAGATTGTGGATATAGCTATGAATTTTGGAATTCTTACCTTCACAAAGCCATTATAGCAAGAAGCGGTTTTGAGATGCCCTAAAGTTGTGGTAAAACTTGGTCAAACCCAAAAGACAGGAGGAATGGGAGATGAGATACACAAGAATTGCGAAGATAGGGTACTACGAGCTCTTTATCAGCGGCGGAAACCTTTCTACAAGAGGTGAATTCCCGAAAGTTGTGAATTTCAGCGCCTATCTGCTTATGAACCCTGACCGTTCAGACCAGCCTAAGGGATATATTCCTTTAGTGCAGGGAGGCGTGGCGGTTTATTCGATAGACGGATACTCTCTTACCCAAGAAGGTATAGCTTCACTTCAAAAGGCCTGCCGGGAGAGGAATCTAGATGAGGAGAAATTTCTGTCTGAAATTGAAACCTACCTTCTGGGGAAATTTCCTCCTCTTGCATGATTTACTCTACCCTCCCATACATAGTTGTGGGAGGGTTTTATATACAGGAGTATCGTCCGTGTGATAAAATCCCCATCATGCAAAAAACCCAGGTACTTGCTATAGTTTTAGGAGTTCTTGTTGTAATTGTTATTTTCAGCGCCCTGTCAAAAAGACCTGAAGAAGCTGCTTCTGTAGTTTCTGATGACCGGCTGAAAAAAGATGAGGAAGAGGAATCTTCCCAAAGCAATGTGGCTTCTTTTAGAAGATATAAAAATCCTCCAGAGATGATTCTTAAAAAGGGCAAGGATTATAAAGCGGTTCTAAAAACATCAAAAGGGGATGTAACCGTTGACCTTTTTGAAAAAGAAACTCCCGTTACGGTAAATAATTTTGTATTCCTTTCTAAAGAAGGTTTTTATAGCAATACAAGATTTCACAGAATTATGAAAGGTTTTATGATTCAGGGCGGTGATCCGCTTGGAAATGGAACAGGAGACCCGGGTTATAAATTTTCTGATGAACCTATTACACGGGATTACACAAGAGGTATTTTGGCTATGGCTAACTCCGGTCCGAATACTAACGGAAGCCAATTTTTTATAATGCACGCCGATTACCCACTACCGAAAAATTATGTAATTTTCGGTGAGGTAGCAGAGGGGATGGATGTGGTTGATAAAATTGCCGATACACCTGTTAAGGAAAATGCTTTTAGGGAAAAATCCGATCCATTAGAAAACGTCACCGTTAACTCTGTTGAGATTTTGGAAGACTGAAATTTTCTGCCATTCCTGCGAAAGCAGGTATCTCACTGTAGATCCTGAATTAAATTCAGGATGACATGGGCCAGATCAGGGATGAATTCTTGAATATCTTTACCCACTCTTCAACGCTTAAAGTTTCGGCTCTCCTTGTTGTATCTATACCAGCCTTCTCTAAAACTTCCTTTTTAAACCTTTTATATAGCATCTTTCTTTGCTGTGTGAACCCGTGGTGGAGGAATTTTGAATATTTGACGTCGTCTTTTACAAGAGATTTTTTTAGCGGTGTGAGTTTTATAATTGCGCCGTCAACTTCAGATTTTGGATAAAATGATTCTTTACTAACAACAGTGATTAGCTCCACCTTAAAAAAGGTCTGAAGAAATATGGATAAGTAATTTGCTTTTGGCGGTTTTGCAGTTACCCTTTCGGCAACCTCTTTTTGAATGAGTAGGACGCAAATATCTATTGTGCTTCTGATATTTATGATTTTGTGCAAAAGGGGAGAGGTTATCTGAAATGGGATGGAAGAAACTATCTTGTTGAACCTTTTGTGATTAGATTTATCCTCTAAAAAAGTCAGAATATCGCCGTTTTCAATCTCAACATTTTTAAACTGTGATAAGTTTGAAGTAAGTACAGGGATTAAATCTTTATCCAGTTCAACACCCAGCACATTCCCGGCTTTTTCAGAAAGAGCCTTGGTTACAAACCCTTTTCCGGATCCGATATCAAGAACTTTATCTGTGTTATTTACCTCTCCTTCCTGGATCAGAATGTTTACAATGTGCTCGTCAATTAAAAAATTTTGCCCCAGTTCTTTCTTTGCTTTCATCCCTCATCTTAAATCACCAACAAAAAACCTGTCTCTTTTATCCTCGTTGTTTAAAATATACATATCATACCTTCCGGTTGTCAGCCATTTATCCTGCGGTGCAAGGGAAGGAAAGCCAAGGTCAATAAGAAGTCCGGGATAACTTCTCATTGCCCCTCCCGTATCTCCCGCTACCGCTATTCCATAACCTGGAATGCAAACTTTTGTCCAGTATGGAATTTTCTTTGGATCAACAGCTACTATTCCATACCCAGCCTTGAGCCCAATGGACGTCCAGGCATTACATCCCAGGCATTGGGGAGTGTAGGTAGTCATATAAACATTTTCATATTTATGCCAGTATTTAAACTCCCCGCATCTGTTGGCGTCTTCTTTTTTCCAGGAAATTTTAGTTCCCTTTAGAACTACCTCATTTTTTGGCTCTTTAATCTCTGTGTTGATGAGCTCTTTATCCAAAATTTCTTCATCATAGTAAGTTATTCTATATGCTTTAACTTCCTCGCCGTTTTCGCCTTTATTTAAGATTTTAGTTTCGCCAAATTCAAGATTTTCATCGTCGCGGTATGAAGTTTCATATCCAATTGGATCTGACTCCGCTATCTCTTTTTGTGAAAACCTTGTTTCGGTTTTAACTAACGTTTGTTCGTTGATGTATGTTTTCTCCTTTGCCACATCAAAACTTTTGTCTACTTGAGGAGATAGGGTTAAAGCAATGGATGCTAAAATTGAAGCTATTTTACTCATATATCTGGATAGGGAATATTATAAACCAACTCCCCAACTTTAAAATACTATAGGGCCCTTATCTACCGTTCATAAGAGCCCTTAGGATCAATAAAAAATATTCTGCACGAGCCTCAGCACAAGGTTGACTGGACCCTTTAAGTTGGCAAGAACGCTTCTAAATACGCTTTTGGATTTTCTCCTGGATGCCCCAATCGGTCGAACTTCTACATTCATACCGGCCTTGGTTTGATTTTTTCTCCTCAACCTTTTCATCTTGCCGTCTCCTTATCTTATTTCAAGTTCTCTCTCACTCTGAAGTTTATCTAAAAACTCCTCAATTTCAAAATTAGATGAGCCGTGTTTATTAAGTACATGATTTGATTCTAAAAGTTCCTGCGGGATTTCAATGATAAACCTTGAAATTATATTTGACTGCGTGCTTCCAAAATACAAACGCGATTTTGCATGCGTTAAAAAAAGCTTCTCTTTTGCCCGTGTTATTGCTACGTAACAAAGGCGCCTTTCTTCTTCAAGTTCGTTTAAGTCAAGATAGCTTCTTGAATGTGGAAAAAGCCCTTCCTCCATCCCCATAATAAAGACTACCGGAAATTCAAGGCCTTTTGCCGCGTGCACAGTCATAAGAGTTACCGCATCTTTTTCTTCAGAGCGCGGTTTGTCGGTACTTTCAATAAGAGACACATTTTCCAGAAAGTCGGACAGATTTGAAAAAAGCGAGGCAACTGATTTAAGCTCTTTTATGTTTTCTATTCGGTATAGGTTTTCCTCGGTTCCGTCATTTAGCCATTCAATATATCTTGTTTTAGAAATAACATCCTCAAGAAGCTCAGGAGTGGTGTGAGTTTCTATTTGTGAAACCCATTCTTTAAAAGGCAGTTTTGTAACTTGTGAAATCTTATCTATGTCCCATTTTTCTTCCTTGAGCTTTTCCACAGCTTTTTTGCCAAGTCCTCTTGGTGGTGTGTTAATAATTCTTTCCCAGGAAATTGAATCCGAAGGGTTATGAATAACTCTTAAATAAGAAATTAAATCTTTAATTTCCTTTCTTGAATAAAATCTCACGCCACCAACGAGTTTATAAGGGATGCCCTCTTTTAAAAGCATTTCTTCAATGTTTCTTGACTGCGCGTTTGTGCGGTAAAGTACTGCAATGTCAGCAAATGAAAGCCCCCCTTTTATTATTTCGTTTTTTATTTCCTGTGCGATAAATAAAGCTTCGTCTATGTGGTCAAAAGCTTCATACACTTTTACCTTTTGCCCCTCTTTGTTTTTGGTCCAGAGATTTAAAGGCACATGGGTTGAATTTTTTGTGATTAAGTTTCTTGCGGCTTCAATGATTGTTTTAGTTGATCTGTAGTTTTCTTCAAGGTTATAAATCTTTGCGTCTTTATAATCTTTTTCAAAGTTAAGGATGTTTCTAAAATCTGCGCCTCTGAATGAATAAATTGCTTGAGACATGTCCCCGACAACGAAAATGTTTCCGTGTTTTTGGGCAAGGAGCTTTGATAAAATGTACTGGGCTTTGTTTGTGTCTTGGTATTCGTCAATGAGGATAAATTGGAGTTGGTTTTGGTATTTTTCAAGAACCTGCCCGTTTTCGAAAAGCCTCACTGTCTCCATTATCAAATCATCAAAATCCAAAGCATTGTTCTCACGCAAACGTTTTTGATATATCGGATACACCCTTGCAACCACTTCCGCGAAGTACCCAAAAGCGTATTTGGGATATTCGTGTTCATCAATCAACTCGTTTTTCGCACCTGAAATTTTTGAGAGTACTGCATAAGGATTAATTTTTGTTGGAGGTAAATTTAAATCTTTAAGAACACCTTTTATTAGAGCTCTTTGGTCATCTTCGTCATAAATGGCAAATGAAGGGCTGATGCCGATAAGATAACCGTCTCTTCTTAAAATTTTTGAGCAGATTGAATGAAATGTTCCGGCCCAGGGGAGCTTAACATCCTCCTGCAGTAAGTTTTTAAGCCTCTCTTTTATCTCATTCGCGGCTTTGTTTGTGAAAGTTACAACTAAAATGTTTGACTCATGGATCTTTTGTTCGTTGATAAGATAGGCAACCCTGTGAGTTAACACCCTTGTTTTTCCTGACCCTGGACCGGCAACTACCAGAGCTGGCCCTTCAAGGTGCATTGCCGCTTCGGTCTGTTCTTTGTTTAGGTTTTGAAAAAGTTCCATTGCGTGTAAAAGTTTAGCACAATTGGGCTTTTCGACTCACCTAAAAGTTGTCGGCGGAGTGGGGTACTTGCACGCGTATATAACTATAGGGTATAATCTCTGAAAACCGGCACTCAAACAAACAGAAGGAGAGAAACCATGTTTGACCAAATTCTCGGGGTTTTCTATAACCCCCTTGGCATTTTGGCTTTGATGTTCTTGTCTTTCGGAGCCTTTTACGAGCTGGTGCTTAGGCCCCTTATCTGGCTTTGGAAGTGGGATATGCTTCCGGGCAGATCTCTGGCTCTGAGGCGGGCCGAGGCCGTTGCCAAAGTGCTCCTTACATCTCCGCGGGTGAGTTTTGTAAAAAATGGGGCTGGGCGCTTATTTCAAGCGATTTCTTTTCCGCTATTGAACCGTAATAAGCGGGTGGTCTGCCTTAATCCCAAGCTTCTCAAAGGCGTAGTCAAGCATTAAAACCATGTCGTATTTTCTGTCGGAGCTTCCAAGAACCACTCCTATAAGCTCTTTATCCCCATACTTTACATATGTCACAAGGCAAAGCCCCGCCTCTTCGGTAAAGCCGGTTTTAACACCTTCAACACCCGGGTACGATCTTAACAGGTTTGTCTGGTTGTAAAGGTAAATATATTTGTGTTTTTCAGTCGGCAGGATTTCATATTCAAGAGTTTTAACTACCTCTTTAAAGTCGGGGTTTTTCATTGCGTATCTTGTAAGTTTGGCTAGATCATACGCGGTGCTGTAGCTATTATCATTTAAACCGCTTGCATCATAAAATTTTGTATCTGAAAGCCCAAGCTCTCCCGCCTTAATGTTCATCCATTCAACAAAGTTTTCTTCACTTTCGGCTGTGTTTTCTGCAATTGCTACGGCCGCGTCATTTCCTGAATGCAAGATTAACCCGTAAAGGAGCTCCCTTAAAGTGTAGGTTTCACCGGCGGTGATCTCCATTGAGTTTTCTCCTGTCAAACCGGCTTTTTCGCTTACGGTCATTTCATCTTCAGTGTCTTTGTGCTCAAGGGCAATAATGGTAGTCATTATTTTAACCAGGGAAGCTATAGGAACCCTTTCTTTCAGATCTTTTTCAAAAAGGATCTCTCCTTCTGAAAGATCAAGGACAAGAGCATTGTTGGCCTTTATTTCTATCGGGTAAGCCGATTCGGTCGGTTCGTTAAATTTAAGGTCCTTATCCAAAACGTAAAATTTTCTTAAAGTTTTTCTGTACAGGTCACTATTTGTCTTTGTGTTAGCGAGTACCGATTCTTCCTTTGAAGCTTTGGCAAGTATGTTTGGGAGTTTCCCTTCTCTGTAAATTTTAAAGGTGGCAAGGACGGAAAATATGATAGCGGCAAGCACAGTTAACAAAGCCGGGATTTTAAAACTGTTATGCATGGTAAATTGTATGTTATCATACACACCTAGGAGGAATAAAATATGTTTGAATTTATTGATTTTTTTGCAGATTGGTGCGGGCCGTGTCATGCAATGAAGCCGATAATTGAAGAAGCGGAAAAGCTTTACGCGGGTAAAATCAAGTTTAGTAAAATTGACGTTGATACAAATGGGGAAGCGGCTGGAAAGTACGGTGTTATGAGTATCCCGACTTATGTAATTCTTAAAGACGAGAAGGAGATTGACAGAAAGATTGGCGCGATGACAAGAGATATGTTTAAAAACTGGCTGGATTCAGTTCTTGCCAAATAGTTGGTGGAAAGGTAAGAGTTCAGACTCCTGATACGCATCTTGTCTTTGCGAGCGTTCGAACGAAGTTCGAATAGCAATCTCTAGAGATCGCCACGTCCGCCGGCTGGTGGACTCGCGATGACCATTTTAGATTCTGGCTTTCGCCAGAATGACATGCTGGGTCCTGGATGATGGGAAAAATACCTATGCCCATAAGAGTAGCTATTAACGGCTTTGGCAGAATCGGCCGGGCCGCCTTTAAAATTGCCTTTGATAAACCCGATATAGAAATTGTAGCGGTTAATGATCTTACAGATGCCAAAGTTTTAGCTCATCTTTTAAAATATGACACGGTTTATGGCATTTATGATAAAGAAGTGAAAGTTGAAGAGGGAGGAAGTACATTCCACGTTGAAGGAAACACTCCCGAGAAAAAGCATTTTGAGGCTGCTTCAGGAGGTGAGGCGCACCTTTTAGTTAACGGTAAAAAAACTCTGGTTTTATCGCAGAAGGATCCCGCGCTTCTTCCATGGAAAAATTTAAGTATTGATGTTGTGCTTGAGTGCACCGGAAGATATACAAACAATAATGATGCCGCGGTACATGTTAAGGCCGGTGCTAAAAAGGTTATAATCTCGGCTCCCGCCAAGGGCGGTTCAGTTCAGACTTATCTTCTTGGAGTAAATTCTGACAAATACCTGGGCGAGGAAGTTGTATCAAACGCTTCCTGCACCACAAACTGCATTTCACCGGTTGCGGGAATAATTCACTCAAAGTTTGGGATTTTAAAAGCTTCCATGACTACAATTCACGCTATTACCGCAGAGCAGATGATTGTGGACGGGCCTCCGCCCCCTCTACACCATGATTTAAGAAGAGCAAGAGCAGCGGGATTTAATCTGGTTCCAACAACAACCGGTGCCGCGGTTTCTACTACTGAAGTTATTCCGGAGCTGAAAGGTTTGTTTGACGGGCTTTCAGTTAGGGCTCCCGTCATGACCGGTTCTTTATCGGATTTCACAATGCTTGTTAAAAGGGAAGTGACGGTTGAGGAAGTAAATGAAGCGTTTTTGGAAGCTAAGAAAAATCCCCTGTATAAAAACGTAATTGATGCAACTTATGAGCCGTTTGTGTCATCGGATGTTATAGGCTCACCATATTCGGCAATTGTTGATTTGTCTTTAACTAAAGTTATTGACGGGGATCTTCTTAAAGTTGTTGCTTGGTATGACAACGAATGGGGCTACTCCAACAGGCTTGTTGAAATGGTTAGCGAAGTTGTCAAGTCTTGACTGAAGCAACGGATATTGCTATATTGTTTCTTGACCGAGTGGATGCCGACCCACAGAAGGTGTAGTTTGCACTTGTTGCAAAATCAGCTCTGGCTTAAGCATTCGCAAGTCGTTTACCGACCTCGGTCACATTAAGCTCTCTTAAAATATCCTTAAGGCTTACAATTTTTTTAGGTTTAATTTTTCCTTTTGCTACTTCCTTAGCTCGCAGGTGTGCTCTTGACTTCTTACCTATTGAGTTAAAATGAATATCCGGGTCGCATTCGTTCTTAATTTCTAGTTTGGCCGTTTTTTCTAAATATTTTCTGTAACTGCCTTTTAGTCTTCGCCTTTAATTTAACTGATAAGTAATAGCCATTTGATATGCAAAGGACAGTATCCTTCGAAGTGTCCTCAATTTTTCCCGATTGATCAATTTCATAAACCATCTAGGTGCATTTATTGGGGGTTGTTGATTTGGTAGAAGCTGTATGTACAATATATATTGTAATATTGATTGGATAGTGGGTCAACCTACAGTTAAGGAATTCTCATTTGCACTATAGGTTTATGTACTTGGTCAAGGTTTGGACTATAATTAAAGGCACAGTTTTAAAGGAATTTATCCTGCTATGGACTCTCTAAACAAGCTCAATAAAATTCTTCTTCAGGGAAAGCGCGTTTTAGTACGAGGAGATCTTGATGTGCCTGTGCAAGATGGGGTAATTACCGATCCTTCAAGACTTGAGGCAATGAGAGAGACGCTTGACTACCTTGTCTTAAGAAACGTGAAGGTTATCTTGATGGGGCATCTTGGGAGGCCCGAAGGGAAAATTGTAGAAGAGTTAAGGCTTACACCTATTGCCGAGTACCTTACTTCTTTAGGTTACGACGTTATAAAACTAAATGTAGCTTTAGGCACAGAGTTATATCAGACTTTAAAAGTGATGGAAGACGGGACCATTCTTCTTCTTGAGAATTTAAGGTTTGATCCAAGGGAGGAAAAAAATGATGAGAACTTTGCCAAGGACATAGCTTCCTTTGGGGACCTTTACGTAAATGAGTGTTTTGCAACTTCTCACAGGGAGCACGCTTCAATCTCACAGGTTCCGAAATTTTTAGATGCTTACTCTGGCTTTAGGCTTGAAAGGGAAATTGAAAATATAAATAAAGTTATCTCAAATTATGAAACTCCACTTGTTGCGGTTTTTGGAGGCATTAAGCTTGAAACCAAGCTTCCCGTTATCTCAAAATTTTTAAAGATTTCGGACTTTGTCCTTCTTGGTGGAAGGCTTGGAATTAACTATGAAACTGACAATAATTACAAAATCCTTGTTCCCATTGATTATCTTGGGGACAAAGAGGACATAGGTCCTAAAACAGTTAAAATGTTTAGCAATGTAATTGATACCGCAAAAACTGTTATTTGGAACGGGCCTATGGGGAAAATAGAAGATGACGCTTATTTATCAGGTACAAAGGAAATAGCGGAGGCGATTATTAACAGCAAGGCGTTTAGTCTTGTTGGAGGAGGCGATACAATAGAGGCTTTGAATAAACTTAAAATTACAGATAAAATGAGCTTTGTTTCGATGGGCGGCGGGGCAATGCTTGAGTATATTTCAGGAAACAAGCTTCCAGGCCTTTTAGCCCTTAATTTTTATGAATAAAAAAATACTAAAGGTTTCCTTTCCCGAAAAATGTATCGGATGTGAGCTTTGCGTTTTGGCGGCGCAGAGACAGGTTGGAAAAGCTTCTTTTGAAGGCTCTCCGATAAGGATTATGGGAGGAAAAAAAGGGTATGATATTCATCTTGATCCGTCGGTAAATGATCTTGATGTAAATAAAATTTCGGAGATCTGCCCCAAGGGATGTTTTAGTGTTGAGGAAGGTGGCCAGGAAGAGGGGCTTGAGTTTAAAGCGGAGGAAGATGTCTAGAGAGGATAGTATTACAGTAGTTCATGTAGATTTGGAAAAGGGGGAATCGGCAAAGAAGTCATACCCTGATTTAAGAGCATATGTTGGTGGCGTGGGGACAGCCTCAAAACTCGTACTTGATTATCAGAATCTGGATCCTATTGTCTTTTCCATAGGTCCTTTAAATGGATTTTTCCCTTATGCATCAAAAACCTGTGTGGCTTTTTTAGATGAAGGCAAGTTTGTGGATACTTATGGAGGGGGCAGGCTTTCAACAAGGCTTAAATATACCGGTGTTGACGCCTTTATACTGGAAAAAAAGGCAAGGGAACCTTGTGTTCTTGTTCTTGACGGCTCTGGCGCCGTTTTGGTTCCCGCGGATACAGCTGTGGAATCTCTTGGTATTCCAGGAAGACGGTGCGGAGTGGAGGTTTTAGATGGATCGGTTTTGATTGATGGGTATTTTGCATTTGGTGATCAGAGGCTTTCTAAGAAGCTGGGAGAAGCTGGTATTAAAGGTATTGTCGTTTCGGCGACGTCCGGTTTTCAGATTGAAAATCGGGAAAGATATGACAGGCAGTATAATGAGATGCTTGGGAAGGTTGGCGAAATGCTTATTGAAGCTGGTAGTAATCCTTCCTGTTCGGGATGTCCTATGGGGTGTGCACGTTCAAATCTTGGAGAAAACGGAGGAAACGTTTTTATTCACTCGCTGGTCTCGTGTGTGTTTTCGGAGTCAATCTACAGCAGTATTCCTCTCGCATTTGCATGTTTAAATTCTCTTGGATACGATTATGTGCATGAAGATCTGGAAGCTCTTCCGGATCTTGTATACACAAACATTAATAAGATTTATGAAAAAGCTTCTGATAGCAAACTGGAAACAGAATAAAAATTTAAGTGAAATTAAATCCTGGTTTGACTCCTTTGCCGGTAAATACAAGGCTAATGACAATGTTAATGTTGCGATATCGCCTTCGCTTGCTTATCTTTCAGATGTATTTAATTTAATTGAAAAATATGGTCTCTCAAACGTATTCGTCTCTGCGCAGGATGTGTCCGAATTCCCCGGAGGTGCACATACGGGGGAGGTCTCTGCGTTTCAAGTCAAAGATTTTTGCAGATATTCTATTGTTGGGCATAGCGAGCGCAGGGAGAGTTTTGATAAAGTTTTGCTTAAAGTTGAAAACTGCCTTTCTTTAGGAGTTATGCCAATACTTTGCCTAAGGTCTCCAAGAGATTTCAGGAAAGATTTTGATGAAAGGATAGTTTTGGTATGGGAGGATCCACTGAATATTTCAGGTGAAAGTTATAAAGAAACACCCCCTGATGCAGTGGCCGAAGCCATAAGTAAAATAAGAGAAGTTATAGGAAGCAGGGATCTTTTGTACGGAGGTTCAGTAAATGAAAAAAATATAGATCAGCTACTTGATAAAGATTTCGGCCTTACGGGGTTTTTGGTCGGGCAGGCAAGTCTTTCCCCCGATTCTTTTGTTTTTCTTCATAATTCAATAGTAAAATCTTTGTGAGGAAAAAGGATTAGTATAAAAAAGTTTATATTTAATTATTTGTGTTCTTATGAGGTATATAGATCTCGGCGCGGTAAATCTGCAGGAAAAAAACAAAGAGGAGAATAAGAAAGGTTCTTTTTTAAAGCCTTTTTTGGTTTTGCTTTTTGTCTTTGTTCTTTTAGCAGTTTTTGTTGTATTTAACCGCGAGGGTTTCTCCGCTCTTTTAAGTTCTGTTTCCTTAGTTTCAAGTTTTGTTTCCCCAAGGGAACTAAAGGAAACTGACGGGAGAACAAACGTGTTGATTTTAGGTCTTGACAGAAGGCAGGGGGTGGCAGATGGGGGCCTGACGGATACGATACTTGTGGCCTCGGTTGGAAGAGCTTCAAAAGATATTGTTATGATTTCTCTTCCGCGCGATCTTATTGTTAATTCTCCAAACGGAGGTTACCTAAAGCTTAACGCCGTTTATGCCGTAAATGGTGTGTCCGATATGGACGAGCTTGTGGGAGGTATTCTTGGCGTCCCAATTCATTATTATGCGGTCATCGATTTTAATGCTTTTAAAAAGATGGTTGACATACTTGGCGGAATTGACGTAAATGTTGATCGCTCTTTTGATGATTACTTTTATCCCATTGAGGGAATGGAGGATGCGCTTCCGGAGGAAAGTAGATATAAGCATGTGCATTTTGACGCGGGTCTTCAGAGGATGGATTCGGAAACAGCTCTTATCTTTTCAAGATCAAGAAAGGGTGGTAATGATGAAGGCACTGATTTTGCAAGAGCCAAAAGACAGCAGAAGGTCATTCTTGCAATAAGAGACAAGGTGCTCTCTTTGGAAACTCTCTCAAATCCCGTTAAAATCAAAGAATTATATGACACATACAATACTTATGTGGAGACTGATTTAAAGCTTTCTGAAGTTCAAGGACTTTATGATATTGCAAGGAGTGTCGGTTTTTCCGAAATCAAATCCATTGTGCTTGATGACAGAAGCTCGCAAGATGAAGGCGGTTTATTATACGCTCCCGAGGACACAACGCTTTACGGAGGTGCGTATGTACTAATACCAAAAGCGGGAAACTATTCGCAGATACATGCTTACGTTTCTAAATTTTTATTCGGAGATTAATGATTTACGTTTTCCATGGAGACGACCCTGTTCTTTTAAGACAGAGCATTTTGGATATTAAAAATTCAGGCGGTGCTTCATTGACCGACTTAAAGTCTACTGACTTGGCGCCGTCCGAAATTGCCTCACGATACCTGACTATGGATATTTTCGGACAGAAGTCTGTAGTCTCGGTTGATGTAACTAAGGATAAAGCTTTTGACTTCCCGGGCCTTTTTGGCCTTTTAACTGATAAAAAATCCGGAAATGATCTGATTTTTTATTCAATGAGTACGCTTCCTAAAACCCATTACCTTATTAAAGAGGCTTCAAAGTTTAAATTTAATGTAAAAGAGTTTAAGAAAGAGATAAAAGTAAATGTTTTTAATTTTCTTGATTCTCTAATGGGGAAGAATAAACGAGAGGCTTATAAAGAGCTTAATGTCCTTCTTGAAAAGGGAGATGATGAGTTTGAGATTTTGGGGATGTGTGTTTATGCCATCAGAAATTTGGCTTTTTGTCTCTTTGAATCAAAAGCTTTTGAAAAACTTCATCCCTTTGTTAAGAGTAAAGTAAAATCCCAAGCAGGAAAGTTTTCTAAAGAAGACGTGAGAAAGCTTTACCGTCTTTTTTACGAGACGGATCTTAATCTTAAAAGCGGGAAGATGGAAGCCGATCTTGCCATACCGCTAATTATAGAAAAGATCGCAGTTTGACTATGAAGTTTCTTTCAGGGGCGAACACACATTTTTTCGTTATCTCTTTTATTTTTCCTTTAATTTTAATCGGTTTTGGAGTAACGCTTATCGCAACTTTTATTATATCTCCTTTTTTAAATCTTAAGTTAAGCACTGTTTTTACTAGTCCTATTGTTCCAGGTGTTGTAAAGGAGGAGACAGGATTTAGTGAATTTAGTTTTTCGGAGCTTTCAAGAGAGGATAAAAGAGAAATTTCGGTGAAAAATGTGCCTGCGGTTTTTACACTTTCGGTTCCAAAGCTTGGGATAAAGGGAGCTAAAGTTGAGACTAATTCGGTAAACCTTGCTCCCGATAACTTTCTTGGGCATTACAAAGGTACTTCGCTGCCCGGGGAAGAGGGAAATGTTTTTATATACGGTCATTCCGCTCTTCCGATCTTTTTTAATCCAAAGGATTATAAAACTATATTTTCTACTCTCACTAAACTTTCAAAGGGAGACACTTTTACTATGAACTACGATGGGAAAGACTACACTTACAAAGTTTCTCAAAGAATTGTTTTAAAGCCTTCGGAGGTGGATGTTTTTGATATGAACCCATTGAAAAAGCCAAGAGTCGGTAAGACGGCAATTCTTATGACTTGCGTCCCGCCTGGTTCAAAAACATTAAGACTTCTTGTAGTGGGAGAACTTGTGAGTTAGAGTCCTTTAGTTATCCTTCTTTCAAAGTTTCTTATTGCAAGGGGTCTTGCCCTCTTTAGCCCAAAGTAAGTTCCGTAAATTATAAAAATAGCTGAAATAAGAATAAGAGATGTGAAAGATCCTGTGCCGGTTGTCGGTACGGCGCCTGGTGTAGTTTGCGGTGCGTTATCCGCGGCTCCGAGGACTTTGGAACTTTTCTCGGGAAGCTTTTTTAACTCCTGCTTTGTTTCCTGTTTGGGTGTGTCTGTTGCAAGGGTTGTCGTATCTCCTTTTACCTCTTCCTTTTTCACATCATCTTTAGCACTCCCTTCTGTTGGGGTTTCAGGTTTGACAAGCGCTGCAAATACATTTTCCTTCTGTTTTTCTTCCTTCGCAGTTTCTCTTGGTGCGGGGGTAGGCGCGCTTACAACGGTCTGGTCACTGACTGCGACTTCAACCTCCGCTTTTGTATTAAGTTTATTTACGGCAAGATACAAAGCGGCAAAAACTCCACTTGCAACAACGAGTGTTATTACAAAAGTTATAAATCCCTGTTTGGCTTCTGTAGAATTCATAGGCAGGCTTACCTGACAAGGTTTTTAAGACCTTCAAACTTTTCTACACTTAACCCTGTCTCTCTTAAGGATACCACATTGGCACTTCCTTCGTAAATATATTCAAAGTAAAAGTTTATCCATATTAATAATACTACGGTTATTAAAGTTGTACATACTAAAAAGAAAGCTCTTTTATTCATTGGCCTCCTTAAGGGAGTAAACCGTTACATCAAGCCTGGTTTCCTCGTATCCGTAAACTTGCCCGCTCCCTATTACTATTGAATTTACTCCAATAAAGCGCTTGTAGTTTTCTAACTCCTTTATTAAATCAAAGACTCTTTGAGGACTCCCAGAAAATCTGATGTCAAGCCTTGTAGCTTTGAGATTTGGATCGTCCGAGGGTTCTTCTCTTGGGAAGAGGCCTATTAACTGAAAGCCGTAATTGGGAGCAGAAATTGACATATACTCAAGAAGGTCAGGGAGGGCTTCTTCATCGGGTATGTAATCTTCAAGCTTTCTGATTGAGCCTGCGGACTGGCTGTATACCGGTCTGATTGTGGATAAAATTTCCAGATTTTCATTCATGGTTTTAATTTTAGTTTCCTTTTCTTTTATAAAGGCTAATCTTTCTTTAATTAGAGTAATTTGATTTCTGATGCCAAAAAGATAAATGAGAACTAGTAAAACGGTAATGGTTGCAAGAAGCAAAGTTGCTTTTTTCTTTGGCTCATAAAGATATTGTCTTTGATATCTGTTCCAGAATCTAAATTGAAGCGGGCTCATTTCCCCTCCGTAATGTAAACATCAACCCGGAATTCATAGCCTTGTGATACAGGGTCGTAAACCGCCGAACTTAAAGAGATCTCTTTTACAATACTATTTGAAAGATATGATGCTATAAATTTTGCAAAGGAAACTCCCTCCGATGCTCTTAAACCAAGAGATAAAATCCCTTCGGAAAGTGAAAAGCTTGAGACCTGTACGTCCGCGGGAGTTGAATCATAAATTATTTTTATTTTCTGCTGTTTTTTGTCATTTAGTGCTTTGATTCTATAGAACGAGTCAATTTTTTTTGATACACGGATGGCTTTTGCCTCAAAGTCCTTGTAGTCATTTAGTAGAGTTGCTTTTTCTTTAAAGGTAGCATCTATCTCTTTAAGGTCATTTGTAATCTTCACATTAAAAGCTATAAGACTCGCTGAAATTATCTCGGCAATAAGAAGTAAATACCCCGCTATGATTAAAAGAGTATTTGATCGCTGTACAATGGTTTTGGAATAAGGTCTTTCAATTTCACTTATCAGGTTCGGACTTATGGGGCTTTGATCCTTTGGAGGGTTTGGGTTTTGTTGATTTGGCATGGGCAGCTTTAAGCACTCTGGACTTAAGTCTGGCGGCTTTATTTTTGTGAATAACTTTGTTTTTAACCGCTTTGTCCAGGTAGCTTTGCAACTTACTGAATTGTTCATTAAGTATATCAGGATTTGAAGTAGGCGTCTTTATTTCTCTCACTAAGGACCTTACCCTTTCTTTCCAGAACAGATTTTCGCTTGCCCTCTTTTTTGATTGTCTTAACGCCTTTAGGGCTGATTTTGTGTTTGCCATAGACGAAGCCTATGATAGCATATGAGTCATTATGGTCAAGTCAGTGCTTAAAAACGGGACTTCATTTCTCTTTCAGACGCAAAAAACCATAATTTCGGCCGCTTCAATAATCAGTATAACCTACGCTTTAGCGGCTCTTCTTTCTTTTGTAAGGACTAGGGTTTTATCTTCTTACTTTGGGGATTCATCGGATCTTGGAGTCTTTTTTACCGCTGATCGGATACCCTCTTTTATTTTCAGCATCCTTGTTGTTGGGACTTTTTCTTCCGTTTTTATCCCTATTTTTACTTCATATATGAAAAAAGATGAGGGGGAAGCCTGGCACATATCCTCATCTATTATTAATATTTCGCTTTTTGCTTTCCTGCTTCTTGGTATTTTAGCTTTTATTTTTGCGAAGAAACTTATGTTTGCAATGTCTCTTGGGAACTTCACGGAGTCAGAGCTTTTGCTTGGTGAAGAACTTATGAGGATTATGGTTGTTGCTCAAATTATCCTTATAGTTTCAAGCTTTGTGACAAGCATCCTTCAGTCTTTCAGGTACTTTCTTGTCCCATCTCTTGCCCCCGTTTTATACAATGTCGGGATGATTTTGGGTGTGGTTTTTCTTGCCCCCTTTATGGGTGTAAGAAGCGCCGCTTACGGCGTCGTAATCGGGGCCATTCTTCATCTTCTGATCCAGCTTCCCCTCCTTAAGAGGGTTAATTTTTCTCATTCCTTTAGTCTTGATTTTAAGGAAAAGGGTGTGAGGGAAATTTTAAAACTTACTCCTTCAAGGCTTCTCGCTTCAGCCATAAATCAGGTTTCAGCTTTAATTGACACATCTTTGGCCATACTTATTTCTTCGTCCTCCGTAGTTGTGTTTAAATTTGCGGAGCAGCTTCAAAGCTTTCCGATTAATCTTTTCGGTGTTTCTATCGCAAACGCAGCGCTTCCAACCCTCGCTTATGAATCAGATGATCAGAAATTTGAAAAATTTAAAGAAACATTTACAACTTCATTGCACCAGATGCTTTTTCTTGTGATTCCTGCGGCGATTGTTCTCCTTGTTTTAAGAGTGCCTGTTGTAAGGCTTGTTTATGGAACGTCAAAGTTTTCATGGTTTGCGACGCTTGCCACTTCTTACGCGGTTGCCTTCTTTAGTTTGTCAATTTTTTCCCAAAGCGCGGTTTATCTTGTTACAAGAGCCTTTTACGCGCTTCATGATACAAAAACTCCTCTTAAAGTAATGCTTTTTACAATACCTTTTGATGTTGCGTTTTCGTATTATCTTGTTAAGGTTTTGAATTACGGTGTCTGGTCAATTGCCTTTTCTTATTCGGTCAGCAGTATTTTTGACTTTCTTATATTAATGTTTCTTCTTCATAAAAAAGTTTCGGGTTTTAACCTTGAATCCTTATTTAATCCTTTTGTTAAGATCAGCTATGCCGCTTTATTTATGGGAATATCTTTATATGCGCCGATGAAGCTTCTTGAAAAGTTTATCTTTGATACAACAAGAACCGTTCCGCTTTTGATTTTGACTCTTACGGCTTGCCTCTTTGGATTTTTATCTTATTTGCTTTTTACTAAGGTGTTTTCAGTCAGGGAGGTGGAGTTATTGTACAGGCTTATAAGAAGGATTGGGTTTAAATCGGGAGTGGAAGCAGCTACTAGTGTTGCATCAGTAGCAAGCGGGGACGTTCCAGGAGGAGTTCAAGATCAGAGCCTATAGTATGATATAATTAATTCTATCCAAATTGAAAGGAGACGAAGACGAAGATGAAGAGGACCTCATTTGACAGGGACCTTTTAGGTCCTGTTCTACTTGGAGTTCTGATGTTTTTTGCTGGGGTGCTCGTAGCCAGGTCATTTTCAGACTATCGCCCCATAGCTTATGTTTTAGGAGCGATTGGGATCTGGGCCAGTCAGAATAGCGGAAAAGCGGCAAGGTTTATCTCCAAGATTTTTCTTTGGGGGGCAATCCTTCCGACTTTTACGCTTAATTATGTTGAGTATAAACCCGGCTTCACGCTTTCGGTCGCCAATGCCGTGGTTATGACTCTTGCGGGAATTCATTTTTTCCTCCCGTTAAGGTTTGCGTTTCCCTTCAGAAAGAAGTAGTTTGTTCCCCGTCTTAGGTTCAACTAGACGGGGATTTTTATATGCTACAATTCTCCCCATGCGGGAAGGTATTTCTCCAAAGAATATAAGGAATTTTTGCATTATTGCCCATATTGACCATGGGAAGTCAACTTTGGCGGACCGCTTTCTTGAGATTACTAAAACTTTAGATAAAAGGGAGATGCGTGAGCAGACTCTTGACAGCATGGACCTTGAGAGGGAGAAGGGCATCACAATAAAGTTGAAGGCCGTTAGGATGTTTTACACCCCCGAAAAGTCGGAGACCTACGAACTTAACCTTATTGACACACCGGGGCACGTTGACTTCTCATATGAAGTTTCAAGGTCACTTGCCGCGTGCGAAGGCACGGTCTTGGTTGTGGACGCAACGCAGGGTATAGAAGCCCAAACCTTGTCAAATGTTTATAAGGCAATGGAAGCAGGTTTAACGATAATTCCGGTTGTAAATAAAATTGACCTTCCTTCATCCGAGCCTGAAAAAGTTGCGAAAGATTTAGTTTCAACTTTAGGTTTTAAAAAAGAAGATATTGTTTTTGTCTCCGCAAAAACCGGGCAGAATACGGAAAATCTTTTAAGGGAGATAATTAAAAGAGTTCCACCGCCTTCAGGAAAGGAGGACGGTCCATTCAGGGCTTTGATCTTTGATTCCTTTTTTGATGAATACCTCGGGGTTGTTGCACTAGTGAGAGTGGTTGATGGGAAGATCTCACAAGAGGATACTTTAAAGAAAGAGAAAATTAGATTTCTTGCGACGGGAGTTGGCTCTTTTCCTGAAGAGATTGGATTTTTCTCTCCGCAAAGGAAAAAGGCTTCAATTCTTTCTGCAGGCGAAGTTGGGTATATTGCAACAGGTTTAAAGGAAATAAAAAAGGTGAGGGTTGGAGATACTGTAGTTTTAGACAGGGACATTCCCCTCAAAACCGAAACTACTTCAGAAGCCCTACCGGGTTACAAGGAAGTAAAGCCTTTTGTATTTCTATCACTCTACCCTACAGAAAATGATAAATTCCCGGCACTGCGGGAAGCTCTTTTGAAATTAAGCCTGTCAGATTCTTCCCTTTCTTTTGAGCCGGAGTCTTCATCAGCCCTTGGCTTTGGATTCAGATGCGGCTTTCTTGGTTTACTTCACGCCGAAGTAGTGCAGGAAAGACTTGAGCGCGAGTACAATTTAAATCTTATTTCCTCAATACCTAACGTTTCATATAAAGTCAAACTTAATGAGGGATCCGAAGTTGAAGTGGATTCCCCGTCTCAAATGCCATCTATTTCGGAGATCAAGGAAATTTATGAGCCTTGGATTAAAATATCAATTTTTGTCCCGACCGATTTTCTCGGAAGAGTTATAGAGCTTTGCGAAAATCATAGAGGTGTTTTAAAAAGGATGGATTACCTCTCTGAAAAAAAGGTGACACTTGCATACGAACTTCCGCTTTCAGAGCTTATATTAAACTTTTTTGATGAGCTTAAGTCAGTATCCTCGGGATTTGGAAGTCTTGATTATGACTTTTTGGATTATCGCCCTGTTAACGCCGTAAAGCTTGATATTTTGGTTCATGGAGAAATTGTTGGTCCCCTTTCTCAAATTGTTGTCGCGGAGAGCGCGCAAAAGTATGGAAGGAGCGTTCTGGAAAAGTTAAAAAATGTAATTCCAAAGCACCAGTTTGAAATATCTCTCCAGGCGGCAATTTCGGGAAAGATTATTGCAAGGGAAAATATTCCCGCAGTAAGAAAGGATGTTTTAAAGAAAATGTCAGGTGGACATAGGGAAAGAAAGGATAAACTTCTTGAAAAGCAAAAAGAAGGAAAAAAACGTTTAAAGAGATTTGGAAAAGTTGACATCCCGCAAGAAGCTTTTAGAAGTGTTTTGTCTTCTTAAACTGACTTTATGTCATCCCGTCCGCCAGCTGGCGGATGACCTGGGATCTCCAGATTCCTGCTTTCGCAGGAATGACGTACAAAATAGGGGACCCTGGATGCGAAAGCACTCATAGGTCCCCTCTTCGGTGTCAGGTTTTGCGGGCCTCTCGCGGACAGCAAAACCTGGTGGGCCGCACTGTAAACAGATCCTTCTTTTTGAAGTCGGATCTGTGGGTTATTAGTTTGGGTGGTTACTTTGGGAGCAACCACCCAATCGACATTGACTCCGGCAAGGAGGTGCCGTGTGATTTATATATATCAACGCATAGTTTAAATGTCAAACGGTTTTAAAGGTGGATGAAAAAACAAGTCTTTCGGAAAGATTTCAGGAATTTTCTTTTAGGATCTTTAAATGGTAAAGCCAGATGGCAAGAATCCCAAGAGAATATGAAAACGGCATGGTAAAACTTGACAGTTCAACTCCCGAAACACCAAGGCCAAGAAGCAATAGAAGATAAATAAATCTGACACCTGTAATAATAAGTATTATTGTTGAAAAAGTAAGAACTATTTGGACGTACCCTTTTCTTTCCCTTTGCGCAAAGCTTCTTACCTCTTCATCTGGCGAGAGAACCTGTTTTGAGGCGGCAAACCAGTGGTAAATATAAACCGGGAGGACAACAATGAGTACTGCCGCTCTTAAGGCAATTCCCCTTGCGAAATTTTCATATGAGTACCCGTAGTAATTAGACCCTGTAATGGTTGAGAGTAAAAGACTCAAGGTGTCCGATGCCGCAAAGTAGAGGATTGAAAGAGTGATAAAAGAAAGTAGATAATAATAGCCTCTTTTAGCGGATTCAATTTTAGATGAGACGGTCCCACCGCCAAGTATAAATTTAAGAATAAGGTATCCTGCTCCAACCAAGAGTATTAATGCTCCAAGAACTATTACCGGGCCGATAAAATCATAGGGATTCATGTATGTATAGGGCGCCACCGTAGCAAGAGCCATTATTTCCTCCTTTTAATAAAGTATACAATTAATGCAACTTCAAGCGCTATAGGAAGAATGATAACGAATAAAAATCTAAAAGGCTTCTGAAGATAAACCTCACCGGTTCCGACAGGATTATTGTTCTCGGCATTATTAATAACAAGATCATTATTCATTTGTGAATAGGGCATGTACCTTGAAAGTTTTGTAAGATACTTCCTTCCCGTGAAATTCATCCACGGCTCCCCGCTGTCAAGAGTTGAAAGTTTTTCAAGCTTATCTTCCTTAACCCAGCCCGCGTATGCTGTTGTAAAACCCGGAACATCTTTTTTGTGATTGGCAATTACATACAATAAAACAGTTGCCGAGTTTGAATAATAGTTTTGATACTTTCCCTGGTTAGGAAGTTTTTCCTGCGTGAATTCGGTTGAGACGCTGCCTTCCTCAAGCTGTATCACATCAAAATATATTTCTCCTTCCGTACTCATATCGCTTACGGTAAGGTAAAGCTCGTGATAGGTTGAAGTTGCGGCAAAAGGAAGCTCCAACTTTTTCCAATCTGCCAACTCTCTTAAGGAAAGAGGCGCTGATTTAAGGTATAAATTTCCGCCCTCTACTCTTAGCAAGGCATTTCCCGATACAGGGTTTTTGCTTCTGACATATGCCGATAGTACATATTGAGTCCCGGGCGTCAGATCTGACACAGTAGTTTTAAGGCTTGTTGCATTTTGTCCTGTGATCTTTAGTGAGTAAGTGCCGTGTTTGGAGAAATCTGTTGATAGCGCAGTATTAGGGGCAACCTGTACGGGTTCTGAAGATGCCCCCGGTTGAGATGAGGGTTTGTAGGTTGCGTAGTCAATCCACCAGCCTTCCATACCTTGCTCAAAGGAGTATGCCGCAATTTTTCTCCCTGCTTCCTGATATGATCCCGCGCCCGTTAGTCTTAATGGATAAATAATATTTTTGGTTGCAAAAGTTACTTTAAGGGGATTAATATGACCTTCTTTAAGCTGGCCTGAAACAAAAGCTCCTAAGGCTTCAGTATTAATTTTGGCAAGAACGAAGTAATAGTTTTTATTAACATAATCATTAAGAACAAACTCCATACTTTTTGAAACTTTGTAATTATTTTCTTCAAGCCATTTTAAAAGAGATTCTTTATCGTTGGCTTCAACTATAGTTGTGGTATAAACATCAACGTTTTTGGTTTCTAAAACTTTAACGGTATCTACCGCCCTTTCGGATACAGAAAGACCTGATAGTGAATACAAGGGCATAACAGGTGCCGGGTAATCATACTTAGGTTGCGTGAGGGCATCAAGCGCCGTGAAGATATCATCTTTAACTGCGGTAACCTCTGGTTTTGAAGGTGTTGGGATAATCCAACCGAAATCTTTAGCTTCACCTCTGAAGGTTGTTGACGCAACAAGAGTTTCCATTCCGGTTTTTTCGTCATAGTAAATTACGGCTTTTTGTTCATTGGTAAAAACGGGGTAAGGTTCCGGATAAATGATAGCCATCCCAAAAGCTTTGTTACCGTATATAAAGACTAAAAAAAATAAGGATAAGAAAAAGAGGTAAAGCGCTGATCTTTTTATCTCCATTGCGGTTAATGATACTACTATGTATTTTAGTGTCAAATTAAAAAACCCGCTTGCTTTTGGTGGCAAACGGGTGATAGAGAGTTACTTGTGTGCAAGCTCTCGGATCTTGTCGGCTGCGTCAGTCTTAATAACACCCACGGTGAAATCAAGCCTTAAAAAGCGTTGATATTCATTGAAGGTGCTAGCTGTGGCGATTATTTCGCCTATGTACCCTGCACTTTTTTTAATGAACGCTAGGAACTCTGGAAATTTGTCCACCCCCACGTCAATTACAATGGCAATAATGTTGTACTTGCCGTTGTTTTGGTTGAAAACCTCTTTAGCTTGCCTCGTGGTTTGGGCGGTGAGGACATGTAATACGCTTCTTAGCTCATACTTCCAAAAACGCAAGTAAGACTCGTTCGAATCCAAAAACAGAACTGCCTTTGGTTTGCCGTTCATTGGTCGTCTCCTTTGGAGTTTTAGTCTACAACAACAGGAAATTTTTTCAAATCAGATAAATGGGCTAGATTGCTTCGTCCCCGCCCTCTCGCCTCGCTTGAGAGGCGGGTCCTCGCAATGACGGGAATGTTAACAAAGTCATTGCGAGCGTAGCGAAGCAATCTCTATAAAAGGTCGGGTCTTTTATCTTTTGTAAGTTTTCTTGCCTGCTCTTTTTTCCAGTCCTCAATTTTTTTATGATCTCCCGATAATAAAATTTCAGGGACTTTCATACCCTCAAAATTTTCTGGCCTTGTATACTGGGGAAATTCAATTACGCCGTTTGTAAATGATTCAGTTTTTAAAGCTTCCTCTTTTATTAAAACGCCTTTAATAAGTCTTGATACAGAGTCCACTAAAACCATTGCCGGTATCTCACCTCCGGATAGCACATAGTCCCCGATTGAAATCTCTTCATCGCAAAGGCTGTGAACCCTATCATCAACGCCTTCATACCTTCCGCAAATTAAAATTATTTCTGAAAGCTTTGAAAGCTTTTTAACCTTTTCCTGTGAAAGCTTTTCTCCTCTTGGTGAAAGAAGTATCACTCTCTTATTTGTTGATTTTTCGGAAGGGTTACCGGCACTTGGATAAACAGATCTGACGGCATCAAAAATAGGTTTTGCTATAAGGAGCATCCCAACACCGCCGCCGTATGGTTTGTCGTCAACCGTCCCATGCCTATCAATAGCAAAATCTCTTAGCTGGATAAGGTTTATGTTAATGATCCCTTTCTCTCTGGCTCTTTTTATAAGCGAGCGCTCAAATACCCCCTCAAACATTTCAGGAAAGAGCGTGATGATGTGAAAATTCATGTTACAAACAATCATAGTTTACTATAAGCTTTAAATCAACAACATCCTCAAACTTAGCTCTTGACAAGTTGGCACTCTAAATATAATACTGATAAGTGAAAACTTAATTTATTAAATTTTATTTTGCCGGGGGTTTACTGCTCAAGCGCCGTGCAACATACACACTTATGGATCTTTCGGAAAGGCAGGTAGGTCTTCTAAAAGCCATTATTCAGGAGTATATAGATTCGTCCGATGCCGTTGGGTCGCAGAAGCTTGTTGAAAAGTATAAGCTTAAAGTTTCAGCCGCAACCGTAAGAAATGAAATGGTGGATCTTATTAAAAAGGGTTTTCTTGAAATGAGGCATACTTCAGCAGGCAGAACTCCAACTACTATGGGGTTTAGATTTTACGTTGATCAGCTCCTTGATGAATCCGAGCTTCCAATCCTTCAGGAAGTAGCCATGAAGCAAAAGCTCTGGCCTGTAAGATTTGAATTTGAAAAACTTTTAAGACAGGCGGCTATAGCCCTTTCTGAATTTACTAAAAAACTTGCAATAACCACAACTTATGATGGGCATGTATTTTATGCGGGAAGCGTAAATGTTTTGGATGAAAAAGAGTTTTGGGAAATTGATGTTGCTAAAGCTGCGTTGCATCTTCTTGATAACCATGAGATTTTGCATCAGATTTTTGAAAGAGCTCATTCGGATAAGGACGTAAAAACTATAATTGGAGAGGAAACGGGGTTAACAAATCTTAAACCATGCTGTATTGTATTTGCGCCTTATTCATCTGGCAGGCATTCGGGCGTGGTCGCCGTTTTAGGGCCTGCGAGAATGCCATATGGAACTATTGTTCCTTCGGTAAGATATGTAAAAAGTTTACTTGAGGAGTTAGGTGCAAGCTGGTAATGGATAATAATATTTCAGATCAGAACGATCAAAAACAAAATGAAAAAGATTTAAAGGTAAAAGAGCTCGAAGAAAGCTGGAAAAGAGCCTTGGCTGATTATAAAAATCTTGAGAGAAGATTTAATGAAGAAAAAGAAGCGGTGGTCGCATTTTCAAATTTTATTCTTCTTGAAAGGCTTATACCCGTTCTTGATAATCTTGAAAACCTCTGCGAGCATCTTTCAGATCAGGGGTTGGCTCTTATTACAAAACAGCTTTCGGATATTATAAAGGATGAGGGTGCGGAAGAAATAGAAGCTTTAGGAAAAGATTTTGACCCTTCGTCAATGGAAGCTTCGGAAATTGTTGAAGGCGAAGATAATAAAGTTATAGAGGTGGTATTAAAAGGCTATAAAATACGTGATAAAGTTATCCGCCCCGCCAGAGTTAAGGTAGGGAAAGCCATTGGAAGCTGATATTTGTTCTTGAAGAGGGAGAATGAATATCAACTCTATAATGAAGTTATCTTTTACTTAAAGGAGGATTTTATATGGGAAAAATTATAGGAATTGATCTTGGAACAACAAATTCATGCATGGCCGTTATGGAAGCAGGTTCCCCTAAAGTTATGCCAAACAGAGAAGGGATGAATACAACACCCTCAATTGTTGATCCTTCCAAAAATCTGGTTGGTGTGCCCGCTAAAAGACAGCAGATAGTAAATCCAAAAAACACTATTTTTTCTATCAAAAGACTTATGGGAAGAAGGTTTTCAGACCCCGAAGTTCAAAATCTTATTAAAGCGCTTCCGTATAACATTGTTGAGGGGAAAGGGGGACTTGCCTGCGTTGAGATAGAAGGCACAATTTATACTCCTCAAGAAATTTCAGCAAAAATTTTATCTAAATTAAAGGCGGATGCGGAAGCGTTTCTTGGTCAAGTGGTAACTGAAGCAGTTATTACAGTCCCCGCTTATTTTGACGACTCTCAAAGAAATGCGACCAAGGAAGCGGGGCAGATTGCAGGGCTTGATGTGAAAAGAATTATTAATGAGCCGACGGCCGCATCCCTTGCTTACGGCCTTGATAAAAAGAAAAACGAGAGGATATGTGTTTATGACCTTGGCGGGGGGACTTTTGACGTTTCGGTTCTTGAAATAGGAGACGGGGTCTTTGAAGTTAAGTCGACCAATGGAGACACGCACCTTGGAGGTGATGATTTTGACAACGTTTTAATTAACTTTTTAACCTCCGAGTTTAAAAAAGAGAATGGAATTGATTTGTCAAAAGACAGGCAGGCATTGCAAAGATTAAAGGATGCGGCGGAGAAGGCAAAAATAGAACTTTCATCCGTAATGGAAACTGAAATTAATATACCTTTTATTACTGCCGATTCTTCAGGCCCCAAGCACCTTCAGGTTAAGCTTACCAGGGCTAAGCTGGAACAGCTTATGGATGGGCTCATTCAAAGAACCGTTTCTCCTATTGAACGTGCACTTTCTGATGCAGGAGTTACGGTTAAGGATATAGATGAAGTTGTTCTTGTCGGGGGTATGACAAGAATGCCTAAAGTTGTTGAGACGGTCAGAAACTTTTTTGGAAAGGAGCCCCACATGGGAGTTAATCCTGATGAAGTTGTGGCCGTTGGCGCCGCCATTCAGGGGGGTGTTTTAGGTGGAGAAGTTAAAGATATCCTTCTTCTTGATGTTACGCCTCTGACTCTTGGGCTTGAGACACTCGGAGGTGTAATGACGCCTCTAATAAAGCGAAACACAACCATTCCTACGTCTGCTTCACAGGTGTTTTCAACGGCTGCCGATAATCAGACTTCGGTTGAGGTTAATGTTTTGCAGGGAGAGCGAGAGATGGCTTCGGATAATAAAAGTCTTGGAAGATTTATTCTTGACGGGATTCCACCCGCACCGCGTGGAGTTCCGCAGGTTGAGGTTGCGTTTGATATAGACGCTAATGGGATTTTAAACGTGAAGGCAAAAGATAAGGCTACCAATAAGGAACAGCATATTACGATACAGGGAGGGACGGGTTTGTCAAAAGAAGAGGTTGACAGGATGGTAAAGGAAGCAGGGGCGCACGCCGAAGAAGATAGAAAGAGAAAAGAACTGGCAGAAGCCAGAAATACGGCTGATAACCTTTGCTATACGGCGGAGAAGTCTTTAAGGGATGCAGGAGACAAAGTTCCTGCCGACTTAAAAAAGGAAATTGAAGATAAGGTGAAAGGGATACGGGATGTTTTATCAACGGCTGACGCAACGGAGCTTAAAAATAAGACTTCAGATTTGTCTGCGAGCCTTCAAAAGATTGGTCAGTACATGTACGGCCAGGGACAGACCGGGGCGGGAACATCTACGGGTCCCGAAGGTCCGGGTTCTTCCGGTCCATCAGGAGGAAGTGGTTCGGGAGGAGGGCCTTCTGATTCAGACAGTCAAGGCCCGGTTGAAGGTGAGGTTGTTGAGTAGGCTTTTATTGCTGCATAAAGGTGTTTGTCATCCTGGACTTGATCCAGGATCTCATAATAGATTCTGGCTTTCCCGCCATAGGTGGACAGGCGCCGGAATGACAATCCGTTTGAAATTGTAGGAATAAAAAACCCTGACGTTTGATATCAGGGTTGAATTTCTTGTCGGTAGCCGTTGAAGGTGTCATAAGCGGTTTGTGACTCCATTTACGGTTACCGAAACATCCCTCACAGATTCGGGAAGCACTCGATTCCCCGTCAGGAGTTGTAAAAGCCTGGTTCCGAGTGTTTCCTGTGTCGTGCCTTGAACTTCAAGAGCTACACTGAGGTTTCGGGCTTGCGGGGCTGTTCCAAAACACCAATTTACTTCAATATCCCTTTCAGGAATTGAGGTGTACCCTGCGATGAACCTTTTGATCGCGATCTGGAGTCTTTCCATGAAAGGAACTAGTGGCACCCCATCGGTTGTGACCTTTACTGAAATCATAGCCTTCTCCTTTCGTTTATCTAATCCCTATTTTATCATAATGCCTTTACCGTCATCAATGGGAGTTTAAATGGGGGACAAAAGCCCCGCTTTTAAAAGACAGGGCTTGTGTGTAGTTCATGCTTGGGGCGTAGCCAAAACCAGTTCCCCATGGTGGAAATGCGCCTGTGTGCCAAGGAAAAGGATATCGGAGTAGTCGCCAAATCCATGTGCATCCAGAAAGGCTTGTATGGCAAAAGCGATGCCAGCGATTACGGTAAGATCATCGCGCTTTTCCTGCCATTCAACTAGAACATGCACACCGTGTCTGTAGGGCTGGGCCAGCCTCCCATTCGGCTCAAGTAAACAGCAGGCAGTATTTAGAATATGCGGCCTGATATCTCTCTCGCTTATTTGACACAGACCGGCGAGTGCTTTGAATAGAGTTTCTACCACTTCTCCTTGAATTCTTATCTGATTTGGGAAATTGAAAATCAAAAGGGTTAGCATCTTTCCTCTCCTCTTTAGTTTGGTTAGCTTCTCCTGTGCGTTGGTAAATGTTAACATTTCCTATCTATAAATTGCAAAAATGCAGGTGCCGAATTTAGCACTTTTTACATTCCCATAATGGAAAAATGAATTAGTAAACGTTATCTGCTACAATCGGCGTAGAGAAGAAAGGAGATTTAAGATGAACCTTAGACTTCGGTTCACGGGAGCGGCGTTTGGCTTTATAGTCACATTCGTTTTCCTCTCTTTTGTAATGCTTGGAAGCTTTACTGCCGATTGGATAACGGGGCATAGCTGGGATTTTGAAGAAATAGTGAGGGCCCTCATTGCACCCCTACTTTTTTCGCTCGCCCTTTCTTTGGCGGCTTTTATTTTTCCAAAAGCCCCGGTAGCACCTTGAGAGGAAAGTGTGCACCCGAAACTTTGGGGCGTTTGGCTTTAAGTCGGACGCCCTTTTTTATTTTTGATGTAAAATACATTTTACTATGGCTCAAAGAGATTATTATGAAATTTTAGGAATTTCAAAAAACGCTTCGGGAGAAGAAATCAAAGCCGCTTATAAAAGGCTGGCAAAAGAGCACCATCCCGATGTTGCAAAAGATAAAACGGCAGCGGAGGCCAAGTTTAAAGAGATAAACGAAGCGTATCAGGTTTTGTCAGATCCGCAAAAAAGAAAAATGTATGATACCTATGGCACGGCTCAACCGGGTTACGGAGGATTTCCCGGAGAGGGTCCATTTGGCGGTTTCGGGGGGCAGCGAGCCGGGCAGTGGGGTCCATTTACCTATACTTATTCAACAGGCGGTCAAGGTTTTGAAGGCTTTGGGGAGGACTTTGATCCCTTTGACATTTTTGAGCAGGTTTTTGGGTTTAGGGGATTTGGGGGTTCAAGGAGGCCAAGAAAAGGCAAAAATCTTGATTATGAGATGACAATATCTTTTGCCGATTCGGTTAGGGGAAGGGAGGAAGAAATAAATATTAACGGCAAGAGGTTAAAGATTAAAATTCCCGCGGGAATAAGGGATGGAAATGAATTAAGGTTTGAGGGCTACGGTGAAGAAGGTCCTAGTGGGCTTCCTCCAGGAGATCTTCATATAACGATAAGAATTTATCCCCATAAAGTTTTTCAAAGGCACGGTGATGACATTTATGTGACCAAGGAAGTTTCATTTGTTCAGGCAATCCTTGGGGATGAGGTTGAAATACCCGTTGTTGATCCCCTTTCAGGAGCAGGAGAATCCGTAACGAGGATGAGAGTTCCGCAAGGCACACAGCCCGGCACCGAATTTAGAATTAAAGGAAAAGGCATGCCAAGATTAAGAAGCACACAGAGAGGTGACATGTTTGTGAGATTGTTTGTTATTATTCCTCAAAAGCTTTCAAAGGAACAAAAGAAGCTTTTGGAGGAATATAGAAAGCTACTTTAGTCCAAAGAAGTGTCAAATGAATCGGTGTCTAAATCGTCCTTAGGCACGTCTTCTTCTCTTAGGCTTAAGTTAAGTACTTTCCATACCTCCCCTTCTTTCACAAGGTTTATGGTAATGGGGGATTTTTTGCCTCCGTCGCCCGTGATTGTCCCGCTAAGAACTGCTGTATCATTGTTCGTTGACCTTTGCGAAAAAGAAACTTTTTCTTTTTTAACAAGGATGGGATACTGCTCTGCAAATACCATAAACTGATCTTTTGAAACTTCTTTCTGAAATGCACCGGAAGTTGAGTAATAAGCTTTTTCAAGCTCTCTTGAAGACATTGTGTCTAAGAATTCTTCCGCGGCTTTAATGGGCCCTTCATTGCCTTTAGATGCAAGGCCAAATACGAGGGCTATAAATAAAACAAACAGAACAAGGAGGCCCCCGCATGTTATTAAAATAACTTTTCCCGCGATGCCTTTTGAGTTAAGCATAAATCCTTTCCTTGGTCTTTACTGTAGACCTGAACCGGTTAATACGTATTTAAAATTATAGCTTTCTTCTTTTGATAGCTCCTCCAGTTTTTTTCTGACGGAAGAGTAATCAAAGTTATAAGAATATTTTTCGCCAAAGATTTTAGACTGCTCTTCGATTGTGCCCTCCCTTGCTCCTGAAGATGTGTTGTAACTCTCGGCTTTAAAGCCAAAGCCGGGACTCATATCCGAATCCCCGCTTGAGAGACCAATGCCTGTCTCTTTTAACATTTCCGTAAATCTTAGTTCCTTACTACTTTCATCAATTTTAAATTTCGCCGTATATGTGAGTTTCTGTTTTGTAAGGAAGGCTTTTCTTTCCGCGAGGACAAACTCCAGTGTGTATGTATCCTTACTCTCTTTAACTTCGGCCGGAATAGTTTTTGCAAATTCCCTAATCTTATCCAGTAAAGCCATTAATAAATCATAGCCATGGTTTCAGTATGGTGTCAATGGAGATATTAAAACTCTGCTGTAAATTTGAGATTAAAGTCAACACCTTCCGTTAAGGCCTCCGTTAATTTTTGATACACAAGATCGTTAAGAGAATTGAAGGCACTTTTGTCAATATGCCCTCTGTTTCTGGTAACCAATACTTCAATTTGTCTCACCGCTTTCAAGATATCTATAGCATCAAGATTCTTTTCTCTTGAGGATAGGGATATGTCAACTCTGTCGCTTAGGCCGTTACTATTATCCCCCCCAGCAAACTCCAGTAGAGGATTTGGCTTTTGAGCCGTTACTGATAGTTTGTGTTCTTTCATCATCTCTTCTTCAAGGGATTTTATCTGCGCTATCACATTGTCGGAATCTCTTTCGTAAGTTGCTGGGAAGGTTTGTTCAAGGGTAGAAACCATATTCCATTATTATACATTTAGCTTACGCCTTTGGCTTTTCCTTTTGAAAGCCATTTTATATCCGCTGCTTCTTGATTTGGCGCCCTCTTTGTGATAACTTACAGGAAGTATTTTTGATAATGGTGGGCTAAAATCCCACCTTTCTTTTTATGGCAATATCGGAATTTAATGCAGCTTTAAATCAGGTTGCGACCGAAAGGGGCATTCCTGTTGAGTCGGTTCTGGAAACAATAAGAGCGGCGCTTGTATCCGCTTATAAAAAAGATTACGGTTCAACTACCGAGGATATTACGGCAACCGTTGATTCCGACACGGGCGAAGCAAAAATTTATAAAGGTGGTGAGGATGTAACCCCTTCCGGTTTTGGAAGGATTGCAGCTCAAACCGCAAAACAGGTAATTTTGCAAAAAATAAGAGAAAGTGAAAAGGAAACTGTGTTTGCCGACTTCAAGAAAAAAATCGGGACAATTGTTAATGCGCATATTTTCAGAATGGAAAAGGGAGTTGTGATTGTTGATCTTGGAAAGGCGCAAGGTATCCTTCCGCAGTCGGAGCAGATTCAAACCGAAAAATACTCTTTAAACCAGAAGCTTAAAGTTTTGGTAAAAGATATAAGAGAAGGTGGAAGAGGCCTTGAAATAATCGTCTCAAGAGCCGATCCCCTTTTTGTTAGTAATCTTTTTGCAATGGAAGTCCCTGAAGTCGCGCAGGGAGTTGTGAGGGTTGAAGCTATCTCAAGGGAGCCTGGAAGCAGGACAAAAATCGCAGTTTCATCCAAAGAATCCAATGTTGATCCGGTTGGAAGCTGTGTCGGGCAGAAGGGTGTCAGGGTTCAGGCTATTATTGCAGAGTTAAACGGTGAGAAAATAGATATAATTCCATATAACCCTGAAATTGACAGGTTTATTGCGGCAAGCCTTTCCCCCGCCAAGGTTGCGGATGTGATCGCAGATAGGGACAATAAAGAAGCGAAGGTTATAGTTCCTGATGATCAGTTAAGCCTCGCCATAGGAAAAGAAGGCCAGAATGTAAGGCTTGCGGCAAAACTTACGGGGTGGAGAATAGATATAAAGGGATTAAACGATACAGCCAAGCCTGAAGTAGATTCCTTAAGTGAGGAGGAACCCGCAGTTGAGAGTCCTGTGGAGGAAAAAACAGAGGTGGAAGAAGATAAAAAAGAGAAGGTCAGTGAAGATAGCGCGCAAGAAACGCCCGAGTCAGAAGAAGTAAAAGATCAAGAAAAAAACGGCAATGAATAGAAAGAAAGCAAATGAAAAAAGAAAGTGCTTTAACCTCAAAAAAAGAATACCCTTTTATAAGGCCTCCAGTTGTAGCTGTGATGGGTCATGTTGACCATGGAAAAACTTCCCTTTTAGATTATATTCGTAAGTCAAAAGTAGCCGAGGGCGAGCACGGTGGCATTACGCAGAAAATAGGCGCTTATCAGGTTATATATAAGGATAGGAAAATAACTTTTATTGACACTCCCGGGCATGAGGCTTTTGCCAAAATGAGGGGAAGAGGGGGGAAGGTTTCGGATATTGTTATTCTCGTAGTTTCGGGTGATGACGGTGTTATGCCTCAAACTAAAGAGGCTATTTCACACGCGAAAGCGGCAAACTCCCAAATTATTGTTGCTATAAATAAAATGGATCTCCCGCAGGCAAATCCCGATAAAGTGAAGCAGCAGCTTGCGGAAAATGAGGTTTTGGTTGAAGGATTCGGAGGTGACGTAATTTGTGTTCCTGTTTCCGCTAAAACAGGATTGGGTGTTGATAAGCTTTTAGACTCAATCCTCGCTTTATCCGAAATACTTGAGCTTAAAGCCGACCCAAAGGGTGATCTGGAAGGGGTAATAATTGAGTCTAAGCTTGATGCGAAAAAAGGGCCGCTTTTTACCGCGATTATTAAAAACGGAACTTTAAAAGTGGGCGATGAGATATACACCTATAAAACTTCCGGCAAGGTTAGATCTCTTTTTGATTTTACCGGAACACAGGTGAAAGACGCTACTCCATCGGATCCCATTGAGGTTTTGGGGTTCCCTATAGTCCCACCCGCGGGTGAAGTCTTTGTGAGCGTTAAGAATAAAGATCTTTTGGATGTAAAAAAAGAAACCGTGCCCGAGGAGGAAAAGGTTTTAGACTCTACAAAGGTCATTAATTTAATCTTGAAAGCGGACGCACACGGATCTTTGGAGGCTCTTGAAGGTTCATTAAAGAAGCTTGAGACTCCCGAAGCCAGGCTTAAATTTTTACATAAAGCCACGGGAGATATATCGGAATCCGATGTTCTTCTTGCCCATTCATCTAAAGGTCTAATTTTTGGTTTTAATACTAAAGTTCCCTCAAAGGTCTTAGAGCTTGCTGACAGCATGAAAGTGACAGTCAGAGCATACACCATTATTTATAAGCTTCTGGATGAAGTTGAGAGCCTTCTTAAAGAGGTTTTGTTTAAAGAAGAGGTTAAAGTAAAAGGAAGGGCTGAAGTGCTTAAAGTATTCCCTCTTGAATCGGGTGATATTGTAGCAGGGTGCAAAGTTTTAGGCGGGGCTTTAAGGCAGGGTGCCAAAATTTCAATCTTCAGGGAGAGTGCGGAGGAGCCTATTTTTACGGCCAAAATAAAGCACTTAAGGCGTGGAAAAGAAGAGGTTAATGTTGTTGGAAAAGACGTTGAGTGCGGTGTTCTTCTAAATCCTATTTTTAAAGATATTAAAGTGAAAGATATAATTGAGGTTTTGTAAGTTAAAAGCCGGGTAGGTCTTTTATTTCTCTCCCGGCTGATTTATTGCTCCCTTACAGGATGAACGTGTGTTTCCGCTAAGAAATCTTCTATCACCAATCGCCTGCCCCCGTTAGCAAAAACATAATAGGTGCCTCTTCCCGGGGTTTTCTGTATACCTACGAACTTAAGATGGGTGCCCCTTTCCAGCTCAACAGCTTCAGATGAGCCCTCAACGAAAAACGAATAAGCCTCATCCGGATCCAGTGCCACGACAAACATTTCGTTTACTTCAGGCGTCCTTGGCCATGTTTTTTTTGCCATACGTAACTCTCCTCTCAACTTACCCCTCTTGCGTTCATCCTATCTTTTAATTTGATTACAGTCAAAAGCTAAGCTTGACCCTATAGTCTTTACAAGGTAAAATAAGCCCCACTCATTCTTCGCCCTGTCATTTCTGATATTACCGTGAGTTACTTGCCCAAATTTTATGCTTGTACTAAAAGAAGGAAAACAGGTCACAGATTTAATATATGAGGCTAAAAACGCTGTTGTGATTCCCACCAGAGGTTCGGGTATGGACGGTTTATGCGCGGGAATTGCCCTTTACAGATCGCTGAAAAACTCCGGGAAAAATGTTTCTTTTATGTACCCTTATCCGATTCCGTTTGAGGCGGTAAATCTTATTTCTAAAGATGAAGTCACTCCGGTTAAGGGGACAAGGGATCTTGTTGTCAGCATTGATTATGGAGGAACTCATATAGAAAAAGTAAATTACGTTATTGAGGGTAATGTCTGTAAAATTATCCTGCACCCTGTTTCCAAAGATTTTGACACTTCAAGAGTCGGCTTTTCCACAGCAGGCTTTGATTATGATCTAGTTATCTCAATTGGAGCGCCAAAACTTACGGATCACGGGGAAGTGTTTAACGAATATAAAGAAGAAATAAAGAAGATTTTTTTAATCAACATTGATAATTCCACAAAGAATGAAAACTACGGAACTTTAAATGTGATTGAACCTGAAAGCGGAGGCTTATGCCAGCTTGTTCTTTATAAATTAGCCGCCTGGCACTATAAAGTGGACAAGGAGACGGCTAAAGCCCTTTTAGCAGGTATAACTTATAACGCCTCTTCTGTGGAAGATAGGTAAATTTCCCATTTGTTTCGGTTGCCATTGTAGGTTTTTGTTGCTACAATAACAGTAAGATATGACGCTTGTTAAAGAGAAAAAGACCAAAATCATAGAATCCTACAAGACGCATAAAGGCGATACGGGATCACCAGAGGTGCAGGTTGCTCTTTTAACCGAAAGGATAAACTCCCTTTCAACCCATCTTAAAGATCATAAAAAAGATGTACACTCAAGAAGAGGGCTTTTGCAGATGGTCAATAAAAGGAGAAGACTCCTTCTTTATCTTAAGAAGAAGGATGAGGAGAGATACAAAAAAATAGTAGAAAAGTTAAAACTGGAGAAATAAAGTATTACCGTTAAGACTTACTAAGATAGGAGGTGCAAACCTGAATGTAACTTTGTTGCATCCGGATTTAGGCCTCTTACTCTTGACTCTAAACTTTATTTTCCCGAGTTAAAAATGAATAAATATGTAAAAAAAGAAATGATGTTTTCGGGAAGGTCTTTAAGCCTTGAGACCGGAAAGCTTGCAAAGCAGGCAAATAGCGCGGTTTACGCGAGATGGGGTGACACCGTTGTCATTGCAGCGGTGGTTTCAGGAACCCCTAAAACCGAGGTAGACTTTCTTCCCTTGACAGTAAACTATGAAGAAAAGCTTTACGCGGGGGGTTTAATAAAATCTTCAAGGTGGGTTAAAAGAGAAGGTGCACCCACTGATCAAGCAAGAATTGCAGGCAGGCTGATAGACCACGCCATACGCCCTTTATTCCCTAAGGATTATCAGGATGAAATAAACGTTGTGGTTACGGTTTTGTCAATTGACAAGGATTCAGACCCCGAAGTCCTCGCAATGATTGCGACCTCGGCTGCGCTTCACTCATCCGATATTCCTTGGAACGGCCCTATGGTCACCTCAAGAGTCGGAATAGATAAAGAGGGAAACTTTATTTTAAACCCTTCAGTTGAGGCTTTGGATGAATCCACGATGGATCTTGTGGTCTCCTTAATAAATGAGAAATTTCTTGCGATGGAGGCACAATGTTCCGATCTTTCGGAAGAAAAGATTGTGGAAGCCGTTAATTTTGTAAATGAAAATACAAAAGATCTTTCCTCTTTTCTTAAAGAGTTTGCAAGTGAGGTTGGGAATGATAAGTATTTGTATGTGTCAAAAGCCTTGCCTTCAGAGCTTGTAACGGATGTAAGAAACACAATAGGAAAAAGGGTTAGGGAGATGATGCAGAAGAATCTTGAAAAAACCGAAATGCAGGCTGAAGAGCAGATACTTTTGGAGGAACTTTTTAACGCTTTTGAAGGAAAATATACGAAAAATGAAATGGCAAGAGCATTTTACAAAGTTGAAACCGATGAGATGCGCCATCTTGTGTTGGAGGAAAAGAAAAGATCTGATGGAAGAGGTGTTGAGGATATAAGAGATGTGCAGGTTGAGCTTTCGGTCCTTCCAAGAACACACGGAAGTGCCTTATTTACAAGAGGCCTGACGCAGGCTTTGACGGTTGTCACGCTTGGCTCTCCTTCTTTGGAACAGTTAATTCAAAGTATGTACGGCGAGGAATCAAAAAGATATATACACCATTACAACGCGCCTCAATATTCGGTCGGGGAGCTTGCCAAAAGGCTTGGAGGAGCGCCCGGCGGGCGTGAAATCGGTCATGGGATGCTTGCCGAAAAAGCTATGTATCCTGTTCTTCCTGATAAGAGCATATTTCCTTATATGGTAAGGCTTGTAAGCGAGGTGTTATCTCAAAGCGGTTCGTCATCTATGGCCTCCACCTGCGGTTCTTCTTTAGCGTTAATGGATGCAGGGGTTCCGATAAAAGGTCACGTTGCCGGAATTGCCATAGGACTTATTGCAAACGAGGAAGAAACAGAGTTTGTGATTTTAACCGATATAGCGTACAGGGAAGATGCTTACGGTTTTATGGATTTTAAGATGACTGGTACAAGAGAAGGTGTGACCTCCGTTCAGGTTGATATCAAGCTGACTAAAGGAGTTCCTTTGGACCTTCTTCCAAAAATTGTTGAGCAGTCAAAAAGAGCAAGACTTAAAATTCTTGACAAAATGTATGAGGCTATACCATCTCCAAGGACTGCTCTTAGCGAGTATGCTCCTAAAATGATCACCATAAAAATTAAGCCTGAACAGATAGGGCTTGTCATTGGAAGCGGAGGGAAGACAATTAGAGATATTGAGTCAAAAACAGGTGCAACGCTTGGGATTGAGGATGACGGAACTATTTCAATTTCCGCTCCTTCATCCGAGGGTATGGATAAGGCAAAGTCAATGGTAGAAGCATTAACCAGGGTTATTATGCCCGGTGAAGTTTACGAGGGTACAGTAAAAAAGATCCTTGATTTTGGCGCCGTTGTGGAGATTTCCCCCGGGAAAGAAGGTCTTGTTCATGTGAGCGAACTTTCAAATGAGTATGTGACCAATGTAAGAGATGTGTTAAAGGAAGGAGATAAGGTTACTGTAAAGGTTTTGGATGTTGATCCTTCTTCGGGCAAGATAAGCCTTTCCAAAAAAACGTTAAGTGAGAATGGAGGTAATACGAAGGGCGGTTTTGAAAGAAGGCGAAACTTTGATGACAATAGAAGAAGAGGTTTTGGCGGAAGGCCTCCAAGGCGCTGAGGTTTTGATCGTAACTTAAGTCTATTTGTTGGTCTCTTCGTCTTTGTTAGAATACTCTTATGGAAAGAACCTGCCCTGTTTGCAGAGAAGGACTTGGAATTGTCGGTAATTACTTTTGTTTCAGATGCGGTGCGAAGCTTCCGCAGGAGCTAACCTCAGCCGATGTCAGGACTTACCTTAAAGGTCATTTAACACCCCCGCTTTTTATTGTTAAGGAAGAATTCTCAAAAGATATTTTAAAACTTAAAACTTCTTACATCGTTTTCATTTTGGTAATTATCCTTTTAACTGCTTCGGCTATGTTTTTATCAAGGCTTAATGCAATCACAAAAAAAAGAAGCACTCCCGTTAAAGAGGTCTTGGTTGATGAGAGGATATTAAAAACGGACGCTGATCTTCCCCTTGCCTCATTTGGCAATCAGTCCCTATCTTCTCTGATTCCGCCCGATGTTGATTTGTATGTGGAGGGATTTGATATTTCTAAATTTTTATCTTCTTTTACGAATTTACCGCTTTCCACATCGGTTCCAAAAACCGACCTTAAGCTGTCTGATGTCGAAACTCTTCTTGATAGACAGTATGTAATATTCTCAAGAATTAAGGATAAGAATGGCTCCGGCCGAAAAAGAGTATGGGGATTTTTATCAAAGGCCAAGAATAATGAAAAGCTAAGTGTTCTTGCGGAAGCTACAAAAGAGTCCAGTTTTTCAGCGCGGCTTGTTGATGATTATTTGGTTGTCTCAAATGACTCGGAAGTTTTTGAGGATGTAAAAAGAGCAAAGGGCAAGACCATTTTAAGTTTTTCATTAAATTCAAAGTACGCAACCGCAAAAAACTCCGTTCCCTCGCAGGGAAAGCTTCTTATCCTTCTGCTAACTGAATCGGCAAGCGAGGATCTTTCAGAGTTAAAGAAAAGTCCTTTATATAAATCCAGGTTTTCGGAAATTGTTGATGTGATGGTTAAAAGAAATAAGAATAGTTACGTATTAAATTAGGCATTTATGGCAGAAGAATTTGTTTTTGAGGAACTTAAGGAACTTTCGGATCGGGTAAATACTTCGGTCGGGATGCCCCCTGAACTTTTAAAAAGAGTAAAAGGGATGCTTGACCGTCTTAACAGGATGGCAAAGCTTGGGGGTTATACCGAAGGGTATGACACTTTGGCAAGATATATTGATATTCTTGTCAGCATCCCCTGGAGCAAAAGAACGACCGACAATCTTGATCTTTCTGCGACTAAAAAGCTTCTTGATGCCAATCATTTTGGGCTTGAGGAAGTGAAGGATAGAATACTTGAGTATTTATCAACCGCGATACTTAAGGGAAGATCAGTAAAGGAAGCGATTTCAAAATCTCCGATACTTTTGTTTGTAGGTCTGCAGGGCATCGGGAAAACTACTTTTGCCATATCTCTTGCGGATGCTCTTGGCAGAAAGTTTGTAAGGATTGCAATGGGAGGTATTGGCTCCGTACTGGAGTTAAGAGGAAGAAGTAAAGTCTTTCCTGAAGCGGAGCCGGGCCAGATTATAAAAGCTTTGGTAAGATCAGGTGTAATGAACCCTTTGATCCTTCTTGATGAAATAGACAAGTCAAGCGGTGAGACTGGGTTAAGACAGGATGTGATGGCAACCCTTCTTGAAATTTTGGACCCTAATCAAAACACTTCTTTCAGGGATCATTATATTGATTATCCCGTTGATTTATCTGAAGTTTTGTTTGTCTGCAGTGCAAACGGGCTTGGGACTTTATCTACGGCGCTTCTTGACAGAATGGAGATTATAAAAATGCCTTCATACACGGATTATGAAAAGGAGGTTATCGCCAGGGACTATCTTTTGCCTAAAGTTTTAGCTAACGCGGGACTGACAAAGGAGGATCTTACAATTGATCCCGGTCTTTGGGGGCAGGTCATAAGACCTTTGGGTTTTGATTCCGGTATCAGAAGTTTAAATAGAACCCTTGAAGCAATAGCAAGAAAAGTTGCTAGAGAGATTGTGGAGGGTAAAAGCAAATCGGTTAATATTAACGCCCAGAATTTAAAGAATTACTTGCCCCGAGGAACTATTTGATTCTCTTACGGCTTTAAAATCCAGATCTCATGAGGATCAGTTGATGAGCTTTCTTTTCCTCCCCTTCATAGAGGTTTTCAAAAGTTACATCATTGTACTTTTGCAAGAGGGCTTTTTTTAAAATGGCGTTTGTGATGTGGGGGTTTTTGGGAAGGAAGGACCCATGCATATATGATCCGATGATGTTTTTGTAAAAACAGCCTTCAACTTTGTCGGTTGAGTTATTGCCAAAGCCCTTGATTACCTCTCCAATCGGTTTAACCTGGTCAGTTAGAAGTTTAGTTTGCCCTCCGTGATTTTCAAAACCAACTATGTATTTTGAAAAAGATGCATCAACGTCCCAGTGTTTAATAAACCCACTGTTTAATTGAGCAACAATATTTCCAATGCAGCGGGATGAAACTTTGCTATCCGGTGAGTTAGTTTCAAGATCAAGAATGGAAAGCCCCTTTAGCGCATTCCCCTCTCCATCCACAAAGTATTTGCCAAAAAGCTGGTAGCCTCCACAAATAAGAAGAAAAACTTTGCCTTTCTCAACTTCATTTAGGATGAAGCCTTTGTGTCTAAGAAGATCCTCATAGACCAGGATTTGGTCTTGATCCTGCCCGCCTCCTATAAAGTAAATATCGGCTTCGCTTATTTCTTCACCGATTTCTGTGTGAGACACATAAAGGTTTATCCCCGCTTTTTCTGCCTTGTATTTAAAGGCAATAATATTTCCAAGATCTCCGTAAATGTTAAGGTTTTGGGAATATAAGTGGTTTAGTTTTAGGTTCATACCCTTATTCTCCTTAGTGTTTCCAAATTTCTTTAACTCCAGTATGTTGTGATAGTAAACCCCTGACTGAAAGCATTGCTGTGTAGGTTGGAAGTACATACACCATATCAAAGTTTTCTTTAAGAATTAAATCAAGTATTTTATGTGCGTTCCCATCTACTTGGGAAACTTCAATTCCTTCATACTTTAGCCTTAAGGCCAGATCAAAGGCTCTTGTTCCCGAGATGTAAACGTTTTTGAAGTTAAGATTTTTCAAAAGAGTGAAATCGCAATCCCAGATCCATGAAACATCTTTCCCGTCTGCCGTGTTGTCATTAAGAATTAAAAATACCGCTTCACGCTTCTGTACACTTTCAAGAAGATGAAGATTAAGGTTTGCTCCGGCAGGATTTTTAAAAAGAAGGATCTGAAATTTAGTATTTCCTACCTTAATAATTTCGCCTCTTCCAAATGGGGGTTTGAAATCGCTTAAGCTGGTATCAGGTTTATTAGCTTTAACTACCCCAAGTTTTGAGAGAGAGTCAAAGCTGATAATAGCGGCCGATGCGTTAAAAGCGTTATGAAAACCGGGGGATAAAGTTGCAATCTTTTTAATTTTTCCTTCACCGTAAGAAAGATCAAAGGAAATACCTAAGTCCTTATGAACCTCAACATTTCTAATCTCACATGCTTTAATATTGGTGGCAGTATTTTTACTTTCTCTATTCTCAAATTTTATATGCCTTAGGTAAGCTTTTTCAAAAGAAATAAGATCCACCTCATTTTTTGAAAAATTTCTTAAGCTTCTCACCCTTTCATCATCCGCGTTTAGGATTAATCTTGGGTTATCGGATTTTTCTATGCCCTCTTTTAGGTATTGGTACGTTTTGTCAATTTCACCGTATGCATCAAGCTGGTCCCGGAAAATGTTTGTTACGATAATTATGTCGGGCCTTATTATACCTGTAAGTTTCGGAAGACTTGCCTCCTCTATCTCAAAAACAGCCAGATTAGTTTTTATATTTCCTGCAATGTCCGAATTTTCGGCTAGAGTTGATGCAATCCCTCTTAATAAATTGGAACCACTCGGATTTGAAATAAAACCCACATTATTTTTTTTAAGCAGATGGCAAAGCATTCTTGAAGTTGTGGTTTTGCCGTTTGTTCCTGTAACAAGAACCATGTGCTTTATATTTCTTAAAAGTTTTTCAAAGGTTTTGGGAAAGTAGGTTTCTACAATGAGACCGGGAAGAGCAGTACCGGAATATTTTGTAAATGTGCGGATACAGATAAGCACGGCCTTAACGATTATCAGAGAAAGCATACAGGCATTTTAACAGAAGAATAAAAAACAGCCCTCTTGGTTCACCTGATTTTAGGGGCTGTTTTAACTCTCGCGTTCCTGCTACCCCGGTGCATATTCCAGAAGGAACAGGAGCAGGAGGAAAGAAGCAGGTAATGAAATTGGGGAAAGTGCAAAAGCCGTGATAAGAGCTGGCATTTCCCACCGGCTGGGCGCATGTGTTCTCCAGTCCACCCCACTATATGCTTTCTTCTTGCGAACTTCTTTCATGAGTTCGTAAAGTAAGCTACCGACGACTATCCCCACAACAATGTAGTTTATAACAACATAAGCTGCACCAATTGTTAGTGCGTTTATCTCCACGGGTGTCACTCCTTTCTAAGCCTTATTATATCAGGTTTGTTATTATCCTTAAATTAAACTCACGAGTGATTATACAAAGTTTGTAATTGTGATAATTTATAGTAACATTAGCCAAAACCAAAATGCGAAAGGAGAGTGAAGATGTCAAGCTGGCATAACTTTATGACTTTGGCAAGGCTGGCTACTCCGGTTTCAAGACTTGGGGCTAATGGGTACATGGGCTTATCGGTTGAGATAACCCAGGTTTGCCCTATGGAATGCCCTGATTGCTACGTGCCGGTGATTAAATCGGGCCCTCACGGGCTCCCCATTGAGGGTTGGGTAAAGATTATCTCGGATGCAGTTAAAGCAGGGGCGGTTCACCTGACCATAGTAGGAGGTGAACCTGGAGCGCGAAGGAAAGAGCTTCATCATGTTGTCGGGATCACGCCGATCACATGGATTATTACAACCTTCTTCTACGAGATGGGAACTTTCGTAAAGAATGGAAGGCAATCTCCCGTGACCTACGTTGTGAGTATTGATGGGCCTGATGAGATGCATAACCGTTTGAGGGGCGTTCCAGGTTTGGCTGATAGGGCAAGACGCCAAATACTTTTAGGGCGTGAGAAAGCTAGTGCTTTAGGCCATGTTTTCCCAGTCTTCAGCCACACGGTGCTTATGAGCGCCAACGCGGGAGAGATGGAAAGGTTGATTTGGCAGCTGGATGGTTTCCCTGGGATTGATGGGATGGTATTTAGTACCGCCACACCTCCCATTGGGGAAAGCCTTCCCGATTGGGCTCCGACCGATGCGCAAAGAGCAGACTTTGTGGAGCTTCTCCTCAAGCTTCGGCAGATGGGTGCGAGGATCAATATGAGTGAAGCGCAAATTGGCACTTTGCATCCGGATCATACTGCTACGTATTCGCCTGCAATGTGTGCAATCGCCAACAGGGTTATATCCTACGACTTTCACGGGAAGCCCAAGGGGCAGTGTATCTTTGGCCCTGAAGCGGACTGCTCCCATTGTGGTTGTGTGGTCAACAGCCTGATTGATCCTTTTCATCAGATTGCAGCTTCACGCCTACCGCTTGCAGGAAAGTTTATTCAGGCTCTTACGCTTCCGGATGGCACACTCGAAAGTGTTGCTAGCATGATTGTGTAAGGTCTATGACCGCTCTTTGGTTTCTCAAGGGGCGGTTTTTATTTGAGGAGTTTAAGGAGTGAGGAGAAATTGTATTCAAAGCCGGTGTCTATCACGTCATTACATGAAAGCTTGGAAACCCTTTTTGTCAGGAGGTCCTTTAGCTTGTCGTTTTTAGTGTGATATAGGAGGTCTGCAAAGAACCTGCCTATACCCCATGAGCTTCCTTTGTATTTATTTAGTTGTGCATCGTAATTAAGCAGGTGGTTGATTTCTAAATTTCCCCTTTCCGTTTTATCTATGATTCTTGCGGCTAATCTCCCGCTGAAAAGCGCGTGCCTGATCCCTTCGGCGAATAACGGATTGCACATACCCGCGTTATCGCCGACAGATATTATGTTTCCCCAAACGTTTCTCTTAAAACCGTTTGTTAAAATAAGCGTTCCTCCATGTTTTTCAAGTATCTCAAATCCATTCTTCGAAATTGATTGTAAAAAAGAGTCAAGGTATCCCCCTTCAGGTTTTTGAAAGTCGCTTTCCTTCCCGTCATACACAATCACGCCAATTTTATAAGTATCAGTCCCGAAAGGGAAAACCCAGGCGTAACCGTCGGGAAGGTACTTTCCCCCCAGAAAGATACAGAGGTTGTTTTTGTAAAAATCGTCTAGTTTAACTTTAACAATGTATTCAATGCCGGTTGTAGTTTTATGGTTTTTATGATTTCTTAATCCAAGTTTTGAAACTAAAGCTCCTTCCTTAGCCGTTGCGTCAATAAAGTACTTTGCGGACACCTCTTTTTGATGTCCGTCCACCACGAATGAAAGGCTTTTGATCTTGCCTCTTTCAAACTTTACATTTGTGATGTCAGACCCATAAACAGTCCATCCATGACCTTTTCTAATTTCATCGGCAAGATGCTTTTTAAACTCTCTGAAATCAAGAACATACCCTGCGGGAAAATCATTTGTAAAAACAGCCTTCTCAATATTAGTTATTAGGGAAATTTTATTGAAATAATCTTTTGTTACGCTTAGTGGAATGTTGTATTCATTAATCGTTTCTAAAGGTGTTCCCCCCGTAGAGAAGTTTGGCTCTCCAGGTATTTTTGATCTTTCTAAAACCAGAACTTTGTGCCCGAGCTTGCTAAGTTCCCGCGCGCATTCAAGACCTGATGGACCCCCTCCTACAACTATGGCAGTATAGCTTTCCATAAGGATTATTTTAGCAACAGACCTGTGGAAGTTAAACCTCTTCTTCCAGTACGAAAGTAAGCATGCCTTCATTTGTATTTGAAAAACCCGCCGGGTGTCAGACTGGCGGGTTTGAGGTCAAGCTTTGGTTATTTTTCTTGCGTCTTTCCAAATCACGTAGAGGGAGTAGAGCAAGAGAGGCCACACCGCCACCGGAGCAAGAATAAAGCAAACTACGGCCAGGAAAGCTTCAGTGTAGGTGAGCATCGGTTCATGTGTATCGCCCCCTGTCCTCTCCGCTTCGGCGAGCACCCCACCAAGCCAGAGGAGAAAATACAGAACGGCCATCAGAATGTAGGAGATAATGCTCCCCGTAATGATGGCCCCCCTTGTCATGGCAGAAAGTTCGTTCCACCAGGCAGCCATGCTAAACTCCTTTCTTATGCTGGTGCGGTGCCTCTGGGGGTTCAAACAATGTTCCGTATGCAAACACACCCATAAAGAGTAGAAGACCAATGGGGGCCGCAAATTTCCACTTTCTTAGGAAAGTTAGTGATTCCTCTCTTTCGCTATCGCTTAGATCGGGGTCGCCAGCTATTTTTTCCTGCATGTGTTTTGCGAATCCATAGCTGAAGATCACAAACGAGATGATCCCAATTACAGTTGATGACAAACATATGTAAGTGGTGTTCATGTCCGTCTCCTTTCTGTTTTTACCCATACTATATTAATCTTAGCCAACGCTCAAATGATGGCTTATGATACACTTTAACTTAAATTCATGAATAAAGTAGATGTTTTAAGGCAAATTGAAAAAGCTGTTGTTTCCTGCAAAAAATGCAGACTATGTAAATCAGCTACTCGCGCCGTTCCAGGTGAAGGAAACCCTAACTCACAGATTGCCTTTATAGGCGAGGCTCCTGGATACAATGAAGATCAGCAGGGAAGACCTTTTGTCGGAAGGGCGGGTAAAATGCTTGAGGAAATGTTAAGAAGCATCGGCTTAAAAAGAGAAGATGTGTGGATTGGAAACATAATCAAACATAGACCTCCAGAAAATAGGGATCCTATGGTTGATGAGGTCAGGGCTTGCTCGCCTTACCTTGACTCACAACTTAGAGCAATCAGTCCAAAAGTGGTTGTGCCGCTTGGGAGGTTTGCCCTTGAGTTTTTTGACAAGGATGGGAAAATATCTAAAGACCACGGGGTCCCAAAAAAAGTGGGAAATAAAATAATTTTTCCTTTATATCACCCGGCCGCTGCTTTGCGAAACCCCGCAGTTGAGAAGATTCTAAGAACGGAGTTTAAGAAAATAAAGGAAGTGATGATAATGGGCCTTAAAGATTTTGAAGACAAAGGGATAAAAAAGAAAGATGACAAGCAGATGAGCCTAATTTAAAATGAACCTACTTTTATGAAATTTAAGTTTTTGCAGGAAGGGGAGAAGTTTTCACAAAACACCTCGGGTAAGCTGCCGTTAAAAATTTTAACTCTTGGCGGGACAACGGGCGTCACCAAAAACATGACTGTTTATGAATACGGTGACGACATAATTATCGTTGACTGCGGGATTGGGTTTCCTGATGCTGAAATGCTTGGGGTTGATGTCGTTCTTCCTGATATTACCTACTTACTTGAAAATTCCCATAAGGTTAAAGCTTTATTTGTAACACATGGGCATGACGATCATATTGGGGCTATACCTTTTGTTTTAAAAGACCTTAAAATGCCAGTTTTCGCGACAAGGCTTGTTCAGGGTTTGATACAGGTAAAGTTAAAAGAAAAAGATATGCTTTCGGGAACAAGTTTAAGGATGGTTGATCCTGAAGGAGGTCCGGTTGCTGTTGGTCCTTTTAAAGTAGATTATTTCAGGGTTAACCACTCGGTTCCAGACTCATGCGGTATTTCAATTGATACCCCGCAGGGAATGGTAATTCATTGCGCCGACTACAAGTTTGACTGGACACCTGTCTTGGATAAACCTTTTGACGTAGCAAAAGTGTCAAGGCTTTGTCAAAACGGGGTTACCCTTCTCTTATCCGACTGTTTGGGTGCAACAACCGAAGGGTATGCAAGAAGTGAAAAGACAATAGAAGACTCCTTTGATTCCTTACTTGAAGCGGCTCACGGCAAGCAGTTTTTTGTGACTACAGTCTCTTCAAACGTCTCAAGGCTTGAGCAGGCTATTTCAAGCGCGGTAAAGCATGGAAGAAAGGTGGTTTTTTCCGGTCGGGCTATTGACCAGGTTGTTGAGGTTGCAATAAAACTTGGGTATCTTAACTTTCCCCAGGATACCTTTATCCCCAAAGAAAAAAGCAGAAGATTTAATCAATCTGAACTTATGTATATTGTGGCGGGCGCTTACGGCCAGCCGGAGTCGGCAATTGGCAGAATTTCACGTGGAGAGCATAAGGATATTGAGCTTTTAGACGGAGCTTATGTTGTTTTCTCGGCCGACCCGAACCCTCCCGGAGTCAGAGATGATGTGGAAACTCTCATAGACAGATTAATCTTAAATGGAGCGGTTGTAATTGAATCTGAAATTCAGGGAAATTTGCACGTTTCAGGACATGGCTTAAAGGGTGATCTTAAACTAATGGCCGCTTTATGCAAACCTAAATATTATATGCCAATAGGAGGTACAGTAAGGCATATGAGGGCTTATGCAAATATGATTTCGGATATGGGGGTAAAAAAGGAAAATATCTTTGAGCTTCTTGAAGGGGATTCTATTTTACTTTCAGGAGGGACTTCTAAAAAGGGAGAAAGGTTAAGTTTATCCAATGTATATGTTGACGGGAGACTTGTTGGGGATGTGGGTGAAAAAGTTATTGAAGACAGAAATGTCCTTTCAACAAATGGGATTATGGCGGCAGTAGTGACTGTTAAAAAAGATAAGGAGATAAATGCGGTTGATATATTAACAAGAGGCTTTATTTATGTGAAAGAATCCCAAAGTCTTATCAGTGATGCCTCAAATGTTGTAAGAAATGCGTTTAGTCAGAATAAAAAAGATTATGGGAACAAGGGGCTTTTCAGATCAAACCTTGAAAAAGCCCTTTCAAGGTTTTTATATAAAAAGACGGGAAGAGAGCCTTTGGTCCTTGTCAGCATCATTGAAGTTTAGGAGTTAAGATTCTCTCCAGAAGTTTTTTAGCGTCCTGGTTATTCGGATCTGCTTTAAGAGCGTTCTCAAAATACTCTATTGCCTTGTCGTTATTTCCTTCTCCGAATTCTAGCGCCCCAAGTTTAACCCAGGCGGGAGCCATGTACGGGTCAATTTGAACAACTCTTAAAAGCGCCTGTTTTGCAAGGTCATATCTTTGGGCTTTGATATAGGTTACCCCAAGGTTATGGATGGCATCTGTGTATTCGGGAGAAAGTAAAATTGCTTTTGAGAATTCTTCGGCGGATTTTTGCAAGTTTCCTTCCTGCGAATAAATATCTCCAAGATTGTTATGCACTTTGGGGCTTCTTGGGGAAACTCTGTCAGTTGCAAGCCAAAGTTTTTTCGGGGTCTGCCATTCAGCGTTTCTCATAATAGTTCTAACAGAGTAAGCAAAAACAAGTATTCCTGTAAGGATCAGCGCCGTGTTTCTCCTTCCGGAAATTTCCTCAAGTTTTAGAAATATCATTGCCAAAAGAGCTGTGAATGCAATTGAGCCAATGTAAATATATCTTTCGGCAGCGTACCATGCTACGTGAATCGGGCTTAAGGCCGGTCCTAAAGAAACAATGAAAAATAAGATCAACCCCGACACTTTTCTTCCTTTCCTCACCAAAATTACAGATAAGAAAAGCAAGGATCCGGTTACAAAGTACATAAAGTAAAGGTAGGTTTTTTCTATTATTTCGCCTTCATGGTAAAGGGTGAGGTCCCTGGGGAATACAAGAAGTTCAAGGCTTTTTTCTACCGTATATGCGGCGCCTGCTATATAAGGAGTGTTTGAGTAAGGATTCTCTCTGGAGCTCTTAACTTGTATTACCCTGTCGCTTATCCACCCTGCCTTTAATACCCAAAAGAGTGCTATGGGAATAACAAATAAAGAAATAGTAAGAACTTTTTTAAAAGAAAACTTTTTTTCAAGGAAAAATTGATCAATTATAAGAAGGAGAGGCGGGATAGTTATAATCCATGGGATTGTTGTGAAAAAAACCGAAAAAGAAAAGAAACCAAGCGAGAAAAGGAGATATTTTTTATTAAGCGAATTTCTATAGAGTATGTAAAGAAGGGAGGTTATACCAAACACGGCTCCGTTTATAAGGTAGTTGAGGGATGAAATCCATGCAACGGCCTCCGAGTTGACGGGGTGGGTAGCAAAAAGAAGCGATGAAATTACCCCGATCCTCTTTCCGAATATAGCTGAAATGAGGATAAAAGTAAGGATTACAGCAGCAATATGTATAAGAAGCGACGATAAGTGAAGAGGTACAGGGTCAAGATTAAAAATCCGAAACATTATTCTGTAAAAAATCATTTGTGAGTAAAAGTTGTTTGGTGAAAGTATTGGCTCTCTGACTGAAGGATGGTCTCTGTACCCTCCGATATCATCGGATACAAACTGCCCTAAAAGCGAGTTTGCAAAGACCAGAAAAGTTGTGATGGTAAGAAGCAGAATCGTACCGAAGTTTTCAATTAAGAAGTCCCTGATTTCTGAAATTGAGGTTGGTTTGAAAATATTTCCTACGTCTAAAGCAGCCAGCTTTTCCCTCATGCCTTCCTTTTTAAAGTGGTCATTTATTTCTTTTTCCGTTAACCCCGTTTTTTCCGCGGGCTCTTTTGCGGTTAGGTATTTATAGTTTGCCTTAATGAATTTTTTCTGCGATTTGTTTATCTTCATCTTACTAAATATCTTTGAGTCATTTTAACAAAATCGGAAATGACATTTTTGACGCAGTAATCAACAGACACCACAAGACAATTTGGAGTGTTTTTGATAATATAGGGCTAATGCCTAGAGGACGCAAGAAATCCCTTAAATTTAAGATAAAAAGTGACAGCCTGAAATCGGTCTTGGGTGTTATTTTTCTGGCTGCTTCGGGTTTAAGCCTTATTTCCCTAGTTACCGATAACGGCAGTCTTTTATCAATTGTTCATGATATCCAGCTTTCGGTTTTGGGGTACGGATCCATTTTCCTCCCATTTATTTTTATTCTGATATCGCTTCTTTTGTTTAGGTTTTTAAAATGGAAGTTTGTTGACTTCAGGGTTTTATTTGGGCTTCTTATTGCTACTCTTGCTATTTCTTCACTTTCGTCCATCTTTTTCTCGGAAGAGGCGGGGGGTTTTGTGGGACTGAATGTGTCCGAAATGCTAAGGGGAAGCGTAACAATTTTCGGGGGTGTTCTGCTTCTTTTGTGCGCTCTTCTTATTTCAGCGGTTTTGGTATTTGATGTTTCATTTGAGCAGATGTTTGGGTTTCTTTCAAAAACCAAAGATAACTTTAAGACCAAATTTAGTTTTTTACCCTCCTTTCAGAAAGAGTCATCCTCTGTTTTTCCCCGCGGTGCAAATATCGGAAATAGTTCAAGTGAGGATGAGGATTCAAATGGGGAAGTTTATGAAAGGCCTAAACGCAAGGGGCCTTTTCTGGAAGTTATACCAAGCGCTTCAGAGCCTCTTGATGTTAGAGACGGGGGCTCTTTCAATGGGAGAAGATCTTCTCCCCAAAACCTTCCTTATACTGATAAGGTGTGGGAGTATCCGCCCATTGAGCTTCTTTCGGAGCCCTCATCTATGGCCGCAGATAGGGGCGATGTTAATGCAAGAAAGCAGGTAATAGAAAAGACTCTTGCGTCTTTTGGTATAAAAACAAGGGTTGCAGAAACTAACTTTGGTCCAGCAGTCACCCAATATGCGCTTGAAATTACATCCGTTACCAAAATTGCAAAAGTAACCAATCTTCAAAATGATATAGCCTTGGCTTTGGCTTCTCCCACGGGTTCTGTAAGAATAGAAGCCCCCATCCCCGGAAAGTCTTTAATAGGTATTGAGGTCCCAAACTTCTCAACCGCCATTGTTTCATTTAAGGGCATGGTCACTTCGGATATTATGAAGGCTTCAAAATCAAAACTTACGATTACGCTTGGGCATAATGTTGCCGGCCAGCCCTGCATCGCGGATATTTCTAAAATGCCCCATATTCTTATCGCGGGTAGTACAGGTTCAGGAAAGTCAGTGTTTCTTCATTCAATTTTGTTCTCACTTCTTTACAGATGTTCTCCCGCGGAGTGCAAGTTTATACTGGTTGATCCAAAGAGGGTTGAGCTCGTTAATTACAATGATATCCCCCATCTTCTTGTTCCCGTAATTACGGATGTTGAAAAAGCTCCGATGGCATTTAAATGGGCAGTTTCGGAAATGGAAAGAAGGTATAAACTTTTTGAAAACGCCAAAGTGAGAAACATTTCGGCATATAACGAGCTGTCGGGTTTTCAGGCGCTTCCTTACATTGTGATAATTGTTGATGAGCTTGCAGAGCTTATGGCTCTTGCTCCGGGTGAAATGGAAAAAGCTATATGCAGACTGGCACAATTATCAAGAGCAACAGGAGTTCATCTTATTTTATCCACTCAAAGCCCTAGGGTTGATGTCATTACTGGACTTATAAAAGCAAATATACCAACAAGAGTAGCTTTTTCCGTTGCAAGCCAGATTGAATCAAGGATAATCATAGACACGATAGGATCCGAGAAGCTTCTTGGAAAAGGAGATATGCTTTATGTCCCTCCCGAAACTTCAAAACCGGTTAGAATCCAGGGCGTGTTTATATCCGATAAAGAAATAAATAACCTTGTAACCTTTTTGAAGGGCAGCGGAGTAAGGCCTGAATATAAAGAGGAGGTGGTAAAGCCTGTTGCGCCGAAAAATAGTATTATGGAGTCTTCGGATGAGCTTTTTGAAGAGGCTGTGAAGATAGTTTCCGCAAGTGATCGGGCATCCGCTTCTTTACTTCAGAGAAAGCTTTCCATTGGATATGCAAGGGCGGCCAGGCTTCTAGATGAGCTTGAGGCAAAAGGAATAGTTGGAGCCGCCGACGGAAGCAAACCGCGGGATGTGCTTATTAGAAACCCCGAGAGCATGTTAACTCCTGCCGAAGAAGAAATTTAAAGTTATGGATCTAAAAAATCTTAGCGAAAAAGTTGGGATTTCTTCCGGCGACCTTTTTCTTATTCTTGAAAATATTAAAAGAGAGGGAAGAATTTCAACACATGATCTTATAGGAAAAACCGGATTTTCAAAAGAAACCCTTAAAAAGTTTCGCGATAATTTTTCTTCTTATCTAGAACCTGTTTCAAACTTTTTTATTTTAAATGATAACGGGAAAAAGTTTTTATCCTCTCTTACTTTTAATAAGAAGGCTTTTGAGGCTTCAGATGAGCTTTTGATCCATAGTCTTTACAAAGAGTGTGCCACTTCCAGACCTAAACCTAAAAGAGAATATGACCAGTTTTATTCCACCGAAGACACGCAGGTAAAAAGAATCAAGTTTTTAATGGAGAATGAAGCCTATGAAGATGCCTCAATACTTTTTCTTGGTGATGATGATCTTACTTCTCTTTGCCTTTTGGAAATAGGTGCGTTTAAAAATGTTGCAGTATGTGACATAGATCCATCCCAGCTTTCTTTTATAGAAAGCGTTGCAAAAAAGAAAAGCTTTGATATACAGCTTTACTATGCCGATTTAAGAGAGGGGCTTCCCAAGGATTTAATTGAAAGTTATGATGTGGTATTTTCAGATCCTCCTTACACTCCTTCAGGCTTTAAGCTTTTTCTATCACGAGAGCTTGAGGCTCTATGGGGTAGTTTTGGGAAAGCATATATCTGCTTCGGATCAAGCGAAAGGTCGCTTGAGAGGTTTCTTTTGGTGCAGAGTATAATAAATGAATTTAATCTAGCAATAATTTATGCGCTTTTTAATTTCAATAGGTATGAAAGCGCTTTATCAATAGGATCAAGCAGCAACTTGTATACGCTTATGAAGACGCCAAAAACTAAAGTGTCAAAAAAGTTAGACGTATCAAAAATATACACATATGAATGAAGCTAAGATAGGTTCGTCAATGAAAACTGTCGGAGAAATGCTTAAATCCGCGCGGGAGAAAAAAGGGCTTTCCTTAACGGATGTTCAGAAGTTTACAAAGATTCATCCAAAGTATCTTTTGGCCCTTGAGGAAAATGACTATTCGCAGTTTTCAAGCCTTGTGCACACTAAAGGCTTTTTAAAGCTTTATGCTAGTGTTCTTGATTTAAATGTTGATGAAGTTCTCGCGTTTTTCAGAAGAGAATTTGATGAAAAAAAAGTCAAAAAACCAAGGGTTATAAGGCCTATTGAATCGCCCGGGTTTTTAATAACGCCCGCAACCGTGATTGTTTTTTCAACGCTCATCTTAATACTCGCATTTTTTGCATACCTTTTTTATCAATACCGATCTTATACAGGAGCACCCTCTTTGGTTGTGGAAAGCCCAAGCTCTGATATAGCCTACTCCGAAGAAAGTCTTGAGGTTGTGGGAAGGACGGACCGAGACTCATCGGTTTTTTTAAACGGGCAGAAAATAAATATTAATCCCGATGGCACTTTTGTTTTCAGGGTTGATTTGTCGGAGGGCTTAAACTCTTTAAACTTTTTGTCCGTTAATAAACTTGGAAAGGAAACAAGAATTACAAGAAGCGTGGTAGTGAAAAAAGAGGGCGCGGCGGAGGTCTCCTTGCTAAAGCTTGAGCTTTTTGCCAAGTCGGGATCAAGCCCTGTTTTGGTTTTTAGCGACGGAAGGAAGGAGTTTGAAGGAACGATGCTTTTTGGCACATCAAGGGTGTTTGAGGCTTCTTCATCCATAAAGTTAAAGGCAGGAAACGCCGGTGTGCTAACTGTGAAGTTTAACGGAAATGACCTTGGGGTTTTTGGCAAAGAGGGGGAGGAAAAAGAAGAAGAGTTCAAAAACTTTTAAAAAAGGGAGAGATTCTAATGAGCGGAAAGAGGGTTAAAACCCAACTTCAAGGTTTTAATGGCCCGTTTTTTCCCTGGGGGGTTTTGAAGTTGAACCAAATGTTTAGGTCGCGTTTTATTAGTGTCGGAGCGGATCTTGCCATGGCGGCGGAGAAAGTTCCCGGTTTTATAGGAGCGCGGGGTGGGATTGAAACGGATGATTCTTATGAGTGGTTTGCCGGTCTGGAGTTTTGTTCAACACGTGCGGATCGCCATGAAAAGATGCTGATCCTTTTTCCTTGGAGGTTGATGATAGCAGAAAGGAGGGTGTTAGGTAGGTCCGTTGCGGTTTATACCACACCTGGTTTTCCTCCGGAGGAAGTTGTGGGAAAGCTTAGTGAGTTAAAAAGTGAAATTAAAAAGCTTCCCGGACGCTTCCTTTAGCTTTGGTTTTGGGGGCCTGTCTGCCTTTGGCCCCTTTCTCTTGACTACCTCTTTGCCCTGTGTGATACTCGTTTTGATCCCCAAAAGAAAGGTACTGCCTGTGATAGATTATCAGATTGTTCTTGTTATTATTCTCACTTTACTTACAATCAACCTTATTGTTGTAGGGATTTATGTTGTTACTGTTCTTAAGGAATTTCGCGAAACAATTAAGAAAATGAACCGTGTTTTAGATAATGCGGAGAATATTACGGATTCAGTTGCGGGACCGATTACTGCTATATCAAGTTTGACCACTGGTATTGTTTCAAGCCTTAAAGTGCTTGGCGCCATAAAAGATTTTAAAAAGGGTGGAAAGGAGGGTGATTAAAATGTGTGAAAAAAGGGAAGCCGAGGGGTTTTTGTTCGGAGTTGCTGTAGGAGCCATCATCGGAGGTGTTTTGGGGCTACTTTTTGCTCCTGATGAAGGTAAAAAAACAAGAACAAGGCTCAAAGCTTTATATGATGATAAAAAAGAAGCTATGGGGGATTTGGCAAGAGATATATCAGAGAAAGTTTCTGAAGCCAGAGAGAAGGCCGAGCCGAAACTTTCAGAGATTAAGGAAAAGATTGAACCCATTTTAAGAAAAGTGGAAGAGGTGTCGGAGCCCGTTAGAGAACAGGTTGAAGACTATGTTTCGGATCTTAAAGATGAGATTTCCGGGGAGCCTTCTGAAAAACAGGATGGCGATGACGAAGGTGAAAGGAAGCAGAGATTTTTTAAAGGTATAAGAAGCCATAACTGATCTCATACTACAGATTGATTTTTCATACGTTATAATAAAGTTATGGCTACTGCCTACACTCCTAACTTCTCACCCACTACTGAACCAACGCCTCCTCTGAAAGAGCCCTCGGAAGCGGCGCCGGGATCTGAGGCTCCTGTTGGACATCTTGAAACACTCCAAGGGATCTTGGCCGAAGAAACCGAAACGGCTCCCCCGCCTGTGCCTCCTGCTATCAGTGAAAGGCCTCCTTTGGGAGTGTCTCCTCCTCCTGCACCCGAAGGTGAATCCAAGGGCGCCGCCGTTTCCCCTGGTGAACCCTCCCAACAACACCCTGTAATTTTGGGGGCCGATGGGTTATTTAAGGACGCCTCTGAAATGGAGGGTGCTTACATACATTCTGTATCTTCATAGAGCCTTCCCGCTTTTACCTGTATAATTAAAAAGTAAATCTGCCTTATGAGAATAGATTCTTTCTCCTCTCAATCTATAATAGACCTCGCTTTTATTGCTCTTTATGTTGTTATTTTTCTTCTCTTTTTGTATTTTTTACTCCGCCTTATTACGGGTTTTATAAAATCGGGCCTGAAAAAGAAAAACGCTTTAAACACAACTTTTTTTCTTGTGAGGGTGCCCGAACTAAATGAAATTGAAATAAAAGTGGCTGAACAAATGTTTGCTTCCCTGTACTCCTTAAAAAAAGGATTCTTCCAGGGCCTTTTTTCAGAGCAGGAGCATATCACTTTTGAAATTATTGGGAAAGAATCCGATATAAGCTTTTATGTTTCATGCCCAAACCATTTAGCAACACTTGTTGAAAAGCAGATAAACGGGGCTTACCCTTCGGCTGAAATTGATATAGTCAAACCACCTAAAATCTGGGATAGGGGAGGCAAAGTGGCCGTCGCATCCTTAAAGCTTGCTGCCCCTCCTTTTTATCCTTTAAGAACTTTTGAGGATCTTCCTTCGGATGGAATAAGCAGTATTACATCGGCTATGAGCAAACTTTCTTCCGAGGAAGTTTTAGCGCTTCAAATTTCAGTGCGCCCCGCTTCGGAAGCATGGGTTTCGGCGGGTAATAGATTTGTGGGGGGCATTAAAGCTCATCAGGCAAATCCTGAAAAAAAGCCGATCAATATAGATCAGAGCTTTCTTGAAGGCGTTGAGAAAAAGCTTTCAAAACCGGGTTTTGATGTTGTCTTAAGATATGTTTCGGTTTCGGATGATAAGTTTAAAGCCGAGGCCAATCTAAGAAATTTAACGGGAACTTTTGAGCAGTTTTCCGATGTGAAATACAACAGATTTAAAAAAGAACTGACTCTTTTTAAAAAGAAATTTGTTGAAGATTTTATTTATAGGTTTTTTTCTTCAAAAACTATTTTTATACCCTTTTTTGATATTTATCTTTATAAAAACACAAGTACTTTAAACAGCGTTGAACTTGCAACGATTTTCCATTTTCCAAACAAAGAAATTAAAACTCCAAGGATCAACTGGTTAAGAAGTAAAAGAGCATCAGCTCCTCCTAATCTTCCCGAGGAAGGCTTGTATCTTGGCGACAGCATTTTTAGAGGGGTTGAAAAGAAAGTAAAAATCACAACCGAGGATAGAAGAAGGCATTTTTACATAATCGGTCAGACTGGAACAGGAAAATCGGAGTTAATGAAATTTATGGCGATACAGGACATAAAAGAAGGAAAAGGAGTTGGATTTATTGACCCTCACGGAAGCGCAATAGAGGACATGCTCCCCTTGATACCGGAGGAGAGGCTGGAGGACGTCATTTATTTTGACGCGGGAGATGAAGAGCGCCCGCTTGGCCTAAACATTCTTGAAGCAAAAAGCGAAACCCAGAAGCATTTGATCGTAAACTCTTTTATTTCACTCTTATATAAACTTTATGACCCCAATCATCAGGGTATTATGGGCCCTCAGCTTGAAAGGGCTTTAAGAAACGTAATGCTTACGGCAATGGAAGAGCCGGGGAACACGATGGTAGAAGTTTTAAGGCTGATAATTGACAAAAATTACGCCAAGGAAAAAATCCCTTTAATCAAAGACCCGCTTGTTAAAAAGTACTGGACTGATGAAATGGCAGGGACCTCGGAGTTTCATAAAAGCGAAAAAACAGGTTATTTTGTTTCAAAAGTTGATAGATTTGTCACCGAAAGGATTATGAGAAATATAATCGGTCAGTCAAAATCGGCTTTTGATTTCAGGGAAGTAATGGATAGCAAGAAAATTCTTCTTGTTGATCTTTCAAAAGGGAAAATAGGGGAGGAAAATTCAAACTTTTTGGGTCTTTTAATGGTTCCGAGGCTTCTTGGGGCGGCTTTAAGCCGTGCGGATGCTTTGGGAAAAGTTGATTTTCCTGATTTTTATCTTTACATTGATGAATTTCAGAATTTTTCTACTCCCGATATCGCAACTATTTTATCCGAAGCAAGAAAGTATAAATTATGCATGATAATGGCAAATCAGTTTGTTGCCCAGCTTTCGGATGATATAAAAACAGCCGTTTTTGGAAATGTGGGCACGATTAATTCTTTTAGAGTTGGTGTTGATGACGCCGTTTATCTTGAAAATCAGTTCACTCCCGTTTTTGATAAAACCGATTTAATTAACCTTCCAATAGGAAATTCGTATATTAGGCTTCTTATTAACGGTCACCCCTCACCGCCTTTTTCTCTAAAAGTTAATTGGGATGAGATAAGTAAGCTTCAAACTCTCGCCAAGTCTCCTGAAAAAAAGTCATTATCCGAAAGAATAAGAGAGAAATCACGCTTGAAGTACGGAGTAGAGAAGCATATAGTTGAAGAGGATATTAATAGAAGAACGCAAACTTAAATATGTCTGAAAGAACTCCCCTGCCGGCAGAAATGGAACTTGCGGCCAACGAGGCCGAAATTTCAAAACTTGAAAAAAAAGTTGAGACTCCCCCAATGCATAATGAAATAATGGATGTTTATAAAGGCGGCGATTCAAGTACAAGGATTGAAATTGCCAAACAAGCTGCCATGGGAGCTTTTAAAACTCTTGGAATAGAAAACCTGGCGGATGCCAAAGAGCTTGGCAAAGGACAGATTGTAGAAGAGCAAAGTTTTAGTGCCGCACCTCAAGTTTTTTATAGGCTGAAGGAGAAAACCGGTTTTTGGGGGAAGATGAAGGGAGAAAAAGAATATGAGGATGACGTAGTAGTTTATGTGCGTCTTAATAATGGCAACAGGGACCCGGAGAAACAAACAGTTATTGTTGCGCAGGTGAAGCAGGTTAAAGGTGTTCCGCAGTGGGATGACTCCAGGAATCTTTATAAAGTTGCATCCGAAACGGATGTGGACGCGGCGCTTGAGCCTGGGGTTGTTAGAAATAGATTTGGGTTGACCGATCAATGGATGAGAGGGGAGCTTACGGTGGATGAGTTTAGAACCGGGTATAAGCGCCAGCACGGTGGAAGATCTCTTGAACAGGATTGGGATGGGCACAATAACAAAGGACACCCGCTTGAAAGATGGGTTTCTGAAAAGAATAGAGAGGACCTTCTTGCAAGGCTCAATGGTGAATACGCGGAAAACCTTCAAAAAGCAAGGGATGAAGCGGCCGGACTTCACCAACAGGCTGCGAAGGAGCTTAGGGAGTACTATAACACCCGTGGAGCGGCAGCCAGAGAGCTGATGACTTTTGCGGAAGAGCTTATGGGCCAAGGCCTTTCAGACGCTCAAATAATCTCGGAGCTTTCAATTTTAAGAGATGCCTATGGGCTCTCGGTTGAAGATCTATCAGCCGCCGAAACACTATTTGGCGCTAGAGCGAAAAAAGTGAAGCGGGAGAATGAGAAAGAAGATGCCGGACAGGCTCCCACAAAACAAGCAAGGCAGGTAGCGCAGGATGAGGCAAATAAAGCCGCCGAAACAAGAGCTCAAAAGGCGGAGGGTGCTGTGAAAAATCTGACAGAGTCCCAGGCAGAACTTCTTAAGACAATTCAGACGCTTCAATTAAATCTTACAGAGGCGCTAAAGAAGGCTGATGAGGCTTCTGCGCGGGAAGCTAAGGAAAGACGAGAGTTTGAAGAAAGAATGGCAAAACAGTTGGCGGATGCGCAAAAGGCGGCTGATGAAAGAGTTGCTAGGGCTGAAGAATCCTTTAGGGCCCAAATGGATGCGTTTGCGGAAGGTGTAAGAAGAAGCCTTTCGGGTGAAAAACCCGAGGGGGAAAGTGTGGGAGAAGCAGGCGGAGGGGCAGAGACCAAAAAAGCACCTGAAGCGCCGGAAGAGGCAAAACCAGCAGGCCAACAGGTAGTAGAAGGTACCGCAACAGTGGTACTTGAAGCTCAACCCGAAACTCAACCTGGGGCTGGCGGAAACGGGAACACCAAACCCGAGGAGACGCCGCCGCCCGAAGCGATTATTTAAAAATATATGATAAATAAAGAAATAAAAGAAAAATATATAAATCTTTTAGATAACCTTAAATCCGAAGATCCTGTTGTGGCGCATCTTAAGGAGTTTATAGAAACCTATGACGGATCGGATGAGAAAAATCTTCACAAGCTTTTGTTAAGTGTGATAAGACTTCTTATAGTTAATGGGGAGGCGTTAGTAAAAGCCAAATATTATGACAAGCTGTCAAAATCAAAGGAAGGCTTTGATCAGGAGTTTAATAAAATTGCCGGCCAGTTTGATGAGATAGTAAATGACACAGAACCCCCCGTGCCAGTTCTTCCGCCACAGTGATTTTTTGACTTGGGTTTTTTATCGTTTATACTTTTACCATGCTTTCACACCTTGATTTAAGAAGGAAATTTATAGAGTTTTATACGGATAGCGTTAGAAAACACGTTGAGATACAAAACTCCCCTCTTGTTCCTCAAAACGACCCGACAACTTTATTCACGGGAAGCGGAATGCAGCCTTTAATCCCATATCTTTTAGGTGAGCCTCACCCAGAGGGAAAAAGACTTGTAAATATCCAAAAATGCATAAGGGCTGAAGATCTTGATGAAGTTGGGGAAACTCCCGTCCATCACACTTTTTTTGAAATGATGGGAAACTGGTCTTTAGGAGATTACTTTAAAAAAGAGCAGATAGGCTGGTCTCTTGAATTTTTTGTAAATATTATTGGTCTTTCTGTTGAAAAGCTTTATGTCAGCGTCTTTCAAGGTGATGCAAAAATACCAAAAGATACAGAGTCACTAGAAATCTGGAAAAAGGAGTTTAAAAAATATGGGATAACGGCCGAGGAAGGGGACATTCATCTTGTCGGTAAAGGAAATTTAAGAATTTTTTCTTATCCAAGAAATAAAAACTGGTGGGAAAGAAGCGGGGCTAAAGCAGGAGATCCCGCGGGTCCCGATTCGGAAATCTTTTATGATACGGGAAGAGCTCATGACCCAAAGTATGGAGATTTGTGCCATGTAAACTGTAACTGCAGAAGGTTTATTGAAATCTGCAATAACGTTTTTATGCAGTATGAAAAACAGGAGGACGGTTCATACAAACCTCTTAAGAAAAATAGTGTTGATGTGGGCTATGGCTTTGAAAGAGTTCTTCTTGTTGCAAACGGAATGGACGATGATTATGAAACAGATGTATTTTCAAAAGTTGTAGAGAGGGTTGAGAAACTTTCAGGTAAAACTTATGGAGAAAGTGATGATTTTGATAAATGTTTCAGAATTATCGCAGATCATATCAGAACGTCCGTGTTTTTAACTGCGGAGGATGTTTTGCCTTCAAACAAAGAGCATGGTTACCTTTTAAGAAGGCTTGTAAGACGGGCTATAAGATTTGCCAAGAAACTTGGTATAAAAAAGGGTTTTTCTAAGGATCTCGCGGGAGCCGTAATTGAAACTTTTAAAGAACCCTATCCTCATCTTTTGACAAAAAAAGAACAAATAATTTCGGAACTGTTAAAAGAGGAGGAGAGATTTGGCGATGCTTTGGAAAAGGGTCTTAAAAAACTTGAGCATCTTCTTGCCATGAAAGGGACTTTATCGGGAGAGGATGCTTTTATGATTTATGAAACTTATGGTTTTCCTTTGGAACTGATTATTGAGGTTGCAAAAGAAGTGAATGTGGAAGTTGACACCGAAACTTTTAACAAAGCTTTTGAAAAGCATAAAGAGAAGTCAAAACTTGCTTCAGAAGTGAAATTTAAAGGGGGTCTTGAAGGGACCTCCGAAATGCATATTAAATATCACACTGCGACACATCTTCTTCATCAGGCTTTAAGAGACACCTTAGGCAGTGAGGTAAGGCAAATGGGAAGCAATATCACAACCGAAAGATTAAGATTTGATTTTTCATTTGATAGGAAGATGACCGAAGAAGAAATTAAAAAAGTTGAAGAAATTGTAAACGGTAAAATTTCCGAGGATCTCCCTGTTTCTTCGGTTGATCTTTCAAAAGAGGAGGCGGAAAAAAGCGGGGCTTTGCATTTTTTCGGCGAGAAGTACGGGGAAACGGTGAAGGTTTATTGCATAGGGAAGGATTTAAAGGATGCCTACTCAAAAGAATACTGCGGCGGCCCTCATGTTAAAAATACCGGGGAGCTTGGGAGGTTTAAGATCTTAAAGGAGGAGGCTTCTTCAAAAGGCGTAAGGAGGATAAAAGCCGTCCTTTCATAGTATATAATGATTGTGAAACTAACTTTTAATGATGTTTAAACTACCTTCTCTTTTTGGCAAACCGTCAAAACCCAGGCAGTTTTTGACTTGGGATATTGGTACGGATTATGTTAAATGCCTTGTTTTTGATACAGCTCTCCCCTCGGTAAGAAAGCTGTCTATTCAAGGTATTGGGAAACAGCCTCTTGGGTATTTGTACACGAGAGGCGGCGCTATTGTTGATTATGAGGGCGTTAAAGAAGCATCGGAGGTGGCAATTGCCGAGGCTCTTTCATCCGCGGATTCTAAAACAAGAGACGTAGTCATAGGCCTGTCCGGGGAAATGACAAAAGGCCTTGTAACCACGGTGCGCCTTACAAGGACTAATCCAAATGATCCCATTTCGGAAGGGGAGCTTTCAAAAGTTGTTGCCAAAATTCAGGATACGGCTTTTCTTGAGGCCTCAAAAGAGGTTGCAATGATGACAGGCAATCCTGATCTGGAATTGGATCTTACCAATTCGTCCATCTCTTCGGTTAAAATTGACGGAACTTTTATAGGAAACCCGATCGGAATGACAGGCGAAAGGATAGAAATAGCCCTGTTTACCGCGTTTTCCCCATCATTTCATATTGAAATTTTGGATAAGCTTGCAAAGAAGCTTAAATTGAAGATTCTCGCAGTCAGCTCTGAAATGTACGCTTTAAGTAAATCCCTAACCAACTCTTCAAAAGATCCGAATATGATTTTAATGGACATTGGCGGGGAAACCACGGATGTGGGGATTGTTTTCGGCGGCGGGCTTATTGCAACAAGAACTCTTTCTCTTGGCGGGAGGCACTTAACAAGAGCAATAAGTGAAACTTTCGGACTTCCTTTTACGGATGCTGAAGAAAAAAAGTTAAGATATTCATTAGGTACTCTCTCCCCGGAAGAGATGGAAAACGTGGAAGCATGCTTAAGAAATGTTTTAGAGATCTGGATTTCGGGAGTTGAGCTTTTATTTTCGGATTTTGACGGAGTTAAGACCTTCCCCTCTAAAATATACCTAATAGGCGGGGGAAGTTCACTGGGTGATGTTTTGACTCTTCTTGAAAAAGAGCCGTGGACAAGAAACATACCTTTTAAGGAGCCTCCCGTTTTTGAGAGGGTTTCGGTCTCGGATCTTTCTTACATTTCCGATCTTACGGGAAAGACCGTGGGGCATGATGATGTGATGCCCGCCGCGCTATCCGAAGTTTATCTTGAGCTTAAGGATAAAGTTTAGTAAAAAATATGGAAAAAATAACAATAGATATAAATGATGATGTAATGGATACTTTAAAAAAGATAAGGGAGCTTGGTGTCTCAAATCTTATTGTTGAGGTTCCTAAAAATTCGGTTTTGTTTGAAAATGCCCTAAACTTAAAACTAATAAGAAAAGAGCTTGAAAAGTCGGGGAAGAGCGTTGAGTTTGAAACGGAAGATGAGGTTGGAAAAAATCTTATTGAGCTTTTGGATCCGATGGAAGCCGCTAAAATTGATGAGGATACCGGGTTTATATCTCAAAGCAGAGACGCCTTTAAAGAATCAAAAAAACCTTTCCTAAAGATTCCTTTTAAGTTTCACTTCTCAAAAAGTCTGTTTCTTATTTTGCTTATTTTTATCCTTGTGATAGTGCCCCTCTCTTACTTTTTTCTGAAAGTGTATCCGAAGGCAAAGATAAGGCTTAAAGTTAATTCGCAGCCTCTTGTTAAAAGTGAAACTGTTATGCTTTCCACACTCGTTTCGTCAGTTGATGCAAAGCGAAGACTTATTCCCGGAAGACCTGTTGAAGCTACAGCTTCTGCTTCAATGGAGATTGATACAACGGGGGAAAAGACCGTAGGTGAAAAGGCCAAAGGAGAAGTTACGGTTGTGAATAAAACAACGGATGATAAGAAAATTAAGAAAGGGACTTCTATTACTTTAATAACAAGCAAAGAAGCCCTTAAGTTTGTTGCTGACGAGGAAGTAACAGTGCCAAAACTTACACAAGAACCTGCTCCGTCGGAGCTTGAGCCAGCTCCCGCCCCTGTTTATGGCAAAAAGAAACTTAAAGTTGAAGCCGAAGTTTTTGGTTCCAAGTATAACCTTGAAGACGGCAAGAATTTTAAAATTTCGGGATTTGACACGGATGATCTTATTGCAACAAATGAAGAGGAGTTTACGGGAGGCAAATCAAAGAAAGTGAAAGCGGTGTCGGAAGAGGATAAAGTTAAACTTTCAAATACGCTTTTTGAGGCTTTGAAAGGGACAGCGCTTTTGGATCTAAAAAGCTCAAAGCTTTCAAAAGAACAAAAGCTTTTGGAATCAACCGTAACGTATAGAAGATTATCCGAGGCTTTTGATAAAAATATAGGTGAGGAGGCTGACAAGCTCTCATTAAAGCTCACGGTTTCCGCAAGAGGGCTTTATTATTTAAGCGATGAACTTTCCTCGCTTCTTGAGGAGCTTTTGAAGGAATTTGTGCGACCCGGTTTTCAGGTGTCAAAAAGAGACAATGACACCGAAGTGGGTGTTTTGGATACAATTGATCCATCAAAGGAGGTTTCCGAAGTTAGCCTCCAGGTTAAGATAAAAGCTTATACAATTCCGAAAATTGACGAATCGGAGCTTAGAGCAAAATTAAAAGGAGCAGATGTCTCCTATGCGAAAGATTATTTAGGGAAAATAGAGGGTGTCGGGACGCTTAATGTGGATTTCTCACCTAGATTCGTAGCGTTTTTGAATAAACTTCCCGAAAATGAAAAAAATATTGAGATTGAGATTGAAAGAGAATGAGAAACGAAGGAAGCGAAAAAGTTCTTGGAGTTGATTTAGGTGACAGAAACGTCGGCCTTGCTTTTGGGTCCTCAGGTCTTACAATGCCTCTGACAAGGATTTCTTCCACAAATAGAGAGGAAATTTTAGGTAGTATTTTAAAAACCGTTATTGATAATAAGATTAATAAGGTAATTGTTGGCCTGCCTCTTCTGCCTGATGGAAAATCCACTCCGCAGACCTTAAAAGTAAGAACTTTTGTTAAAAGGTTAAAGTCAAAGTTAAGGGTCCCGGTTGAAACCGTTGATGAGTTTATGTCAACTAAAGAGGCTTTAAAGAAAGCCGTTGATTTTGGTGCTTCAAGAAAGGGAAGAAATATTCTTGACAGCCTTTCGGCAGAAATTATTGTTAAAAGGTATTTTGAAAGTCAGAGGGAGAAAGAGGCTGGTTTGTTAAAATAGAAATATGGAGCAAGTTTTGATCATTATTGCGATAGTTTACCTCTCTCTTGGTTTTACTTATGCTATATACGCCGTTTTAAAAGGCGGTGACAACATAATGTCAATACCTGTAAATACCCTTTTTGCCCCGATACTTGTTCCTTTGAATGCACTTTGGATGTATTACAGACTTACCAGAAAGGGAAGGGGGAAAGTGCCTAAAAATCTTGTTTCCGAAACAGAACCCGAAGTTTGACCTGCACCAGGAATATATTCACTGCTTTCGTAGGGTAAACTCCAGCGAAAATCTAGTGAGATTCCCGCTTCCGCGGGAATGACACTTTGTGTAAACATATGAATGAAGACAGGCGGATACTCACTGTTTCACAGGTTAATAAAATAGCCGATAAGCTTTTATCCGAGATTTCCGTGTGGGTCATTGGCGAGGTTGATGATTATTCGGATTCATATAAATCGGCAATTTACTTTAAGCTTAAAGATGGGGAATGTGTGCTCCCATGTCTTTCATGGAAGACTGATGATATTGGGTACTACCCGAAAAACGGGGAGAAAATACTTGCCTTTGGCACTCTCTCGATTTATCCAAAGAACGGAACTTACAGGTTTATTATTTCAAAGGCTGAAAGTTACGGTGAAGGAGAGCTTTTAAGAAAACGGGAAGAGTTAAGAAAAAAGCTTCTTGCACAGGGCTACTTTGATGAAGAAATAAAAAGAAAGATACCGGAACTTCCCATTAAGATAGGTCTTATTACCTCCAAAAGAGGCGCCGCTATTTCCGATTTTAAAACCAATGTTGTAAAAGGCTTTTTGGGGTTGGAAATTTATTTTGTTGACGCTATTGTTCAGGGCGATGCCGCAGTAGCAAGCATCACCGGGGCCTTTAAAAGGCTCTCAAAAGAAAAGCTTGACGTTGTGGTTTTGACAAGAGGCGGGGGTGATATTGAAGATTTGATGTGCTTTAATACCGAAGAAGTTGTTAAGGCAATAAGAGCCTGTCCCATTCCCGTTATTTCCGCTGTTGGTCATGAGGTTGACTATACTCTTTCGGATCTCGCGGCCGACTTAAGAGTTTCAACACCGACAAAAGCCGCGGAGCTAATATCGGGATCTTTTGTTAATTTCAGAATTAACTTTGAAAATGAATATGAAAAACTGGGAGAGAAGTTTAAAAAAATCTTTCTTGACCTTTTTTATGAGCTTGATATAAGGGAAGCTTCTTTAAAAAGATCTTGGGTTAATTTTAAAACTCTTCCGCGGGAGCTTTTAGAACTGAAAAAAAGATTTGACTCTTCTTTTTTGCAAAATTTATCTTCGCTTAAGCTTCACCTTTCATCTCTTTATGAGAAAGTTAACGCGCTAAGTCCCAAGAATATCTTAAAAAGAGGCTATAGTATGTCTTACCTTACTGATGGGTCGCTTGTGTCTTCGGTTTCCCAGGTTTTTGTTAATGATAAAATGAAAGTCAGATTTTATGATGGTTCCGTTGATACAGTAGTTACAAAGAAAGAGAAATGAAGGAAGATATATCTTTTACAAAGGCTTTAAACAGACTGAAAGAAATAACTGAAGAGCTTGATAAGGGGGATCTTGAGCTTGAAGAAGCATTAAAGCTTTATGAGGAGGGCGTTAAGCTTCATAAAAAATGCTTATCAAAGCTAGAGAGTGCAAAGCTTAAATTTGAAGAGCTAAATAAAGAGAGCTAATTTAAGCTAAACCCCGTAAACTTGTTTTCGGCTTCTTTAAAGTAAAAAAGAATTTCCTTAATCTTGGATTTCATGTTTATAGAGGTATAGTTTTTTAAGAATTCAAAAAGGTTTACTTTCTCACCTTCAGCAATTACCTCAACGACACCTTCCCTGCCTGAAACAAACCCGGTAAGTTTAAATTTACGGGCCAATTTAAGGATGATGGTTTTAGACTCCTTTTCGTGCCTTTTTCCCTTGATTTTGATGTGGACTCTTTTTAACTGATCTTTTTTCATACTCTTTTTGGGCCGGACAGGTGATAATAACAGAGGGTTGGCTCACTGTCAAAAAGGGCTATAATTGATTACCGCATGGAATTTAGAGAAGATGAAAAAACTCTGGAAAGGGTAAGGTATATTCTAAAAAAAGTTGACATGCCCTATATAAAAGCTGAAGGTCTTTTTTGTGTAAAGTCACGTGGTTCAAGGGGAAGGGCAATTGCAAGGATATATTCATTTCCCAGAGTGTGGCAGCTTGCATTAAAGTTAACTCCAAAGTATGTCATTGAGGTAATTTCAGAAAGATTTGATAAACTTGCAAGATCCGATATGGATAGGGTTTTGATTCATGAGCTGATGCATATCCCAAAAACATTCTCGGGGAGTCTTGTTCCCCATAAGTGTTTTGGTAAAAGAAAAATTTGTGCTAAAACTGTAGAAGTGATTTATCAGGAGTTTGTTAAAAATGATGAGAAATAAGCTTTATAAAAAAATAGCAATCTTTATAATTTCTTTTATATTCTTTTCCGGTTTGGCCTTCGCTTACTATAAAGTGGCTGTAACCCGAAAAAATTATAACGGGAGTGAGCCTAAAACAATAATAATAGAGGAAGGTATGGCCACCTCGGATATTGCTAAACTTTTAAGAGAAAATAGGTTAATTAATTCCTCTTCTCTTTTTGTTTTCTACGCAAGGATTAATAATTTTACCCTTCAGGCAGGAACATATACATTGCCTTCCGATTTAGCTATTCCTGAACTCGCGCTTCTTCTAACGCACGGTACAAATGATATTAAAGTAACCATTGTAGAGGGCTTAAGGGCTGAAGAAATTGCCCAAATTACAAGCTCTAAATTTAAAAATGTAAATTATGAAAAGTTTATGAGTGAGGTTATTTCCCGTTCCCTTGAAGGAAAGCTTTTTCCTGATACTTATCTTTTAGATCAGGATATTTCAACCGAAGAGCTGATTAAACTTTTGACCGATACCTTTGATCAAAAAACTAAGGATCTTTTTAGTGGAAATAAAACTAAATTAAGCATGGAGGAAATCTTAATTCTTTCCTCAATTGTAGAGAGGGAAGAGCCAGAAGATGAAAACAGACCTGTTGTGGCAGGGATTCTTATTAATAGATACAACGAAGGCGCCTTACTTGGTGCGGACGCGACTGTACAGTATATTTTTGGGACAAAAGAAGATTACTGGCCAAAAAACCTTACTTCTGAACAGCTTCAAACGGAAAGTCCCTATAACACAAGAAAGGTTTTAGGTCTTCCGCCAAAACCTATCTGCAACCCATCCCTATCAGCAGTAAAGGCTGTACTCTCTTTTAAAGAAACGGTTTTTAGATATTATCTTCATGATAAAGACGGAAAAGTCAGATTTGCAAAAACTTTAGAAGAGCACGAAGCCAATAAGGTAAAATACCTTTAAGCCACACCCATTACATTCTCGGAGATTTTTATACCGCCTCTTAATAAGACGTCTTCTTTCGCAAGGATTGGCACCTCATATCTTAAGGCCATTGCTATTGCGTCGCTTGGTCTTGCGTCTATCTCAACAAGTTCTGTACCCCTTATTAATCTTAGATAAGCGTAGAAAATATCATCTTCAAGATCATAAATGATTACATCATTAAGTTTTCCGCCGAAGCAGTTAATGAGCCTTTTCATAAGATCATGTGTGTGCGGTCTTGGAAGGATCAGATTTTGTTGAGCGAGTATGATGGATTCGGCGGAGCTTGAGTCAACGCATATCGGCAGTATGGTTTGAGTTTCCTCCTCCAGAAGATAAATGGTCGCCTGTCCCGTATTTTTTTCAAGTTCGCTTGAAACTACAGCCTTTAGAGAAAGCGTTTTCTCCATAAATGTACCTACATAATAAGCCAGATTCCATCAAAAAATCAAATTCGGTTTTGCTTGACAGCCCCAAGGCCTTGTGTTAGGCTTTCCCCACAATCTATAGTCAAAAGTTCAAAGCGGTGCGGGATAGCTGTGCCCGCGGCCTTTTCTTTTGTCTTTCGTATTTATATTTACGGATTTTTAACTTGGGATTTATCCTGCTCTTTTGAATGAGACAACAGTTTTCTAAACGAAAATATAATTATCCGCTTCCTGACCTTTCCCGTGTTCAAATTGATTCTTATGACTGGTTAAAAGGGAAAGGACTTTCAGAAGTTGTTTCGGAAATAAGCCCGGTGTCCGACACGACCGGAAGAGGTTGGGAGCTTTACTTTTCAAACCCTAGGGTGGATAAACCCAATACTGCAGTTGACGAAGCACTTGAAAAAGGTGTTACCTATGATGCCCAGTGGTACCTTTCAACAACTTTAAAAGACACACTTACAAATAAATCAAAAACCCAGGACGTTTACATGGGGGATATTCCTTTAATGACCGTGAACGGGACCTTTATCATTAATGGAGTTGAGAGGGTTGTGGTAAATCAGCTTACGCGCTCCGAGGGAGTGTTTTTTATAGGAGAGACCGATCCGTCTACGGGAAAAAACCTTGCAGGTGCCAAAATCCTTCCAAAAAGCGGAGCTTGGCTTGAAATTGAAACCTCAAGAAGCGGTGTGATAAGCGTAAAGATAGACAGAAGAAGAAAAATAGCCATTACCGCGCTTTTGAGAGTTTTTGGTTTGTCCTCTGACAAAGACATAGAAGAAGCATTTACATCCGTTGATATCGACGTTCAAAAACTTTACATAGCAACTACGCTTCAGAAAGATCCCGCAAAGTCTCTTAATGAAGCTTACATTGAAATATACAGAAAAATGAGGCCCGGCGAGCCTTTAGTTTTAGAAAACGCGAAGGCTTTAGTTGAGTCTCTTTTCTTTAGTTCAAGAAGGTACTCTCTTGGAAGGGTGGGAAGATTTAAGCTTAATCAGAAGCTTGGCTTGACTTTTCCTAATGAAGGTAAATACAGGCTTTTGCAACTTGAGGATCTTATTAAAATCGTTCAAAGAATAATTGAGCTTAATAATGGTGTGGGGCAGTTTGACGATATTGATAATCTTGGAAACAGAAGGGTAAGAAGCGTCGGGGAGCTTCTTCAGAATCAGATAAGAATTGGGTTTTTACAGATGGAGAGAAATATTAAAGAAAGAATGAGCATTCAGCCAAGAGATAAACTTTGTGATCCCGGTGTTCTTATTTCAACAAGGCCGGTTGCCGCAAGGATTCACAGCTTTTTTGCTTCTGGACAGCTTTCGCAGTTTCAAGATCAGCAAAATCCTCTTACCTCCCTTGATCATTTAAGAAGGCTTTCAGTCATGGGACCGGGAGGTCTAACAAAAGAAAGAGCAAGCCTTCCCGTGAGGGACGTCCATTATTCTCATTACGGAAGGATTTGTCCTGTGAGAACTCCGGAGGGTCCAAACATCGGGCTTATTAACTACATAGCAACTTATGCAAGAGTGAATGACTACGGATTTCTTGAAGCCCCTTATTATAAGCTTGAAAAAGATGACGATGGGAAGGTCAGAGTTACGGATGAGGTGATGTATCTTGCGGCTTATGATGAATATGAGCTTTATATTACCGATGCATCCGTAAACATTGATGAAAGAGGATATATTACCGATACTCAAGTCCCGTTAAGGTACAGAGGCGAGTTTTTGCTTGGGGATGTCAGACTTGCTCAATTTATGGATGTAATACCTCAACAGGTAGTTGGCATATCCGCGGCTTTAATCCCCTTCCTAGCAAATGATGATACAACCAGAACTCTTGTTGCAACACAGCAGACTTCACAGGCTGTTCCCTTAATTAAGCCCGAGGCCCCTCTGGTTGGGACAGGGCTTGAGCCTGTTATTGCCGAGAATGCGGGTGCGTGTTTTAAGGCCAAAGAGGACGGTACAGTCGAATTTTCAGATGCTTCAAAAGTTGTAATTAAATACGCCAAAGGAGAGAAAGAAGAATATCATCTTAAAAAGTTTGTTAAATCAAATATGGATACCTGCTATAACCAGAGGACAAAAGTCAAGGCCGGTGACAAAGTTAAAAGAGGGCAGGTGATTTTTGAAGGACCTTCCGTTTGGGATGGGGAGCTTGCAATCGGAACTAATCTTAAAGTTGCGTATATGGTTTGGGGAGGATATGAGTTTGAAGATGGCATTCTTATTTCAGACAGACTTGTTAAAGAAGATGTGCTCTCTTCAATTCATATAACGGATCATAAAGTTCAGGTTCTTGAGACCAAGCTTGGTCCTGAAGAAGTTACAAGAGATATTCCAAACGTTTCAGAAGATGCTTTAAGGAATCTTGATGATGAAGGTATTGTTGCCATAGGGTCAAAGGTCAAGGCCGGTGATATTCTTGTCGGAAAAATCGCACCGAAAGGGGAAACAGAGTTATCAGCGGAAGAAAGGCTTTTAAGAGCAATTTTTGGTGAGAAGGCAAGAGAAGTAAGAGATAATTCTTTGGTTCTTCCGCACGGAGAGCAGGGAACCGTAATTGGAGTGAAGATAATAACAAAGAAAGAAAATGACGAGCTTCCAACAGGAGTCATTAAGGAAATAAGGGTTTATGTAGCCCAGATTAAAAAGATTGAGGTTGGGGACAAGCTTGCGGGAAGGCATGGAAATAAAGGAGTAATTTCTAAGATAGTTAATGAAGCCGATATGCCTCACCTTGAAGACGGAACACCTGTTGATATTATTTTTTCCTCGGAGGCGGTTTTAAAAAGAATGAATGTCGGGCAGATTCTTGAAGCGCAGGTAGGAACCGCTGCGAAAAAAATGGGTAAGAAATATTCATTCCCAGTATTTGAAAAAGTCCCTTATGAAGAAATTGAAGATGAATTAAGGCAGGCGGGGCTTCCCGTGTCGGGAAAATCAAAACTCATTGACGGCAGAACCGGTGATTACTTTGATCATGAAATTGTTGTGGGGGATACCTATATATTAAAGCTTATTCATATGTCGGAAGAAAAAATGCATGCTAGGTCAACGGGACCATATTCGCTTATAACCCAGCAGCCTCTTGGGGGGAAAGCCCAGTTTGGAGGCCAGAGGTTTGGAGAAATGGAAGTTTGGGCTCTTGAGGCATACGGGGCGGCCCACACTCTTCAGGAAATTCTCACAATTAAATCGGATGACCTTGTAGGAAGAACACAGGCTTTTAGAGCAATTCTTCAGGGAGAAAAGATTCCTGAAGCCGCTATTCCTGAATCTTTTAAACTTCTAGTAAAAGAGCTTAATGGTCTTTGTCTTAGCATAGAAACGATTGGCGCCGAGAAGGTTGCTTTGGATATAGAAAAGGGGGAACCAAATACGGAGGAGCTGACTAAATTAAATGAGAATATTAAAAGTTTAAATGAGGCGGTGGAGGAATAAATACTATGGAAGAATTAATGAGATTAAAAGATTTTGATGCTATAAAAATATCTCTTGCGTCAACAGACAACATGCTTGCGTGGTCTCATGGCGAGGTTATTAAACCTGAAACTATAAATTACAGGACTTTTAAAGCTGAAAAAGACGGTCTTTTTGATGAAAGAATATTCGGGCCGATAAAAGATTATGAATGCTACTGCGGAAAGTATAAAAGAATTAGATACAAAGGAGTTGTCTGTGATAAGTGCGGAGTTGAAGTTACACACTCAAGGGTAAGACGAGAAAGAATGGGGCATATTAAGCTTGCCGCTTCCGTTGCTCACGTCTGGTTTTTCAGAGGTATACCTTCAAAGATGGCCACACTATTAGACATGTCGCCGAGAAATCTTGAAAACGTTATTTATTTTTCTTCATATATTGTTAAGGATATTGACCATGACAAAAAAGCTTCAGTTATCTCTGAAGTGGAGAAAGCTTTGGATAAAGCAAGAAAAGAAGCATCCGAGAATACTGAAGATGAGATAAAAAAAGTGGGAAAAGAACTTGAAGCCAAAATCAGATCTCTTGATATTTCGGATAAAACTCAAAAGGAGTTTGCCGGATCAGAAATGAGATTAAAAATGAGAGAGCACGCCGCAAAGCTAAGGGATCAAACGGTTTTGAAGATGGAAAAGGTTGAAAAGGATTTTAAGGCCTTGCAGAAAAGTTTGGAAATTTTAGATGTGCATAGTGTGATAAGCGATAATGAGTATATAGCTTCTTATGAATACATTAACAAATTTTGCAAGGTTGGAATTGGAGCCGAAGCCATAAAAGGCATTCTTTCAGAGATGGACTTAAACTCTACGGCCCTTTCCCTTAAAGAGGAAATGCAGTCAGCCAAAGGCCAGAGATTCGTCAGACTCTCAAAAAGACTAAGGGTTGTTGAGGGTTTCAGAAGAGCGAAAATTGAGCCCTCCAGGATGATACTAGATGTAATTCCAGTTATACCTCCTGATTTAAGGCCGATGGTTCAGCTTGAGGGCGGCAGATTTGCAACAAGCGACTTAAATGACCTTTACAGAAGGGTTATAAACAGAAATAACAGGTTAAAAAGGCTTTTGGAGCTTGGAGCCCCTGAAATCATAGTGAGAAATGAAAAGAGAATGCTTCAGGAATCAGTTGATGCTTTGCTTGATTCATCCAAACAAAGGCAGACCGCAAGAAACTTAAGAGGAAAGCAGCAGTTAAGGTCCCTTGCCGATATGTTAAAAGGCAAGCAGGGAAGATTCAGGCAGAATCTTCTTGGAAAAAGAGTTGATTATTCGGGTAGATCAGTAATAGTAAACGGGCCGGAGCTGAAACTTAATGAATGCGGGCTTCCAAAAGAAATGGCTCTTGAACTTTTTAAGCCTTTTGTACTAAAAGAGGTTCTTGCAAGAGGCCTTGCACCAAATGTCAAAAGTGCAAGATTTGTGCTTGAAGCCAGGGGAGCCGAGGTCTGGGATATTCTTGAAGAAGTTGTTAAAGATCACCCCGTGCTTCTTAACAGAGCACCTACTTTATGGAGGCTTGGCATCCAGGCATTTTATCCAAAGCTTGTTGATGGAAATGCAATATCTTTACACCTTTGCGTGTGCGCGGGGTATAACGCCGACTTTGACGGGGATCAGATGGCGGTTCACCTTCCTCTTTCAGACCTTGCTATAAAAGAATCTAAAGAGGTGATGATTTCCACAAATAATCTTCTGAAGCCTTCAGATGGGGCCCCGATTGCCGTTCCAGCAAGAATTATGCTTCTCGGAACTTATTACATGACTTCTTTTGACGAGGGTATCCCGGAATATAAAGCAGTGTTTTCATCAAGGGAGGAAGCTCTTTTGGCATACGGCCTATTAAAAATTAAATTAAGACAGAAAATTAAAGCAAAAATAGGGAACGAAATAATTGAAACCTGCATTGGAAGGATAATATTTAATGAGATACTTCCAAGCTCTCTCTCGTTTATAAATGCGGCTGTGGATAAAAAAATTGTGAATAGTACAATCGCAAAGGTTTTAGACACAGAGCCAAACGAAGTTGTTGTAAAACTTATTGACGATATGAAAGATCTCGGCCTTAAATATGGAACTTCTTCGGGTATATCGGTTGCTCTTTCGGACTGTCTGATACCTGTTGAGAGAGATGAAATTATTATGGAAGGAAGAAAACAGGCTTCTGAAATAGAAAGAAACTTTAAGAGAGGTCTTATTACTAGAAATGAAGCAAGAAGACTTTCGGAGGGTGTATGGAATGAAACCACCGCAAAAATTGATGAGCTTGCATGGAATAAGCTTGAGAGTGAAAACCCAGTGAAGCTTTTAATCGGATCGGGGGCAAGCAAGGCCTCAAGAGACCAGTTAAAGCAGATTGCAGGCATGGTTGGTCTGAAAAGTGATCCTACGGGAAAGCTGGTTGAGCTTCCCATACTTGGGAATTATAAGGAAGGGCTTTCGGGAGTTGAGTACTTTACGTCTTCAAGGGGTGCAAGAAAAGGTCTTGCTGACCGAGCTTTAAAAACGGCGGATTCAGGTTATCTCACAAGAAGGCTTGTAGATGTGGCGCAGGATATGATTGTCAGAATTGAAGACTGCGACTGCGAAGAGGGAAGAGTAATAAGAGCGGATGAGAAAAGAATATTGACCACATTTTCGGATCGGATTGTCGGAAGGTTTGCGGCAAAGGACGTTAAAAGCGGGAATAAAATTCTTGTTAAAAGAAATGAACTTATAACTGCCGAAATAGCAAAAAATATTTTGGAAGCCGAAGTTCCCGAAGTGAAAATCAGATCGGTTTTAACCTGCGAGGCAAAGTATGGGGTTTGTTCCAAGTGTTACGGTGTGGATCTTATGACAAGAGAGGTTGTGCAGGTGGGAACCGCGGTAGGCGTTGTAGCCGCACAGTCAATAGGTGAGCCTGGAACACAGCTAACCATGAGGACATTCCACGCAGGAGGAATTGCGGGAAAGGATATTACCCAGGGTCTTCCAAGAGTTGAAGAGCTTTTTGAAGCAAGAACGCCTAAAGATTTATCCATAATGAGTGAGATCACCGGTAAGGTTAAAGTGGATTCTTCTGAAAATGAAAGATCTATTACGGTTGTTTCAACCGATCCTGCCTCGGAAACGCCTGAAGCTTCTTATAAAGTTGATCCGATTTCTGAAATTTTAGTGAAGGATAACGATCTTGTGGTATCGGGACAGGCTCTTACTTCAGGGCATCTTGATCTCTCGGATCTTCTTAGAACGGTGGGAGTCTATGCTACCCAGAAATATATAATAGATGAAGTCCAGTCGGTCTATTCAACGCAGGGAGTTACTATAAACGACAAGCACCTTGAAGTGATTGTAAGACAGATGTTTAACAGGGTGAAGATAGAGACAGTCGGGGATACAAACTTTTTACCGGGTGAAATAGTTACGAAATATACATTTGAAGAAGGAAACAGAAGGGTTTTGGCGGAGGGCGGGGAACCTTCAACTGCGGAACTGACACTTCTTGGCATAACCAGGGCTTCTTTAGAAACCGAAAGCTTTTTGTCCGCTGCATCATTTATTCAGACAAGCTCTGTCTTGACCGATGCTTCGGCCTCTGGTAGGGTTGATAGGCTTTTAGGGTTAAAAGAGAATATTATAATAGGAAGGCTCATCCCTACGGGAGATAGAGCGCGTCTGGAATAATTTATGCCTACAATAAATCAGCTTCTGCGCCGTGGCAGAAAGAAAAAAGTAAAAAAACTTAAAACACCGGCTTTATCGGAGGTCTTTTCGTCTATTGATAGAAGGGCTAAGTTTGTTCATTCACCTTTTAAAAGAGGTGTATGCCTTTCGGTTATGACGAGAACTCCCAAAAAACCAAATTCTGCCTTAAGAAAAGTTGCAAGAGTAAGGCTTTCAAATAGAAGAGAGGTAACGGCATACATACCCGGAGAAGGTCATAACCTCCAGGAGCATTCCGTGGTTTTGGTTAAATCGGGTAAAATCCAGGATCTTCCAGGAGTGAAATACACTATAGTCAGAGGTAAGTTTGATCTTGCCGGGGTTTCAAACAGACAAACGTCAAGGTCTTTATACGGAGCCAAAAAAGGCGGAAAGAAGGCGGCTTAATATGAGAGGACTTAAGGTTAAAAAAAGACAAGCGCAGCCTGACGCGGTTTATAAATCAAAAGTTGTCGGCAGATTTGTAAATAATCTAATGGTTCATGGAAAAAAGAGCCTTTCCGAAAATATAATATATACATCATTATCCAACCTTAACCTGGATAAAAAAGAAGCGGTTTCAATTTTTGAGCAGGCAGTTAAAAATGTGATGCCACGACAAGAGGTAAGATCAAGAAGAGTCGGAGGTGCCACATATCAAATCCCCTTTCCTGTAAGGCATGATAGATCGGAAGCTTTGGCGATGAGATGGATTATACAAGCGGCAAGGTCTAAAAAGGGAAAGCCTATGTGGGAAAAGCTTGTTTCAGAAATAAAAGACGCAAACTCAAATACGGGAGCCGCAATTAAAAAGAGGGACGATGTTCACAGAATGGCAGAGGCCAATAAAGCATTTAGCCACTTCAGGTTTTAATGACCAGTAATTACGCCGGTGTAATAATAATCAAAGATAAGAAAATTTTACTTATTCACAGGGACAACGATCCTGCGATTCCCTACCCCAACTGCTGGAGTGTCGTTGGCGGTATGCTTGAGGAAGGTGAGAGTTTTGAAGAGGGAGCTAAACGTGAAGTATTGGAAGAAGCCAATATAAGTCTTAAATCCATGTCTTTTTTTGCAAAGATCACAAGAGAAGATGGAAGTGAAAGCCATTATTACTATTCGCGGGTGAACGATGAAGATATTAAGGAAATGAAGCTTGGTAATGAAGGCCAGGAAATAAAGTTTTTCAGTCTGGATGAAGTTGTTAATCTTCCACTCACAAAAAGCCTGAAGAAGTATATGCATACTTTTATGGATAAGATTAAAAGTCTGGTAGAAAGCTAAGACATGTGGGATTTTATAAGGTCTGTTAGCTCTTTAATGTGATCTTCTTTATCCTTTTCCAGTTTGTTCCAGAATTCTTTGCATTTATCACAGCCGTCAGAGTCAACCATGTATTTATTTTTAATTCGCCAAAGGCTTTTGTGCTCCTGCGTTAACTGGTTTAAAAGATTGTAAAGGTGGTTATCAAGCACAAAATAATTATTTATCCTGCAAAGGCTTAAGTCAATGGTTTGCCATGAAGTAGAGAGTAGGCTCTCACTTCATGGTCAGAGCGTGTTTTGCAATCGTATTTTTATGTGATAGTGTTAAGGAATGGATTTAAATCAATATGACGAGCTTCTTCTTGCCCAGAAAATGCTTGCACTTGGTAATAAATATATAGTTACGGATGCGGGAAGTAATGTCCTTTTATACTCAAAACAGAAGCTTTTTAGGCTGAAAGAAGATTTTCGCTTTTATACGGATCAAGCCGAAACCAGTGAGTTTTTAAAAATTTCAGCTCAAAATATTATTGATTTTTCAGGCAAATATACTGTTTCTGATTCTTCGTCGGGAGCGGTTTTGGGGATTATAAAAAGAGAAGGTTTAAGATCTCTTTTACGCGGAAAGTGGCTAATTCTTTCTCCTTCTGAAGAAATGATTGCAGAGGTGCATGAGGATTCAATTGTCCTTGCGGTTTTAAGGAGGGTTTTTGATTTCATTACACTCGTTATCCCCGTAAAATTTGATATCGTGAAAGGCGATACGGCTTTAGGGGTAATAGAAAAGAAGAGAGCTTTAATAAGAGATAGGTATTACATAGATTTGAGAAATGACACAGGGAAGGTTATTGATAGACGATTAGCCGTAGCTTTATCTGTGCTTCTTGACTCCATAAACAGGCAGTAAAGTACCCCTTTTTGCCGTTGACATCACAAATTCTTCCTGCTAAATTTACGTAGCTAAAAAGAGTATTATGGAAAAAGGCAGGCTTTCCTAAAAGGGAAGCTTTTTGTTGATAATGGAAACATCTAACAGGAAATATCCTTTGGAAAGGATAAGAAACATTGGAATAATAGCTCACATTGACGCGGGTAAAACAACCACGACTGAATCTGTGCTTTATTACACGGGGAAGATCCATAGGATAGGCGAGGTCCACACTGGGGACACTCAAATGGATTGGATGCCGCAGGAAAGGGAAAGAGGTATAACCATTACGTCCGCCGCGACAACCTGTTTCTGGAAGGACCATAGAATCAATATTATTGACACTCCCGGCCATGTTGATTTTACTGCTGAAGTTGAGAGATCTTTAAGGGTTTTGGATGGAGCGGTTGTGGTTTTTGACGGCAAGATGGGTGTTGAGCCGCAGTCTGAAACGGTTTGGAGGCAGGCCGACAAGTATCATGTCCCAAGAATCTGTTTTATTAATAAAATTAATCAAATAGGCGGAGATTTTTATAAAAGCCTTGGGTCAATTCATGAAAGGCTTGGAAAAAACGCAACCCCCATTCACCTTCCAATCGGCTTTGAAAAAGATGTAAACGGATTAATTGATCTCATTAAAATGAAGGCTTACACCTATACCGACTTTCATCAAGATCATCTTGTTGAAGGAGAGATACCCAAAGAGTATATGGAAAAAGTGAAGATTTACAGAACTCTTTTGATGGAAAGAGTTGTGGAGTATGACGATAGCCTGATGGAAAAGTTTTTAAATGGACAGGATCTTTCAGAAGATGAACTTTCCTTAGCTGTGAGAAAAGCTACCCTTTCAGGTAAATTTTTCCCTGTTACCGGAGGAGATGGAAGAGGCGTCCCTGTTACGGCTATTTTAGATGCGGTTGTTTCTTTTTTGCCCTCGCCTCTTGATAGATCGCACTATGAAGCCACCGATACTTCAGGTAAAAGTATGGAGCTTCTCACTCCCAACAAAGAAAAGAAAACCTCCGCACTTGCTTTTAAAATCCAGACCGATCCGTTTATAGGAAGACTTACATTTGTGAGGGTATATACGGGTTCACTTAAAAATGGAACTTATGTTTTAAATTCTACAAAAGGAGCTAAGGAAAGGCTTTCAAGGCTCGTTCTAATGCACGCCAACCAAAGGGAGGAAATAAATGAACTTTCGGCCGGCGAAATCGGCGCAGCAGTGGGACTTAAAGACACTGCCACCGGGGATACTTTATGCGACGAGTCAACCCCTTTAATTCTTGAAAATATTAAATTTCCCGACCCTGTTATTTCCCTTGTCATAGAGCCAAAAACCAAAGCGGACAGGGACAAACTTGGAGAAGTTCTAAAAAAGCTTGTTGAAGAAGATCCAACATTTAAGCTTGGGAGCAATCCCGAAACGGGGCAGACTCTTATATCGGGTATGGGGGAGCTGCATCTTGAAATTAAAGTTGACCGTTTAAAGAGGGAGTTTGGTGTTGAAGTAAATACGGGAAAGCCCCAGGTTGCTTATCGTGAAACTATAAAATCATCAGTTGAGCAGGAAGGAAAATATATTAAGCAGTCAGGCGGACACGGCCAATACGGCCATGTCTTTATTAAACTTGAGCCAAAGGGAAGAGGTGAAGGTTATGAGTTTATTAATAAAATAGTGGGAGGGGCTATTCCAAGGGAGTATTTCCCCGCCGTTGAAAAAGGAATTAAGGAGGTAATGGAAAGTGGAGTTGTTGCAGGTTACCCGGTTGTTGATTTTTCAGCAACTTTGTTTGACGGGTCTTTCCATGAGGTTGATTCATCGGAGCTTGCTTTTAAAATGGCCGCTCATGAAGCTTTCAGGGACGGAATGAGAAAAGCTAACCCTGTTCTTCTTGAGCCTATAATGAAAGTTGAAGTAATTTCAACGGATGAATTTATGGGCGATATAATCGGCAATTTGTCCTCAAGAAGGGGAAGGATTGAAGGGACTGAAATCAGGGGAAATGCCAAGGTAATATCGGCTCTAGTCCCTCTTTCGGAAATGTTTGGGTATGCCACGGACTTAAGGGGTATGACTCAAGGAAGAGCAAGCTTTGTAATGGAGCCTTCTCATTATGAGGAAGTTCCGCAGAATGTTGTTGAGCAGATAAAAACTAAAAAAGGGTAGTGTAGCTGGTGCTTGATTTTTTGGCAGAATTTTGGCAAACTTGTTGGCGTCAACACAATTTGGCGCAAGTATTAAATTTTATCAAAGTTTAATTTAGATACGACCTGGGACGTGCGGTTGTATTTAGGTTTACAAACTTGGAAAGGTGTTATGGCGGAGTTTGTTAGAAACAAACCTCACGTAAATATCGGAACAATCGGTCACGTTGACCATGGTAAGACGACACTTACCGCTGCTATCACCAAGGTTTTAGCAGGGAAAGGCAAAGCCGAATTCAGGGCTTATGAAACAATTGACAAAGCTCCTGAAGAGAGAGCCAGGGGTATTACTATTAATATCACTCATGTTGAGTACGAAACTGATGCAAGACATTATGCTCATATTGATGCCCCCGGGCATAAAGACTACATAAAAAATATGATTACTGGTGCGGCGCAGATGGACGGGGCGATTCTTGTTGTCTCGGCTCCCGATGGCCCCATGCCTCAAACCAGAGAGCACATTCTTCTTGCACGTCAGGTTAATGTTCCGGCGCTTGTTGTTTTTATGAACAAGTGCGATATGGTCTCGGATAAAGAGCTTTTGGACCTTGTTGAAGTTGAAATCAGGGAGATCTTAACCAAATACGGTTATGATGGGGCTAAAGTTCCTGTTATTAAAGGGTCGGCTCTTAAAGCTCTTGAGGGTGATGCAGAGTCCGTTAAAGCAATTGAAGAGTTGATGAATGCGGTTGATACAAATATCCCAACACCTGTAAGAGAGCTTGATAAACCTTTCCTAATGCCTATTGAGGATGTTTTTTCCATAAAGGGAAGAGGCACCGTTGTGACCGGCAAGATTGAAAAAGGTGTTGTTAAGATTGGTGAAGAAATAGAGATTGTCGGTATAAGAGATACGCAGAAGACGGTTGTGACTGGTGTTGAAATGTTTAAGAAGCAGATGCAGGAAGGCCAGGCAGGAGATAATGTTGGTGTTTTATTAAGAGGTATTGAGAAAGATCAGGTGGAAAGAGGCCAGGTTCTTGCCAAACCCGGTACAACAAAGCCTCACAGTGAGTTTGACTGTGAGATTTATGTCCTTTCCAAAGAGGAAAACGGCAGACACACACCTTTCTTCTCGGGATACAGGCCCCAGTTTTATATCAGAACCACTGATGTTACCGGGGAAGTCACGCTTCCTTCGGGAACAGAAATGGTAATGCCGGGAGATAGCGTTAAGGTTTCGGTTAAACTTATAACGCCTGTTGCTCTTGAAGATGGGTTAAGGTTTGCAATTAGAGAAGGTGGTAATACTGTTGGAGCTGGAGTAATTACAAAAGTCACTGCCTGATAGATACCTTATTCGCAAACCAAGAAGATAGTTTACTGCAATACCAACTATGGCAAAAGGGGCAAGAATTAGAATAAAACTTAAAGCCTATGATTCAAGGATTGTTGATCAGTCGGCATCCCGAATTGTGGACACGGCAGTCAGAACCGGAGCTAAAATTTCGGGCCCTATCCCTTTGCCCACACAAATTGAAAGATACACGGTAATACGAGGACCTCATATTGATAAAAGATCAAGGGAGCAGTTTGAGATAAGGACACATAAGAGATTAATTGATATACTTGATCCAACGTCTACGACTATAGACAGCCTGTCTCATCTTAACCTTCCTGCAGGATGCGGGATTGAGATAAAGATGTAGAGAAAACGTACAAGGTTTAACCTTGAAAAGTTAAATGTTATTAAACCTTAAAAGGGAAGAAACATTAAAAAATAATTTGGGTACCTAGTCAGGGTTTGCAAGTTAAGGATTAGTTTCTTGCGCCTTAAGGCGCTTTTTTATTTATGTAAGGTTTTATGAAACTTGAGGGAAGAAAGCTTGAAATGTCTCAATTTTTTATGGAGGACGGAACGGTGATCCCCGTTACTCTTGTTGTGATTGATTCCGAAGCTCTGCCCGAGCTTGCGGGGAAAAAAGTGATTGTTGTAGGGACTTCTAAGGGAGCAGGATTTACGGGTGTTGTAAAAAGATACCATTTTAAGGGAGGTCCGAAAACGCATGGTCAGTCAGACAGACACAGAGCCCCTGGTTCTTCAGGGCAGACGACAACTCCTGGAAGGGTTTATAAAGGCAAGAGGAGAGCAGGAAGGCATGGAAATAAAAGGGTGACTTTAAAGGGACTTAAAATAGTAGAGGTTGACGCAGCTACCAAAAGAATGAAGATATCGGGTCCGCTTCCGGGCGCCAGAAATTCAAAAGTTGTTATTGAGGTTTTGGAATAAAAATGCAAAAAAAAGGAAAAAAGGAAACACAAACAAAAAAAGAAACACTTTTTAACTCTCCCATAAACGAGGAGCTTTTGGCGTTGTACATTAGAGTTTATAGAGCAAATCAAAGACAGGGAACTTCCAATACCAAAACAAGGGGCGACGTCTCGGGGGGTGGGAAGAAACCCTGGAGGCAGAAAGGAACGGGAAGAGCAAGGCAGGGGTCAATAAGAGCCCCTCATTTTGTGCATGGGGGTATTGCACACGGGCCAAAGATGAAAGACTGGTCGCTTAATTTTCCTGTCGCCTTAAGAAAGAAAGCTCTTGAATCCGCCTTAAGTTTAAAAGCTAAAAGAAATCAAATAAAAACTTCCGATAGATTTAGTCTTAAAGCCCCAAAAACAAAAGAATTTATTAAAATGCTTGACGAAAATAATATTGAAAAAGGATCTTTGATTATAACCCCGAAATACGATTCATCACTTGTCAGAGCGGGAAGAAATGTTAAAGGAATAAATATCAGATCTGCTTTAGATGTAAATGTTTACGATATTTTAAAAAGCAAAGAGGTTGTTTTATTAAACGGGAGTAGCGAAGTTTTAAAGGGAAGATATGAGGCTTAATAATTTTATAAAAAGACCGGTGATAACCGAAAAAACCACATCGTTAGTGATAGAAAACAAATATGTTTTTGAAGTTCCGATTTCTTGCTCTAAAGGCGCGGTTTCTAAAGCAGTGAAGGACTTATTCGGGGTGGATGCTGTTAAAGTAACAACCCAAATAGTTCCCGGCAAGCAAAAGAAAATGCTTAAAGGCAGAAAATACGTAAAACTTCCCAAGTGGAAAAAAGCTGTTGTAACTTTGAAAAAAGGCCAGAGTATAAAATTATTTGAGAGCAAATAAGATTATGAAGACATATAGGCCCACAAGCGAAGGATTAAGAGGTAGGAAAACCGTAACTTATGAGGTTAATGAAAAAAGACCTGAAAAGTCTTTAACTGTTCCAAAAAAAGGAGCCGTGGGGAGGACTCACGGGAGAATAACCTCAAACTCCAGACAGCAAGGAGCAAAAAAGCTTTATAGGATTATTGATTTTAAGAGAAATAAGCATGGTATTCCTGCGACTGTGAAAAGCATAGAATACGATCCAAACAGAGGGCCAAACATAGCCCTCCTTTCATACTCGGACGGAGAGAAAAGATATATTCTTGCGCCAATCGGTCTTAAGGTCGGGGATATTGTTTCATCAGGTCCCGAGGCGCAAGCAAACCTGGGCAATGCAATGCCTCTTTCCAACGCACCCTTGGGAGCTTTAATTCACAATATAGAGCTTTATCCAAAGGGAGGGGGCAAGCTTGTAAGGGGAGCAGGACTTTCGGCTGTCCTCATGGCCAAGGAAGGTGATTATGGTATCATAAAACTTCCCAGCGGCGAGATAAGAAAGGTGCTTGGAAGCTGTTACGCGACGATAGGAGTTTTATCAAATCCCGAAGTCAGGCATATAAATCTTGGCAAAGCAGGCATTAACAGGTACAAGGGAAGAAGGCCCCACACAAGAGGTGTTGCCATGGCCGATCCGTCAGATCATCCCCACGCAGGTTCCTATAAAACATCAGGAATTGGTATGCCTTCTCCTAAATCTCCCTGGGGATGGAAAACTAAGGGATTTAAAACCAGAAAAAGAACGCACACTAGAAAGTTTATTATAAGTGAAAGAAAGAAATAACTTATATGTCAAGATCGCTTAAAAAAGGACCTTTTGTTGATGAAAAGCTTCTAATGAAGGTCCAAAAACTAAATAAGCTTGGTGAAAAAAAGCCTATTAAAACATGGGCCAGGTCATCACAGGTTTCTCCCGAAATGGTCGGACACACTCTGGAAATTCATAACGGGAAAACGCATGTGCCTGTTTACATAGTTGAAAGCATGGTCGGGCACAGGCTTGGAGAGTTTGCTCCTACAAGGATATTCAGGGCGCACTCTTCAAAGAAAGTTTAATTTATGGAAAAGGAATTATTAACGAGTGCAACAGCTAAATATGTCAGGGTTTCACCAAGAAAGGTTGCAATGACCCTAGATCTTATTCGGGCTAAACCGTTTGTTGAGGCGGAAAGAATTTTAAAGTTTACAAGGACCAAGGCGGCGAGAGTTGTTTTAAAAGCTTTAAGATCGGCAGGCGCGAACGCTTCAAATAATAATAGCGTTAAATCAGAAAATCTTGTTGTTTCAAAAGCGGTTTCCCACGGAGGTCCAATGATAAAAAGGGGGAGAATAGTAGGCAGAGGAAGATTTTCTCCGATACTAAAGCGCTCAGCTCACATAGAAATAGGTTTATCAAAGGTTAAGTAATATGGGGCATAAAATAAACCCGATAGGGTTACGAATAGGAATATCAAAAGACTGGAAATCCAGATGGTTCTCGGATAAGAAATTGTATGGAAAAACACTTCTTGAAGATTTTTATATCAGAAAGTATTTAAAACAAAAGTTAAGACCTGCAGGCCTTAAATCAATAGAAATTGAAAGATCCGTTAACGAAATAAATATTACAGTGCAGGTCTCAAGACCCGGTATTGTTATTGGAAGGGGTGGAAGCGGGGCTGAAATAATTAAAGATGAGTTGAAGAAACTGACAAGCTCAAAAATTTCTTCCTTTAGTGTTGAGGATGTTAAACTTCCCGAGCTTGAAGCGCCTATTGTTGCCGATAATATAGCTTCTCAAATTGAAAGGAGAATTCCATATAAGAGAGCTGTGAGAATGGCTATGGAAGCTTCAATGAATAAGGGTGCAAAAGGCATTAAGGTAAGATGCGCGGGACTTTTATCAGGCGCAAATACAATCGGAAGAAGTGACACGATGCTTCTTGGCTCAATACCTTCCCAAACTTTAAGAGCGGATGTGGATTTTGCCGCTGTTGATGCTAAAACTTTATACGGAATAGTAGGTGTAAAGGTGTGGATTTACAGAGGGGAAACAAAGATTTAGTAAAGGAAATTTATGTTAATGCCAAAAAAGACAAAATACAGAAAGCAGCAAACGGGCAAAATGAGGGGGGTTTCTGGAAGAGGAAACAGCCTTGAGTTTGGCGAGTATGGTTTAAAAGCCTTAGGAAGGGGTTATATTACATCACGGCAGATAGAGGCGGCAAGAAAAGCGATTGCCCATTACACCAAAAGAGGCGGAAGGCTTTGGATAAGAATTTTCCCGGCAAAGCCTATTACCAAGAAACCAAATGAGACCAGAATGGGAAGCGGCAAAGGAGCCGTTGATCATTACGCCGTTTTGGTTCTTCCCGGGCGGGTTCTACTTGAAATGAGCGGTGTTACAAAAGAGATGGCAGGCCAGGCGCTGCTTAGAGCGTCACACAAGCTCCCTTTGAAAACCAGATTTCTTATGGAGAAATAATATGACTAGCATAAAAGACTACAGAGGAAAAACAAAAGAGGAAGTAAGGGCCGAAGTGCAAAAGAAAAAAGAGGAGCTTTCAAAAAAAAGAGAGGATATTTTTTTAAAAAAAGAAAAGAATACTTCTTTGGTGAAAGATTTAAAAAAAGATATTGCAAGGCTTGAAACAGTGTTGTCGGAGAAAGAAATTCTTGAGGAGGTTTAGAAATGATTAAAGAGGTTAGAAGGAAACAATTTATAGGGATGGTTGTGTCTGACAAAATGCAAAAGACTGTTGTTGTTTCTGTGGAAATGCCAAAGAGACATCCGCTGTATTCAAAGATGATCAAAAATACTAGGAGATTTAAAGCCCACAATGAAATCGGGGCGAAAAAAGGAGATAAAGTCAGGATAGAAGAGTGCAGGCCTATAAGCAAAGATAAGTCATTTATAGTAGTTAAGGTTTTGGGTGAGGAGTAAATATGGTTCAGGTCGGAACTTTCTTAAACGTAGCTGATAACTCCGGAGCCAAAGGCCTTAAGCTTATTGGTATACCGGGCGATTCAAGGCGCAAGTTTGCATCTTTAGCCAACATTGTAACCTGTTCGGTTAAGGGAGCTTCTTCAACGGGTGTTGTAAAAGATCACTCCATCGTAAAAGCCGTCATTGTGAGAGTGAGAAAGGAAGTCAGAAGGAAAGACGGAAGCTATATAAGATTTGATGATAATGCGGCGGTAGTTGTTGACGATGATGGCCTTCCAAAAGGCACAAGAGTTTTCGGGCCCGTCGCAAGGGAACTGCGTGATAAGGGATTTTTAAAAATTGTTTCTGCTGCGATGGAGGTCTGGTAAATATGAAAATAAAAAAGGGAGATAAAGTAAAAGTTATTGCAGGAAAAGATAAAGGAAAAGAAGGAACGGTTAGAGAGGTTTCAAAAAGCGGAAGAGTTGTAATTGAAGGAGTGAATATCGTTAAAAAGCATGTAAAAGCGGGGAAGGTATCAAAAGAAGGTGGAATAATTTCAATGGAAAAGCCTATTGATGCCTCTAACGTTATGGTTGTTTGTGAGAAATGTAAAAGAGAAGTCAGAACCATGCAAAAGTTGGTTGACGGGAAGAAGTATAGGGTGTGCAAAAGGTGCGGCAATACGATATGAACACTGTGAATCTTGAAGGGCGAAACGTTGTTATTGAAGCGCTCACCAGGGGAAGAAAGATCTTTGAAATATTTTTAGACAAAGGGGCCAAAGGAGATAAGGTAGAGGGTCTTATAAACCTTTCGGAAAGAAAGCATGTGAAGCTCTCAATGGTTGAAAGAGGTTATCTTGATAACATATCAAAAACTGACTCTCATCAAGGAGTTATTGCGTTAGCCGAAGGTGTTAAGACTTACACCGTTTCGGAGGTAATAAAAAGCGTTAGAAATCCTTTTTTGGTTGTGATTAAAGAGGTTCTATATGAGCATAACCTTGGAGCGATTTTAAGAAGCGCGGCAGCTTCGGGAGCCACCGCAGTTGTTGTACCCTCTTCGGGCAGAGAGGTTTTAACGCCTGTTGTTGAGAGAGTTTCCATGGGGGCAAGTAATGTTGTAAAGGTTTGTACGGAAAGCATATTGTCAGCCCTTACCGTTATAAAAAGGGCAGGCATAAAGATTGTGGGTGTTGAGACTACGGGAACAAAAGACTACTTTGATGAGGATCTTACCGGCCCTTTAGCCCTTGTTTTAGGAGGCGAAGATTCAGCTTTGTCTTTGCCCATCATAGATAAATGCGATATAGTTGTGCGCGTGCCTATGAGAAATGATATTCAATCGCTTAATTTAAGCGTTGCCTGCGGGATATTGATGTATGAAAAGATCAGGCAGGAGCTTAAGCTTAAAGCAGGATAGTTTGGAATTTTATGGAAGCAAGACTTAAAGAAAAGTATAAAAATCAAATATTAAAGGAGCTTTCAAAAGAACTTGGAAGGAAAAACCATATGTCCCTTCCAAAGATTAAAAAAGTTGTTGTTAATATGGGTATCGGCAGATTTAAAGATGACAAAGGGCTTATTGCTACGTGTGAAAAAGAGTTTGCACTTATCTGCGGACAGAAGCCAAGATTAAGAAGCGCCAAAAAGTCAATTTCCAATTTTAAGGTGAGGCAGGGGGATGTGATCGGGATGAGTGCAACTTTAAGGGGAGATAAAATGTGGGTATTTCTTGATAAACTTTTAAATATTGTGCTTCCAAGGGTCAGGGATTTCAGAGGCGTTTCAAAAAAAGCTTTTGATGGGAACGGAAACTACACTCTTGGGCTTAAAGAGCATACAGTGTTTCCTGAAATAAACCCAAACACTGTTGATAAAATAAAAAGCCTTGAAGTTACAATAGCTACTTCAGGAGGCAGCAACGAGGAAACGTATTTACTTTTATCAAAACTTGGAATGCCTTTTGAAAAGTAGGTTATATGGCTAAAAAAGCGTTAATTATTAAATCTAAAAAAGAACCTAAGTATAAAGTCAGGAAAAGAAACAGATGCCAGATCTGCGGTCGTCCAAGAGGATATTTAAGACGATTTGGCTTGTGCAGAATTTGTTTCAGGGAGCTTGCTTTAAAGGGTGAGCTTTCAGGGGTTAGAAAGGCAAGCTGGTAGGCAGTATGAGAGGTATGTCAAAAGATACAATTTCGGCAATGTTAAGTTCCATTAAAAACTCGTCAATGGCAAAGAGGAAGTTCGTTGAACTTCCATACACCAAAATAAACGAGAGAATTCTTGATGTGATGAAGGAAAAGGGATTTGTGGAAGGCGTGAAAGTTTTTAAAAAGGAAGGATCACCGCATAAAATGATTCATATTGATTTAAAGTATGAGGACGGGGTTTCAAGGATTTCTAATATTACAAGAGTGTCAAAGCCGGGAAGAAGAGTATATCAATCAAAAGATAAGATAAAGGCTGTGGCTTCAGGTTTTGGGATTTCAATATTTTCTACCTCAAGGGGAATTATGGATGGACTAGAAGCAAGAAAGAGAAAACTCGGAGGGGAAGTTATTTGTATAGTTTTGTAGGAAATTATGTCAAGAATTGGAAAAACACCTATTAAAATACCTAATGGAGTTACGATTACTATTGATCCCGGCATTGTGAGAGTTAAAGGTCCGAAAGGGGAACTTTCACAAGAGATTAAGGGAAGGATAGATGTAGCGGTCAAAGACGGTGAGGTTTTATTTAAAGCTAAAGATGACGAAAGACAAACAAGGGCAAGTTGGGGATTATATAGATCTCTTGTTTCAGGTATGGTAAAAGGAGTGACCGAAGGATATAGAAAGGACCTTGAGATTGTGGGAGTTGGGTATAGAGCTTCTAAAAAAGGAAATGACCTTGTTATAAACATAGGTTATTCACATCCCGTGGAATTTACGGCTCCAGAGGGGATAACTTTAAATGTTGACGAGAGTACCAAAATTTCGGTTGCGGGAGCCGACAAGTCGCTTGTTGGGTTGACTGCGGCAAAGATCAGAAACGTAAGGCCGCCCGAGCCTTATAAAGGAAAAGGGATAAGGTATGTTAATGAATATGTAAGAAGGAAGGCCGGAAAAACCGGAGTAAAGGCTGTCTAATGAAAGTCAAACTTTATAAATCTAACAGACAAAGAAGGCAAATAAGGTCAAGGTCCAAAATAAAAAGCTTTAAAGATAAGGCAAGACTTTCCGTGTTTAGATCAAATAAATATATTTATGCTCAAATAATTGATAACAGAACAGGCAATACTTTGATTACTGTTTCAGACTCAAATTTAAAAGGCACTAAAACCAAAAGAGCTTTTGAGGCAGGAGTAAAGCTTTCCGAGAATGCTTTAAAAAAAGGTATTAAAGAGGTTATATTTGACAGAGGAAGTTACAAATACCACGGGAGAGTTAAATCTCTTGCCGAGGGGGCAAGGAAAGGTGGTTTAAAATTTTAAGGATATATGGAAGGATACGTTCAAAAAGAGTTTGAAGAAAAAGTAATACAATTAAACAGGGTTTCAAAAAAAACCAAGGGTGGAGGAAAGATAAGCTTTTCGGCTCTTGTTGCAATAGGTGATCGGAATGGAAGAGTGGGCTTTGCCCACGGAAGAGCAAAGGATGTAAGCCAGGCTATCTCCAAAGCTGTTACGGGAGCCAAAAAGAATCTTCACTTTATTAAAAGAAAGGGAGATACGATTGCGCATGAGGTAGTATGTAAATCAAACGCTGCCGAAGTTTATTTAAAACCCGCGCCTAAAGGTACAGGTTTAATAGCGGGGGGAACGGTCAGGCAGATTTTAGAGCTTGCCGGTATTAAAGATATTTCAGCCAAGATGTTTGGTTCAAGTAATAAACTTTCAAACGTAGAGGCTACAATTAAAGCTTTGGAAAAGTTAAAGGGGTAATTATGGATTTAGGAAGACTCCCAAAATTAAAAGGACTTCACAAAAGAGCGAAAAGGGTAGGCCGCGGCATTGGAAGCGGCAAAGGTTCACATACAACCGGAAGAGGTCAAAAGGGCCAAAAGGCAAGAACGGGTTATAACCTTCCTGTCGGGTTTGAAGGTGGTCAGGTGCCTTTATATATGAAAATGCCAAAAAGAAAAGGCTTCGTCAGCTCTCACAGAATTTCACGTTTTATCATCAACCTTTCGGATCTTGAAAGAATCTCGGAGGGTAAAAAGATAACGCCTTTTTCTCTGGTAGAGTTAAATTTGGTAAAAAGGGTTCCTGAAGGAGGAGTTAAAGTTTTAGGAAGCGGTACACTTACAAAGAAGGTTATTCTGGAAGGCTTTACTTATTCAAAAAGCGCTTTGGAGAAAATAACCAAACTTTCAGGGGAGGCTAAATAGCTTATATGCTTTCATCTATCAGGGGGGCATGGAGGCTTCCCGAACTAAGAAAGAAAATTTTATTCACCCTTTTTATAATTGTGGTTTTTAGAGTTTTATCCCATGTACCTATTCCTGGTGTTGATCTTGTTTCTTTAAGAGCTCTCCTGGAATCAAACGGTTTTTTAGGACTTTTAAATTTATTCAGTGGCGGGGGTTTAAGCAACTTTTCAGTTGTAACGCTTGGACTAAACCCTTATATTAACGCTTCAATCATCATGCAGCTTTTAACTATGGTTTTCCCATCTCTTGAAGAGCTTTCAAAAGAAGGGGAAGCGGGCCGGGAGCAGATTAATCAGTACACAAGGTTTTTGACCGTGCCTCTTGCGTTTATACAATCTTACAGCGTTTACTTTCTTTTAAAGAGCCAGGGTATTATGGGATCTTTAAAGGTTTTGGAAATAGTTACTATGGTTTTAACCATGACTGCGGGAACTCTCCTTCTTATGTGGATTGGAGAGCTCATTACAGAATATGGTGTCGGCCAGGGTATTTCCATGCTTATATTTGTAGGTATTGTTTCAAGTCTTCCGACTAGTTTTACCCAAACATATTCAACCGTAACCAGCCAGGGAATTACAAATATTCTCATTTTTCTTGGAATAGCGATACTCGTTATAGCGGGGGTCGTTGTTATTAATGAAGGTACGCGAAATGTTCCGATTGAATACGCAAGAAGGGTAAAGGGAGCTTATCAGAGCGGTACTAATTACCTTCCTTTGAAAGTAAATCAGGCGGGGGTTATTCCTATAATTTTTGCGGTTTCATTAGTTCTTCTCCCATCGGTTATTGGAAGATATTTTCAAAATGTTTCAAATCCGATTGTACAAAAGGCGGCTTTATTTTTGTCTTCTAATTTTTCTACAGCGTCTTTTTGGTACAATGTTACTTATTTTGTTCTTGTCGTTGGGTTTACATATTTTTATACAGCCGTTCAGTTTAACCCTGAAAAAATTGCCGAGGATATTAAAAAGGGCGGTGGTTTTATACCCGGTGTAAGGCCCGGCAAGCCAACCGCGGAATATTTAAATAAAGTTATAACAAGAATTACGCTTGCAGGCGCGCTTTTCCTTGGGGCAATTGCAGTTCTTCCTTCAGTGGTTCAGAATTTTACAAACGTGACTACGCTTACGGTCGGCGGCACGGGGCTTTTAATTGTTGTTTCAGTAGTTTTAGAAACCTTAAGGCAAATAGAATCAATGATGGAGACAAGAAACTACGAGTCTTTTTTGGAGTAGTGATGTTTCTAGGAATATTTTATGTTTGACAAAATGAAAGATCTCTACAATTTAAAAAAGCAAGCCGACTCTATGAAAAAAGAAATGGAGCAGATCTTTGTAGAGTATGAAAATAGAGGTATTAAGCTTGTTGTAAGAGGGGATAACCATATAGAAAAGATTGAAGTGGACGGTGTTGAGGATAAAAGGTTAAAAGATGTGATTAATGACGCTTTAAAAGAGGTTCAGAAAAAGGTGGCCAAGAAAATGAAAGGCCAGCTTTCGGATCTTGGTATTCCGGGATTGTAAAAAACCGCCGTTTTGGCAAACAGCGGTTTGGTCTGGTTCTAGTACAGAAACATTGGGAGGATGGCAAGGGTTATGATCCCCGCCAGTGCGATAGCGAAGATTATCATCACCCAGGTCATGAATTGCCTTCTCAAGCGCATTGTTTCGGGATCGTTTTCTTCAAAATCCGCTTTTTGCATGGACATGTTAGAACTCCTTTGGGATTGTTCTATATTACTATTATTAAAATTGGTTGTCCAAAAGGGTTCAGGATGACACAAAACAATCCGCGATAGTTTAGATATATAATAAAAAAGTGAAAATAACAATTCTTGGGCCGCAGGGAAGCGGAAAGACGACGCAGGCAAAACTTCTTGCGAATTGGCTCAACGCACCTCTTATAGATATAGGCGATCTGATCAGAGAATCCTGCAAAGTGGAAGCCGATTTTAACAGACAAGCCTGTTCGCTTATGAAGGAGGGAAAGCTTGTCCCCGACGAGTATGCATCTGAAATTTTAAAGTTAAGGCTCTCAATGAATGATTGTAGAAATGGGTATGTTCTTGACGGATATCCCCGCTCAATAGAACAGCTGTATATGTATGACCCCTATGTGAGTAACGTGTTTTTTATTAATATTTCTGATAAAACTGCTGTGAATAGATTAAGGGCAAGAGGAAGGGTTGATGACACCCCAGAAGGAATTAAGAACAGGCTTTCCTGGTACCATGAGAAAACGTCAAAAGTTTTGGATTATTACAGAGGACTTGGAAGACTTGTAGAAATTGACGGCGAAAAAGACAAAGAAGATGTGTTTAATCAAATTACTTCCCATATGAATGCTTCATAGTGCTTTGGACATTTCTTTTTATTGGTGCCTATAATAATTTATGCATATACTTGTAAGCGGGCCGCAGGGGTCGGGTAAAAGCACACAAGCTAAACTTATCGCAAAAAAATTAAATTTAAATTTCCTTGACAGCGGGGCAATGCTAAGAGAAAGCTCCGAGACTGAAATGGGTATGAAAGCGAAGGAATATATGGACCGCGGCGAGTATGTCCCCGAAGAAATTTATTTTCAGATTATAAAAGAATATGTTAAGAACCGGTGTGACGCGAACAAAGGTTTTGTTTTCACGGGTTTTCCAAGAACGGTGGATCAGATCCCGTTTATGGAGGAGGAATTAAATATCAAGCTTGATAAGGTCTTTAATTTGATTGTGAGCCCTGACGAATATATGAAAAGAATTCAGAAGAGAGTTGATTTAGAGCATAGATCGGATGAAGCACCGGAAGCGGTTTTAAAACGCCTTTCGGAGCATGATTTAAAAACAGGTCCGGTGATAGAGTATTTTAAAGCCAAAGGTATTGTGGAGGATGTAGATGGAGAGAGGTCTATTGAGGAAATTTTCCTTGACATAATGAACAGGTTAAAGGAGGTGAAGTAAAGTGGTTGTAACATTTGAATCGTTTGGTGCAAAAGCAGCAAAGTCTTTTGGGTCCATTTTTCTTTCCGCGGTTCTTTTAATTGTTATTTTGTCCTCGTTAAAAATGGTGCAGCCTGGAACCGTTGAAGTCGTGACAAGATTTGGACGGGTAACGGGAAGAGTTTTGCATCCGGGAGCCAGTTTTATTTTACCTATTGCGGAATCAACTCTTAGGTACAACACCAAAAAAGTAATATATGAGACTACAACCGTTGAGAAACAGCAGGGGTCAAGAGCGGATTATAAAGACTATCCGGTTGACACGAACACCAAAGATGGACAACAGGTTGATATCTTTTATACGGTAAGATTTAGCATTGATCCTAAAAAGGCAACTTGGGTGGCTCAAAATATCGGTTCGGAGGATGACCTTGTAGAGAAGATAGTTAAAACCGACTCAAGAATATGGACAAGGAATGTAACCAGAGAATTTGAGGCGGCGGACCTTTATACGGGAAACGTTCTTGAGGTTCAGAATAGAGTGGAAAGTCAGCTTAAGCCTTCCTTTGAGGAGAACGGCATTATTCTTGATGAGGTTGGGATAAGGGAAATTAAGTTTACCCCTCAATACATTCAGGCGATTGAGGCTAAGCAGATTGAGGCAGTAAGGGTTGAAACCGAAAAGAATAGAGCCGAACAGGCAAAGTTTCAAAAAGAGGCCAGAATAACCCAGGCGGAAGGTATGGCAAGGGAACAGGAGCTTTTGAGGGCGTCAATAACTAATGAACTTTTAAGGAAGATGTGGATTGAAAAATGGGATGGCAAGCTCCCGACGGTTATGGGTAGTGAAAGCAACATTCTTGATTTGTCCGGAATTGTAGGAGCAAGATAAAAAATCCAGGCTGTTTGTAAAACGAGCCTGGAGGTGGGTCAGATTTTTAGAACTACATGACTTGATATTGATCTAATACCTTTTATTTTCCTGATCTTTTGCACGGTTGCGGAAATTTGGTCGTCGGTTCTTGCCATGATCACAATCACCAGATCAATCCGCCCGGTGACTACCTCAGCAGATTGCACATGAGGTATTCTTTTGATTTCTTTGAGCTTCTGCAGATCAAAACTCCTATCAAACTCTGCTAGAAGGATGGTTTTCATGAGGATCTCTCCTTATCTTATTGATGTGAAAGCATTGTTCTACAAATTTTGATCCTGATCAAATGCTCTCATGTCATCCCTGCGAAAGCAGGGATCCCGTTGGATCTTTTGTGGAGATCTCGGATCATGTGCCTGTCTACGACAGGCAGGTCCGGGATGACAGAGAAGGTACATTTTAAGTTTCAATGTGAAATGGGAAAAGGGAACCCCCGGTTCATTGGTCGCAAGAACCGAGGGTTTGTTGGCCTTTGGGGGGTTGTGTTCATTTACAACCCTTAGGGCCCGGCCGGCGCGCTAGCTGGTGCCGTTGTCGTTGGCCGCGGTGCAGGGGTGATCATAAAGGCGATTGGTCTTGCGGCTGAAACCAGGATCCATGTGTGTTTCTCTCCTTAAGGCCAGGTTCTTCTTACCCTCACTTTTGAGTTAGGGCGGACCAGGGCTGGTCTTTTTATGTTTTCTAATGGGCCTCTGAAAAAGTGTTAGTAGAAATTGTATCAAATATATAGGTGTTTGCAAATTAGTTTAAATACTCTAAAGTGGCCTTATGATCTCTCTAAAAACGGAGGAAGAGTTAAAAGTGATGCGGGAGGGGGGAATGATCTCCGCGGGCGCTTTAAAAGAAGTTTTAAAAAACGTGAGAGCCGGCATAAAAACAATTGAACTTGATAAAATCGCTGAGGAATATATCTTAAATCATAAGGGAAAACCCTCATTTAAGACCGTTAAAAACTATAAATTCACAACCTGTATAAATGTCAATGAAGGCGTTGTTCACGGGATTCCAAATCAAAGGGTTATAAAAAAAGGCGATCTTGTAAAAGTAGACCTAGGTGTTTTATACAAAGGCTTTCATACTGATTTATCGGATACAGTTGAGGTAGAAACAAACGTTCAGGAAGACTTTCTTTCCGCGGGAAGGCTCGCACTAAGTGATGCTGTTAGTATGTGCATAGTCGGAAATAAAGTCGGGGATATTTCTAACGCTATTCAGAAAGTTATAGAGGGTAAAGATTTTACGGTAAGCAGAGATCTTGTCGGGCACGGGATTGGGAAGTCACTGCATGAAGACCCTTTTGTCCCGGGTTTTGGAAAAGCTGGAACGGGGCCTATTCTTAAAGAAGGCATGGTTTTAGCTCTTGAAGTAATTTATCAAAAGGGAAGTTATGAAATTGATTATGAAAAAGACGGGTGGACGATAATCACCAAGGACAGGAGTCTTTCAGCGCTATTTGAACACACCATTGCGGTCACAAAAGACGGTCCTTTGATTTTAACCTTGTTTGATTAGATCTTATAGTTTTTCTATCAAGTTTGTTATTGTTTAGCTGGATTTTCAGCTTGTTGACGGGTAAAAATCCATTTGTTAGAATGCAGCTTGCATTAAAAAACCGGCTTTTGCCGGAGCTTTCCGGATGTCAAAGAAAGACGTAGTTGAAAAAGAAGGAATAGTTAAGGAATCATTGCCGAGTGCGATGTTTAAAATCATCTTTGATGATGGGACTGAAGCCCTTGCAACCGTTTCAGGTAAGATGCGTATGTTTCACATCAAAATCTTGCCCGGAGACAAAGTCAAGGTTGAATTTAGCCCCGTTGATTTGACACGCGGCAGGATTACCTATCGTTCATAATTTATGAAAGTTCGGCCCTCTGTCAAAAAAATGTGCAGGAATTGTAAAATAGTTAGAAGAGAAGGAAAGGTTTTTGTTATCTGCTCAAGAACCCCAAAGCATAAACAAAGGCAGGGGTAATTTTCACCTTATGGCTAGAATTGCGGGAGTTGATGTACCAAATGAAAAAAGAGTTGAAGTGTCCCTTACCTATATTTATGGTGTGGGTCCTTCCCTGTCCAAAAAAATTCTGACACTGGCAAAAATAAATCCTGATGAGAGGGTTAAGAATTTAACTGAAGAAGAAATAGCAAAAATAAGAGAAGCTATTGAAAAAACAGGGTTTCCCGTAGAGGGAGAGTTAAGAAAGATAGTTTCACAAAATATCAGAAGGCTTCAGGAAATTCAATCGTACAGGGGAATAAGACATAAAAAAGGCCTTCCTGTAAGGGGCCAAAGAACAAGAACAAACGCCAGAACTAAAAAAGGCAAGAGGAAAACAGTCGGCGGTATGAAGAAAGTTTTAGCCAAGAAATAATAGTATGCCATATATAGAAACAGAGCATTCTAAAATAAAGCAGTCATTAGGAAACCTATCTTCGGGCAAGGTTTATATCAGTGCGGGTTTTAATAATACAATTGTTACGATCACCGATTCATCCGGCAAAGTTATCTGCACGGGAAGCAGCGGAGCATCGGGTTTTAAAGGAACAAGAAAGTCAACTCCTTTTGCTGCAACCGTAGCTACAGAAGCCGTGGCAAGAAAGGCAGCTCAAAAAGGTATGAGAGAAGTTTCAGTATTTGTTAAAGGGCCCGGGAACGGAAGAATTTCCGCGATAAAAGCTCTTAAAAACGCGGGATTAAACGTAGTTTCAATTGCGGATGTTACCCCCGTTCCTCATAACGGGTGCAAGCCTAAAAACAGAAGGAGAGTATAAAGGATAGATTTTATGGCAAGATATACCGGACCAAAATGTAGATTGTGCAGAAGAGAAGGGATAAAACTTTTTCTAAAAGGTGCAAGGTGTGAATCGGAAAAATGCGCAATCACAAGGAGAATGCAAGCACCCGGTCAGCACGGCGCCGGAAGAAAAAGAAGACCGACTGGTTATGCACTTCAGTTAAGGGAAAAGCAAAAAGCCAAAAGAATTTATGGGGTTTTGGAAAAGCAATTTGCAAATCTTGTTAAGGAAGCCTTAAGGAAAAAAGGAGTTACGGGAGAGGCCTTGATGCAGCTTCTTGAGGGAAGGCTTGACAGCGTTGTTTACAGATCGGGCCTTGCGGCTTCCAGGGCGCAGGCGAGGCAGTTTATAAGATTTGGATATTATGCGGTCAATGGAAAGGTTGTGACTTTTCCATCATATGAGTTGAAGCCTTTGGATGAGGTAACGAGCGTAAATCCTGATAAGATTTCAGTCAGGGAAGTTATAAAAGTTCCCTCATGGCTTGAGGTTTCATCTACCGATAAAAAAGTTAAGTTTCTTACATCTCCCTCCATTTCGCAGGTGGGAGAGGTTTCAAGCGAGCTTAATCCGCAATTAATAGTAGAGTATTATTCAAGATAGAAAGGAAAATCTATGAGTATACAACCAACAGATATTAAATTAAAAAGGGAGGAAGAAAGTTCTAACAAAGGCACTTTTGTTATAGAGCCTCTTCCGCAGGGGTATGGCAACACCCTTGGGAATTCTTTAAGGCGGGTACTTCTTTCTTCACTCCCCGGTTCCGCAGTGTCACAGGTGAAGATTGCGGGAGCTTCGCATCAGTTCACAACCATCAAGGGTGTCAAGGAAGACGTGGTTGAAATCTGTCTTAATTTGAAAAAAATCAGGCTTAAGATTCATGGGGATAACCCGGTTGTTCTTAAGCTTTCTAAAACAGGCCCAGGTGATGTTAAGGCATCGGATTTTGAGGTTTCTTCGGAGGCAAAAATAATTAATGGGGATCTGCACATAGCAACACTTTCTGATAAATCCGCAAAACTTGAAATGGAGGTAGTTGCCGAAAGCGGTACAGGATATGTTCCCGCCGAGGAAAGAGAAACTTCTAAGATCGGTGTTATTCTTCTTGACAGCGTCTTTTCTCCCGTAACGGTAGTTTCATATTCGGTTGAGCCTACAAGGGTAGGAAGAGAAACAGGGCTTGATAAGTTAGTGTTAATCATAGAAACAGATGGGACAATTGCCCCGTTTGAAGCCCTCACTAAAGCATCCTCAATTCTTGAGAGCTTCTTCGGCAGAATTTCATCCGGTATTGAAGAGGTGGGTGGAGAAGAAGGGGTCAAAGATGAGGATAAACCCTCCACAGTAAAAAGAGAAGATGTTTATCTTGAAGAGCTTCCCTTACCCACAAGAACAGTAAACGCATTAAAGAAAGCGGGAATTAAAACTTTATCTGATCTCTCCCAGACTATGCCTGAAGAACTTTCCGAAGTTAAAAACCTTGGAGACAAGTCCATTGAGGAAATAAACAAGCTTCTTAAAAAAGAAGGTTTAAGATAATTTATGAGGCATAGAGTACACGGCACTAATCTGAATATTGATACCGACCATAGAAAAGCCTTAAACAGGTTTCTTGCCACTTCTTTTATTGAAAAGGGTTACGCCGTGACTACTTTAGCCAAAGCGAGGTTTGTAAGACCTTATGTTGAGAAGCTCGTTACAAAGGCAAAGGCTGGGCCTACTTCTCTTTCTTCCCTTAAAGCCTCGTTAAATACAAGGTTTGCAATCGACACTCTTTTGCATACTGTTGCTCCTAAGTTTGCATCAAGAAACGGCGGGTTTACAAAAATGTCAAAACTTGGGTTTAGGGAGGGGGATAACGCCCCTCTAGCAAAGCTTGAATGGAGTGAAAAGGTTGATTACGGAAAATCCAAAGAAAAAGGTAAAGAGAAAGAGTCTGTTAAAAACAAAGTTGTGAAAAGCGGCGAGACCCAAAAAGCGTCTCCTAAGGTAGCTAAAGTTAAAGAGGCAAAGAAATGAAAAAAACATACGCCGTAAGACGTAAAGACATAAAAGAAGACTGGCATTTAATAGACGCTTCAGACCAGGTTCTTGGAAGAGTGGCAACGAGAGCCGCAACTTTGCTTTTAGGGAAAGACAAACCGAATTTTTCCGCAAATATAAATGTCGGTGGGAAGGTGGTTGTGGTTAACGCCGAAAAAGTTGCCGTTACAGGAAAGAAATTAATATCCAAAAAATATTACAGGCACTCTGGATACCCCGGCGGGTTTAAAGAAGAAACGCTTCAAAGCCTTTTAGAAAGAAAGCCGGAAGAGGTAATAAAAAAGGCGGTGTGGGGTATGCTTCCCGTGAATAAATTAAGGAGGAAAAGGATATTAAATCTTTATGTGTATAAAGGTTTGGAACATCCTCATAAAGCGCAGTTAGGAAATTGATATGCCAAGAACAAAAAAGAGCGGGGAAAAAGAAACTAACGTAAAAGAAAAAATAAAAGCTAAAAAGGAAAAAGCCTTTGTTGGAACGGGAAGAAGAAAAAGCGCGGTTGCATCGGTGTTTTTATATCCAAAAAAGGGAGATTTTATAGTCAATGATAAAGAAATATCGGAATTTTTCAGAACTGAAAAAGAAAAACTATCCTATCTTAGGCCCTTCCATCTGGTGGGAGTTTCACATCCCGAAAGCTCCTACAGTGCAACGATTAAAGTTTCCGGTTCCGGGACTTCCTCCCAGCTTTCGGCGGTTGTACTAGGTTTGTCAAGGGCTCTTATTGAGAGCAATCCCGAATATAGAGATTTGTTAAGAAAATATGGACTACTTACAAGAGATCCGAGAGAAGTTGAAAGAAAGAAATATTTCTTAAGAAAAGCCAGAAAAAGACCACAGTACTCTAAACGCTGATCTATTCAAATATTTCTTGTACCATTGCAAAGTGTGAGTTTCCAAGTAACCTCCTTCGTCACCGCAAAGTCAGGCCTTTTTGTCATTGCGGGTATAGCGAAGCGATTCTCCCAATATTACAAAGTTCCTTATTGCAATTTTTGTTAACAACATATATAATTACAATTAATATTGTACATTCCTTTCTAGGATTTAGGGATACATCAGAGTTGCTTTTGGGAGGTTGTGCAACTAACACCTAAATCCTAGCAATGAGTTTATGAGTGTAAATAAATTCTGCGGCGTTACTGAAGAGTTTATAAAGGTTTATTTGAAAGGAGGTGAATCATGAAAAAAAGTCTTATCAGTTTTCTTCTCATAATGTCTTCTCTTGCCGTGATTGCTTTATCAACAAGAGCCGCTTTTTTGGATACCGGGAAGGTTTCCGGCGCAACCTTTAGCGTCGGAACTGCCGATATTAAGCTGTTAAATGATTTATCTTTGGCCCCCGATTCAGCTAATCTTCTTGATGAAAAAGAAGGCCCGAGGTTTAACAATTTATATCCTGGATGGGTTAGCGATTATCCGATTAAGCTTTTTAACAATAGTACATTTAGAGTAGGTCTTTCCTCAAAGTCAGATTACGCGACGGCGGATGATCCGGGAAGTTTAAGAGAATATATTAATGTTGATTTTTATGAATGGGATGATGTAGACGGGGATGGTATACTGGAGTTGGGGGAACTCGGGGAAGTCCCTTTAATCAGAAAAACAATTCTTAAGTGGAAGAGCGAAGGTGTGGGACTTGGGGAGTTGTCTGCCGGAGAGGAAAAGGGTTATGTGTTAAGGTTCTCGTCCGAATCCCTGCCGGAAAGCAAAATGGGGCAAAACGCAATATATGATTTTGAATTTACTGTAAGTACGGATGGGGTGGGTCAGGAAGGTATTTAGTTTAACTGCGCTTCGGGTAAGACCGAAGAGCGTTTAAAAATTGTAAAAATGAAGGAGATTCTGGAAGTATGTTTAATAGTAATTCTTCTTTTGATTTCTCTTTCACTTTTCTCGGAAAGAAGCGGAAAGGTGTTTAAGAATGTTAATTTTTTTGTTGTGAGATCTGGTTCAATGGAACCGGTTATAAAATCCGGGTCGCTTTTAGTGAGCGTGAGGTTTGATAATTACTTTCCTAAAGATGTGGTAACTTTTAAAAGCCCTGCCACGGGTGAATTTGTTTCACATAGAATTGAAGAAAAGGATTTTGAAGATGGAAGAAATGTTTATTTTACAAAGGGTGACGCGAATAAAGAAGTAGACGACTGGAGTGTAAAAGAGGAGGAGGTTATTGGAAAGGTATTAATAGTGATTCCACTGCTTGGCAGGCTGGTCTCATTTATGCAGACCTTGCGCGGGCTTGTGTTTCTGATTTACCTTCCGTGTGCAATCATAATCTTCTGGGAAGCTTCATGTATTATCTGGAATCTAAAAGGAAATAAAAGAATTATTTGAGTGCAGTCTCTAATCTAGTCGGGGGTCTTAAACGAGGTTTTAGGAAAAATTAACGGGGAGTTTCCTTTGGAAAAACTCCCCGTTTGGGTTAACCACCTGATACTAGGATATTAATCACCTGCCCTGTGACCATCCCCAAAGTGAAAGGCCAGGAGACGTATGAGATCAAGATCCTGCCAAGGTTCTCCGCGATGGTAACCTTGTCTGAGATCGGCAGGCTGCCATCGTACCCAAATACTATTCCAATGGTGATGAGCCAAAATATGGCCCACACCCCAAGGAATTTGAGAAATCCCTTCATCTTTCCTCTCCTTATGAGGTCTGATTATTTTAAGGTATCATACCTCAAGTAGCCTATAGTGTCCAATTGAGAGATAGGAGGTTGTTACTGGGAGTAGCCTTCTGCCTGAAGTAAAAAGGCTTTAGCGTAGTGGCCGTTTTTGTTCATTAACTGTGTGTGTGATCCTTCTTCAATAATCTCGCCCTTGTCTAAAACTATGATCCGATCCGCATTTCTCACGGTTGAAAATCTGTGTGAAATAATAATCACTGTTTTACCCTTAAAAAACTCATAAATCTTATTAAATATGTTGTACTCCGAAACCGCATCAATTGATGCCGTGGGCTCATCAAAAATTACAAGAGGCGCGTTTCTGTAAAAAAATCTTGCAATGGCAATTTTTTGCCACTGGCCAGTGCTTGGTCTTGTCCCACCTTTAAACTTCTCACTTAAAATCTGATCAAATTTATTAGGGAACTCTTCTATGAATTCGGATGCGTCGGCATTCATTGCGGCAAGCCTTACCGCTGTATCATTAATGGGATCATTTGTATTTCCAATGTAAATATTTTCTTTAACCGTTAAGTGGGAATAGTTGTTGTAATCCTGGAAGAGGACTCCAAGATTTTTGTAAAGGCTTTCTGTGCTTATGTCATTAATATTTATACCATTAATTTGTATACTCCCTTCTTCCACTTGATAAAATCTGCAAATAAGCTTTATGAGAGTGGTTTTTCCCGCTCCGTTATGCCCGACTATTGCTATTTTTTCATTGGGTTTAATCGTTAAGTTTAGGTTTTCAAATATATGCTTTTCGGACTTGGGGTATTTAAACTTTACATTCTTAAACTCAATCTCTGGTCCACTTTCAAGTTTTGGAAGAATGTTTTCTCCATCAGTAAAACCTGACCGTGTTTGAAACAGTGAGTATGTGTCCCTTAATCTAAGAGATAACCCCATGAGTTCATTTGTCATATTTAAAACATCTATTATTGAATCCGATAGGCTTGAAATCATATTTCCCTGGAAAGCAACATCTCCTATTGAAATCTGTTTTCTTATGAAATTCCCAAAAAGTCTTATGTACCCCGAAAGAACAACCAGGTCTGCAAGCAGACTTGAAGAATAGGTTGATGAAAGCCATTTTTTTTGAAGCTTTATCCTTTCACTGGAGAACCAGTTGTGAAAGTTCAAATACTTTTCAGATAAGAATTTAAAAGCTCCATTTATGTAAACCTCATGTAGAGACGATGAAGATATTAAATAGCCGGAGCTCCACCCCGCTCTCCTTTGCCCTTCTGTTGTGTCAAGCGAGAATTTCCAAAGTAAGCCCCTGAATCTTCTGTCATTAAAAAAGTAAGGAATATGAGCGATAAAGATCAAAATGATAAGCTGGGGGAGGAATCTAAATATAATGATCGCGCTGACGGTCATTTTTATGAAAGATGCTACGAGGTCCACAGTCTGCTGGAGGAAGGGTACTATATCTGTTAGACTTTCATCAGCTCTGTGGATTTTATTATTTACCTCGGGATCTTCAAGAGTCTGAATTCCAAGAGAATGGAGCTTATCAAAAAGTTCCCGCCTCATTTTGGGTCTGCTTCGAGTATTTAAAGTTGTTCTTGCTACGTTTCTGATAAAGAAAATTATGTTAGACAAGATGTAGTACGCAAACAAGACGCCAAGATAAGGGTAAAGTGACATTACATTCGCGTTTGGAGTTTGAGCAGTTTTTATTAGAGCGTCAAGCATTTTTGAGAAAAGATAGCTGTAAACAATCCCCCTTAGCTGTATCAGGACTGTTCCGATGACCATCAAGGAAAGTGCCCATGGCTCATTCTTAAAGATAAGCTTTACGCACCATTTTGCTATATTAATAAATTCACGAAACTGTATCTCTTTATTTTCTGGGCTCACTTCCTCATTCATAATGTTTTATTTTACCACCCATGCATCCGGTTGAGACAGATGAGGGGTTGTTTGCGGGGAGGGCCGTGTCCCTATACAATCTTCCTATGAATGAGCAAAGGGAAAGATTTGAAAAATTAAAGAGCAAACTTGGCGTTTCCGAAAAGAAAAAAAGGCTTGAAGAGCTTTCAAAAAAGGCTTCCTCGGAAGATTTATGGAAAGATTTTAAAAAGGGGCAGGTTTTAATGCAGGAGCTATCAAGCCTTAAAAAAGAGCTTGAAGATGTGGATCTGATTGAGCTTTATCTTGAATCGGAAGAAGAAGTTGAGCTTGAAAGTTTATTAAAAAAGCTTGAAATTAAGGCTTTTCTTTCTGGGAAATATGATAAAGAGAGTGCAATTTTATCAATACACGCGGGACAGGGGGGTACGGAAGCGTGCGACTGGGCGTCTACCCTTTTGAGAATGTATTTGAGATATGCCGAGGCAAAAGGTTTTTCGGTAATGGAAATTGACAAAACTCCGGGCGAAGAAGTGGGTGTTAAATCCATTACGTATGAGGTAGACGGGGAATATGCCTATGGATATTTAAAGAAAGAAGCAGGAACGCACAGGCTCGTTAGGCTCTCCCCTTTTAATGCGAATAACTTAAGGCAGACATCTTTTGCTTTGGTTGAGGTACTTCCGGTAATAAACGAAGATATAGAAGTTGACATTAAGCCGGAAGATTTGGAGTTTGAGGCCATACATTCATCAGGACACGGAGGGCAAAATGTTAATAAAGTCTCAACCGCAGTTAGGCTTAGGCATAAGCCAACTGGAATTGTGGTTGAATGCCAGACAGAAAGGTATCAGGGGAGAAACAGAGAACTTGCATTAAGGGTTTTAAGGGGAAAGCTTTACGCAGTGGAGGAAGAAAAGCTTTCTCTTGAAAAGAAAGCTTTAAAAGGCGAACATAAAAGCGCCGGTTGGGGAAATCAGATAAGAAGCTATGTTCTTCAGCCTTATAAGCTCGTCAAGGATTTGAGGACGAACTTTGAGTCTACAAATCCTGAAGCCGTTCTTGATGGGAATTTGGACGATTTCATTGAGGCGGAGATTAAACTTTAGTATAATCTTTCCGTGCTGCCATACGCTTCGCGTCTTTATAATTACTTTGAAAAGTTCCAGGGCAAAAGATTAATAGCGCTTCTGGTTGCTTTTTTTATCATCTTTTTGTCGCTTGGTGTAGCTATAGGTCAAATCCCTATCCTTTTTGATAACAGAGGGGGAGAAACCATAATAGTAACTGAAGGCAATCAAAAACCTGTTGAGAAAGTCGTTGAAATGAGCGGAAAGGTTGTTTACAGCGATCCGTCACTTCATCCGAATGATAATATTTCATATAAGCTTTTAGATTCCTCCGGAAAGGCTGTTATCCTCCTTTCCGCAACAGATGACAAACTTAAAGTAATTGAAGGAGCAACCGTGAAATTACAGGGAAAGCTTTCAAAAACAGCTGATGGAAAAGAAGATGTTTTACTTGTTGACAAAGTTATTTTCGGAAAATGATAAAGTTTGAAGATGTTTCAAAATCATATGAAAACGGCACCCAGGTACTGGAGGGGGTAAATTTAGTCATTTTGCCTAAAGAGTTTGTATTTATAGTCGGTCCAAGCGGCGCCGGAAAGACCACCCTTGTTAAGCTTTTAATAAGGGAAGAGCTTCCTACAACGGGATCTATTTTTTTTGAAGATACTGATGTTACAAAAGTTAAAAAGAATCTCCTTCCTTCACTCCGAAGAAAAATAGGAGTTGTGTTTCAGGATTTTAAGCTTCTTGATTCAAAAACGGTTTTTGAAAATGTTGCCGTTTCGCTTGAAGTTGTTGAGAGGCCGGAAGGAGAAATCAAGCAGGTTGTTCCAAATGTTTTAAATCTTGTAAGTCTTTTAAATAAGTCGGAATGTTTTCCTTATCAGCTTTCGGGGGGTGAAAAGCAAAGGCTTGCTATCGCGCGAGCTCTCGCGCATGAACCTAAAGTCTTAATTGCGGATGAGCCAACCGGAAATATTGATCCTGTCGCAAGCGATGAAGTGGTTCATCTTCTTGAGAAAATAAATACACTAGGGACAACCGTTATTATGGCAACCCATGAGGTAGGAATAGTAAACAGAATGAAAAGGCGGGTTGTTTTAATGCATGATGGAAAAATAGTAAAAGATGAAAAAGTAGGCAGATATGAAGTTTGACAGAACTATAAAAGTTTTAAAAAGCAATTTATCAAGGGAGCCTTATATCGCGGCAAGCGCAGTTGCAATGCTTACGATAACATTTCTCTCATTAAATCTTTTTGTTCTATCCTTGTATTTTTCGCATAAAGCTCTTAATTATCTTTCCGACAAAGCCCAAATAAGCGTGTTTTTTTCGGATGTAATGGCAAGAGAGGATATATTAAAGCTTAAAGAAAAATATGAAAAGGATGAAAGAGTCCAATCAGTTAGGTATGTTTCAAAAGAAGACGCATTAAAAATCTTTACTGAAATATCAAAAGATCAGCCTGCACTTCTTGAATCGGTTACGACAAATCCGCTTCCCGCGAGTCTGGAAATAAAAGCCAAAGAGCTTTCACAGCTTTCCCCTTTAGCCGATGAATTTTCTAAAATGGAAAATGTTGATGACGTACGATTTTACAAAGATGTAATTGATAAGTTTAAGAAATGGGTGACAATTGTCAGAGTTTCTTCTCTTGTTTATTTATCGGTGCTTTTTCTTGTTTCTATTTCAACCGTTTTAATGACAATTGGGATAACAATACATGGTAAAGGCCTTGAGGTTGAAATTTTAAAGCTTGTGGGAGCAACCGATAAATATGTAAAAGGCCCTCTAATTCTTCAGGGTGTTTTTTACGGTATTACAGCGGCCTTTATCTCAACTGTAATTATTTTTATAGCGCTCCCTTTTATAGTTCCTATTTTAAACTCTTTGTTTAGAAGCGCCGGAACTATAAATCTTAATGCAACAGTGCTTTTCTCAATGCTTTTTATTGAGCTTATCTTCGGAATTGCCCTTGGGTATATAGGAAGCGCCCTTGCTATCAGAAAATATCTTAAATATTAACCCTTATGCTAAAAAAATCGGTTTTCATTCCTGTTTTTCTTTTTCTAATATTTAACTTTGGCTTTTGGAAAGTTTCTGCTCATGATGTTAAGTATCACGCGATTGGGCAAAGCAGTGATGACGACGATACGGATGATCTTAAGAAAAAAATAAAAGAGTATGAGAAAAAAATTAAAGACCTGCAGGGAAAAGAAAAAACTCTTCAGAATCAGATTAGTTCCCTTGATGATCAGATAAATTTAATTCTTCTTAAAATTCAAGAAGCGAATAAGAATATTTTGCTTAGGGAGAGTGAACTTAAAAGTCTTGAAGAATCAATTGGAGAAATAGGAGAGAGGATAGAAAAGTTAAGAATCGCGATGAATTACCAGTCGCTTCTTTTTAATGAAAGGATTAAATCAAGATACAAGCTTGAAACGATTTCACCGCTTGAGTATTTTTTTAATCTTGACGTAAACGATTTTGTGTTAAAAGCCCAGTATATAAAAGTTATAGAAAAGAATGATAAAAGGTTGATTAATCAGCTTAAAGATACCAAAACCAACTATGAAATCCAAAAGACAACCCTTGAGGAAAAGAAGACTAAGGTTGAAGAGGTTAAGAAAAAGATAGAAATTGAAAGAGCTAATCTTGAGGGTTATAATGCTTCGCTTAGTGTGCAAAAGCGCGAAAAAGATTCACTTTTGGCGCAGACGAGAGGAGACGAGGCAACTTACCAGGAACTTTTAAGTAAGGCCAAGGCGGAGCTAGATGCGATAGAAGGCGCGGTTAAAAGTGTAAATTTTGCTAATGGCTCCAAAGTTGATAAAGGTGACGTAATAGCCGTGATGGGAAACAGTGGTTATCCAAACTGCTCAACGGGGGCGCATCTTCATTTTGAAGTCAGGAAAAACGGCTCCGTTGTAAACGCGGAAAGTTACTTAAAGTCAAAAAGCGTTTATGTTGATGATTATTCAAGCGGATACAAAACGATAGGATCAGGCAAATGGGAATGGCCTATGAAAAACGCGGAAGTTACACAGCGCTATGGAAAAACGCCGTGGTCATGGAGATATTCGGGCGGAAAGCATACGGGAATAGACATGGTTTCTTCAAACACTTATATATACGCTCCTGATGACGGAAGGATTGTAAAGGGCACTGCGGGCTGTTACGGCTCCTCCATGAATTACGCGGCCATTGAGCATGGAGGTGGTGTTATAAGTTATTACTTCCACATCCGCTGATGGTAGAATGGCGGGGTGAATGCTAAGTTCGTGAGATTATGGCTTCCCGCAATTTTCTGGAGTGTTTTTATCTTTGTTCTCTCATCTCTTCCAGGGGCTGATTTTGCGAAAACCAAAGGAGCTGACTTTTTAATAAGAAAAACGCTTCATGTTATTGAATACTCCATTCTTGTTTTAACTTATTACAGAGGAAGCAAAAACGCTTTTGTATCTGCGGGTCTTGCCGTTATTTTTGCACTGACTGACGAACTTCACCAAAACCTCACTCCGACAAGAACTGGCAAAGTGAGTGACGTTCTAATAGATAGTATTGCAAGTTTAACAACGGGGTTTATTTTATGGAAATTATTTCCAATTCTTCCAGCGAAACTGAAAAGCTGGCTTTTAGAATAGCTTCATCTTTAAAGGGTGGGGAAGTCTTAACTTTATATGGAGATCTTGGCTCCGGAAAAACGACTTTTGTTAAAGGGCTTGTTAAGGCTTTCGGAATAAAAGCTTCCGTGATAAGCCCAACCTTCGTTCTTATGCGACATTACAAAAACGTTAGCAAGAAAGAAAGAATTAGTGTTATTAATCATGTGGATCTATACAGGATTACGGAGGCTTCGGAGATTTTAAACCTTGGGGTTTTGGATGTAATCGGGAGCAGGGATTCGGTTATGGTGATTGAGTGGCCCAAACTAATTGAGAGTTATTTACCAAGAGGCTTCATAAAAGTTGAATTTGAAGTTATGGGAAAAAACAAAAGGAGGATAAATGTATCGGATTTACATTGATTGTACTGAAAGAGGAAATGATAAAGTGATCTTGTATAAAGATAATAAGGTTTTGGATGAAATCTTGGGGAGTATTGATGTAGTTTCATCTCTTGAGAAACTTTTTAGAAAAAATAAACTTGAAGTTATCGATATCACTTCTTTTGAGATGAATGAAGGTCCGGGTTCTTTTACGGGATTAAAAGCTTCGGCTGCGGTTGTGAATGCTTTAAACTGGGCCGTATTAAAAAAGAGTTCTAAAAGGTTAATTATCCCAAATTATCAACGAAGTAAGTTTGACGAGCCTTCTTGAATCCGCATCGCTTGTCATCCTGAACTGACTTCATGTCATCCCGGGCTTGACCCGGGATCTATAATCCTAGATTCTGGGCTTTCACCAGAATGACATCATAGAGGTGGAAATGTCCGTCGTCCACATGTAAAATTTAAATACAAATGAAATTTTCTAACCGCGGATTAAGTTTCGGTGTTTTTGCTTTTGCAAAAATTAATTTTGTAAACGTCTGCTTAAGGTTTTTTGCAGCTCTGTGTATTTTTATATTCTTACTTCTTTTGTATTCCGGGAAATCTTACGCAGTAGTAAGAACCTGGGATGGGGAGGGAACAGATGGTACATGCGGGGGAGGTGTGGGAGACGGGGAAAAGTGGTCATGTGATGCTAACTGGTCAGATGATACGCAACCCGGGTCATCAGACATCGCGACTTTTAGTTCAACATCAACCAAAAACTCCAACATTGATTCAGGCTTTGCGGGTTCAGTAGCAGGCATTGATATTAATTCCGGATACACGGGTATCATTACCGCAAACACGGGTTTAGCAATCGGTTCCAGTAACTTTGATCAGGCGGCCGGTACTTTTGACAGTACCTCCCAAACAATTGACCTGAATGGAGCCTTCACACTATCTGCAGGAACTTTTACCGCCACTTCCGAAACAATGACTATTTCCTCCTCCCTGACCATCTCGGGTTCCCCCGTATTTAGCGCTGGCGGTGGAACAATAACTTTTGATGGCACTACCACCTCCGTTTATTCCTGCAATTCAGTCACATTTAATGCCATAAATATCAGTAAAGGTTCCTCCTCAAACTCTGTCACAATCTCAAGCAACTGCACATTCCCCATAGCAGGCACAGATCCGTCTACCACCGCAGCTATCACAAACAACGGCACTATTGACATAACTGGTAACTGGACTCACAACGGGGGTTATATATCAAACACAGGGGCGTTCCTTATTATGACAGGTACTTCTGTTACATTCACGGGGGGAGTAATCACCCTTAACGGAGGTACTTTCCCCGCAGGTGTCACCACTTTAAGCGTAGGTGACAGCCTGAATAACACCGGCAATGTGCTTCCCAATGGCATAGATTTAACATTAACCAATACTTCCGGTGATGATACTTTGACTTGCGGAACAGTTACCTGGAATTCCGTAACTATATCCAAGGGTTTACAATACGACATGAACATAGGTAGCAGCTGCGTACTTCCCATAGCCGGCACTAATCCAACCACAACAGCGGTTCTAAAAAACAACGGCACCATTAACATAACTGGTAACTGGACTCACAGCGGACCCTACACACAAAACGCTGGGTCGTTCCTGACAGTGACAGGTACATCCATTACCGCCGGGACTTTAATTCTTAACGGGGGCACTTTCCCTGCAGGCATCACCACTTTAAGCGTGGCCGGCGACCTTTATAACGCAACAAATTTGCTCCCTAACGGCATAGATTTGACATTAACTGATTCTCTCGGCGATGACACTTTAACGTGCGGAACAGTTACCTGGAATTCCGTAACCTTGAGTAAGGCTTCAACGCATGGTATTACATTTACTAGTAGTTGCATAATACCCATAGCCGGTACCAATCCCTCAACTTCAGGAGCCATAACTAACAACGGCACTATTAACATCACCGGGAACTGGACATCAACCGGAAGCTACACCTCAAACGTTGGTGCGGAACTTATCATGACAGGCACCACCATTACACTCACCGGTAATCTGACTCTTAACGGGGGTACATTCCCCAGTATTACCACCTTAAGTGTGACTGACAGCATTAATAACAGCGGAAATGTGCTTCCCGACGGCATAGATTTAACTTTAAATTCATCCCTCGGCGATGACACTTTAACGTGCGGCACAGTTACCTGGGATTCTATGACTATAAACAAGGGTGGATCGGATGACCTTGCATTAAACGATAGTTGCGCCATGGGTGACTTAACCGTAATAGGCACACTTATTTTAAACCCCGCGTCCGCAGTTTCCTTTACAGTCACCGGCAATTTTTCGCAGACAGGAGGGACTTTTGGAGGGGCGAACCTAACCATTGACCTCACGGGATCGGCCGCTCAAACACTTAGCATGACTGGTGGTACTTTCTCCTCAGTTCTAAGGATTAATAAAACGGGCTCCAACGCCGCATCTCTTATCTCCGGCTTTAGAACCAGTAGCCAGACCTGCACCGTTGTTGAGGGCATTTTTGACACCAATGGCTATTCCTTTGACTGCGGCTCAACTTTTACCGTGGAAGACGGGGGGACTCTAAGACTAGTCGGTTCAGATCCCATAGAAACGCCTACCCTCAACACAGGCACCACTGTTACATATAAAGGAGATGGAGACGGATCGGCTGAATCATTCCCAATCAGGGATTGGCCCTACAAAAATCTCACTGTGTTATTCACTGATGCCTCTGACACGCTTGACGCACCTACGTCGGACACTTTAACTAGCTCCGAAGTTGGGTACTGGAAAATGAATGAAGGGAGTGGAACAGTGGAAGATTCATCTACCAACAATAATACCGCTACACCGACCAACGCTGTTTTTACGGCAACTGCCCCTGACATAGAAGACACCAACCCTTTTGCCATGGACTTTGATGGAGCTGGAGATTACCTCAACATGGGTGATAGCTTAAATCTCGCTCAAAATATTAGTGTCTTTACCATGGCCGCCTGGATAAGAAAAGACTCCAATTCCGGGGTTGATCAGATCTTTGGCTTATCTACAGGGGATAGCACCGCCGATACCCGCGCGGGATTTGCGACAAGCGGTGATGAACTGCAGTGCTTTGGTTCCGCCGGTGATACTGAAGCAGTTCAAACCAAAACTACCTCTGCTACCAATCTTATTACCGGTCTTTGGTATCACGTTGTTTGCACTATAGACTATACCAACGATACCGTTACCATGTATCTTAACAGTGTCTCTCAATCCGCTACGGGCACGATAACTTTTACCGCAACATCCACTTCAAACACAGCCAGCCAGAGAAGTTCGATAGGAATAGATGAGGATAAATCTGGAAATGACTATGACGGCCAAATAGACGAAGTAAGAGTGTACACCAGAGCCTTAACCCAGAATGAAATGAACGCTTTGTCCGCAGGTTTTACTACAATGGCTATTTCCTCCAGAACAGTAACAGATAACGTTACGGTTTCCGGTGGGACTTTTGTCTCTCCCACAACTTTAAACATCGGAGGAAACTTCACCAACTCTGCAAACTTTACCCATAACTCGGGCTTGGTTAACTTTAACGGGACGAGCGGAACCAAAACGTTAACATCCGGTGGGGATTCCTTTAATGATCTTACTATTAATGATGGGGGTGGATCTTTAACTCTTGAACTTCAGGATCCTTTAGATGTAGATGACGATTTAACCATAACGGGGGGAACACTTGACACTAAATCCGGAGTCAGTAACCAGATAAATGTAGGAGGGGACTGGAGCAACTCGGATACTTTTACACCAAGAAGCGGTAGTGTAGTGCTTGATGGGGGAGACCAAAGTATTTCAGGCACTACAATCTTTACTAACCTTACTAAAAACATAACTACACCCGCTAGAACCTTAACCTTTCCTGCAAGTGTAGCCCAGACTATTACAGGTACTATGAATCTATCAGGTACTTTAGGTAACCTATTGTCTCTAAGGTCTTCCATAACTGACACTCAAGCCCAGATAGACCCTCAAGGAACAAGAACAATATCTTACCTTGATGTAAAAGATAACTACAATGTCAATTCTACTTTTATTGAAACTTCGGGGTTTAATATCACCAACTCTTTAAATAACACAGGATGGGACTTTAATGCACCCTCGGCAACAGCTCCCACGTCCATATCTCAAGCCACTGATGGAACAGGATACATTACATTCTCTACTACGGTTTCAGAAACTGATAGCCAGGATACAAGACTTAAGGTTGAATACTCGGATGATGCAGGGACAAGCTGGTATGATTTGGATCTAGTATCCGCTACTCCTTCGGGAGGATCAGTTAGCCTTAGTGACTCCGACACTTACCAGGTAGGTCAGTCCAATCCCATAGACACATCCACGGGGAGTATTACCTTAACCGTAGTATGGGATACCAAATCATCATCAAATGGTAACGGATCTTTAGATGACACCAACCAGACGGATATCAGAGTTAGGGTAACTCCAAGTGATTTCTCGGAAGATGGCTCGGTGGCTACCTCCTCTTCCTTTGAGGTTGATAATCTTGATCCATCCGGACTTAGCGGCTTAACAGCTACTTCCACATCCACTACGGCTCCTCTCACCTGGGCAGGAGCAACGGAAGCTAACTTTAACCATTATGAAATATGGTATGGAACAAATCAGACTGATGTAGAAGCAAGGAGTGGAACGGCTTCAGAATGGGATAACAGCGATGATACAGACTTAACCAATGTTTCAGCTACCTCCACCATAATAACCGGCTTAACAACCGGCAGCACATACTACTTTAGAATATGGGCTATAGATAACTTTGGAAATGAAGCCTTTGCCGCAACTATCTCAAAACTGATAACAGGCCCGGCTACTTCTGATGATACTACAGACCCTGAATCTTTTGATCTCATCCTTCCTGATGATAAGTCTTACATCAATGATCAAAGACCAACCTTTAAATGGGAAGGTGCTATAGATGATGACGGTCTTGACAGTTATACCTTTAGTGTAGATAACGGAGCAAGCGGTGACTTTAAGATAGAAAACATCAAGCCTAGCGGAACAAAAGATAAAAAGACGTCAAGCTATGTAATTTCCTACAGCGGTTTTAATACTTCCTCCGACTCTGATGATAAGATATCCCTTTATACCAAATCATCAGGATCATGGGGATCGGGAAATGACGGAAAGCTTAAAGAAGGTAAAAGAAGATGGACTGTCAAGGCTATAGATGATGCGGATAACGATAGAACTGAATCATCAACAGTCTTTGTTGATCTCACGGGCCCAACGGTAAATCTAAATAGAGTAGATAGCTCTAACGCGTCTGGAAGCTCCTTTGACATAACAAGCCAAAGGCCAACCTTTTACGGAAAGATAACTGATCCGCTAAATGGGGACAGCGAGCAGAATGAGGTAGCCGTCGGCCCTAAAGAAGTTAAACTGACAATAGAAAAGAAGGGGGCTCTTGGAACCTATTCAACATTCCTTATCTCAAACATCAACATCTCCGATACCTTCTTTTCCTCTGATGGATCAGAGGTAACGGATAACACCAAGAACACATCGGATAAATATTCGGATTTTTCTTACAGGGTAAATGAAGATATGCCCTATGGTGATTACAGAATAACTCTATCCGGAAAGGACGAACTTGATAATGAAGGGGAGTCAAAGACATTTAACCTTACCATCTCGGAACCCCCGCCCGTTCCTACCCCAACACCTACCCCAACTCCAATTCCTTCAGAAACCGTCACACCAACAGTGACACCATCCGAAACTCCCCCCCCTTCCATAATTGAACCCATTACTCCCATCATTGAAGACGTGGTAGATGCAGTTACCGATTTATATTGGGATACCGTAGATACCGTAACAACCGTTGTAACTACCGTAGCCGATGGTTTAGCTGATGCTATTTCTTTACTTCCTGCCGAACTAATTGAGTTTGCGGGAAATCTTTTAAGTCCCATACAGCCTGTAATAGACCAACTTGTTGAAAACATAGTCATTACCGCCGAGGTGTGGTTTGACAGGGATCCCACCATAATCAGTGATGTAAAGGTAATAGAAGTAGGTACGGACTACGCTGTTATTTACTGGAAAACAAATCATCATGCCACAAGCAAGGTAAACTACGGATTAAGCTACGACTACGGGTCGGATGTTTATTCAAAAGAAAAGACAACTGAACATAAACTTAAGATAACAGGATTAAAGCCGGGAACCATTTACTACTATGAGGTAATGAGCCAGAATAAAAACTATGTGTTTGACGCAAGGCATGAGTTTGAAACAACTACTTCGGGAAGTGAGCTATTTGCATTAGTCCCAGAAACCAAGGAAGAGCTAAGAAAACCCACACTCATAAAAAGATCAGTGGATTCCCTAAAAAAGATTCCTCTTTTTGGTAGAGCCGTAACCGCAATAGACGATGCATTTGCAAAAAGATGGGCATCGGCCTTAACCCTTGCTACTTCCGTAACACTTCTTAACCTGCCTAGTGTTTACAACTTCACGCAAATATATCTTACCGCAATCTCAAAAATACCGATTTACAATATACCGTATGCCCTTTTCGGTCTCTTAAAAAAGAAAAGGCATCCTTGGGGCGTTGTTTACGATTCCGTGACCAAACAACCGCTTGATCCTGCTGTTATTACCTTAAAAGACACTAAAACAGGCCAGCAGGTTCAGGGTATTTCAGATATTTACGGAAGGTATGAGTTCATTGTGGAACCCGGAGCCTACTCAATATCTGTGGCAAAATCCAATTATGTTTTTCCTTCAAAAGTGCTTAGTGAAAAATCGTTTGACGAAGTTTATGAGGACATATACCTTGGTGAATCATTTGTGCTTATGTCTCATGAAAAGGTGAACTTTAATATACCTATGGATAATATAAGTAAAGACTGGAATGAGGAGGAAAAGAGAAGATTAAAAATAGCAGGAACATCAAGAATGTTGTATAAGGTTACCTCCTTGACATACAAGCTTGGTTTTTTGATAAGCCTTTTAATATATCTTATGTACCCTAACCTTCCTAATCTTTCGGTTATAGTTCTTTTTGGGGGAATCACAATCTTTAGAAGGATAAGGATAAAGATAAAACCATGGGGGATTGTAGCAAGGAAGGATGGAAAGCCAGTAAGTAATGCGGTTGTGAGACTTATTAACATACAGATACCTAAGTTAAAGCTTCCACCTATAGTTACAAACATACTCGGTAGATACAACTTCCTGGTAGATAAGGGTATTTACCAGATAACTGTATCTTTAAAACGAGATGATGGTACTTACCAGGAACTTTACAAATCAAGACCTATCTCAATGACACGTAAATACGGGCAGGTTAATGAGGATATAATACTCCCTAAGTTTGACTAGCTTGTGGCAGAACATTAAACTGTAAATAACAGTTTTTATTTTGTAAAAGGCGGATTTACATCCGATCTGTTGTATTGTCTAAAAGGTATTATCGCTTCCTGTCGCGAGTTTCTGTTAAAGCCCTTTCTTTTTTTGCAGGGTTTGTTCTTTTATTTAGTCTTTTGTCCGCACAGAAGGTTTTTTCCGAAGAAGAAAATATGGCCTCACCTTCACCATTGCCTACTTCTGATGTTGTAAATGAATCAAGTCCCGAAGCTGATGTTTTAGAGTCAAGTGAATCCTCCTCTGTTTCGGAAGATGTTTCTAAGGTTATTGAGGAGGCTTTATCTGATCCTGTGTATGACGGAAAGGTTGATATTCCTCCCGCTCTTAAGGAAATACTTATAGACGAAGATATTTCCGAATCAAGTCTTGAGGCTGATCCTTTTGATTATAACGGGTCTGTTCTTGGGGATGAAGACATAGATGGCGGAGGAGTTATCTCTCTTGCTTCATCCGAAGACTGCTTTTCAAGTATTAAGGATCACTCAAAGGATGAGAAAGAGAAATATTTATATTCAAGCACTTGCAATGATGTCTACGTAAAGTTTTCCCAGAAAGAAGGCAAGAAAATAGGGTTTAATTTAGTTGACAGGAGTAAAGGGTATAAACTTGGATTCTGGTTTAGGAAGATTGAAGGTGTAACACCAAAGCTTGAAGGAAATTCCTTAAGCTATCCCGTAAAAATTAAAGGGATTCCAGCTACAGTCAGGTTTAGTGTTTCACAAGGCGAGATAAAAGAAGATATCATTTTTGATGAAAAGCCCTCCGAAGAAGAGTTAAAAAAGCTTCCCGATACGATAAGAATTCCATTTGATATGTCATCAGATAGGCTTAAGCTTGTTAATGATGAGGATCAAAGGGAAGTGTATTTTCTTGATCCCAAAACTTCCGAGAAAGTATTTACAGTTCCTAAACTTACTTTCCTTGATTCGGATGGGAAGGAAGGTAAAATTTCACTTGCGATACGAGATGACAATAGAACCTTTTATATTAATGTTGACTCCTCTTTTCTAAAAGAAGCCTCTTATCCGGTTGTTATTGATCCTACTGTAATTATAAATACTTCCTCCACAACGGCTGCGACACAACCGTCTCATATGAGGCATGTTGCAATAACGACCAATGGGAACTTGCATGCTTTTATTCAAGTGGGTACAGAAAGTGCTACCTGTGGAGGTTCACCTAAGTCAGGCCTTCTTTGGTTTATTTCTACAGATGACGGTGCGACATGGAGTTGTCAGGATCAACTGTCATCCGATACCACAAACCTTTTTTATGCCTCGGTTGTTGTAGATAGTTCGGATAACATGTATACAGTTTATTCCCAGATAGCAACAGGAGCGAGCACAACATTGGACGTCAATTATAGGAAATTCACGTATAACGGGGGTGGAAGCTGGACAATGGGTTCTGAACAGACTGTACTGGACGGAGATGGTTCAGTAGGTTATACCTACGGCGCCATCGAAAAGGAGGGCACAACGAGACTTTGGCTAACTGCGAGATATTTTGATGGAACTAACTATCAAACCCCGGTTTACTATTCTAATAACCAGGGTACTGCCCCCACATGGTCTCAAGCTATATCGGCTATTGACACTGCTGGTACCGCATCAAGCTATCACTACGGTGCCCCCGCGCGTTTCGGATCTAAGGTAGGGGTTCTGTACACAACTAACAGCGGCATCTTGTGTTTCAGGTACAGGGACGACACTGTCAGTGTCTCCACCTGGTCAGTAACTCTTGATGCTGACCCCGATAACTGCTTCAGTTCAGCGGGAGCTGCTTTTTCTTACGTTGGGACCACCGAAGGTTATTTACATATGGCTTCAGGATCGGGGTTTGCCATGTTCAACGGGACGCAATGGAACGACTTTGAATCCGTCAGGGATACTTCCACCGAAACCTCTAACACCACAAGCATTGGAGTTGCCACGGACGGCACTAATGCCTGGGCTGTTTACCTTGATACAACAAGTCTTTTATCCGGTCTCTCGGGAGGGAGGAAAATAGTTTACAGGTTGGGAAGGCCAATTTGGAATTACGACCCAAACCCTGCCGGCTCTTTTGATCTTACTAAAACGGAGCTGGTTTCTTATCATGGGACATTTGACAAATACTTCAGATACAACGGTGCTGCTTACACAGATGACACCACGGATGCAGGGGATAACGGTACAGGTGACGTAACAATGCCCGCAGGTGCCACCCATATCGCTTACTATGGAAAATCGGAAAAGTTTGATGGTATTTCATGGGATTTATCAACAAACGGTTCGGCAAGCACCGTTTATGCCTGGGAATATTGGAACGGTTCTACCTGGGCTTCACTTTCTTTTACAGCTTCATCCAATACTGTCTTTCAGGGAGATGGCTGGGCCGCTTTCACATCTCCTTCCGATTGGGCGACAACGGACGTAAATGGATCTACTCAATACTGGATAAGGGCCAGAGTAACCTCCTTTTCTTCTCCGACCCCTGTCGGATCCCAAATGACTTCCATACCCCAAATTAATAACCTTTCAATAACACCTAACCCGGTTTCAAATAAAATTTATGTTATATGGACTGAAAACGCCGGTTCTCCCATGCGAGTCAGAACCGCGTCATTTACGGTAACGCCTGAAACCTCAACACCAGCGTCCGTAGCCGACATCTCCCCAACAGTTGTAGCAATAACTCAAGGGGATATTGACACTACAGGCGTCCAGGCGGGAAGAACCATGGTTAAAACTTCAGACGGAACACTTCACTTATTTGTGAACACCGAAGATAACAATTTTGGATATTTCCCGGTTTCCATACTCTGTAATGGAAGTTATGTCACAGGCCTTCTCTGGTTTAATTCCACCGACAGTGGATCAACCTGGACATGCAGAGGGCAGATAGGAACCTACCAAGCTTTTAATAACCAAAAGTCAGTATCTGCGGTGGTTGATTCAAATGATAATATATACATCGCTTACAGTACCCATTTAGCCAGTTCGGGTGCTTCAACTAAAGATGTTTTTTATAGAAAGTTTACCAAGGGGGTCGGGGCTACCTGGACAATGGAATCGGAGCAAACTGTTCTTGATTCAGCGTCGGCGGCGGATGAGTATACCGATGCCGTAATATCAGTTCAGGGAACTACCAGACTCTGGATCGCCGCAAGACATTGGAATGATGGCGCTGCCGCTGCTGACGTGGAAGTTTACTACTCGGACGGATTGGGTACCGCACCATCATGGTTTACATCAATAGATCCCCTAAACACGCCGGGAACATTTCAAACTTCACGTCTTCTTATGACAAGGTTTGGAACTGACAAAATAGCAGTTGTCTACCGGGAGGGTACAGATTACAAGATGAAATATAGGTCGGATTCAGACGGATTAACCACGTGGGGCAGCGCTACAACAGCAGTTACTTCAATAGGCTCCGGTGAGCTTCCCCGTGCAAGTCTTGTTGGGTTAGATTCAGGCTACCTCCTGCTCTTATATGGTGGTACAGGTGAAGACCACCAAAGTATGTTCACGGCGTTTAACGGCAGTTCATGGTTAACTCCTTTTGAACTTTACCCGTCATCCACAAGCGCTCCTGAAGTTACCCAAGCATCTTACCATGATGCCATTATCACCTCGGATGGAACGAATGCTTATGTAATTGCGGGCGACCTTTCAGGTTTAACTGACACCATTATGGTTACAGGTAGGATTTCATATAAAAAGGGTGTCCCCCCATTCGCATCAACCGATTTTGATACAAGCCCGACATACATTGTTTCGAGGTACGGGGCCTTTGATAAGGTTTGGAGTTACGTGAGCGGAGCTTATTCAAATGAAACAACCGATGCCTCAAACTCAACTCTTACAGATGTCCAGCTTGTTACAGGAGTAGGGGATGCCGTTTATTTTGGGGATACAGATAAATACGACACTGTTAATGTTGATATCTCCACTGACGGCGTTGCCGGAAGAGTTGTTTGGGAATATTACAATGGTATCTCATGGGTGCCCCTTGTCCACTTTTCCGAATACTACAATACTATCTTTAATGACAGCCCATGGCAGTATTTTACCTTTCCTCCTCCAACCAATTGGGCCACAACAGCTGTTAATGGAGAAGGTACTTCCTACTACTACATTAGGGCCAGAGCGATAACGGCTTATTCAACAACTCCTGTCGCATCCCAAGCTGTAAATTATATGTTTTATCACATACCGGCAGCTCCCGAAAAGTTCACCTCGGGAGTGATGAATGTGGTTTGGGTGGAAAGCCAGGCTATAGATTACGGTTACGCAAACATCAGGTATTCGGGAGTAAATGTTGGAGGAAATAACCCGCCGGATACTCCTACAAACCTTGGGCCTTCATCTTTCGTAAATGGGGAGTACTCGGCTGACAACACTCCAACCTTAACATTTACTTTATCGGATCCTGATGCTTCGGATACTGTTCAATACAGAATCCAGATTGATGACACCTCGGATTTCGCATCTCCCATCGTGGACTACACCTCGGTTCTTGCCGCGCAGGGCGGGGCAACCTTTACCGTGGGTCAAGCGGCCGGAAGCGGCACTTACACTACCGGCTCCGCGGGCCAAACACTCTCTGACACAAGCTTTTACTGGAGGGTTAAAGCTATTGATAACTCGGCTGCGGAGTCCGCTTACGCTACTGCAAATTCGGGATCCATAGCCTTCATAGTTGATACAACGGCCCCAACTGTTCCCGGTACGCCAACTACCTCTTCCGAGGAAACAGATACCACGCCTACATTCACCTGGACCGCCTCAACGGATTCAGGTTCAGGTCTGGCGTCCACCCCATACACTGTCCAATGGTGTGATAACTCTTCTTTCACCGGTTGTGAATCAAACACCGACACTTCAACAGCCACCTCCTATACCTTTACAACCGATTTATCAACACAAACCCTTTATTTCAGGGTCAAAGCCGAAGATGCTGTTGGGAATGAATCGGCGTATTCATCCGCGGGATCAATTTCCATAACAAACCTTTCGGATGACACAACAGATCCAAGATCCTTAAAGCTTATTTCACCGCCTCACAAATCATATATAGCTATAGAAAGACCCTGGTTTGTCTTTAGGCCCGCTAGGGACAACGGCGGGACTGGGATAGATAGCTACACGCTTAATGTTGATAACGGGGATAGCGGAGACTTTGAAATAAGCGGTATCCCCCCAAACGGCACAAAAGATAAAAAGACGCAAAAGTATATTGCCAAGTTTTCAGGGTTTAACACTGATGATCCATCCGATGATCGGATTTCAGTGCAGACTTTATCGGGAAATGCCTGGGGTAAAACCCATAATGACGGAAAGCTTAAAGAGGGTAAAAGAGTTTGGAGTGTGAAGGCAATTGATAAAGCTGGTAATACAATATCCAGGTCATTTACAGTCTTTGCCGATTTCACCGGCCCAAATTCAGAAGTGCAAAAAATTAATGATACTTCGGTTTCTTCATCGGGAAATTATGAAGTGACTGACTCCACCCCGACTTTTTATGGAAGGGTGACCGATCCTTTAAGAGGGGATAAAGATGTAAACAGAGTGGCTTCAGGGCCTGACGAAGTGGAGCTAAGATTTGAAAGGAAGAACTCCTTTGGCTCTTACCAAACTTACTCCATTAACACGATAAACTTTACCGATATGTTTTTCTCATCCGATGGTTCAAAGGTAACTGATAACTCTCTTAACGCAAGTGATAAGTATGCAAACTTTTCATACACCTTCCCCTCGGAGCTTTCGGTAGGGGATTACAGGCTTTTAGTAACCGGAACCGACAGAGTAGGAAATGAAGGCCCTTCAAAAACGTATTCTTTCTCAATTGTTGAGCCCCCGCCCCCTCCACCCCCGCCGCTTGAACCTTCGCCAACACCCGCTCCTATAGTTGAAGTTCCTCCGCCTGAAGAATCAATAGTGGATGAGATAGTTGATGTTATAACGGATGTTGTTTCCGACACTATTTCTGTAGTGGAGGATGCAGCCGTTACCGTTGTGGAAACCATAATTGAGGTTCTTAACAACACTACGCCCGAGGTCATCATTGATATTATTACCGAGCTCTTAGAGCCTATTCAGCCTATTATTGATCAAATAATAAATAATATTGTCGTTACCACGGAGGTGTGGTTAAGTACTGAACCCACGGTTATCTCCAATGTAAGAGTTGTTGAGATAGGTGAAGATTATGCGATTATTGCCTGGAATACAAACCATCACGCGACAAGCAAGGTTAATTATGGGGAAACCTTATCTTATGGAGATGACAGTTCTTCGGGTGAGAAAGTGCTTAGTCACAGAATAAGAATAGACGGTCTGGAGCCTGGCACCACTTATTACTTTGAGGTAATGAGCCAGAATAAAAACTACGTGTATGACGCCTGGCATCAGTTTTCAACGACAACAGATGGGGTACTTGTAAGAGAGATGCTTCCTTCAGAGCTTGAGCTTTCAGCTGCCAGAAAGCTTGTAAGGACTATAAGGCTTTCGGTTGCCGAAAACCCCTTTGTAAAAAATACCGCCGAACTTGCTAAGATTGCCGCCAGGTATAGGGGGACTACCCTTATTACCTTAGGTGCCTCTATGATTGCCATTGCTTCCTCGGCCTTAATTCCGGTTTCGGGAGTATATCTTCCCGCTTTGTCGAAAATACCTGTGTGGAATCTTCCCGCCGTTCTTGTAGGAATGATAAAAAAGAAAAGACATCCCTGGGGAATAGTTTATGACTCTATAACCAAAGAACCTTTGGATCCTGTTGTCGTAACGCTTGAAGGAGGTAAAGGAGAGAGGATTCAAACCGTATCCGATATTTACGGAAGATATGAATTTATTGTTGAGGAGGGAAGCTATGCGATAGAAGCCGATAAATCAAACTATGATTTCCCGTCAAGGGTTTTAACGGGCAAACTTATGGATGAAGTTTATGAAAACCTTTATCTTGGAGGACCCTTTAGTGTCTCAAGAGAAGAAAAGATTGTTTACAACATACCAATGGATAACATTACAAAAGACTGGAACCAGGAGGAAAAAAGAAGAAGGAACATTGAAGCAACCTCAAAGACTGCATACAAAGCATCAACCTTCGTATTTTACACTTCTTTTATTATCAGCTTTATTATCTTTCTGGTTTCCCAGACACTTCAAAATCTTATTGTGATAAGTATATTTGTGCTAATGATGGTGTATAGAAGAGCAAGATCAAAAGCAAAGCCCTGGGGTGTTGTTCTTGATAATAGAGGAACCCCGGTTAAAGGAGCCCTTGTTAAACTTATTAATGTAGATATACCAAGACTTAGTATACCTCCCGTTGTTACCAAAGAAGGAGGAAGGTATAACTTTCTTGTGGATAAAGCTACATACAAACTGGTAGTAAGCATCAAACAACCGGATAGTACCTACAAAGACATCTACGAATCAAAAAACATTACAATAAGTAAAAAATACGGACAGGTTAATGAGAATGTAGCACTCCCATAGAAATAAGTTTGGGTAGTATTTAACAGGATACAGGATGTATGCTACCTTTGTATGTGAAGCACTATGAAAGCGGATTACGGAAAGATCATAAACGAGGCATTTCGCATTACATTTAAAAACAAATGGCTTTGGGTATTTGGTTTAATCCTTGCCATGGGCTCCTCGGGAGGAAATTTCAATATTCCTGACGCCCCGGGAAGTAAAACCAAAGATAAAGACAATAGGATAGAAACTCCCGGGAAAGTTAACGATGTATATAAAAGAACTTTTGAGGATGGGCTTTTAAAAGCGGGCTCTGTTTTGGGAGAAAGCACTGTTTCTTTAAGAGAGGTGGGGCGAAGAATACCAATATATTACTGGGTTGTCCTGGGTGTGTTTTTGCTTATCGCTTTTGTTCTGGTAGTTGGCATTTCAATTTACGCCCGTTCTTACGCGTATGGTTCTCTGGTTCAGGGAGTTGATCTTGAAAACAGGGGGATAACAGCTGATCTTTCCGGAATGTCAAAAGAGGGGAGGAGAAGGGCTGTAGAGATAGTTAAACTTGAGCTTTTGCCTATGGTATTAGCTTTCGTTGATCTTTTTCTCTTGTGGGTTCCTATGATTCTGGTCTTTATGTCCGAAATGTCTTCCGGGGTAAAGCTTTTTCTTGGTTTAGTTTTACTAACTCTTGCGCTTGTGTTTCTTATACTTCTTATTATCGTTTCCGTGTCGGCGGGTCTTGGGAGGATAGCGGTTGTCCTTTCGGATCTTTCATGGAGGCAAGCCTTTAAAAAAGGGTTTTATATTTTTAAGAAATTTTTTATTGACGTTGTTGTTATGGGAATAATTAATTGTTTTACAGGGTTTTTATTTGGTCTTGCTTCATGCGTTATTCTTATCCCTTTTATGATTTTAATCTTTATAGGGATTGCGGGGCTTGCTTTGTCTCCTTACGCTGGTGTAGTGCTTTTTCCTCTCTTTGGAATTATGATAGTTGCCTTAATTATTCTGTTCACTTTAATTTCCGCTATCGCTAAAGTTTTTATGGAGTCAACTTGGGTTCTTTTGTACAAACAGCTTATTGAAACGGAGGTGCCGGTTGGATAATAAAGTTTTTGCGTCATTTTGGCTAAGGGCTTTGGCTCACGTCTTGAATGCTTTAGTGTTAAGTATTGATGCTTTTGTTCTTATGTATTTGGTTGTGAGTTTTCTCTCTTATGACGTCTTTGTTTTTATTAACTCCTTACTTTGGTTTTTGCTCTTTGCGATTTTTGTTCGTCCCTTTATTTGGTTTTTACTTTGGCCCGTTTTAATTAGTGAATACGGGGGAGATGTGGGGAAGCTTATCTGCGGTTTAAAAATTGTCCATGAGGATGGTTCAAACTTGACTTTCAAACGTGCTATGTTTCGTGAATATATAGCAAAAATGGCGGCAGGCGCGCTTTTTGGCATTGGCTACTACTGGATTTTTAAAACGGAAAAAAAGCAGGGATGGCATGATATGCTTTCGGATACTTATGTTGTGAAGGAAAAGAGCGGAAGGCTCTTTGTCTCTCTCGTTGCGCTTGTTGTGGTTCTTGTTCTTAATGCGGGTCTTGCGGTTCTTTCAGTCAGAAGCTACCTTGGGAATGAATCGCTTAAACGCGATGTCACAAGTATTTTAGAGGAAATTGGAAAAAGCTCGTCTCCCGATACCTCAAATAAAGTATATGAGCCTTTGGACTTAAAGCCTCTTCCTACACCCCCGACTTTTTATTAATCCGCTCTCGTCATCTCGCACTTGATGCGGGATCCCCGCTTTCCCGCCAGAGGCGGACAGGCGCGGGAATGACAAAGTGTTGTTAGTTGTAATCAAGCTGGTATTTTTTATCGCCTAAAAACCCTGTTACCTCGGGCCTGATTATTTCTTCTTCTTTTAAAACGCCTGATCTGATTGTAAAAAGCCCGAATTTATCGGATATTTTATCCATGGCTTTATAAAGCCTTTCATTTTTATACCACTCGGTAAGAAGTGGATAAGGAGTTTCTTTTAAAGGTTTTAAAAGAGAGAGCCCGACGCCAAATCTTATAACGCTAAAGTTTCTTTTCCATTTTTTGTAAAGGCTGTGATATAAGATATTAAACATTTCGTTTGTGTGCCTTATGTAATGTTTAAGCGTTTTATGGCCGTGCCAGGATTTCTCCCCCCCTCCGTTTGAGCCTGTTAGAAACACGAATATTAAGCGCCCAGCCATGTCCATCTTTCTAACCTTGTAAGTAACCTCCTCGGTTAAGTTATATAAAACTCTTTTAATTGCGTCTTCACTGCTACAAAGTTTATAGCCAGTTATGGTTCTGCCAACCCCCTTCATATGCGCGTTTTCAGGACGGTTAAGAATGTAAGATTCCTCACCTTTTCCAATCCTTCTTAATGCTTGTGAGTAAAAAGGCCCGAAATATTTTTCCAAAACTTCATCCGACAGGCTGTTTATCTGATAAGGGTGTTCTACCCCGAAAGGTTTTAATCTTTCCTCCAGACGAAAGCCTATGCCACACACATCAGAAAACTTGGCAGTTTTTAAGAGTTCATCTTTGGTCATTATCAAAAACCCTTTTTCTTTTGGAATATCTGCCGGATTAATTTCATCAACAATCTTAAGTATTGATCCTTTCGGTGCTATTTCCCCTGCAGTTTTTGCAAGAAGTCTGTTTTCTCCTATTCCTATGTTGCAGGTTACCCATTCCCCAAGTTCTTTCTTGATTTTTTCCTGAATGTTTAGCGCCAGTTTGTATGGGTCCGAATAAAGGTACACACAGTTATCAAGCGGTATGAAAGCTTCGTCAAGAGAAAAGATTTCAGCATCTGGAGTGATACTTTCAAATATTTGTTTAAGTTTTTTAGTGCAGTGAAGGTAAAGATCAAACTTTGCGGGTATTAAAATTATGGAAGGTATAAGCTTTTTTGCCTCTTTTACATTTGATCCGGTTTTAACGCCGTATTTTTTTGCTTCTTTTGACGCGGCGATTATGCATGTGCGCCCCACATCTTTTATAACCCCTACGGGCTTTCCTCTTAAAAAGGGGTTTTCCTGCTGGAGCAGGGAAGCAAAATAGGAATTTATGTCTATGTGTATAAAATTTGAACTCATACATACGAATGTGTATTGTAATAATATTTGACCTATGTTATACACGTTGTGTGGGCCGGGTTTTGGTAAACAGGCTGGACCTGTCATTCTGGCCGTGGGGGTTCAATTCCCCTCCGATCCACCAGAACGTTTTGTTGACAAGGTATTATTTCTGTTGTAATATTTTGCTGACAGGTCTAATTGGTTTACCAATACACGACCAGAATCAAAGCCGCCGTAAAGGCGGTTTTTGATCTCCGCTCGTTTATCCTGGTAGCCAAACTTCCTCAAGTACCCATATTTCATCATCTCTGTTGAAGCATATTCTGTACAAATTCCCCGAGCAGAGGACGCTGTACATGCGTTTTTTAACCCCGCCGTCTTTTATATCGGAGGCAATGGTAATCTCTTCTATTTTGTATTCCCGCGTGTGCCATTTAAACCTTTTCGGTGTAAACTTTGCTTTGTCATAAAAGCCGGCCACGGCGATTTTTTCCCCTATCTTTTGAAACACAACACATTTATAACCGAAGAAAATACGAAAGTCAACAAGTTTTGAGGGGAAAAACATATCGTTTTTTGAACTTTTACGGTAAAATCCTTAAAAGGTGAAAAAAAGATTTGGCTTATTTAAATTTCTGATCCTGCTCACAATTGTTATAGGTCTCATTGCTGGGATCTATTATCTTTTGGCCAACTTAAAGACCGAGGGCTTTACTCTTTATAAAGAAATGGGAGATGTCTATTACAAAGGTGAGTCCCTTGATTATGAAAAGCTTGAGTGGGATGATATTGACCTTCCTGATAATACTTTTGTTAAAACGGAAGAGGGTCTTGCTCATGTTGTGTTTCCCGATAGCTCAATGATGTCAATTGATGCCAATACTGAAGTTAAAGTTTCTTCCAAAGGGAAAACTGTGGAAATTTTTCAAAGCGCAGGAAACACCTGGCATAGGGTAAGAAGCAGTGTGAAAGGAAGGCAGTATAATATAGAAACTCCAACCGCCTTGGCAACCGTTAGAGGCACAAAGTTTGCCGTAGAAGTTGATAAAGATCCCGATACTCCTTCAAGAATTTACGTGACCGAAGCGACACTTGAGGTGGGGCAGGTGTCTTTTGAAGACGGAGAGAAAGTCTGGAAGAATAAAACCCAGATTAATCCCGGCAAAGAGGTTAAAGTTCCTTATTTTGAAAAAAGACCGGGCCTTGATGTTTCGGATACTCCGGATGAGAAAAAAAACTCAAAGTGGTTTAGAAGGAATGAAATTATAGATAAGGATTTTGATAAAAAGCCTCTAAGATCTTTTATAAAGACTATCAGGGAAGATGAAGAGCTTCTTAGAGAAAATCTTATTTTTCTCCAAGACTTCAGAAATAAAGTAGAGGATAGTGTTTTAGGGGCAAAAAGTTCGGAAGAACTTCTTGACAGTATTTTTACCCTTCAAAACCTTAAGGTTATTGATGATAGGGTATGCAAAACTTTCGGAGGAGAGAAGGATTATTCTTCGGAACTAAAGAGACTTTCTGATCTTTCGACTATAAAAAATGAGCAATATGAATATTTTTTAAAACTCTTAGCTGTAATAAAGGATATGTGTGAGGATGGGGAAATTACGGATGATGAAAGGTTTAGATTTGTGAAGTTTATCTCAATGGAGGAGTCTGTAAGAAATTTAAATCCTGATGTTTTGGGTATAAAGGAGTCAAGTCCTTCAGTGTTAGAAGAGACAACCGAAAGCATTTCTCCTAACAGAATTTTTAAGTCGCCGATAAGATGAACTTATTTAAAAGACTTTTTTCCGATTATAATTTTACCCAGAGCCTTCGCTTTTATCTCTTTGCGCTTTTGCTTCTTGCCTTATTTTCCTTGTTTTTAAGAATTCCTTACTTTTCCGAAATTAACACTTTGTTTTTGGATCGCCTTCAGGGAAGTATCAGACCAAGAGATGAAATTTTAATAGTGGGAATTGACGATAAGAGCTTATCCGAAATCGGGGCATGGCCGTGGGGCAGGGATGTCTTTGCAAAGGCGTTTGATTTCTTGATTGAAACTAAGCCCAAAGTTGTAGGTGTTGACGTTTTGTTTCTTGAGAAAAGGGAAAAAGATGAGGTATTTTCGGAAAAGCTTAAAAACATTAACTTTCCTCTTGTGCTTGCGAGTAAACTCGTTGATGAAGATGTCCTTAAAAGTATTTTCGCGGGTGGAGAGATTGAAAGTGGTTATATTAACTTTGAGGAAGACAGCGATGGAAAGATTAGAAGGATAGGAAGCACCAGGAAAGTGGGAGATTTATGTGAGCCAAGTTTTGCTTTTAAAATAGTCAAAGAGTACTTAAGTTCACGAGAGCAGGATAAGTGTGGGAACTTGGTAAGGCTTGACAGATCCAAAGTTTATAAAAATGATCTGAAGTTTAATTACACTGACTTGCGTTTTAAAACCGTAAGTTTTTCCGATCTTTATAACGGCAAGATTGAAAAGGGAGCACTTTCCGGAAAGATTGTGCTCGTAGGCTCTACTGCTGTGGATTTGAAAAGCAACTTAAATGATAACTTTACGGATGTTTTTGGAAGGAGAATTCCGGGGATTGAAGTCCACGCCAACGTCGTTAATTCTTTTCTGCAGGGGAGGTTCCAGGAAGATCTCTCACCCTGGGTTTTATACCCTTTAGTTCTTCTCTTTAGCTTTCTGCTCCTTTTTCTCTTTAGAAGAATTAAAAAAGATCTTTTAGAGTTTGTTATATTTCTTGGTTTGCTTCTTGTAGTTAATCTTATCGGACTTTTTGTTTTTGATTTCGGGGTAAGTTTCCCGTTTGTGCAGATTAACATCCTTTTTGCCGTAGTTTATGTATATTTTATAGCTTATAAATATCTGGTTGAAAGCCGGGAAAAAAGATTTATTCAAAAGGCTTTCGCACAGTATGTAAACCCACCTCTTTTAAAAAAACTTGTGGAGCACCATGAGGCTTTGAAGCTTGGCGGAGAGCAAAAGGTAATGACTGTACTATTTTCAGATATCAGGGGTTTTACAACGTTGTCTGAAAAAATGACTCCGGAAGAACTTATAAATCTTGTAAATGATTACCTTGATAATATGTGTGAGGTTATTCTTTCAAATAACGGGACTATTGATAAGTTTATAGGTGACGCCATCATGGCTTTTTGGAACGCTCCTCTTGATGACTTTCTCCATCAGATGAATGCCGTAAAAACAGCAGTGAGAATGGATGAAAAACTTAAGAAACTTTCCACCGAGGATGAAAGATTTTCGGATCTTCATATAGGGGTTGGTCTTAATACCGGAACTATGGTTGTGGGAAATGTCGGCAGTAGAAGAAGGTTTGATTATACAGTTCTTGGAGATAATGTTAATCTTGGCTCCCGTCTTGAAGGGCTTACTAAGAAATATGGAGTGAGTGTTATTGTCTCGGAGTCGGTGCTTGAGGGTATTTCGGCTGACGGCGAAGTTATTTTCAGAATGCTTGATGAGGTAATTGTGAAAGGCAAGAGCAAACCGGTTAAAATATACCAACCTCTTTTGAAAAATGAAGAAAATGAAAAGTTAAAAAAGGTATTTGAAGAAGCTTTCAGCTATTATCAAAAAGGGGATTTTAAAAAAGCAGAGGAATTATTTGGGAGTGTGAATTCCGACCCCGCTTCGCATAAAATGATTGAAAGGATTTCGGAGATTAAAGATCTTAAAGATTGGAACGGCGTCTGGACCTGGCTTGAGAAATAAAACAGTATGAAAAAAGCTACTCTTACTTCAATTGTTATTCTCATTTTACTTACTGCATTGTTGTTTCTTTATTTGAGAATTTCACAAAAAGAGGAGGAGAGCACGAAGGTTATCCCTAAAAAAGAAGAAAAGGTAGCGGAAGAGACACCTGCCGCCGAGGAAATATTTGCCAAGAATCTTGAAATACCGTGGGATATTGCTTTTCTTCCCGACGGTGACCTTTTGGTTACGGAAAGAACGGGTGTTTTGAAAAGATTTTCAAAGGATGGAAGTGAAAAAGGGGAAGTGAAAGTTTCGGGTGTTAATCATTACGGAGAGGGCGGGCTTTTAGGTTTAGTACTCCACCCGAAGTTTTTAGAAAACCGATATCTTTATTTATATCTTACAAGTAAAAAGGGTTTAGGTTTTGAAAACAGAATTGAGCGGTATAAATACGAAGACGGAAGCCTTTCAGATAGAAATGTGATTTTAGGTGGTATTCCCGGAGCTATTTATCATGACGGGGGAAGGATGGCTTTTGGGCCTGACGGTTATTTGTATGTGACGGTAGGTGATGCAACAAATTCGGACTCGGCCCAGGATACAAATTCTCTTGCGGGGAAGATTTTAAGAATGACTGATGAAGGGAAAGCTCCCCTTGATAACCCTTTTAATAATCTGGTTTATTCATATGGGCACAGAAACCCTCAAGGCTTGACGTGGGATGATGCTGGAAGACTTTGGTCAACGGAGCATGGGAGATCAGGCGCTTTATCTGGTCTTGATGAGCTGAATTTAATAGAAAAAGGGAAAAATTACGGCTGGCCTGTAATTGAAGGAGATAAAAAGAAGGAAAATATGGAAAATCCGCTTCTTCATTCGGGTCCCGATCATACATGGGCGCCCGCTTCTGCTCTTTTTTATGAAGGGAGTATATTTTTTGGCGGATTAAGAGGTGAGGCATTATATGAAGCAAAGATTAGTAATGGAAATGTAGTGTTGAAAGAGCATTTCAAAAATAAATACGGGAGGATAAGAACCGTGACTTTGGGAAGTGACGGATTTTTTTATCTTACAACAAGCAACAGAGATGGGAGGGGAGACGTTAATGAAGGAGACGACAGGATCATAAAGGTTAACCCGAAAGTCTTATAGATTCTCGCTTTCGCGGGAATGACATCGTAGAGTTTTAGATCAATTTTTTGGTTCTTCACCTTTTCTCTGAATGTAATATCTTTTCCCTTTAAGCTTTTCGGGGAGAAGGCTTTCTTTTGTATAAGGTGCGTATCCTTTTCCATACCCAAGCTCTTTCATTAAATCAGTAGGCGCGTTTCTTATATTTAACGGTATTGGCAAATTTCCAAGAGTCTTTACATCTTTTAATGCTTTAAAGTATGAGTCACATGCAGTTCTGTCTTTTTTGGCAAGAGCCAGATATACTACCCCATGCGCCAGATTTATCTGACATTCGGGATATCCGATTGTATCGCAGGCTTTAAAAACTTCATTTGCCACAACCAAAGCCGTCGGCTGTGCCATGCCTATATCTTCGGACGCAAAAATCACCATTCTTCTTGCTATAAAGAGTGGATCTTCACCCGCTTCAACCATTCTCGCAAGATAATAAAGTGCCGCGTCAGCATTAGATGCTCTCATGGATTTAATAAAAGCGGAAATTGTATTGTAATGCTCCTCTCCCACTCTATCATACATTAAAGACCTTCTCTGAAGAGCTTCTTCAACAAGTTTTTTGTTAAACACCACCTCTTTCTTTGAGTTTGAAGCTATGTGAACCCCCGCCTCTAAAGCGTTAAGAATGATCCTTGAGTCGCCGTTTGAGCCTTCTATCAGGTAATCCAAAGCGTCATCTTTAAATTTCACTTTATAATTTCCAAGGCCTATTTGTTTATTTTTTAACGCTCTGTCAACTATCTGTTTTAACTCCTCATTTGAAAGTTGATTGAGGGTGAAGACTCTGGTTCGTGAAAGAAGATACGATATAATTTCAAAAGAAGGGTTTTCGGTTGTCGCTCCAATAAGAATTATGTCTCCTGTTTCAACATAAGGAAGAAGAGAATCCTGCTGTGCTTTGTTAAACCTATGTATCTCATCAACAAAAACTACTACTTTTTTGTGTCCGGCTCTTCTTTTATTTCTTACATCCTCAAAGATTTTTTTGAGTTCGGCTATTTTTGCATTAACAGCGGAAAATTCAAGGTAGTCGCATTTAATTTCATTGGCAATGACCCTGGCAAGAGTTGTTTTGCCGCTTCCAGGAGGCCCCCAGAAAATCATGGAAAAAATGTCCCCGCTTTTTATGGATTTATAGAGAATTTTTTCTTTATCAAGGATGTGCTTCTGGCCTATAAAATCTTTTAATGAAGTGGGGCGAATTCTGTCCGCTAGGGGAGACATACACAAATAATACCCGAAAGTAATAACTAAAACAAGAAGGCCCTAGTTAAGCTTAAAACTTTTGAGTATCTTATATTCCTCTCCCTTCTTTAGTAATTTGGATTCCATTAAGCAAAAAGACGCTACTTTTGCTTTTAGATTTATATTTTCTTTCGCTTTTTCTTATGCAATAATACTTTCGTGAATAAGAAGCCGATAATCGTAATTTCAATAGTCACTGTGGCTGTTTTTGTACTTGGCTTATTTTACCTTTTAAAATTGGAAAGTAAAAATTCGTCTGTGGTGACGGCCTACCCTGTTGATAAGATCTCGGATAGTGACTTTGTCAAAGGAAATAAAGAGGCAAAGGTTATTCTTATTGAATACAGCGATTTTCAATGCCCTGCCTGTAAATACTACCAGCCGATTGTTAAGAAGCTAGGGGAGGATTTTTCGGACAAACTCGTTATTTCTTATAGGCACTTTCCTTTAAGCCAGCATTTAAATTCACGGGTCTCCGCTTATGCGGCGGAAGCCGCGGGCAAACAAAGTGAGTTTTGGGGAATGCACGATAAGATTTTTGAAACCCAGGATGAGTGGGCTTTGAGCTCCGAACCTAAAGAACTTTTTACAGAGTATGCAAAATCTCTAGGCCTTGATGAGGAGAAATTTAAAAGTGATATGGATCTTTTCGAAATTAAGGATAAGGTTGAGGAACAATTAAAGAGCGGAGAGAAGTATTATGTTACTTCTACCCCGAGTTTTTTTCTAAATGGAAGGAAAATAAAAGTTCCCCCGGATTATGAAGGGTTTAAAAAGCTTATTGAAGATAAACTTTAAAGGAGGTGACAGTTAATGATGGGATTTGGAGGATACGGATACTCCGGCATGATGGACGGTCTTGGCCCTGTTTTGGGTGTTTTGTTGTGGGCTATTGTTCTTTTTGACCTTGTGTTAGTTGGTATTTGGCTTTGGAAGCATATTGAGAAGAAGTAGTGTCTTCTTTGTCATTCTAGACCAGACTCATGTCATCCTGAACTTGATTCAGGATCTAATCCTAGATTCCTGTTTTCACAGGAATGACAATTTGGACCTGTCATCCCCGATCTAATCGGGGATCTAAAAAGGAGGCGTACTTTTCTCTGAATTTTTTAAGTTTAGGAACGATTACAATACTGCAGTAAGCGTTACCAGGATTATTGTTAAAGTAGTTTTGATGGTAACTTTCGGCTTTGTAAAATCCCCTGAATGGTTCTAAAGAAGTGGTTATAGGCTTTCCAGGTTCGGAGCCTTTGTTTAATTCTTCAATCTTTTTCATGGCTTCACGCATCTGCTTTTCATTTGTGTAAAAAATTACAGATCTGTACTGCGTCCCTACGTCATTTCCCTGCCTGTTTAGGGTTGTTGGGTCATGAACATCAAAGAATACATCAAGAAGAGTTCTGTAAGGAATCTCTCTGGGGTTAAACTTTATCAGGATTACCTCGGCGTGTCCGCTGTCTCCACGGCTTACCTCCTCATACTTTGGGTTTTCTGTTTCACCACCTGAATATCCCGACTCAACGGAGTAAATACCCTTTAGTCTTTGGTAAGTTGCTTCAACGCACCAAAAGCACCCTCCCCCAAAAACAGCTTCTTCCAGATTTTCAGATTTATTTTCTTCCATAAATTAACTTTAAGATTAACGCATTTTAGAAAAGCTTTCCAGATGGTGTATTGCGATCCCTTCAAAGCCGGAATAACCCTCAAAGTGTTTAATAATTCTGTTTAAACTTGCAAGAAAGCTTGATTTGGATTTGCCAAAGTACGTTATCTTTTTTACTTCATTTTCCGCAGTTTCCTGTCCGACTATTACTTTAACTTTTAGGTTTTCTTTTGAGGAATAATCAACCTCTTTTTCCGAAATGGATATTGAGCCGTTCCACCCGCTTGTGAAGTTTCTGTACGCCATAATAACTATGTAGCTATCCTCGGTTTCATTTAAGATATCAAAGATATGATAGAGGATAGGTTTAGCACTGCCGCCCTCAATGGGAATTGACTGTGATTTTTCATCAAACCAGAAAGGGACTGTAGTTCCAAATCTAAAGTCTTTATTTTCCTTAGCACTTTTGAGCTCTTTTATTTTATCCGTGAGATTTTTAAGAAGTGTTAGAAATTCCATGCCTTCTTTTACCGGATCTTTCAGGCCTTCTTTGTTGTAAAACTCTATGTCAAGCTGAAGTCCTGCAAATTTTGCTTCGGGGTTTAGGTTATTGTAATCTTTAATATATTCCAACACAACTTGTGGTATATAAGATAAATTTTCTTCGGACCATCTGTTATTTCCTATAAGAGCTTCAACCTTAATCCCTCTTTTATTTGACTCTCTGATGAAATAGCCGACCGAGGAGTTAAAACTTTCAAGTTTTTTATCTTTTTCATCTCCTTCTTTAAGCTCGTGCAGATAGATATATTTATCAATACTGACGTAAACGGTATTAATATCATTTTCAGCGGCAAAATCAAGAAGCTTTAAAGTTCCTGCCTTTGATATTTCATCAGGGTTTTTCCAAAGCCAGGTGCCGATAACTTTAGTTTTATTTAGTTGTTTGGTTTCAGCCGTGGTGATATTTGGAATAATGTCGGTATCTATCATATACCAGAATATTAAAAAAAGAATACACGCCGAGAGTATGATGTATGTAAGAAGCGGATTTTCTTTCTCCATAGTTTAGATAATAAAGTGATATCAAAATAAAGTTAAGTGATATGTTTTTTTATAAGTTCTTTAGCTATTTGCACGTTTTCACTTTCTTGTGAGATTTTAGGAAAACCGGGATCATTTATTAGCTCTTTCATCGCTATATCCTTTATTTCTTGTGTGAGTTTTACATTGTACTCTTTGCCGAAAAGGTCAATAGCTTCAGATGCAATCTGCAGATTATCTTTGCCCGTTGTTTTTATATCATAAACTCCGTCATAGCTTTCGGATTTAAATCCTGCCACACTGCCTTCTTCTTTCCCAGGAAATATGAAAGCGAGAGTTTCCCCTGTTTTGGAAGCTGTAAAATCAGTAATTTCAAGGGCAAGTTCAGTTGCTTCATATCTTCTTCCCAGAATGGATGTTTGGGCAAACCCGTTTGTAGCCATAATCAGGAGAAATGTTGAGGACAGAGCTATAAAATAACTTGAAATATTGTTTATCGCATACTCAGGATGAAAGAATGAGATGTTATTAGGGTTGTGTTTCATTTTTATTCTTCCTATATTTTTGCTTCTGAAAATCGTTTGAATGTACCTGTATACACCAAACCATACAAGAACCAAAACCTGAAACAGCGCATAAAAGGGAAATAAAAGCATCCATCTGCTTCTTACTTTCCAGTTGGTTATGTATGTGATGACAGTGTATAGAAGGATAATAAAAGGCAAGAGATACCAGTGCCTGAAAATTTCTATTATTTTGGAGGGAAGAAGAAAGTAGATGATGAATGAGTAGTAAATGAAGTGGAAAGGGTGTTTTAGGTTATGCTCAATGTTAACGATGGAATGTCGAAACATTCCGCACATCCATGAAAATCTCTGTTTTATCCAGGCGGAAACAGTGTGGGGTACCTCTGTGTAGAAAATCATTGGTATATGACCAACTTTATAACCCATCATGTCGGAAAGCTCCCCTATTTCAATATCGCCTCCGTCAAAAAACAATGAGTGATTTTTCATTGTACTCACCATAATCGATCTTTTGGCAACCATACCCGCGCCGCTTGTCAGCCATGGGTATATTAATCTCGCCTGCATTGCAATGTCATACTCAACACCCTGGAGTTTTTCTATGAGAGTTTTCCTTTTTGAAGGGAGAACTTTTACTGAAGCAATGTCATACCCTTTCTCCTCCAGAGCGCCGGTTAAAACTTCCAGGTCTCCATCCACATAAGTGTCACCATCCATGAATATTACGTACTCTGAGCTTATAGTGGAGATGCTTTCTCTTAAAACTACGTCGTGAGCAAGGAGAGTTTTATTATAAATAGTCCAGGGGTTCTTTTTCCCCGTGTTTATATCAGAGTACGTTGCTTTAAACCCATATTTGTCGCACAGTTTTTTTAAAGAACTTAAGAATTCGGGAGTTTCGTTAGTGGTGGTGCAAAGTATAACTTTGTCCCTATATTTTTTAAGAAAGTCTACATTGGTAAGCCTGTTTATATCATTGAATATGGGTATAAGAAGAGTAAAGTCGTCATTTCTTGTTTGAACGCTCTCAATATCTATGGGCTTCTTAAAGTTTGCCCTAATATTAAAAATATCAAATATCGGAAGCCACGGAAATAGCATAAAGGCTGGATCTACACGCCAGCGTAGGGAATTTACCACACGGATGGGTTCGGCGCAAATCCGGCGAGATCCCCGCTTTTGCGGGGATGACACTACAGTCAGAATTGCATCCACTACTTTACTTAGGGCTTACAGCATCATTCTGCTTACCTGGGGAGGACCTCTAGGAGACCGCCTGATGAATGGCCGAGAATATCAGGTGCGTACATTTCGTAAGCCTGCGCGGGCGGATGGTGATAATTGCCGGGAGTTGTTGATCTTACTTTATACATGACCTCATATACTCCCTTTGGAAGGTATTCTGCAAAAAGAACAGTTCTATCGTCTCTAAATTCTTTATGATAAAAGTAATAATTGCTGTATGGGTTAACCTCACCTCTGGCTTTAACTTTGGGCTTTTCAGGGCTTAAGGCTACTGTGTTTTTAAGACTTTCATTAATTGATTCGGTGCCTGCGGGCAGGGGATCCTCTAAAACCACATGATGTCTATTTGCGGGAGAAGCTACGATTAGTCTTACCCAGTATTCTTCCCCTTCCTTTATTTTACCTCCCGTTAAAATTTTCCCGTTGTTATCTATAAATTCCCTTATTACGGTAAAGCCCTGCTCAACAGGCTTCACTTCGGTGAACGGCAGGTAGTATTTAAGGTCAAGGTTATAGTAAAGATTTCCACTGCCTCTCCTTTCAAGTCTCAAGGTGTTTTCTGACCCTTTATTAAAATCATTCATAGTTATCTCATGAACCATAACTTTTAAAAGATCTTTCTTTTCAAACTTTCCCTCCGCTTTGTTTTGATCATTAAGAGAAATGTTGTATGTTTCATTAAGATTGGCGTTTCTTCTTGATTTAATGTAATCGGAGATGGTTTCCAAAACGTATGCCGTTGAGATTGTTGTGTTCCAATACCCTTTCTTTCGCGCGTTTGCTATGTACCTTATGGATTCATCTATAAGTGGGTTGTTCTTGTTAAATTTAATGAGCATTTTCGTTACAGTAGCCGTTGTTCCCGTATCACTGCCCATCAGGTAATAGCTAGGGGATCTTTCCTCCCAGTGTGAGGTTGTTGCAGTCTTTTTAACTAGGCTTAGCACCTCATTCTTAAGTCTATGGGCGTCTCCTCTTTTTCCGGGTATTTCTCTTAATGCCATGGCAAGTCTGGCTCTTCCTTCTATGGACATACTAAACCTTACGTTAAAAAGGTTTGAAGCGTACCCGCTAAGTTTGGATTTATCCCTTAACACATACAAAACATAAGCTTGGAGGTCGTTTGAAAGCGGCTCTCTTACGTTTCTGATATTTGCCTGTGAAAGTCTGGTTAATAAGAGGTTTTCGGCTCTCTTCACGCTATTTTCGGGGACATCATACCCATACTCTTTTGCTCTAAGTAGCATGTAATAAGTGTAAGCAGTTATAAACGTGTCGCTTGTTTTATATTCGCTGACCCACCAACCCCATCCTCCGTCGGGGTTTTGAGAGTTGTATATATCCTGAAGTTTTTTGTTTATAGCTTCTTCAAGTTTTCCTTTATTTATAGTTTCAAGGTTTTCAATGTTTGCATCTTTCATCACCTTTACTATTTCCAGAAACGAAAGAAGTTTGCTTGTCAGCTGTTCACCGCATTCATACGGATAATCGTAAAGATAATTTACGGATAAAAGCTCCGATGCCCCAAGGCTTGGGCTAAGGGTAACTTTTAGTGACCCTCTGTTTGAGACTGTGTCCTCGGGGATTAATATTTTTTCATCTTTAATATTTGGTATTAGGCCCGCGGCTGCTACAGTTTCAGGAGTGTAATAAGAGGCTATGGGAAGCGTTGACTCAATTGCGTCCCTGACTTTATTTTCCAAATCTTTTACCTGAAAACCTATCTTCGCTTCCTTTGCGTCAACAGCAGTTGCGTCCCATACTATTTTTACCTGCTCGCCTTCATTTATCCTGATGCTTTTTACAGTATTTTCTTTAATGCTTATATTTTCGGATTTTACTTCAACGGTTCCGCTAAAAGTTTTGTCTGTTCTGTTAAGTATTATGGCGCCCATCTTTGCTTTATCCCCGTTTGATAAAAATCTTGGGAGGAATGGCCTTATAATTATGTCTTTACTGACAATGACCTCTTTTGAACTTTCTCCAAAGCCTGCCCCGTCCGTGTTTGAAACTGCAAATAACTTCCATGTAGTTAAGCTGTCAGGAAGCTTTACTTCAATATGTGCCTTTCCGTTTTCATCGGTTGTTAAGTTTGGATTCCAATAAGCGGATTTTGGAAAGTCTTTTCGGCTTGTCTCAAAAAGAGGACCTCCAGCTCCTCCGCCACCGCTTCCGCCTTTAGCCCCAAGATCGGTATTTGCGTTAATTCTATCCATTGAGATAGTAAGAAGGTTGGATGTTAAGACGCTGTTATATTTTGGTTGATAAAAGTTAGTGTATATGTCGGTAAATGTAACGTTTGATAAATCCCAGATTGCCTTGTCTGATGCCGCAAAAAGCATTTCGGCTTTCCTCCCTTTTCCGGAAAGATCCTTTACTAAAATATCCGCTTTCATAGTTTCCCCAGGAAGATAGGTTTCCTTGTCCGTTTTTATTTCAAGGGTAAGCTTGTTTTTCTTATCCGTAACCATGATTTGCGCATACCCCATTTTAAATTCCGGGGGATCTTTAACTGTACTTCCACCCTTTGGTACAACTACACCGATAAAGACATTAGGAGTGTAAGAATCTTTAATTTTTATACTTAAGTTTTTAGCATCCCCTCCGGTTTCAGAAATAAAGTAATCAATGACTTTTCCTCTTTCAACAGTGAAGAGGGATTTATAAGGTTTGTTATAAGGAGACGCCGCAAAAACTGAAACATCTTCGCCCGCAAAATATTCTTTTTTGTCTGTGACTATGGAAATTCTGTCGTTATTTTCCTTCATTCCCTCAAATCCTTCTCCATACACCCACACATAGCTTGCCGACTTTATCTTATTCCCAAGCTTGTCGCTTGCATCTGCAACAATCCTATAAACCCCGCCTTCTTTAGGAACAAAAGAAGACTGTGCTTTGCCATAGGCATCGGTTTTTACTTTTTTAGTTTCCACTAGCTTATCGTTTGGCTTACTGACCCAGTAAAACTGCCCGTCTTCTGGATCTTTTTCTTTAATTGAGGTCCATGTCCTTTTATATATGGAAACATTAATATCTTTGTCACCTATTTCATTTCCGTTTTTATCTACCGTAACAACCTCAAAGCCGGCATTTTGATTTGGAGTGTTTACATAGTTAAGAGGCTTTAGTCCTATGTAATACTCTCCCATGTGGATTGTGAATTCTTTTGATCCTCCTATTACCTGGTTGCTTGGGTCCTGTATTGAAGCTTCAACCTGAATTCGTTGTGATTCCCCGTATTTTGCAATGTTGATGGGTACTATCACCATGAAATCTCCTCTGGCATCGGTAACACCTTCTCCTTCAGTTACCAGTTCCATCTCCGGTCCATCATAGCCGTAGTATGACCACCTTCTGTAAAGGTAGGAGTCATCATTTGAAAAATCAAAACCTAAGTCTTTATTCCAAGTGAAAATAAAACCTCCTCTTTTTACTTTCCAGTTAACTGTTGTGTTTGGTATAGGAGCGCCGAAGTAATAAGAGCCGTTAATATTTACTTTTACCGCTTCGCCGTTTATATACGAATCTTTGGAGGGCTCAATTTTAATTAGGAATTCAGGTTTTCTGTACTCTTCCACTTGAAAGCTTTGAGCAAAGGAATTTTTTTGGTAGGAAGCGGAAATTGAATAGTAGCCAAGAGCCGCTTCGCTTCCTAACGGAAAGCTACCGTTAAAAGATCCAAAGGAATTTACAGGGACTTTTGTTGTGTATATTTCTGAATTATTAACATCCTTAACTGAAATTGATACAACCTCTCCGGGTTTTAAAGCTTCAAATTTTCCATCGCTGTCTTTTTTAACTACTCCCCTGAAATATACGGTTTGATCGGGTCTATAAATAGGATTGTCAAGCGCAAGATGAAGTTTATAGGTTTCACCTGTTTGGGGTGCATAGTAATAATAGCCTGGCAAACCAAAGTCGGAAGTTGTGATCCCGCTATCCCATGCCACCGAGGAAATAACCGTATCCGAACCTTTCTTTCCCATTATCAAAAGGTTTGATCTTTTGCCTTCGCTTGTCTCTGCTTCCAGATTAACGTCTTTAATAAAGACGCCGTTCGCGTCGGTTTTACCCATTACAAGACTTTTACCTTCCATATTTAACGCTTCTATTTCCATGTCTGAAACAGGCTCCCCGGAAGACTGGTTCACGGACCATACAAGTATTTGGCCTGGACTTTGTTTAACGGTGAGGGAAGACTGGGAAATTAGCATTACGAGATTATCATGTGAGCCGTCCTGGATCCTTGCGTCCAAAAAGTAAGTACCGGGAGGCAAGTTGTTTCCGTTTGGATCGGTTACTTTTGTTACTATATTTACCGGGACATTATTATCTGAATCTATCTCATGACTCCATCTGTTTATCAACTTAAGTTTGGAAGTATCATATTTTTGCCAGTTTCCGCAGTTGTAGTCATTCCCGCAAACCGAAGTTCTAAAACTATAATCGTATTGGAGTTTATATAAGTAAAGAAGTTCATTTTTAGGAAGTTCATAAACACTGTAATCAACCTTAAATGCGTTTGTGACTGTTGATACAATTCTTGGAGTTATTTCCTGATTGAAAGCCGCAAAGTAGTATCCCCCGGGCAAAAGAGCAATTGAAGGATCATAAGGCGCCGTTGTGAAAGAGAAGGTGTAGTCCTTTCCAAGAGGGGTTCCGTGCTGATCTGTGGCGCTTCCGGGGACTGTCACGGTGTATTTTTGGGATCTTGCTAGAAAGGTGTCTATAATTAAAGAATTATTATAGGTGCTGAAATAAACGTTTGGTTTCTCATCCGGAGAGGGTGATATCCTTACATTCCTTAACGATTCCTGGCTCATGGGGGTTTTAAACATTACGGTTAAGCCATACATTTCTTTGGAGTTTGTCTCTCCGTTTGCGGGAGTTGTGTTTATAATCCCCGGTGTGTCGGCTACGGTAAAACTCCAGCCGTAATCTATTTCGGTTCCCACAGGGCCTTCAACACCCCTGGTTCCTTTGAGTACCCAAACCTGGTAGGAAGCGTTTCTTTTTAATGTTTCATACGGCTTAAAAATTAAAGTTTTTGGATCCAACTTGTTATAGTAAGCCGTTCCAGGCAATTCATTTCCAAAATTATCGCTTAAAATCAGATTTTCTTGAAAGGACGTAATGTCTATTTTTTGGTTAAAAGTTACTATTATTTCGGGGTTTGGGCTTGTGTGCTGGTATCCAAGGCTGGGAGAAAACGCTTCTATTCTTGGAATGCCCCCGACAAATTCCCATACGTAGTCTTCTTTAAGCTCCCCGCCGTCCTCCGATTTAGTTCCTTTTGCAACCGTAACCTTGTAGGCTGTACCCTTTTTATAAGTAACACTCGGCCGAAACTCATAAGCCGTTGTTCCAAGCCATCTGCCTTCTCCTTTTATTTCAGGCTCAATAGTAAACGGAACATATTCAAGTTTTTGGTTTTCTATGGTTGTAAGAGGGATCATCTGCCTGTCAAAGATGACTGTTACTGGTGAGAGATCTTCAAGGCTTTCAGTTTGAGGGCTTGCAACGATGACTTTGGGGTTTCCAAGTGTCGTGAAACTTAAACTTAAAGATCTTAAAAGAGGGATGAAATATTTTGAAAGAACAATTCCGGAAAGCTTTATATTGTAAGTTTGGCCTCTTTGGAAGTTTTCATCAGGTTTAAATATAAGTTTTTGCCCTCCCTCCCACTCAAAAGAACCTTTGACTTCAGGGTTAATCTTAAGCGCTTTTTCAAAAAGTTTTTTATTCATTTCTTTGTCAAATGTAATTTCAATTGGTGTGTTAAGAGGTATGTCAACGGAGTCCGTTTCAGGAGATACATAAATTACTTGTGGAGGAGCTAGGAGTGGAAGTGTTTTAAAAAGAATAAACACAACAGCAGTTATTAAAATAGGCTTTTTCGCAAGCCTCCATTTTTCCTTTGGGGAGGCTTTCAAAAAAATAACGGCTTTTCCTTTTGCTATTGGAATAGCGGATTTTATTTTTTGGTAAAGCTGCGGAACCAGACTTGTTATAAGAAGCTTAAGTCCTTCAAGAAACTTAAGAGGGTGGAGAAGAAAAAGTATAAAAGTTAAGGTTATGGATAAAGATACGTAGGCTTCGGTTAAGGATGTAAGGATTTGCCGGAAAGCTAGAGGTGAGCCTTTTGGCTGAAGTTTGAAGCTTAAGGCGTATAAAGCGTTTACGAAGTTAACGAGGACTGTTGCACACAAATAAAGGAGTATAAATGACCCCACTCCAAGAAGCGGGTATTTGATGTACCTTCTATACTTTAGGATTTTTTCAGTTAACATTGCTCCTTATTTGATAGTACGCCTGATTTTATCTGTCATCAACAACCTCAAAACTAATAATTTCCGATTCAACCAACCTGTTGTCTTTTGTTATCCCTTTCGCCTTAAGTAAGTAGTTTCCTGTATTGGGCTGTATCGTGAGGATAAAAGGGTATGTGGATGAAGTGCCTGTGTGACCTTCATTTATGTACCATTTAATTTCTACTATGTCTTCGGAGGCTCTTGCTTCAAGCTGAAGGGTATTTCTTTTGAAATCTTTATCGTGTAAAAATACCGCTTTATTTTTCGGATTTAAAATTGATATGAAACTTTCTGTTTGTTTTGTATTGGAAGCACCGGAGGTAGAAGGCTCTGTCCCTGCGGCAAAGATCTCCTCTATTTTTTTATCGCAGTCTCCGCTTAAGGGTAAGCCGGTATCTTTACAAATCCATTTAGTAATAATGCCTTCCGGTTTTGTAAACTCTTTATCAGGCATTCCCTTTATCACTTCCTCAAAAAACTGGTTCCAGATTGGGGCTGCTCCGGTAACCCCGCTTACTTTTGTCATCGGAGTGTTGTCATTGTTTCCCACCCACACCCCAACTGTGTAATCAGGCGTATATCCAATAGCCCAGATATCATGCCAGTCCGTTGTGGTTCCTGTCTTAACTGCCGCTTTGTGAGAAAGTACAAGCGGGTTTTTTTCGCTAAATCCAAGCATTCTTGCTTTCGGATCAGACAGTATGTCATTTATTAAATAAGATGCTTTTTCACCGTGTTCTCCATAAACTTTGTCCCCTTCCGGCGGTTTTTGCTGATGGATTATTTTCCCATCGTCTGTTTCAACTTTTTCAATTGAATAAGTCGGCAAAAACTTCCCCCCTCTGGCAAATGAGGCATAAGCGTTTGACAACTCAAGAAGAGTTATCTCCCCGCCGCCTAAAGTTATGGCGAGATCATACTTATCAGTTCTTTTAAAGGTTGTTATTCCAAGTGCTTTTGCGGTTTCAAGGAATTTACTTATTCCAATTCTGTGAAGCACTTCAACAGCGGGAACATTTAAGGAAGAGGCTAAAGCTTCCCTTACAAGAACGGTTCCGTGAAATTTGTTGTCATAATTTCTTGGAGTAAATCCTTCACCTGTTTTTGTGGGGTAAACTTTTTGGATGTCTTCAATGGGAGTTGCCGGAGTAAAACCTTGCATAAAAGCGGCAAAATAAGTTATGGGCTTTATTGCAGATCCCGGCTGTCTTTTGGCAACAGCCATGTTTGACTCCCCGCCTGATTTACCGTCAAAATAATTTACTCCCCCGAGCATTACTTCTATCGCTCCGGTGTTATTATCAAGCATTACAATAGAAGCGTTTGTTAAGTTATGTTCACTTCCAAGTTTATTTACCCAGAGGTTTGAAATTTCTCTTGCCCTTTCATACTTAAAATAATCAAGGGTTGTAAATACCTTAATACCTCCGCTTGAATTTATATTAAATTTTGCCAATTCATCCTTGATGTAAGAGACGAAGTGCGGGGCTCTTATAAAACTTTCATCAGGAAATATATATAAAACTTCTTCCTTCGCTTTTTTTAACTGTTCTTCATTTATAAAGTTTTCCTTAAGCATTAAATCTAAAACGTATTCCTGCCTTTGTTTTGCCTCTTTAAAGTTTGTGTACGGATTATATTTTGAGGGAGAGGCAATCATGCCCGAAAGAAACGCCGCCTCGGCGAGTGAGAGTGAACTGACACTTTTTTTAAAGTATTTTCTTGAAGCAGATTCCACTCCATAACTTCCATTTCCAAGGTAAACGGAGTTAAGGTATCTTAAAAGGATTTCTTCTTTACTTAAAAAGAGTGAAAGCTTCGCCGCTGTTAAGATTTCTCTTACCTTTCCAATGTAACTTCTTTTTTGTGCATCCTCGGTGTTAAATACCGCCATTCTCACATATTGTTGTGTGATTGTGCTTGCCCCCGATACTATTTTTTTATTGAGAAGATTAAGATAAAACGATCTTATAATGGCGATAAGATCAAATCCGGGGTTTTTAAAAAATGTAGCGTCTTCAGTTGCAATAACCGCGTCTTTGAGATTTTGCGGAATATCGGTTGATTTTATGTGAAGGTTACTCCCAAAATCCCCGACTTCTTCAAAAAGAAGAACTCCATTTTTATCGTAGATTTTAAGTGTTCCTTGTCTTTTTTCTGTCGTTCCGGTCCAAAGGATTACGAAGGAAACGAGGGATGTAATAATTAAACCGAGTAAAATTTTCCTGTTGTTATTGATTTTGCTGGCCATTCAAGGATAGATTACACCTACGATTAAGGATAGCAAAACGAACGGCCTCTTAAGTCTCTTAAGAGGCCTGTTGTTCTGTTCGGTCTTAGAGCGAGTGTGACATTTCATCAACTTTTCTGGTCCCGTGGTATGCGCGTACTGAAATGTGTGTTCTATTGCCTCCCTCTAGGGTTTTTAGGAAAGCTATGAAATCTGTAACTTCGCCCTCGCTGGAAAACCTAACCTTGAACCAGGATCCATAAAGATCTTCAATGGGGGTACTCTTATCCATCAGGTACTGTCTGATCTTTAGAAGGTGGACTTCCTGGTTTACATGTCTTAAGTGTATATGCAGGTTGTATTGGACCATGTCCCGCTCCTTTTTCTTGGAATAGCTATATGTGTACCACACGCAGAATCAAAAAGAAAATGATGAAATTCTGACCTTCATTTAATTACTTTCTAGGTAGGTGCGGGGGTCTTCAAGCCTTCTAACCTCCGACCAAATTAGTCTTGGGTCCTTATTTTGGTTTTCGGATTCTTTGGCAACTTTAGCCTTAAACTTTTCATAGTAAGCTCTTCCCGCTTTAAGCGCTTCTTCAACAGTATTCACAACCCCATCAATTTGATCGGCATACACTGCTTCCAGAGTGAGTCCAATGGATATATCTCCGGTTGGTAAATTTAATTCCTTTAACAGCATGTCACCGGTAATAAGTCTGTCTTGTCCTTTTTCTTCAACTTGCAGCTCTTCTGCTCTATTTAGAATCCAGCTTTGCCATTCCTCTAGGTTTGGGACCTGGCCTCTTTCTAAGGGTGCGCCTCCTTCTCTGTTTCTTCCTCTCTGATCAGCTTCGGCAACTAATGCGAGCATATAAATGTTTGTATTACCTCCATCCGGATAGGCCTTTTTGCTGCCTTCACCAAGCCTTCTGGCAAGCCCTTTTATAGCTGCGGTCTGATTAATACCTTTTTTAACCTCATTTTCACAAAGATCGATCGGTTTAAGATGTTCCGCAACTAAAGGGAGAACCTTTCTGGTGAGCTCTGTTATACCTTTTGCTTTAGGGTCACCAAATATTCTCTCAATAAACTTTCTTGCCGGTTCTACTCCTGCTGGTTCGTGACCATGAGCTCTGTAGGCTCCGTCAATAAACTTAGTGGTGGAAGGTTTTCCAAAATCATGGCATAAAGCTGCTAATTCTAAAGTTAGTTTTTCCTCCTCTTTAAGCCTGCCTGCTTTTATTTCTCTGTCAGCAATTTCAGCCGCCGCATCAACTACCTGTAATGTGTGTGTCCACACATCTCCTTCGGGATGCCATTTTTCCTCTTGGAGTACCCCGGTTAAAGCGTGCAATTCCGGCCAGTACTTTTCAACTAACCCGATTTCTCTTGCAGCCTCTAAACCAATTGAAGGTCTAATACCTTTAGTTAGCAGCTTAGTGACTTCCTCCGAAATTCTTTCTCTGGTAAGTTGGTTTAAATCTCCCCTTTCTACCATCGTTTTACAGATTTCGTTAGTTCTATCCGAAACCTTAAACTCAAACCTTGCGGCAAACTGCATTACGCGCATAACTCTTAGGGGATCTTCCTGAAATGCGTTAATGTCGGTAACTTCTATGGTCCTATTTCTTATGTCCTCAACACCTCCGTAAGCATCATATAATGTTTGGGTTAACGGATCGTAAGCTACCGAATTGATTGTCAGATCCCGCCTCAATGAAGCCTCGTCTATGGTCATGGTCGGATCCCCTTCAATTAAGAACCCCGTATGCCCTGCTGCGACTTTGGAATCTCGACGCGGAATGCTAAAGTCTAAAGGCTTCTCCCATCCCGCTATTTTTACTTTCAAGACTTTAAAAGATTCCCCAACCAAATTTAAATTTTCTTTCCCGAATTTTGTAATAAGTATTAACTGCAGTTGTTCAGGAGACAGCCCATAAACTTCTATGTCAAAATCCTTTGGCTCTAAATCCATTTCCTCTATCTCCTTTGATATAACAGCATCTCTTATGCTCCCTCCAACTAAAAGGGCTCTACCGCCTAACGAGTGTATTTCTCTGCAAACATCAGTTATTTCATTGGGAACCTGCACTTCGTACACGCCTTCATATTTTTTAACGTTTTTTTCAAAACCGGGTGTTAAGGTGGAAACAACCTCCCCATATCTTTTTGTAACTGAATAAACCTTATCTGGTTTTGCCTCTTTTTCGTCTTCGGGAGTTAAAACTTTTGGATTAGGTTCCATACCTTCGAATCTGATGTCTTCCGGAGTTAATATTTGAACCATACTACCCTTCTCTGCAGGTTAATATTAAACCAGTTAGTTGCAATACTGATATTATATCCGATTTTAGGCGGCGGAAAGCGGGAATCTAGAAGATTATTTTATTGAGGAGGTGACGAGTTCAACTTTATCAGAGCTTCCCTGAACTCCTACTGATAACACAACGTTTCCCGCGCAGTAATATTTATTTTCAGAAATGTTAGGTTCAAGGGCATTCCAGTCTTTGGTTTTTACACAGTTTTTAAAAGTCCCCGCTTTAACTTTAACAGTCTCATTAACGGAAAGTACTTCAGCAGCATCTTCAGCTTCGCCTTTAAAATATTCCTGTCTCCACGAGTCACCGACCTTCGGATCAACCGTCATTATCACTCCGGGTTTTGCTCCTTTAACACCCGCCTCCCAGGATCCTGCTCTACTGACAACTTTACCTTCATCATATTCCGCCGTGTCTTCCCCGAAATACCATACATTTCCATCCTTGTCCTGTGCGTACCAGTCCTTTGTGTCTTCAGCAAGCTCGCTATCTATAAAGACTTTATCTCTAACGACAACGACCTTTACGCCAAGAATTTCTTTTGCTTCATTTGTTACAGTAACCTCTTGTCTAACCGGCTCACCATCCTCTACACCTTCGTAAACAAGTGTTTTTCCGGGCTCAAGGGAAAAATATTTATTGTCTACTTTTGAAACAAAATCAGATGGATTAATTACAGGATCATAGTTTAGACTGTCGGCCTTTGGAATAACAATTTTACTTGCTTTATTAGCACTTTCTTCATCAGGCTTTTCCATTACTGAAACTTCAGGCGTGGGTGTTTGAGTTGAAGTTATTTGGAGTTTCTCTTTTAGAGGCTTTTCACTATTAAGAAGAAACCACCCGCCAACCCCTCCAAGTAAAATTAAAGTGATTACAACTACAACTATGTATTTCTGGTTCATATACTAACTAACTTATTATACCAAATTGCCGATTGACCTTACTCGTATCTTAAGGCCTCAATAGGCTGGAGTTTGGAGGCTTTGTAAGCCGGGTACAACCCAAAAACTATTCCAATAACAGATGACACAATTACGGCAAGACCAACGGACTCCCAGGAGATTATGGAAGGAAGTGAAAAGCGTTTGGTTAAAAAGTGTGACGCGATAAGCCCCAATGACACTCCGATAATTCCCCCACTTATTGTTAAAACCACAGATTCCATTAAAAATTGCGTGATAATGGTTTTCCGCTTTGCCCCAAGAGCTTTTCGTAGGCCTATCTCTGTAGTCCTTTCAGTTACGGTAACAAGCATTATATTCATAATTCCAATTCCCCCAACAATCAAGGAGATGGCCGCAATTCCCGTTAAAAGAGCTGTAAAGGTTGCCGTTACCTCACTTGCGGTTTCAAGAAGGTCCTCCTGGGAGAAGATGGAAAAGTCGGCTTCCTCGGGGCTAGTCTTCCTGTGCCTTTCCAAAAGCAGGTAGCCCAACTGGTTTCGGGCGGCTTCCATCCCATCTTCACTCTTTGCTCCTACGTATACTGTGCTCACGTGTGAAACCCCAAAAAGGATTTTCTGCGCAGTTTGCAAAGGGACAAAAATCATGTCATCCAGGTTTCCTCCTTTGGATTTTGTGACGCCTATTACAGAAAACGCTTGTCCGTTAATGTTAATGGTTTCCCCAACTGGATTAACTCCCTCTCCGAATAACTCAGTTGAAATTTCCGGCCCAAGGACTGCGGTTTTTGCCGTGATCTGGTTATGTTCTTCCGTGATTTCAGAACCGACACTTAAAGTAATATTTCTTAATTCAAAATAATTTCCCGCAATTCCCGCTACTGAAGCGTTTGTGTTACCTTTATCACTAGAAATCTGTGTCCTTGAGGAATATTCGGCGGCAACGCTGTCAATTGTATTTACTCTTTGTGAGTTTTGAATTGCTAATGCATCCTCATATCTTAATGTGGTGTTGCTTCCCTGGCCTCCGAATAAAAATCCTTGCTGGGAAGAACCGGGACGCACCGTTAGAAGATTTGCCCCTAAAGATTGGATTCGGGATCTAACACTTTGCTGGCTGGCTTGCCCCAAAGTCATAAGCGTAATTACAGAGCCGATCCCGATAATGATTCCAAGCGTAGAGAGAGCCGTTCTCATTTTATTGGTTCTTAATACGCTTATGCTTTCTTCAAAAATTTCTATCAAAGTCATATGTTAGGCTCATCGGAAACTATTTTTCCGTCAACAAGGGTTATTATCCTTTTAGTCTTTTTTGCTATGGATTCGTTGTGGGTAATTATCACAATTGTATGGCCTTTTTTGTTAAGCCCCTCAAAGACATCTATTATCTCATCACTTTGATGACTAGGTAAATTCCCGGTTGGTTCGTCGGCGAGCAAAATGCTTGGTTCCATGGTAAGAGCGCGCGCGATGGCAACCCGCTGTTTTTGACCTCCGGAAAGCTGGTTTGGGGCATTCTCCATTTTATCCTCAAGCCCGACTACTTTTAATACTTCCTTGGCTTTAGCTAGTCTTTGATTTTTCGGAACGCCAGCGTATGCCATAGGTAATAAAACATTCTTCAGCGCCGACATTCTTGGTAAAAGGTTAAAAGACTGAAAGATAAATCCTATTTCCTTATTCCTGATTTCAGCGAGAACGTCATCACTTGTAGCTTCAACATTTCTCCCGTTTAAAATGTATTTTCCGGATGTAGGAAGATCTAAAGCTCCGAGAATATGCATTAATGTTGATTTTCCCGACCCCGAAGGGCCGATAATGGCAATAAACTCACCTTTCTCCACTTTAAAGGAAATATCGGAAAGTGCTTCTGTTCTTACCCCTCCGTTTTCATAAATTTTTGAGATGTTTCTGGCTTCAAGCATAGGCTTTTAAAAACCTCTAAATCCTCCACCGCCTCTAAACTGGCCTTGATTCTGCCCGCTTGTAAAGCCTTCGGTGGGCAAAGTATTAACTACAACCTCTTCTCCCTCCGAAAGACCCGAAATAATCTCCGTGTTATCTGCGTCGGATATTCCGGTTTGAACTTCAACTTCCTCTCTTTGCCCGTTTCGCATTACGTTTACGGTGCTTTTGCCTCTTCTCACCTGAATTGATGCTGTGGGAACATACAAAACACCTTGTTTTTCATCCTTCACTATCTCGGCTGTTACTGTCATGTTTGGAAGGACCAGATCAGATTCCTTGTCAAATTTTACGGTTACCGGGTAATTTGAAACGCCGCTTTCCGAAGTTCCTATCTTATCTATTCCCGCGACAGCTCCAACCAAGACCTTTCCCGAAATGCTGTTAAGAGTTAAGTTAACCTTCTGACCCACCTTCACATTGTTGATGTCAATTTCACCCACATTTAAGGTGGCAATGGGAGCGCCGGGTTTTTTAATAGCGGCTACAGTCTGAGTTGATCTTTCCGACACCGAGTTTTCTATCTTTGCTCCGTCGACCGCAAGAACGCTTGCAATCACACCGTTGGTGGGAGCAGTTATAACGGGGGATTGGAGCTGGTAATCAAGCCAGGCCCCGCTTAAAGAAACCTTTAATCTTTGAATTTCTTCTTTTTTAAGTTCCAGGTTGTTTTTTGCCGTCAGGTGTTCCGCTTCGGCAGTTTTAAAAGCAACTCTTTCAGCACTTGTTTGGTACGACGTGGTTTCCTGAACATCTTCAAAATCTTCCTCTTCTTTAAAGACGTTAGCTTCAAGAGTAACTAAAGATTTTTCCGCGGTATGCAAAGAGTGGAGGGTTTGAAGATAAGTGTTATATGAGCTTATCCTGCTTCTCTCTCCTTCAGAGTCTAAGGTTAACTCCATTATTTTTTGTCCGGTTTCTACATCATCTCCCTCTTTCACAAAAACCTCCCTAACTATCCCATTTACGCTTGTTGTGACGGATAAGTAGTTGGCGGTTGCTACCTTGCCTGAGGCACTTATGCTTGAGGTAACATTCCCCTTTCCTACCTTCGCCGTTATGGTTTGCTCCTCTTTTTTAGTTTCGCTCCCTCGGCTAAGAAGTTTTCTACCTGCAAAAATAGCTAACGCAATTAAGAGAGTAGCAGTAAGGAGTTTATGCTTTTTTAGAAAGTTTACTATTTTTTCCACGGCTTAAAAACTAAAAAATTATACTGAGAAATTACTGAGAGGCAGTTTTACGGTGAATTTAGCGCCATTATTTTTCTTACTTACAACTAAGATTTCACCATGATGTCTTTCTACTATTTCTTTAGCTATTGTCAAACCGAGCCCATAGCCTTCATGCTGGGAATCTTTTCTTGATTTATCCGCTCGGTAAAATGGTTCAAAAATATGTGGTAAATCTTCCTCGGGTATCCCTTTTCCAAAATCTTCAATAGAGACTTTCGCATAATTCTTTTCTGAACTTAAAGAAATGGTAACCGGTTTATTTGCCTTGTTGTATTTTATGGAGTTTTCAATCAGGTTTATGAAAAGCTCTTCCAACTCATCTTTATCGCCCGTTATTTTCAAATCCGTTCCAGTGAGAACCAAAACCTCACCCCTTTTATCTGCCTGCGGTTTTAGTTTCTTTACTACATGTGCTAGAACTTCTTGTAAATTAACGGTTTCTTTTTTAGCGTTGTTTCCATTTTGGTATCTGCTTTGCTTTAAGAGTTTGCCGGTAAATTTGTGCAATTTGTCTACTTCTTCAATTGCACTTCCCAACGCTTTTTTTGCTTCTTTTACTGTAAGGCTTTCGCTTCTTAATGTTACTTCAAGCCCCGTTTTCATAGAGGTTAGGGGAGTTTTAATTTCATGGGCAGCATCCGATATAAACCTTTTTTGTCTCTCCACCATCTCCTCAATGGGTTTTAAGGTTCTGCCGGCTAGGAAGTAACCTGAAGTTGCCGAAATAATAAGTACTGCGCCATTAATTACTAAAAGCGTTGCTAAAGTTCTGCTTCGTATTTCTGCAAGTGTTTCCGCATCTAGCATTGGGGTTCCGCGAGGAAATCCGAAGGGTGTGTTCAGCTGGGTGAAGCGCCTCTCAAACCTTCTTCTTTGCCCTTCAAGTGCGTGGCGCGTTGCTCTGTCAACACCAATATACACAAATGAACTGAACGCTAGAGTAATGAGCATTATTATTGCCAGGTACCAAAGAGTTAATTTTATTCGCGCTGATTTAAACATTTTCTTCCGAAATCTTATAACCAAACCCTCTCACAGTATGTATCAGGCTCTTTTTACTTGGGAAGTTTCTGTCTATTTTCTTTCTTAAGTAGCCGATGTATTGCTCCACCGTGTTAAGAAGAACGTTTGAGTTGTAATCCCATACATGGGAAATGATTTGATCTTTAGTTAACACCCTGCCTTTATTTCTCATCAGGTATTCAAGGAGGGCATATTCCTTTTTGGATAGGTTAATTGTTTTTTTGTTTCTGGTAACGTTATAAGTCTGGGTATTAAGGGTTAAGTCGCCGCAGATGAGCTCATTTTTTAAAGCTGTTTGCGGGCGTCTTAGAAGCGCCCTTAGCCTTGCAAGCAGTTCTTCAAATGCAAAAGGTTTTGTAAGGTAGTCGTCAGCCCCGGTATTTAAACCTGCTATCTTATCTTCCAGTTCGCTTTTTGCAGTAAGCATAAGTATTGGAGTGTGATTTTTTTCTTCTCGAAGCTTTTTACAAACTTCAAGGCCGTTCATTCCGGGAAGCATGAGATCTAAAATAATCGCGTCATAACTTTCGGCTGCGGCCAAGTCGTAAGCATCATTTCCGTTGTAAGCAAGATCTACCGAGAATGTTTCCTGCTCAAGGCCCTTTTTGATTGCTTGAGCTATCTTGTGCTCATCTTCTACAATCAGTACTCTCATACGGGAGAGATTATAGATTATTAGCTGAGAATTTGCTGAGAACGCAAGGAGCCCCTATGAAGAGGCTCCTATGTGTGTTATGGGTTTTGAGGGATTTAAAGACCCTGCCCGAATCTAAATCCTTTAGCAAAACCTTTGTGAAACCTCCGCCCAAAGCCAAAGATGTAGCTTTCGTCTATGTCATTTTCTTCGGCCCATTTTTCAAGCTCTTCTTTGTGCTCCTGCATTTTCTTTTGTCTTTCTTCAGGTGTAAGGTTTGCAAACTCATCTCTTTTGTTTTTAAACTCATCAAACTTTGAGAGGATCTTATTCTTCTGCTCATTTGTGAGTTTTCCATCTTTAACCGCCTGATTAAGCCTTTCTTCATGGCTCTTTCTCATTTCAGTTTGTCTTTCGGTGCGAAACTCCTGGACTATCTTATCTACGTCCGTTTTATTTAGATTAAACTTTTCAATCAGCCTTTGGATAAGAGGCGAGTACTGGCCGTTACTTTGAGCGTAAGCACTGCCTGACAGTGCGTACACAAAGACTCCCGTTACCCCGAGTATCAGGAGTGAAGTTAATACGTTTTGTTTTTCCATATTTCTTCCTTTAATTTGATACTATGAAGAGAAGTCTAAATAGTAATTCTGAGAGTTTGCTGAACGAAGTTGTAGATTATTTTATCAGCTCGGATTTTATTCTATCCAGCAGTTCTTGCTTGAATCTGCTTGCTTCTTGAGAGTTTAATATGTTTTGAATACGGTCGTTCACCTCTGTTTCGGAAACATTGTCCACGTTTCCTACAAAATAAACGGCTTGGGGAAAATATCCCCAAAAAGGCAAGTGGTCTTGGAGCTTAAGCTCCTCAGTAAATAGTTCTACATTTGTTAAACCGCCTGTGCGAGGGGTTAATTCAGTAGCCTCTGCTTGGTTACTATGAAGACAAAAGTTTCTCCAAGAAGTACTTAAATCGGCATAATAAGAATCTTCACGTGTAAATTGCATGTGTCTTGGGGTTTCATCATCTAGATCCGGCGGTTGGTTCAAAAGTCTAAGTTCATAAAATAACTGGTTTTGAGACATGTCCAGTACCAATAACATATCTATATCGCTATCCGGCCTTGGTTTTTTATTGGGGTCCATTCTGCTTCCAAATAGAACGATTCCTGCAATTTTCAATCCGGTTTGCTGTTCGTGTTTTAAGAATTCTCTCGTCAAGCTTATGATTTGTTCTCTATTTGGGCCTGTCTCTTCAGACAGATATTCAGAGCTGAAGAGAGTTCTTACTTTCTCATTGTCTTCCTCCGAAAGAAACCCATCTTTACTTTTCTTTTGGTATCGCTGAGCAAATTCAAAAAAAGCTTCGGGAGGCGCAACTGACACATCTTTTGCAGAAAGTACGCCTGCATCGATTAGTTGATTTAAAGATAATCCAATTTTATGGGCAAATTCAATGTTGGGTTCTAGATATTCACCTTGTTGTAGTTCTGTCACAGGTTATATTCTAATTGTTTATCTATCAATGTTGCAAAGTAACAGTTAATTTTCCTTAAAAAATGTTGACAAGGGTATCTAAAAAGAATAACATAATATACCTATGGTACTAAAAGCAGTATCTGTCATAGTACTAATTTCAGCAGCGTTCCTGCTCCTGACCCAGGGAGTCTTCGCTGCGAGAGGTGGGAAGGTCGATGCCAACGGCTGTAAACCCGGCTGGGGCTTCGGCGACAAAAACCACTGTCACTCTGGGCCTCCAGGGTCAGTGCAACCCCACCCATAATATAAACTCTTAAGGACAGGCTCTTTTACTTCGGGTATATCTTCCACTTACTTTTGCGTTATTTTAGTGGTTAATTTTCCGAGGTGAAGATAAGTGTAGTTAAGAGGATTATTAAAACGGCTGTACCTGCAGAGATAAAGTACGAAATCACGCCAAGCGATGCCGTTTTATAGTAAATTAAAAATCCTGCTCCCAGGCTTAGGATTATTGTTAGGTATAAATCTTTTTCGGTAAACTTCTTGTCCATTTGCTCCAAGTCTTCATCCTCAACTTTAAATAGCGTAGTCAGAATTCCAAACACAACCACCACCATCAAAAGAATATTGAGGTTAAAAACATTTGTAATAATGCCTTCCCGCACTACCTCTGCCAAAAGCGCCAGTAAATAGATGCACAAAGAAGCGTTAAATAATTCTTTAAAGATTAGTTTTAGTGTTTTTCCCATTTTTTATAAACCTGACTACTGCCGAAACCAATATAATAAAAAGAACATCCAGTATAACGGAAACCCGTGTGATTTTAACCCCGAGGAGGTTTAAGTAAAAGACCAAAAGCGGTACAGTGGAGATTGAAAGGGCAAATGAAAGAGCTATCCTTTCTATCAAATCTATTTTTCCTTTTTCAAAAAACACATAAGATACCATTAATCCCGGAAGATATAGGATATAAACTGAAGATGTTAAGATATACAAGAAATTAATTATTTCCATGTCATTCCTGTCAATGACGGCGCCGCTTAGAACAGCTTTTTAATCATCGGCTTTTTGGTATAGGTCACTTCAATGTCCTTGATTTCTACGCTTCCTGAAGACTCTTTTAGATTGGGGGATTTGATCAGCCAGCTAAGCTTATTCTTATCCGGCACGGCTTTTGCAAGATCAAATGTCTGTTCAGCTACTTTCCAGTCTCCCTCTATTCTTGGAGCTTTGTAATTTGAGATTATGTAATCAGCCCACTGTACATCCGACGGTTCCTCTATGTTTAAAAAATGGTATGAGGTTGGGAGGAAAAATTGCTCTTTAGTAAAGGCAAAATACCCAATCCCCTTTAGTATCACGTCACTTTTTGGCGCTGTCAAAGTAAATTCACCTATTTTTGGAGTTATAACCTCGGTTGTATGCGCTTTGACAAGAGGGAAGTCCCTGTCATTGAGCCGAATACTTTGGGTGGTCTCATTATGCAGAGTAAGAGCCTTAAGAAGCAAAGCATTGGAAAACAAAGTTAGAGGCTCCATATTTTCTACTGCCCCTTTGTAAACCTTGCTGTTTCCGGCGGCAAACAGCGGGCCTTCAAATACTATTTTATGAAGATTTGTTTTTATCTCTTTTATTAATAAGTCCTGGCTTTCAAATATTATTTTATAGACGCCCTCTTCGGGCTGGCCCGGGCCGGGGTTTTCCACGTAGATCTCTTTTTCAGGCAATACTTCTTTTGAAGCGTCGGCAATGCCATCATCATCTTGTGTTTGGGTGTAAACAAGATCTCCGGCTGAATCATAAACTTTGATTGTCAAGGGATCAGGCCCTTTGTACCAATTCAAATCCTGCTTTTTGATCCACATTCTAAAGGGTTCATCTTTTAGGTAAACATACATTGTGGTATTTCCTCTTAAGGGTGAAGAAATGACGGTTAAAGTATCACTTGGTTTGTAGTCGTTCAGTCTAATGCTTTCAGTTGTGAAGTTGTTCCTGTCAAAATTAAGAAGTCCGATTATGGCGTCTGTTGGGGGAGTAGTAAGAAATTCGTTAGTATCTGCATAAACTTTGTTTTTTTGATAAAGCACAGGGTTTGCGCCGATTGTGCTCCACCCCAAAACCGAAATACTTGAATTATCAATGGGCTTTGTCTGGTAGTGGTATTTTTCTTCATCCTTAAAACCTAAATGAATCTGCTGGTTAGGGGTTGAATTTTTAAAGGTGATTGTGACTTTAGCTTCATCAAACTCGGTAGGAAAATCGGTAGTGAAGTATATTAAATCTCCGGTTTGCTTTTGGACCCCGTCTTGTTGTGTAACTCTATCTTTAGGGGAAAGCTGGGACAAACCCTTGGTAGCGAGGCTGTATGCGGCCACCTTACCGAATGGGTTTATGTTTTGAATTACAACATAAAGCCCCAACAGCCCGGTTAGCACAAAGACAGCAAGTTTTATGGCCTTTTTATGGACAGTCATAGCTTTCTTTTAAACACCGCGTCTTTTAAATAGTTTAGGTCTTGTCTTGAGATTTCCTTCACCAGGATAAGTATTATTGTATAAATTGTAAACATAAGCGGATAAAGAAGAATAAGTTTTAGCGGCGAGGGGTTTATAGCCTTGGTGATGAAAAAGACTATAGATGAAGCAAGAAGCACTTTTCCAAAGCTTGTAAAAGAAGTGAAGACTTTAAATTTTTTGTAAACGAGTAGCGCTAAGAGGAGGAATCCGATACCGCTTGCCAGGGTGCTTGCAAGAGCAGCCCCTACCAAACCGAATTCTGGAATGAGTAGATAGCAAAAAAACCCGCTAAGAAAGGCTCCAATGAGTGAAATATAAAGGGGAGTTTTAGGAGAGCCGCTGCCGCTTAAGATATTTGAGAGGATGTGTGAAAGGGTTAAGAAGCCAAAACCGATTATTAAGATTGAGAGAGGATAGGCGGCGGGAAGATAAGTTTTGGAAAAAAGTAAGGTTACAAGTTCTTTGCTTGTTGCCGATATTAAAAGTATGCCAGGGGTGAGCACCAGCAAAACGAGCCTTAGGGAGTGTTGAATTAAAGCTGTGGCTTTCTCATGCTGATTTTGGGCAACGCTTCTTGAAATGGTTGGAAATAACACAAGCGAGAAAGCGCTTAAGGCAAATAAGGGGATTTTAGAGATATTTTGAACTGCTGTGTAGAAACCGGCCGATTCACCTGAATGGATTAGAGCTTTAACTAAAAAGAGATCAATAGATTGCTGAAGTGTTGCAAAAACAGTGAAGCCGATAAGAGGTAGAGAAAAAAGAAGTAACTTTTTATATGGAAAGATTTGGTGTGTTACGGTTTTTGGGAAGTGAAAGCCGGTGAGTAATGCGACAGTCGGAGCAATGATAAAGCCAAAGATTGCTCCATAAAGTTTAAAGTTAATTGACAGGCCGATTATTGAAACCAGTTTAGCTAGTGAATAAATGATGGTCATGAAAGATTGCTTTTTAAATGCGTGAAGGCCGTTGTAATAGCTGGTGTAAATGGAATAGAAGCTGTAAAAAGGAAAGATAAATGATGAGAGTTTTAAATAAGGTATTAGCGTCGGGTCTTTGAAGGCCGATGCGACGGTTTCTGCAAGTAGATAATAAATCACTCCGATTATAAGAACTCCGATAGCCTGAAGATTAATGGCGCTTTTAAGGATGCTTTCTGCGTTTTTTTCATCTTCCGAGACGAATTTGGAAACAGCTTGCGGAAGCCCTGCTGTAAGAATAAGGTTCACCCCGCTCCAAAAGGCGATTACAACACCATAGACACCGTACAACTCTGGTCCTAGCCTTCTTCCAAGAAATATGTTTATCAAGTAACCAGAAGCAATAAAAAATAAAGAAGAGAGTAATAAGTAAGATGTACCTTTATATGTTTCTGTTATCATAACAAATTTATATATCTAAAATTCCCTGTCGGTTATACTGTTAAATTTTTATCATTTAACTTTGAAAATGCTTACTAGGCCATCATCGTAAACTGGCTCAAAGTAATCATTTCTTTCCTTAATCTTGTTGACTGTTTCCCTTTCGATAAAAGGAATCCACATACCGTCAGCAGAACCGTTAACAATCCAGAACTCAGGCAATAGAATGTAACTACTTGGATAGCTCTTGGAAATTGTGTAGATTTTGTTGACATCGTTGTTTAAGAAGGCTTCATAAATTTCTTCACCCCCCAACTGGTTTAACCAAAGGCTATCTCGCTTTGCATAATAGGAGTCTAAGTAAGCACGAGGTGTAATAACTGTTGCGTTTTTAGGTGAGTTTTTCTCCAACCACCTACCGGATTCAATTGTTGCTTTTAGCCTGTTCGGGTAATGCCTTCCGTACGAATAATCTGGAATGGAAGAAGATGATGAGAGTGTGTACACTGTTGATGAGATGACCCCAATTAGAATAAAGCTTAGTATAAGAGCATTAATGAATTTTAATTTTTGAAATCGAAAAAAGAATTCAAAGCTGACGCCTATTATCATTGACGCTAGAATCTGACTGAGGATGTAATATCTCTCAATAGGGAATTTGTGGAGTAGAAGTTGTTGTATAACGAGAAATATAACTATAAATAAATTTCCTTTCATAATTAGAATAAAGCATCCAAGTATGAGAAGTATGTTTATACCCGCCGAGAATGGTTTTGTAGTGAGAGTACTAAAGGGATTTAGAAATGAGAGGTGATTTGCGGGGTTACTAAATTTTATTTTTAAATTCTGACCTCTGTCCGATTCAAATGCATACCTTTTCCAACCTTCACCCGTCTCATGTCCTATAATATCTAAAGCACTAGTGGTGAGACGCTCAATGGAGTTAATAAACGGAACGCCTGGATAAAAAAGTGTACCAGTGCCTAGGAACTGATTAGTCAGGATTGGTGCAGCTAAAAGAAAGCTAAAGAAAAATAATATTATGGTGTAAAACAACTTAGTTTTAAAAGCAGTATGTAATTTATTAATTGCTATTATTGGAAAAATCGGGAGAATAATGTACGCTTGTTGTTTTGTAGAAATACAAGCTGCCAAAAAAATAACTGAACATACAAACCAATTGAGTGATCTTACTTGAGTAAACATGTAAAAACAATAGATGGAAGCTAAGCCCAACAGTATGACCATTGTTTCCATACGGAACATATCAACCGAGTTTGTTATTAGACCAAAGCTTGATAGAGCAACCAAGCTGGTAATTATTGGCACGGCTTTGCTAGTTGAAATTCTTCTGGACACAAGAAAGATGAAGATAGCAATAAATATACCGATTGTTGGAACAACAGCTTTTAAAGTTGTATCTCCTAACAACGTGAATAGAGAAGCCATTTCTACGTAAAAAAGTTTTGGGTAAAAGAGTGGGAGGTGTTCGTATCGGTCTACCAGAACATATGGATGTACGTCGGTTAGTGTTCCGTTTTTGGCTATATATTCAACAACACCCGCATGAAATCCACCGTCTCCATCAACAGGGATTTGGGCTGAAATGGTGGTATAAGCTATCAAAAATCCTCCGAATACAAAGAATGGTAACAAAATGAAAATTCTTTTTGACATCAGGCTTACTAGAGAACTCATATTACTAAGTTGCACTTGCTTATACTATGGTTTGGTCATCAAATTGATTTCTAAAAATCAGCTGATTTTGATTTTAGTTTTAAAATAACCATAAGCAAAGAAGGGTAATACGAGGCTTATGGCAGCCTTATCTCTAAGGTTATAACTTGTGGTAAAGGTTTCGACTTTACCACCCCTCATCGCCCTAGTTATACCGCCAAAATAAGCCATCTTAAACAACCACTTGAGGTTCATTCTTTCTTTGGGAATTTTATGTAGAGCTTGGGTATTTGCAGTATAAGCTACGATCCCCCCACTAGTCACAACCCTTTTACATAAGTCTGTTTCTTCACCACCTAGAAACATCCCCTCTTTCCTTCCAAGCCCTTCATCAAAATATGGAGAGGATTTAATTTTATTCTTATCCAGGGCGAAACTTGCTCCTATAACCTTACTTACCAATTTGTAATTCTGGGATAAATCGAGCAAAGCGTAGAATTCCTGGATCACTTTTGATTTGTGATACCAGCTAGTTTCCGCACCCCAAACAGGAGTGATTTTCGTTCCTACTATTGAAGCATTAAATTTTCTAAAAGTTGTTATGAGTTCTTCCATCCAGTTAGGCTTAAGGACACAATCTGGATCACTGAATGCGACTAAGTTACCACTTGCTAGTTTGGTGCCCTGATTTCTTGCGTACGACAGTGACCTCGGTTCAATACTTATATACTGAAACCTTACATTTTCTGTATTTTGTGTTTTTAGCCAATCCTTAATTTCTCTGGATTCCTTTTGGTCTAAGAAGAGTACGTCTCCTTTGACATTACGCTGCAATTTTAATGAGTTTAGACAGTCTCTCACTATATGATCGGGCTCGGAGTACCTTGTAATAACTGTTGTGATTTGGACCTTGGACATAATATTTGCAAGTATCTATCTGTAAAATCTAATCTCGCTTCATCTACCTTTTGTTAGAATTCCTTCTTCCGTTTGCTCAACTTTTTAAAAAGATAGCCTCCATGTCTGGCGTACTTAGCCGGTGTAATACTGACGCAAACTTCTTCTATGGGATAAGATAACAGGATAACTACTCTCATAATAAGTAACTCAAATTTGCTCAAAGTTATTCTTCCTGTACTCTTATCTATATTCTTTTTCTTTGTTAGAACGTATCTAATGTATCTTAGTATCCTCAAAAGTGGAGAAAATTCACACCCAACTTTTTTTATTAGTTCACAGCCGTTGTTTGCGAATATGTCTATCCATCCTTTGTCTGATAGGGGAAAAACATGTGGCGCATCGTCGAAAAGATCAATTAACTCAATTATTAATATATAACCACCTTTTTTAGTAGCTCTACATACTTCTTTTATAGCTGTGCTCTTGTTCTCATGTGGTATGTGTTGTAGTACGGTGATTGAATTAGTAAAATCAAAAATATTATCTTCGAATTCTAAATTAACCACTGACATGTTTTTAAAGGTGATGTTCTTCAAATTGGGGTTCTTTTTGGCTTTTTGTAACCTACTTTTCTCGAAATCAATACCAATAACCTTGCAACCCTTTTTATACAGAATGTGGGACCACCTTCCAACGCCTGACCCAACGTCTAATGCTGAAAGACCGCTGAAGTTAATTCCTTCAGTTAGAGTCATAAAAGCTTTTTGCTGGTAATGGTTAAAGAAGCTGTTGAACCAAATAGGCATCCCAGAATATATAACTGCTCCAAACCCCCTCTCGTCTGTATTAAGATACATTTCGCTTTGTTTTGACCAGTAGCGCTCTACTTGTTCTATTGTAGTTTTTGTTTTCTCTTCCATATCTATCGAACTGCCGCTTTGATGTATTCTTCTCTAATACTTGTCCAACTAAAGTTGTCTTGTATGTAACTAGCTACGTTTTTGCTTATGTTAGAATTTTGCTCTCTGTCCTTGAGAGCTTTTTTTATTCTTGGAGCGAAATCTACCCTTTCCTTAACTGGTATACCCACTTTTTCGTTCAGTAAATCTTTCATACCATCTACATAAGAGGCCACAATCAACATACCGGTAGATGCTGCTTCCATTGCCACTATCCCAAACCCCTCAATATCTCCTTCTACTTCAATATTTGGCATGACGAAGATGTCAGCGGTGTTGTAAATTATTTTCAAATCATGGTCGGAAACTCTGCCCAGGAGTAACGCCCTATCTTTAAGGTTTAAGGTTTTTATCAAATCTTCTATCCTCGCTCTTTCAGGTCCATCTCCTATGATCAGGTACACAAAATTATGATCCAGTTTTGGTAATACATTATCAATGAACCAATAGACCCCCTTTCTTTTGACTAGTCTTCCTACCGTTATTATTACTTTCTTGCCATCTAAATCCCTGCCTGCAATATTTTCCAGATCCGCTCGGGTTGCACTGATTTTGTATTCTTCGGGATAAATTCCCCAGTGGATAACTGTGCTCATTTCTTTTGGAATTCCACGCTTAACACATTCTTTTAAAGTCGCTTCACTGACACAAATTACTTTATCCAGCTTACTTACACACCAGGGAACTACAAGCTGGTAAAGAGAGTTTTTATAAGTAATGTCTAAACCGTGGATGGTTACTGTAACTTTCTTTCCAGTAATCGCTTTAAGAAGGAGCCCAAGTGGTGCTAATAAACCATCACCCAAGTGAATGTTTGTGATCCCATCTCTATAAATTATTATCAATGCCTCAAAGAAGGCTTTCGGCAGAAAGTAAGGTAGCCATTTTTGAGACTTCCCCCACGCTATTATCTTTGTATCAACCTTCTTTTTTAACTCTTCGCCAAGGCAATAGCTTACTTTTTCCATCCCTCCAACTGAAGGGGGATATTTTCTGGTAATGAATAACAGCTTTATTTTTGATTTCTCACTCATTTCAACTCCATCTGCTTAAGGCGGTAGAGAGCGTCTTCCAGCAACCTTCTATTAATAGCCAGAAGGTCTGCGATGATTCCAATCACAATGAACATAAAACCCATTATTATAAATACGGCTCCGAAGATAAGTGATTGGACATGCCCGCCAAGCGGCTCTCCCATAAGAGCTGATTGAACTCCAAACCATAAATAAGGGATTGCACCGATTGCAAGTACAACAACTCCCATCACAAGAAAGATTCTAAACGGTGTATACATCGCGTAACTTCTTAGGACAGCGGCAGCCGATCTTTTAATGTGCTCAAAAATACTTTTAAATAATCTTGATTCACGGGTTTTTGGATTTGTTACAACTTGTACATGTGTTGTTGCAATCCTTTTCCTGCCTGCCTGAACCACAGTTTCAATTACATAACTAAAATCGGTAACTATGTTTAACTGCATCGCCGCTTCTTTTGAGAAAGCCCGAAAGCCGCTCGGGGCATCGGGTACTTTGGTTCCCGAAAGGGCTCTAACCAGGCTGCTTCCCCATATCTGCAAAAGTTTTTTAATCGGGCTAAATTCCTTTACCTTTGTGACTTGTCTATCCGCTATTACCATATCGTGAGTGCCGTCCAAAATTGGTTTTATTAGTCTTGGAATCTCTTGTTGGGGGTATTGGTTGTCTCCGTCTGTATTTACTATGATATCCGCGCCAAGTTTTAAAGCGGTGTTGATGCCGGCCGCGAAGGCTGCCGCCAAGCCTTTATTTTGTTTGTGTCTTACGATATGATTTACTCCCAGATTTCTTGCGATTTCTGATGTTTTGTCTGAAGATCCGTCATCTATTACTAAAGTTTCAATTTCAGATATACCCTGTATGCTTTTAGGGATCGTGGAAAGAACAAGAGGGAGTGTTTTTTCCTCGTTGTAGCAGGGTATTTGTACTATTAATTTCATTGTGCCTGTCCGTTTAAAATACCCAGATAAGCCTATATTCTAACACTGTCAAGTTGGCAAAAACAACTTTTTGTTAGTTATATTTGTATAGAACTACAGGTCTATCTTCATTTAGGTCGTTGAATCTGTAATGGTAGGTTTTACCAACTAAGTATTCAGCCACTTTTTTGTCTTTCAGGTCCTTGTGTAAAAAATTTGTGAAGTTTGGATAAACGTCTCGCATCGCCATGTCTTCTACTATCAAAATCGGTCTGTTGTTTGTTTGAAAGTAAATGTAGGGAGGAGAATCGGTGACGCCCTGGGTAGTTAGGTTGGTAAAGTAAAAATAAGCGGCTGGAAAAGAGGTTACGATTATTGTGTTTTTGTCTTTAACTTTCTGGCTAAGTATTTTGGCCGATTTTTCTTCGTAACTTTCCATAAGCCAATCTCCATTTTGCCAGTTTTTCGCCCCGTTAAATGTGATGCCTGTTTGAAGGATTGCGGCCAGGATTAGGATTGTAAGTAGAGCCTTGCTTTTTAAGTTTTCCGTAGCTTTGGAGGCAGGTATTAATAGAAATGGCAAAAGGTGGGTGAAATATCTTTGGGCCAAGGGGTTAACATTGTAGTAAATAAACCCAAGAAAAGTTATTGAGGCTAGTGTAAAGATTATCAGTGGAATATCCGGATTTTTCTCTTTTGTCATTTGGCGTGAACCTATAAGGAATGCAAGCGTTAAAAGCAAGTCGGTTTTGGCAAATTCCCAAATTCCTGAAAGTACCAGGAGCCCCGATCTATTTGCTAGGTAAAGGATTGCCAGAGTTATTGCTATAAGGATCGGTGCTTTTTGTGCGGATTCTCGAAGTACTCTAAAAACTTTTTGCTTTATTTCCTGTGGAATTGATTTATTTAGAATACCAATGATTAATGTAAACCCAAGAATGCCTAAAGCTATGTACAAGGGGTATGACATCTGTTCTTTGATTGGGGGTAAGATGTTATCTAGCGGGAAAAGAAGGCCGGCAACAACCGATACTGTGAAAAAGGAAAAGACGAGAATATTGAAGAGCCTGGTAACGGGCTTTTGGCTTTTGCTAAAGGTAATAAAAATGATTGGGATAATAAGAATTATGTATTCGTAACGTGTCATCACTGCGGCGGCAAAAAGGAATCCTGTCAAATAATCTTTCGGGTTAGCGAGTGATGTTTCGGATTTAAAGGATTTAAAAAGGCTGTACAAAAAGAGGATTAAAAAAAGGATTCCTGTAGTTTCTGTAAGTATAAAGCCGCCCCAGACCGTTAGGTTAAACAAAAGGGCGGTTAGGAGTGCGGCAGTGAGGCCTGATTTTTTTGAATTGTATAGGGTTGATATAAAAAGATATGCGGCTGGAATCATCAGGAGCCCTGCTAAAAATGTGACTATCTGTGCGGACAAAGCATCGTTGTGAACCAGGGGCATTAGAAGATTGATTAGAAGAGGGTAACCGGGCCTGCTCCATGCGATGAACTGCGGTTCAACTATCCCGCCTTCTCCCAAAGTTGCTGAAACGTTTCCAAAGTCTCTGATGTTTCTTGCAACAATGAGGCTTTGATAAGAGTCAGGATAAAGTTTGAAAGCCGAAATGTTGCGAAGCCTTAAAAAGCCGGCTAGGGCTGTAAGTAAGCATAAGATAAAAAAAGTTTGATGTAGTAACTGCTTGATCGTCATCCGGCGGGGGACAGGTTGTTTTGAGCTATTTTGTAACTTCAACGAAATAAATTAACCAAATAGTACTCTCAATGACTTTTTTACGGTAATTTTTTAAAATCTTAAATTTATTACTCATAAGTAATTTTCGGAATTCACTTAGTTTATAGTACGACCAAAATCTTACTGGTCCTTCTATGTCACTATTATCTAATACCTCCCCACCGCCTTCCTTAACGGATATAAAACCTACCCCACCTTGTTTAATCCAATTTCTTATATTTTGTAATATCAGGTTAATTCTGTCTTTTGGGATATGTAAAAATATTGCAGATGCCCAAAAACCATCAAATGTATTACTTTTAAAGCTCGGTTTATATAAATTCTTATATATGAACTTAATACCTGGATTATTTTTCTTAGCCTCTTTTAGTAAACCTGTTGATATATCTGTTCCTAGGTACTTATAGCCTAGATTTGACAAAGGTTTTGCATCTCTGCCACCTCCGCAACCAATATCAATTATTTTTCCTATAGGTAGAAATTTCTTAAATAGCTTTAATTCCTCTTTCCAGTAATCATGTATATGATGTTTTTTGCTCCATTCAGCTGCGATTTTATCGTACGTTTTGATTGTTATTTTTTCTTGTTCAGTTAGCTTCATTTTAATTCTTTGGTCGGCTATCGCTAGCCATCGATTAGAAGAGGGCAGGTTGTTTTGAGCTATTTTAAAGCCTACATCTTATGGTCATTACATCTTCTGCCCATCTTAACCTGGAATGTGGATCCTTTATATAAGGTAATTGCTTTTGTAAATTTTGCAGATGTTGCCTAAGCGTCTGTTCCCATTTCGTCAATTCTATTTTTCCGAAATCTTTATCAGCATGTTCCATAAACTCTATCACTGATTGTTGGGGCAGCTCTTTATTTATATTTCCAGTTGCGGTTACTACCCTATGTAAGTCCATCTTTGTTGAGTTAATTATAAATTTTTTACCTCTCATATTGTTAGAAATTTTTCGGTTAATTCTTTTAGTTTTTTACGAATGCTATCTTCCATTTCGATCAAGTATTAGAATCATAAGTTGATTTTAACATGGTTTATTGTCGGCAACGGTTTATTATCTTACGGTTTTACAAGAATTTTCCAGCTGGTTTCTTTAAATCCGGTTTTCATGTACCAGTTGAAGGAAGGTAAGTCTACACTGGCTGATAGCCACGTGGCCTCATAGCCTTGCGTTTTTGCATAATTTTCTGCGGTTTGTAAGAGCTTACTTCCTATTCCGGATTTATGATGTTCAGGATCAACCGAAATTACATCTATGCATAACTCTTGATTATCATAAACGTTATCCGGTTTACTGGTAAGGATGCCAACTAGTTTTGAGTTTACTTCTGCAATCCAGCATGAACCCGGATTATAGTACTGCTTTATTCTTTTTAAGGCAGTTTCCATATTCTATTTTTCTTTACTAGATCAGTAAGTTCCATACTTGTTTTTCTCAATGGTCGGGGTGACAGGACTCGAACCTGCGACCCCCAGTACCCCATACTGGTGCGCTAGCCAACTGCGCCACACCCCGAAATTAAATTCTATTTTTTAAGTACCCTCTTCCAAACCCAGTCCCCGCCATTATTTAATGTTCCTATTATACCGAAGCTGGTATTAAAACAGAACCTTGACCGATCAGTACATTGTCAGTACAATGTAATTATGATAACACAAAAATTGTACAAAAACGGAAACTCGGTTGCTGTAACAATTCCTAAGGAAATTCTTAGAGAAATGAACTTAAGTGCGGGTTCAGAAGTTATGCTTGAGAAGGACTTAGAATCCGACGTCCTGACAATTGCTCCTGTTAAATTGTCTAAAAAAGGTGACACGGCCATTAACCCCAAATTCATTAAGATAGCCCAGGAATTCACAAAAAAATACGATAGCTTGTTAAAAAGACTCGCGGAGGAGTAAATGTCTAGAATAAGGTTTCTTACTTTGGAAGAAATTCTGTTTTTGCACGAGTTATCTTTGGAACTGTATGGAGGAGCAGATGGTATAAGGGCCCTTGCGTTGCTGGAATCTTCGGTTCAGAGGCCTAAATCTTCTTTTGGAGGTAAATTTCTTTATCAATCAATTTTTGATAAAGCTTCATCATTAATCCACTCACTAATATTAAACCACCCATTCGTAGATGGTAATAAAAGAACGGCAGTTTACTCCGTTTTTATTTTCCTCCACCTTAATGGATGGGAGATTAGGGCAAGGGATAATAAATTCTATGACCTGGTAACGGATATTATAAAGAAGAGAAGTGCGATTAAGGAGACGTCAAATTGGCTGAAGATCAATTCGGTAAAGATATAGTGTTTGTGCCGTGGTAGAAAAATGGTGGGGGGATTAAAAGTTGCTTATCTAGCCTTGTTTGTATAATATTTGGATAAAAGTATAGACACCGCCTTCCTAAAATATTATAATCCGTATTAATATTTAATTCTGCCCGGAAAGTTTTTATGCCCGTTGATAAAGACAAGCTTATAGCTCTTCAGTCGGCAATGTCCCAGATAGAAAAAAATTTTGGGAAAGGTGCAATCATGAAGCTTGGAGAAGGAGCCGCTACTAAAGATATACAGGTTATACCTACGGGATCGATTGCGTTGGATCTTGCTTTGGGTGTCGGAGGCGTTCCAAGAGGAAGGATAATTGAAATCTTCGGTCCCGAATCAGGGGGTAAAACCACGCTTGTCCAGCACATCATAGCTGAAGCGCAAAAGACGGGTGGAACTGCCGCCTTAATTGATGCGGAGCACGCTTTTGACCCGGTGTACGCGCATAAAACAGGAGTAAATGTTGAGGATTTGTTGATTTCACAGCCTGACACTGGCGAACAGGCGCTTGAGATAGCCGAGACTTTAATAAGGTCAAATGCCGTTGACGTTGTTGCTATTGATTCGGTTGCTGCGCTTGTCCCAAGATCTGAAATTGAGGGGGAAATGGGGGATCAGTTTATAGGTCTTCAGGCAAGGCTTATGAGCCAGGCTTTAAGAAAAATTACAGGCGCTACAAGCAAATCAAACTGCACTGTTATATTTACAAATCAGATCAGGGAAAAAATTGGAGTAATGTTTGGAAATCCTGAAACTACTCCCGGCGGAAGAGCCTTGAAATTTTACGCTTCATTAAGGCTTGAGATTAGAAGGATAGAGAGTATTAAAGACGGGGACAAAGTGCTTGGAAACAGAGTGAAGGTGAAGGTAGTTAAAAATAAAGTAGCCCCTCCCTTTAGGGTTGCGGAGTTTGACATCATGTTTTCCGAAGGGATAAGTAAAGCCGGAAATCTTGTAGATGTAGGGGTTGAGATGGGGGTTATAAAAAAGAGTGGGGCATGGTATGAATATGACGGCCAGAAACTTGCGCAGGGGAGGGAAGCCGCAAAAGAGGCCTTAAAGGCAAATCATAAACTTTCTTCGGAAGTGGAGAAAAAAATCAGGGATATTGTTAAAAAAGGCGGAGCCCCTTTGGAAGTTGGAAATGAAGGGGAAGAGGAAAGTGAATAGTTTCACATAATGCTCATTACCAAAATTATCCCAAGAGAGAAAGATAAAGCCGTTGATATTTTTATTGATAACAAATTTTCCTTTAGGCTCTCGGAGGATGACTTTGTTAAGGAAAAGCTTAAGATCGCGCTTATTATTTCAGAGGAGAAATTTCTAACTCTTAAACGCGCGGGAAAGTTTACTTATCTTCTTAACAGAATGCTTAACTTTCTTTCTTTTAGGCCAAGAAGTGAAAAGGAAGTGAGGGATAAACTTAAGGAGGTTTTGTATAAAGATAAGGAGACCGACGCGGATACAAAAGAAAAGCTATCTGAAGATATTATTTTCAAGTTAAAAAATCTTAAACTTTTAGATGATAATAGTTTCGCATCCTGGCTTTTGGATCAAAGGATAAGAGGAAGAAAACCCTTTGGAATAATTCGCCTTAGGCAAGAGCTTTATAAAAAAGGGATAAAAAAGGAGCTTATTGAAAAGCTTTTGAAAGGGGCTTCTTCAAATGAAAGGGAGCGGGCGATTAGTGCCGCTTCCAAAAAGCTGAAAATTTACTCAAAACTTCCTCCCAGAGAATTTAAAAGCAAGATGGGGTCCCATCTTTTAAGGCAGGGTTTTCCCTTGAGCTTGGTTTTAAGCGTGGTTGACACATTAATTAAAAGGCAATACAATGAGGGTCGGTTAGACGACAATTAGAAAACAGGGTTTTATTTTTAAATATGACCTCAAAAGGCTCTTTACCGAAGAATAATACATATTACACAGCCCTTTAATCCTTTAAGGTTTGTTTTCTTGTTGTCTAGTTAAAAAGTATTAACATAGGAGGTTTTTATGACACCTATAGAATTTGTATTGGTATTAATAACTCTTGGCAGTGTGGGAGGTATGTTTTATTTGGCCCAAAAGGGGAAGGTATCTTACAAGCGCCCTGAAGGAAAAGCTGGCTTAGACGCGGGTGAGATTAAGGAAAGGGCAGATTTATCAGATAACCAGTTGGTTCTTGAAGCCCAAACGGCAGCTAAAGAAATTAAGCTTGAGGCTAGGGATGAAGCTTTAAAAATAAAAAGACAGGCGGAGGACGAAGTAAGAAAAGTTAGGGAAGAAACTCTTGAACTTGAGAAAAAGCTTGACCAGAGGCAGGATGTAGTTGAAAGAAAAATTTCCGAAGTGGATAAAAGGGAGCAGGAACTTAACACTAAAGATGCAAAAGTAACCGCAAAACTTTCAGATCTTGATGAGGTTTATAAAGATCAGATTAATAAGCTTCAGTCAATTGCCGGTCTTACAAGGGAGGAGGCCAAAAAAGAACTTTTGTCCTCGCTTGAGCGGGAACTTACGCAGGAAGTAGGGAAGAGGATCAGGGAAGCGGAAGAGAAAATTAAGCAGGAAGCTGATGTTAAAGCGAAAGAGATCCTGATTGATTCCATGAGGCACGCGTCAACCGATTATGTTGTTGAATACACGGTTTCCAAGGTGAAGCTTCCCGATGAGGACATGAAAGGAAGGATCATAGGCAAAGAGGGAAGAAATATTAAAGTTTTTGAAGAGCTTACAGGTGTCAACCTTGATATGGATGAATCAGTAAGTGAGGTAAGGATATCTTCTTTTGATCCGATAAGAAGAGAAATAGCAAGGGTGTCTTTGGAAAGGCTAATAGCCGATGGCAGGATACAGCCCGCTAAGATAGAAGAAATTGTAGAGAAAACTAAGAAAGATATAGACCATATCATTTTTAAAGAGGGTGAGGATTTGTGCCACAGGGTCGGTGTTTATAATCTTCCGAGGGATTTAATTTATATGCTTGGGAAGTTTAAGTATAGGTTTTCTTACGGGCAGAATATGATCTCCCACACACTTGAAGAAACTAAGCTTGGGGTCCAGATTGCGCATGAGGTGGGGGCTGATGTTAATGTCGTTAAGCTTGGATGTTTGTTTCATGACATAGGAAAAATTGTTACTGATGAAGAAGGCACCCATGTTCAGCTTGGTGTTGATCTTTTAAGAAAATATAAGATCCCTGATGCGGTTGTAAACTGTGTTGCAGAGCATCATGAAGATAAACCATTTTCTTCCATTGAATCCGTAGTTGTTCATATAGCTGACTCAATAAGCGGCGCAAGACCGGGTGCAAGGAGTGAGGATTATGAAGCGTATGTTAAAAGGATGAAGGATCTTGAAGAGGCATCATCTTCATTTGACGGGGTGGAAAAAGTTTACGCAATTTCTGCGGGGAGGGAGGTTAGAGTTTTTGTGAAGCCTGAAAGGGTGGATGACGCAAGTTGCGCTCTTCTTGCCAGGGAAATAGCCAAAAAGATAGAATTGGAGCAGACATATCCCGGAACCGTTAAAGTTACCGTGATAAGGGAAACGAGGGTTTCAGATACGGCAAAATAAAAATCTATGATTCAGCTACCGCAAGGCATTAACGTAATATCGGTTGTTGTTATTCTATCGGCTCTTGTAATTTTTTATATTCTCAAGTCAATTGTCAGCTCAATTGTTAAAGTTGTAGTTTATACAATACTTGCTTCAATTCTTATTTTTATAACTCTCTGGGTTGTGTTTCTTGGCGGGGACAGCTTTCTTAATACAGCGAGGTCATTATTTGGCATATGAAAATACTTTTTATCGGTGACATTGTTGCTAAACCGGGGCGCAAAACAGTTGAGAAGGTATTGCCAACCCTAAAAAGTAGTGATAATATCGGCCTTGTCTTGGCGAATGCCGAGAATTTGGCTCACGGACGCGGAATAACCGAGAGTGTCATTTCGGAAATGTTATCGGTCGGTGTTGACTATTTTACGGGAGGCGACCACTTGTTCTGGCAAAAAGGGACGGAGGACGTTATTGATAAGCTTCCTATAATCAGGCCGGCAAACTATCCGAAGGAAACTATCGGCAAAGGCTATGCGCTTATAGACCTTCCCGGAAAGGGGAGTGTTCTTTTAATAAATTTGCTTGGAAGAGCCTTTTTTAACTTAAGCGCGGATGATCCGTTTGAGGCCGTTGATCTGATACTAAAGGAGCATGAGGACAAGAAGCCTTCCATAATTATTGTTGATTTTCATGCGGAGGCAACGAGTGAAAAGATGGCAATGGGATTTTATCTTGATGGAAGAGTGACGGCTGTTGTTGGGACCCACACGCATGTGCCGACCTGCGATAACTTTGTGCTTCCAAAAGGCACAATGTATGTAACAGACATAGGAATGACGGGAGTGATTGATTCGGTTTTAGGTGTAAAGAAAGACATAATAATTAAACAGATGAGAACAGCCATTAACCAGAAGTTTGAGTGGGAAGAGGAAGGCAGATGTGCTTTTAGAAGCGTTCTTTTAGATACAGATAAAAAAGAGATTTTAAGAGTAGATCAAAATTTATTTTAAAACTGCCAGGTATTGAAAGGGGGTGAATTGTAATGACAAAAGCTGATTTAATAGATATGGTAGCCGATAAGGCAGGTTTAACGAAGGCCGACTCTCAAAGAGCGTTGGATTCGCTTTCGGATGGAATTGCAAAGAGCCTTTCAAAGGGTGAAAAAGTTACATGGACAGGGTTTGGAACATTTGAGGTTAGGCAAAGAGCTGCAAGAATGGGAAGAAATCCTCAAACCGGAGCTCCTCTAAGAATATCCGCGAGCAAAACACCGGCTTTCAAAGCAGGAAAAGGGTTAAAAGACGCGGTTAAGTAATTCACTCCTGGCAAATCTCTTTTGGGACAAACTTGAAAGTTGGAACAAGCAAAGACCCCGCATAACAGGCGGGGTTTTTTGCACTTCAATTCCAACTTATTTTCTTCCAAGGCTAAATCTTAGTCTACATCAATTCTTGACTATAGCAAGGTGAATTTGTTAATATATAAATTATATGGATAGGGCTTGTATATTAATTCAGTTAAATAAGTTGGTTCCCACCCTAAAGTACATGGGTGCGGTTAATTGCGCTGTGAAATCAGCGTTACCGGAGGCTTAAGATTTTTGTAATGTTGGATTAGCCTCCGAAGGGAGGCTTTTTTATTTCCCCCAAATAATTTGCTTTCTTTCGGAAGCTTTCCCAACCCGGCAAAAACGGGAGCAAAAGACGCAAATGTGTTTTTAGGCGCCGGGAATGAAACAAGAAGAAGGAGAAATGAAGATGAAGACCAGAAGTGGAAGCTGGGTGAATGAGATGTTTCTGACAGACTTCTACGTCCAGACCTATCGTGACAAGGTTGATGATGAATTAAGTGTTGCAAGGGACGTTGATGGGGTCTTGAAACTTTTGGGACTTCCTAAAGGTTCTCACATACTGGATTGGTGCGGGGGTTACGGTCGCCATGCTATTCCGATAGCAAAGAGGGGTTACCGTGTAACTCTTCTTGATCTTAGCCCTATCCACACGCGGCTTGCAGGAAGAGAAGCAAGAGAGGCCGGTGTCAAAATCCGGATAGTTACCAAGGATTTTAGAAAGACTCCGCCTCGAATAAAGGCTGATGGAGCTATAAACATGTTTACTGCAGGGATTGGTTATCTTTCAGAAAGAGATGACCTCCTTGCTCTAAAAAGTTTAAGAAGAGCTCTTAAGCCGGGAGCGACCTTCGTTTTAGACACGATGAGCCCGCATTACATTGCGAGAAACTACAATCCTTCGGGTTATACCGTTTCTAATGATGGATCTGTGAGAAAAGTTTCGTTTCCAAGGGTGTACGATTTTTGGACGGGGAGGCTTATCTCAACAGAAACATTGTATGTGGGAGGCCGGAAGGAAATGGTGGTCACATCCTCACTTCGACTTTATCAACCACATGAGCTAAAGGAGCTTCTGGAAAAGGCAGGGTTTGAAGTTCTTAGCTTTCTGGGGAGCCTTGCCGGAGAACCGATGGCTATAGAAAGTAAGAGGTTAGTTGTTCTTTCTTTGCGAAGGTAGTTTTGAATGGCTGTCTTATTCCAGTTAGACAGCCATTTTTGCTTTCAATTAAACGTCTAGAGTATATTGACATCCCAGTCCGAAATAATATAATTATACCAATGAACGTTGAGCTATTCCCTCAACAACTTAAACAAATTAACAATCAACTTAGCGTGCTGAATGACAGGGTTCTAAGAGTGGAAGCTGAAGTTGTTGAGATTAACAGAAATATAAATGACTCAATAGATGTGAGCATTGAGTTTAGGGATTATGTGGAAGATAAGTTTGATGAGATTGATAGGAGATTTGATAAAGTTGAAGAGAGGCTTGACAGGATTGAAGGAAGGGTAGGTAGGATTGAGGATAGACTGGATGGACTTGAGGAAAGGATGGATAGGCTTGAGGCCAAAATGGATAATCTTGAAAAGTTAATAACCGAGGGCCTCGTCAAAATAAAGGAAAAGCTAAACATTATTTGATAGGCTATTCTTTAACAAAACCTACTGCGGTGAGTTTTGTTGTGTAACCGAGGCGATTACAAAACTTTTGTACATATTGGCCTTTTAACGTTACCAAAAAATGTAATTTATTCCCGTTTCTTAGGGATTTGTGCAAACAATAAAAGTTGAGCAGCTTTCCAAACCCTTTTCCCCTTACCTCAAGTAATGATCCTCCATGTGATATGTAACCCATCCCGGAAAAGTTGGTTAGAGCTGTAACAGCTACGGGTTTACTTCCCTGAAAGGCTATGAAATATTCCACTTTCCCATTCTCATGGTGTCTTTCCCACGATTCACGGGCTATGTTCAAGTGATCCCCGAGTTCGCCGTAAGGGTTTTGGGGGTCACCTTTTCTGTAACAATTGTTGAAGGTAGTTAAGAAAGTGTTGAGTTCATTGTCTGTACGCACTTTTCTTATATTGGGAGCTTTAAGCTCTTCCATGCCTTCACCTGTGTGGAACATCCACGACTCCTCCCAGTGTTCTTTGTAGCCCCTTCCAATTAGTAGCTTCTTTAACTTCTTTAATTCAAGTTTGTTCTCAAAGTAAAGTATAGGTTTCTTTTTTTCGGATTTAAAAAATTTTTCTATTGCATCTAGTTCTGTGTTTTCAAGATTTCTACGTATCAAAGCATGATTAAGCATTGGCGGTTTGTATTTTGAGCATATGGCTATTGAGGCAAAATCTAAATCAATGAGTTTGTCTATATTATTGAATACTGCAGATGCTGGTAATTTTCAAGAAGCAACTTTTTATCAATCTTTACTTTCATTATTTCTAATTTTATCCTTTTTACTCATTTTGCGCTCAGGAAAAGAAGAGTGTAACCTTAGGTAATCGTATTATGGAAAGTTTTCAAGAAGAGTTTAAGACGACTCCAGGATATTTCTGAATCAAGATTAAATGTTGCAAATTTGATTCTTCGGGTTTAATATGGGTAAAGTTTATTAAATTTGTGGGGTAATTATGAAGGCAGCTTTAGGTCATTTGCAGATAAACGTATCTTCCAAGAAGTCTCTTGAATTTTATAAAGATCTTCTCCCATTTTTAGGGTTTAAGAAGGCGGCGGGAGGAGATTGGGGTGTTGGTTACTATAGCGGGAAATCCAGTTTTTGGGTTATGTTAGTAGACAAAAAATATATGAAAAAGAGTTTTCACAGAAAGGATGTTGGTCTTAACCATATTGCTTTTCTTGTAAGCAGTAAAAAGGCTGTGGATGATTTTTATAATAAGTTCTTAAAGGTTAAAAAAATTCAAACTTTATATCAAAGCCCTAAAAAATTTCCTGAATATACTAAAAAATATTACGCCGTCTTTTTTGAAGATCCTGATAGAATTAAACTGGAAGTAGTCTATCATTAAGCTAACCTATGAGTTTTTCATCCAAGAAATATCACATTATTACCTTTGGGTGCCAGGCAAACACTCACGATAGTGAAGTTATTGCAGGTATCCTGGAAAGTTTGGATTTTTACGAAACTAAAGATGCAGGGGAGGCCGATCTTTTAATTATAAATACTTGTTCTGTGAGGCAGAAATCAGAGGATAAAGTGTACGGGCTTGGAAAAAAGATTTCCGAGTTAAGAGTTAATAATCCCGATGTGAAGGTAATTATGGCTGGATGTATGGTCGGATCAGTTACCGGAGAGCGCCAGAGATTTGCATTTAGTGAATTAAGAAAGAGAACTCCATGGGCCAACGAATATATAAATCCTACTCAAATAAAGGAGCTTCCTAAAGTACTTTTAAGGCTTAATCTTATTGATGATTGGGTTATGAAGGCGTTGAATATGGAAAGTGTTCCAGCAAAAAGAATGAAGACTTTTGCCCCGGGAGAAAATGCAATTCCTAATTCAAAGCACGCATTTGTGAACATTTCAGTAGGCTGCGATAACTTTTGCACTTTCTGTGTTGTTCCCTACGCAAGGGGAAAAGAAGTTTCACGGTCAAAAGAAACAATATTAAAAGAAGTGGCTTATTTAGTTAAAGCTGGTTTTAGCGAAGTTACTTTATGCGGACAAAACGTAAATTCGTGGGGACTTTCTACCGAAAAAAAGTTTGAAATCAGATCAGGATCGGACGAGAAACTCCCATTTGCGTCACTTTTAAGAGAGATACATGAAATCCCCGGCATTAATAAAATCAGCTTTATCTCATCAAATCCTTTTGATTTCACAACTGATTTGATTGATGCGTTAAAACTACCAAAAGTTTCAAAGTATCTTCACATGGCGCTTCAATCAGGCAATGACGAAGTTTTAAGAAGAATGAATAGAAGACACACGGCTCAAGATTTTACTAATCTTGTTGAGAAGATAAGGGATAAAGTACCCGATATTGAAATTGGAACGGATATTATTGTTGGGTTTCCAGGTGAGACTCTGGAGCAATTTTTAGATACGGTTGAGCTTTGTAAAAAAATTGGGTTTAGTGTTGCTTACATTTCAATTTATTCTCCGAGGAAGGGAACTCCTGCGGAGAGGTTTTATAAAGATGACATACTTCTTTCTGAAAAAAAGAGGAGGCATGCGTATCTTTCGCAGATTATTGAAGAAAGCAAAGTTCTGATTCATAATTAAGACTACGAATGAGAAGAAGGAAAATAATAAAATCTATTAAAAGCTCCCCTCAAAAGGGTCTAAAAAAACTTCAGTTAAAGCACAAAGTAATATTTACTCTCATAGGAAGTGTTGGAGTAATTCTTGTTTGGAGGGGTATCTGGACTTTTTCGGATATTAATCCCTTTTTAAATAATCCGGTTTCTTCAATTGTTGTAGGCCTTATTCTTGTTATTATCTCCGGATTTCTTTTTAAGCTTGCTTGATGCCAAAAGCTTTAAAACCCAAACAAGTTGTAATACTTGGGCCGACATCATCAGGGAAAACTTCACTTGCTTTAAAGCTTTGTAAGAAGCTTGGCGGAGAAATAGTTTCTGTTGATTCAAGGCAAATCTATAAGTACATGGATATAGGAACCGGTAAACTTCCGGTGGGGGAGCCTTTTGAGGTTGAAAAGAATGATGGGCTTTGGGTGGTAAATGGGGTTAAAGTCTTTGGATATAATCTTATATCACCGGATAAATCTTTTTCGGCGTTTGATTTTTACAATTTTATTTCAAAATTAAAGTTTGAAAAGCCTTATGTGTTTTTTACTGGCGGAACGGGCTTTTATTTTGATGTAATTTTGGGAAATAAAAAAGTGGCTAATGTTTCTCCAGATGAGAATTTAAGAAAAAAGTTAAACAAGCTTACAGCGGAGCAGCTTTTTTTAAAGCTTTCAGTACTAAATAAAGAAAAAGCCGGTTTAATAGACAAAAATAATAAAGTAAGGTTAATAAGAGCAATTGAGATAGAAACAGGAAGCCAGAATTTCGTTGAGAAAGCTTTACCATTTATAAGGCCTTCCGTAGTTATCGGTCTTAAGATCCCAAGGCCAGAAATTTACAAGAGGGTTGATAGGTGGGTGGAAACCTCATTTGAAGCTTTGATAGAGGAAACTAAAGCTCTTATTGAGATGGGGTTTTCTGAAACCGCCCCGATGAAGGGTTTAAATTACAAAACTGCAGTGCTTTTTCTTTCTCAAAAGTTAAATAAACAAGAAGCCCTTGAAAGGATGAAGTATGACAATCACAAGTATATAAGAAGACAGGAAACTTACTTTAAAAAGATGCCTAAAGTTTCCTTTTTTGACCCTCTAAAAGCGGGCTTTGACAGTCTGATGTTAAGCCTTGTAGAATCGGGGTAGATGCAAAAAAACATTGTCATATCCGCAAGATCTATATTTATAACTTTCCTTCTTATTATTGTGCTTGTGCTGCTTTATCAAATTAGGGATGTAATTTTGCAGCTTGTGATAGCCTCTATTCTTGCCCTTTCTATTGAACCCGCTGTTAAATATATGGCAAGGAAAAAGATGCCAAGAGGTATTGCAGTGGGCATCGTTTTTACAATCTCTTTTTTTGTAATTATTTTATTTTTTGCCTTAGCGCTTCCTCTTGTTGCGACACAGTTAAGAAATCTTGTGCTTAATCTTCCAAATATCATAAGCGCCGCCGTAGCAAGCGAGCAAATCAGGGCTTCTTTATTAAAATCCGTTTCTGAATTTGGTGTCGCGCTGGATGATGTTTTCGCCGTTACCTTAAGTGTATTTGCAAATACCTTCAGCTTTATTACGGTTTTTGTTTTTACTTTGTATCTTTCACTTGATTTGCCTAACGTAAAAAGAAGATTTTTAGCCCTTTTTGCCGATGATGTTAAAGACTACGTTGATGATACCTGGGTTGAGGTTGAGGATAACTTAAGCAGGTGGATAAAAGGGCAGCTTTTTTTAATGTTTGTTGTTGGTTTAATGGGCTATTTCAGTCTTTTAATTCTTCAGGTGCCATATGCTGCATCTCTTGGTGTGGTATCGGGAGTTTTAGAAGTTGTTCCAGTTATCGGGCCTATTATTTCCACAATAATAGCGGGGATTGTAGGTTTAGCTGTTAGCCCTGTAACGGGTCTTCTTTCCGTAGCTCTTTTTATAGGTATACAGCAGGTTGAGAACAGTATCCTTGTCCCAAGAGTTATGCAAAAAGTTGCGGGATTTAATCCTCTTGTCACAATGATCGCTCTTTTAATAGGAGCTAAATTGTATGGGGTTGCGGGGGCTTTAATATCAATCCCTATTTCTCTTCTTTCAGTAGTTATTTTCAAAAGACTTATAAATCTTGATCTTGAGGAATAAAGTGCAGGGCATCCATAAGCCAGATTCTGTTTATGCGGCATCTCTCTATGCTCCATCTTTGTACCTTGCCGAGCAGGCTTAAACGGTAACATCGTGGATTGCAGCGGGTGGGATTTCCGCGTTTCACTCTTACCCCTTATCCGAAGACTTAGGGGAAGCTCGTCTCTGTGGATCTCGGAGGACGTCGATTCGCCTTCCGTCCGGACTTCTTTTCAAAAGCTCGGTACCAGCTGTTGCCAGTCGGAACTTACGTTCCAACCCCTTGCTCTATGCTGTCTGGACTTTCCTCCCGCCGGTAGGCGGGTAACCGCTTGTGTGCCCTGCCGTATTATTCTACCAGTTGTGGGCAAAATACTCTGCGTCTACCGCGTTTAATACCTTTTAATAAGAATAAATAGATGTTATAATGTAGATTGTAATATATGGTGCATGTCAGAGTTTTTTCGGCAACCGTTATCGGGATTGATCCGGTTTTGGTTGAAGTTGAAGTAATTATAGATAATCAGGGATTTCCGGCCTTTAATATAGTGGGACTTGCCGATAAGAGTGTTGATGAATCAAAAGAAAGAGTCAGGGCCGCGGTTAAATGCCTGGGTTACGATTTTCCAGACAGACGCATAACTGTAAATCTGGCACCGGCAGAGCTTCATAAACGGGGCTCAATTTTTGATCTCCCTATAGCTATCGGAGTTCTCTTAAGCTCAAGTCAAATTAAAGCAGAACTTGACGGCAGCATGTTTGTAGGAGAGCTCTCACTTGATGGCAGGATAAAGGCGGTTTCTGGTGTTCTCCCAATAGTAATTTTTGCAAAAACAAAGGGTTTTAAAAGTATTTTTATTCCAGGTTCCTGTTCTAAAGAAGCTTCTATTATTTCGGAAATCAACATTTTTGCTTCAGATTCTTTGAAAGCTGTGTGCGATCACTTGCTAGATATAAAACCAATTCCTAAATTATCAGGAGAAAAGCTTGAGGATTTGCTTAAAGAAGAGGCTTTCTTCGGGGAAGATATTTCAGAAGTTTATGGACAGGAAAAGGCCAAAAGAGCTCTGGAGATTTGCGCTGCGGGAGGGCACAACCTTTCAATGTTTGGTCCCCCGGGAAGCGGTAAAACCATGCTCTCAAGATCCCTCCCCTCTATTCTTCCTGCATTTACCGTTGATGAGTGCCTTGAGGTTACAAAGATTTATTCAATAGCCGGACACCTTCTTAATAAAGAAAAGCCTATCTTAACCAAGAGGCCCTTTAGATCTCCTCACCATACAACTTCCCTGCCAGGCCTTATAGGCGGCGGTTCGCCTCCCGCACCGGGTGAGGTCACGCTTGCGCATAGGGGCGTCCTTTTTATTGATGAATTTTCCGAGATGCCAAGGTATCTGATAGAGGCTTTAAGACAACCTCTTGAAGATGGTTATATTTCAATTAGCAGATCTTTAGGAAGAGTTGTATTTCCATCAAGATTTGTTCTTATTGCGTCATTTAATCCCTGCCCGTGCGGATATTTGGGGGATGAGAAGAATAAATGCAGATGCACGCCTTATGAAATCCTTTCTTATCAAAAAAAGTTAAGCGGGCCGATTCTTGACAGAATTGATATGTTTGTTGATGTCAAGGCCTCTGATGCCTCTGATATAACAAGTGAAAATAAGGGAGAGAAGTCTAAAAAGGTAAGGGAGAGAGTTCAGAGGGCAAGAGATACACAAAGCAGGCGTTTCTTGGCATCTAATCTTAAAATCAGTTGCAACGCTGAAATTTCCCCCTCCCAAATTAAAAAGCAGTGCCCACTTGAAACTTCCGAGATGAATTTTTTAAAAAACGCTATGAATTCATTTAAGTTTTCGCTTAGAACTTTTCACAGAGTTATAAAAGTATCAAGAACAATTGCGGATTTGTCAGACTCGGAAAAGATAAAGACAGAGCATATTGCAGAGGCCTTACAATACAGAATTAAAATATAAAAACCCGCATATATGGTTATACGCGGGTTTACTTACTGGTATCCAAGTAAGATTTTTATCGCATGGCCGGTAAATGACAGAAGCAAAACCAAGAACAGAATTAACGGCCAGACCTGAAGCCTTACCTTTGCTTTGCGTGTTTCAATAATGTAGGTTATTACTCCAATAAGGAGAATACCTAAAAGCACCCAATGCGCAAAAAGGTAATACCCGTTAAAGATTTTAAGGTCCATTTTCCTCTCCTTTGCTTACAAGACTTTAAAATAGATTAAAACTTTTTGCAAAAGTTTGAGTTTCTTTTGTTTAGGATTGATAATTGAGGTATGTATTTTCTCGGTGTTGACGGAGGAGGGACTAAAACACAGATAATTTTGGCGGATGAAAATGAAAATGTCATCGGTGTTTCCTTTACTGGTCCTACATACATAAGGTCAGTGTTTGGAGATACACTGAAGAAAACACTTGAAGAGGGGATTTTTTTTGCAATTCAAAATTCACACTTAAAAGATGTAAAAATTGCAAGATCTTGCTTCGGGATTGCCGGTCTTGATAGTCCTTCGGATTTTGCCGAGGTACTTAAGATTGTAAAATCAATCACATCCGTAAGGCTTGATCCTCATCCGCTTATTTTAAATGATGCCGTGTGTGCTTTAAGAAGAGGGACCAATAAAGGGTATGGGATTTCAATAGTTGCCGGTACGGGGTCAAATTGTTACGCGCGAAGCAAGTTCGGGGCGGAGACTTTTGTCGGCGGCTTAGGACATACTTTAAGCGATGAAGGCGGGGGGTATTTTGTTGGTTTGAATGTGCTCCACGCTGCGTCTAAAAGCTTTGATGGCAGAATAGAAAAAACGATACTTGAAGAAATGGTTTATGAGGAGTTTGGTGTATTAAGTATGAGAGACCTTCTTTCAAAAGTTTACAGGGATGGTTTTGGAAAGATGGAGATAGCAAGGCTTTCAATATTATGTGAAGAGGCAAATGAGAAAGGAGACGCGAAAGCCCATGAAATTCTTCAAAGTGCTGCAAAAGAGCTTGTTTTAATGGTTAAAACGGGTGCGAAAAAGTTGGATATGATTTTAGATGAATTTGATCTTGTCTGTGTCGGGGGGAGCTTTAAAAGAGAACACGGTCCGATCCGAAAATTTTTTGAAAAGGAAATAAAGGAAAACCTTAAAAGGGCAAATATAATATATCCCGTAAATGAGCCGGCTATGGGAGCGGTGCTTATAGCCATTGACAGATATAAAGTTTTAAAAAGATAAATATGAAAGAAAGAATAAGCCTTGATTACACTTTTATGAGAGAGGAGGGGATAGGAAAAAATGGAATTAAAGATCTTGAGATTGAAGAAGTTTTTGAAAAGCTTAAACGGGCAAAAAAAGAGTTAACTTTAAATAAGAAGTCGTGTCTTTTTGAGTTTTCCTGCCTTCCTTATACCCTTAAAAATTTACAAATTATAAAAGATAAGGTTTCAAGTTTGAAGGAGAGATATAAAACAATGGCTGTTTTTGGAATAGGGGGATCTGATCTTGGAACAAGAGCCTTATATGAGTTTCTTGATTTGAACGGTTCCTTTAAGTTGAAGTTTTTTGGTGACACTACCGATCCTTATGATATTGAAAGATTTATGAAAGAAATAAGGATAAAAGAGACTTGCTTTAACTTTGTTTCCCGTTCGGGCGAAACTATTGAGATTCTCGCGCCTTTTGGCTTTCTAAAGGGGAAGCTTAATAAAGAGCAGGTAGTAGTAACAACCGGAGAGGCGGGATATTTAAGGGATGAGGCGCAAAAAGAAGGTTATTTTTTATTTGAAGAGCCAAAGGGTGTGCCCGATCGCTTTTCGGTTTTAAGTGTTGTCGGGCTTCTTCCCATGCTTTTTGCGGGTGCAGATATTGAAAAGATTCTTGATGGTGCTATTTACCTTTCTAATCTCATTGATGAGACGTCGGTAAGGGAGGACCCTATGCTTATCTATGCAGGCCTCTTGTACCTTGCCTATGCAAAGCATAAGCAATGCATAGGTCTCTTTATGCCCTATTCCAAGAGGCTTTCTGCCTTCGGAAGGTGGGTCAGGCAGATATTTGCGGAAAGCCTTGGGAAAAGCGGGCTTGGCATTACCCCCCTGGATCTTATGGGGCCTACCGATCAGCATTCTTTCCTTCAGCTCATCCTTGATGGACCAGCCGATAAGGTTACAACTTTTTTTAAGGTGGAAGATCGGGGGGCAGATTTTAAGATACCCGACTTTAAAGGTTTTAAAGACCTTACTTTCGGGTCTATCTTAAACGCGGAGTATGAGGCTACTTCCGCTACGCTTGCCAAAAAGGGCAGACCGAATATGACAATTAATATCCCAAGTTTAAACGAGTATTTTGTGGGTCAATTATTTTACTTTTTTGAGATTGCGGTAAGTTATTTAGGTATGCTTTTTGAGGTTAATCCTTTTGATCAACCCGCTGTTGAAGAAAATAAAAAGCTTATCCACAGCCTTCTTACGCAAGGGAATAAGGAAAAAGGCAAAAAATTTGTTATATAAACTTTATCAGATTAATCCACTTAGGCTCGGTGAAGTATAAAGCGAGAAGAATAATAAGCGCACCTATTGAAAAAATTAAAGTTTTATTTAAGTCGTTTTTTATTTTGGGAATGTTAAGTTCGTAGCTTATCTTTTTTGTTTCTTGCTTTAAAGTTTTAAATTCGGCTTGTTTAACTACCTCAATTTTGGTTGGTTGTGGACTTTTGACTTGAGCTTTTAAAATTTCAATTTGTCTTCTTAATTTAGCTTCATTTTTCTTTGGCATATATGGGGAGATTATCATAAATGTTATAATTTTTCTAATGAGTTTGCCTTTTTGGATCCTGATAGGTTTTGCCCTTCTTCTTATCTGGAACCTAATCCTCTCCTATCTTTACTTTTCATCCGTAAGATTTTATAAAAGGCTAAGAGATCAAGGTACCGGGTATTCTCTTCATGAAATCCTTGACTCATTAGTGAAAAAGGCTATGAAAAATGAATTAAAACTTAAGGAAGTTACAGAAGCTGTCAGGAAAATTGAGACTAGCAATATGGAGGATGTTTGCGGAGTAGGTTTAGTGAGGTTTAATCCATTTCCGGATGCGGGCGGGGACCAGTCGTTTTCGGTAGCTTTTCTTGACAGGAAAAATAACGGTGTTGTGATAACAAGCCTCCATGCAAGATCGGGTACCAGGGTTTATTCTAAGCCAGTTGTAAGAGGAGATAAAGGAAATTATGAATTGTCAGAGGAGGAAAAGAAGGCTATAGAAGAAGCGAAGAAAAGTATATATGAATAGCAGGATCATAATCGTTGTTTTTACAATCCTTCTTGTCGCGGGAGTTATTGCAGCGTTTGTTTTCGGGTTTGGCAGAAAGAAGGATCTTGTTAAGCCCGTGTTGGATGAAGGCGAAGGTGTAAAAAAAGAGGAGTTTGCCGAAAATCCCTTGAACGGAGTTAAGGTTCCCATAGAAAATGCGCCAAAGGTTCTTGAGAGAAGGCCCCTTGTTGTTATGATGGGAAATAATACTGATGCAAGGCCACAGTCAAATGTTTCTATGGCCGACATGGTTTATGAAGTTGTTGCCGAGGGTGGGATTACAAGATTTATGCCCGTCTTTTTATATAATGAGCCTGAAAAAATCGGGCCGGTCAGAAGCATCAGAAGTTACTTTTTATACTGGATACTAGAGCTTGGGGATGCGATGGTTATGCATGACGGCTGGTCTTCCTCTGTAATACTTGAAGCAAGCGCCATTGATCTTATTGATAAGTATTCAGTGAGGAGCTTATTTAGAGGAGGTCTCTATGGGTATAGAGACCCTGGGAGGCTGGCACCTGACAATGAATATATTTCCGCTAAAGTTGCGCGTGAGCATGGGAGCAAGCTCGGTTGGGATGGAACAAGAGAGTTTGAAAGATGGAGATTTAAAGAGGATAGTGAGAAAGTGTATGAGTCGGAGCCTTTGGCTTCAGAGTTAAACATTGTTTTTTGGGCCTACGGTGATTATGATAGCGCTTGGGCTTATAACGCAGACAAAAATCTTTACTTTAAGTCAACAGGTGGGGTTGAACACTTTGATCCGGAAGGAAATGTGCAATTGTCAGCAAAGAATGTTATAGTGCAGTTTGCTAAGGAAACCGCGGTTAATGATGAAAAACATCATTTACTTTATCAAAACGTAGGAAGCGGTAAATCAATTATCTTTCTTGATGGAAGAAAAGTTGATTCCACTTGGGTAAAAAGAGACTTGAGAGAAAGAACGATGTTTTATGATCTTTCCGGTAATGAAATTAGATTTAATCGGGGTGTGATTTGGATAAGTGTTGTGCCGGATAGGAACGAGGATCAGGTAACGTACAAGTAAATTAAAAGCTTTTACTGCCCTTTGGATATGCTTAAAGATATCTTTATTTCTGAAGTCAGGGTAAAAATGCTTTCTCTACTTCTTCAATCCCCGAATGAACCCATGCACGTCAGGGAGATTGTAAGAAAAGTTGGTACCGAGATTAACGCTGTTAGACGGGAGCTTCAAAGACTTACAAAAATTGGACTTTTAAAAAGAAGACCTAAAGGGAATAGGGTTTATTATGATGTAAATCCCAGCTTTGTTCATTACCCTGAACTTTTATCAATGATTTCAAAAGAGGCAAGTCTTGGGTCCGATATTATTAGGGCCTCCAAAGAACTTGGGAAAATAACCTTTGCTTCAATGTCCAAAGCTTTTTCCCGAGGAAGAATAGCGCAGACATTAGATGTTGATCTCCTTATAGTCGGATCAGTTGACGCAATTAAGTTAAGAGATATTATTCAAAAAGCCGAAGCGGAACATAAGCATGAAATTAACTATACCGTTATGGGAGATGATGAATTTCTTTTTAGAAAAAGAAGAAGGGAATCATTTATTGTTCAACTTTTGACCCAGAGCAGGATTATGCTTATTGGAGATGAAGAAGAATTTTGCTCACTGTTGTAAAATGAGTTCTTATGAGAAACCCCAAGTTTACCCTAGGTTTGATATTTGGTTTGGCGATAGTTTCGCTTCTTATTGATCTCCCAAAAGTTCCAATTACTATAAAAAATAAATTTATAAATGTGGACACAAGAGTAGGCGGGTATTTTTTTAACCTTTTTGACGGAAGAGTGAGGCTTGATCTCTCGGAAATTAAGAAAGGCCTTGATATAAAAGGTGGGGTTAAGGTTGTATTAAAAGCCGATATGTCAAAGATTGAGGAAAAAGATAGAGACTCCGCTCTTGAATCCGCTAAAGCTGTAATTTCAAGAAGAGTTGATCTACTTGGTGTTTCGGAGCCGGTAATTCAAACCTCAAAGGTTGGATCCGACTATAGAATAATAGTTGAGCTTTCAGGGGTCAGTGACGTTTCAGAGGCTTTATCCCAGATAGGTCAGACGGCACAGTTAACTTTTAAGAAATTAAAGGAGGACGTAGGTTATGATCCAAATAAATTTAATGAGTATTTTGTAAGTAAAGATGTATGGGAGGACACATCGGTAACCGGAGGCGACCTTAAAGGAGCTGATGTGGTGTTTGATCAGAATTCGGGAACAGGTGCGGGGCCTCAAATCAGGCTTAAATTTACAAATGAAGGAAGGGATAAATTTTCAGAGGTAGCCAAGGCAAACATTAATAAACCCATTGCCATATTTTTGGATGAAGGGAGCACGCCGATTTCAATGCCTCTTGTTAATTCCGATCTTGCAGGCGGGCTTACTTCGGACCCTGTTATAACTGGTAATTTTACTGTTGAGGAAGCCAATAGATTAAGCATATCTTTAAGGGCTGGAGCTCTTCCGGTTCCTGTTGAAGTGATTGAGCAAAGAACGGTGGGTGCGACACTTGGGCAGGAATCCGTGAGAAGGAGCATCATTGCGGGAGTAGTTGGTATTTTAATAGTTGCCTTGTTTATGGTCGTAAGCTACGGGAAGCTTGGGTTTATTGCAGATCTTGCACTTGTTATTTATACCTTACTTGTCATTTCAGTTTTTAAGATTGTACCGGTTGTTATGACTCTTCCCGGGATTGCAGGTTTTATTCTTTCAATTGGAATGGCTGTTGACGCAAACATTTTAATTTTTGAGCGTATAAGAGAAGAGATTGAATGGGGCAAGCCTTTTAATTTGGCCCTTAAACTTGGGTTTGAGAGGGCTTGGCCTTCAATCAAAGATTCAAACTTTGCTTCTTTTCTCACCAGTGCTGTTTTATTTCACTTTGGTACGGGGATGGTTAGAGGATTTGCCTTAACTTTGGCAATAGGTGTGGCTGTATCAATGTTCACGGCCGTTTTTATAACAAGGACACTTATTAACGTGTTTTATGAGGAAAAGGCAAGGCACATATGAATTTGATGAAATATAAAAACTGGTTTTTTGGAATATCCCTCGTCGTTTTAATACCCGGTGTTATTTCTCTTGTGATGTTTGGGCTTAAGCCCTCAATAGATTTCACGGGTGGATCAGTCTTTGAATTCTCGTTTGAAGGCGCAGTAAAAAAAGAGGAAGTTAAGGAAGTTTTTGTAAACGAGGGTTTTTTTGTTGAGGGGATTTCGGAGATTTCCGAAAAAAGGTTTATTGTAAAAACAAAGCCTGTTGATAATTTGAAGAATGATGAGATAAAGAAAAAAATTTCTGAAAAGTTTGAGGGTTCCTCTGAAATTTCGTTTGAAACGGTTGGTCCTTCAATAGGAAAAGAAGCCGCAAAAAATGCATTTTTTTCCGTAATTGCGGCATCAGTTGGCATTCTTTTATATATTGCTTATTCGTTCAGACATGTACCAAAGCCTTACTCAAGTTTAAGATTTGGGATATCGGCCATAGCTGCCCTTTTACATGATGCATTTGTTGTTATCGGGATTTTTTCAATACTTGGGCATTTTGCAGGGGTTGAGATAAACGCACTTTTTATTACAGCTCTTCTTACCGTTATAGGGTTTTCAGTTCATGATACAATTGTTGTTTTTGACAGGATTAGGGAAAATCTGGATAAGCTTAAAGGCCAATCTTTTAATGATGTTGTTAATTATTCACTGATTGAAACCCTTAACAGGTCCTTAAGGACATCACTCACCGTGATATTCACCCTTATGTCCCTTCTTGTTCTTGGCGGCGAGACAATAAGGTATTTTGTTCTTGCGCTTTTAATAGGAATTATTTCAGGAACTTACTCATCTATCTTTAATGCCTCCCCCATCCTGGTTGTGTGGGAAAATTACGCATCTAAAAGAAGATAAGCACCCTTTTCATTTTTAAGTATTTCAATATACTGTAACTTGTGCAAAAAGTTTGGAAGATTAAAGGAAAATTTGAAAAAGATATTATTGATTCGTTGCTTAAAATAAGAGATGCGGAAAATAAAGATTATTTTTTAAATCCGCCGAATCCTGCGCTGGCGTTTGAACATATTAAACCCGAACTTTTAGAGGCCGTTTCTTTGATAAAACTGCATATTTCACAAGGTTCCTTTATTTTTGTACATGGTGATTATGATGTTGATGGGATCTGTGCAACGGCAATACTTTGGAAAACTATTTATTTTGACCTTCAATATAAAAACTGCCTTCCTTTTATTCCAGATAGGTTTGAGGATGGGTACGGGCTTTCAAAAGAAAGCATAGATAAAATTAAGTCCAAGGCGGATAAAGGTTTAATTGTTACTGTTGACTGCGGTGTAACTGCTCAAAAAGAGTGTAAATATGCAAAAACTTTAGGTTTTGATGTGACTGTTACAGATCATCATCAAAAAAATGGCGAGGTTTTAGAATGCAGTAAGCTGGTTTGGACTGATAAGCTTGTGGGAAGTTCCATAGCACTAGCTTTAAGCTCTCTTCTGATTGGTGAGGTTAAAGATGAATATCTTTCACTTGCCGCTCTTGCAACTGTTTCCGATATACAACCCTTGGTCGGATTTAACAGAAGCGTTGTTAAATACGGACTTGAAATTTTAAATGCTAGAGCTCCTTTAGGTATTAAGGTATTGATGGAGGCTTCCGGTATTAAAGATAAAGTTTTATCAACATATGAGCTTGGGTGGATATTATCACCAAGGCTTAATGCTTCTGGAAGGCTTGAGTCCGCAATGGATTCTCTTAAACTTTTATGCACAAAAAATGAATCTGACGCAATGGCTCTTTCTGAAAAACTTGGAAGAGTGAATTATGAAAGACAGCAAAAAACGGCTTTAATGTTTGAACTTGCTAAAAGCTCTTACCTTGAAAATAAAAAAATTATCATCTCCTCCAGCAGGGATTACCATGAAGGAGTAATTGGACTTGTTGCTGGAAAGCTTTCACAAGAGTTTTATAAGCCGAGTGTTTTAATAAGTGTGGGGGATGAGGTAAGCAAGGGATCTGCCAGGTCTGTTGAGGGAGTTAATATAATTGAGCTTTTAAGAAGACTTGACTTTTATGAGAGTGTCGGCGGGCATCCACAGGCAGCCGGTTTTAGTATAAAAACCGCCGATTTGGAAAAGCTTATTTTTTCCCTTGAAGATCTTGCAGAGGAGTTTATAGATGAGGTTTACTTAAGCCCTGTGCTAAATATAGATCTTGAGATCCCATCCCATTTATTAAGTCTTGAAACGGCCTTGAAAATAAGACAACTTGAACCCTTTGGCTTTGGAAATCACGAACCTCTCTTTATGTCTTCCAATCTTAAAATTTTAAATACGGGTGTAGTTGGGAGAAATTCAGATCATCTTAAGCTTAGGTTAGGAGGTAATTCGGGTGGTGTTTATGATGCGATATTTTTTGGCGGGGGAAATTATGCTTCTTCTTTCTCATCCGATTCTTTTTGTGATGTAGCTTTTTCTTTAAGGGAAAATGTGTTTAATGGGATATCAAGGGTATCACTAAACGTGAAAGATATAAAGCATACTTAGATATTGTTATCCCAAACTTGATTCAGGGTTTAGTTATAGATTCTGACGAAGTCAGAATGACAGCAGGAGTGGTTGACTAAAGCTAGAGAGTTTGGTATAAAATCTATAATGAGTTTAGTAACAATGTGGACTAATCAAAAACATACAGTCCCCAGCCGGACGTTAATGTCTGGAGCTTTCGCTTGTTACAGACTCTTTATCATTAACGTTGGGTGCAGGCTAAAGGGCTAAACCCGTTTTTAGCTTTTTAGTTTGCAACCAACGCAAACCGCTTTCAAGGCGGTTTTTTTGTTGGCTGCAAAGTTTTCGGTCCAAATGGCCGAGGCACCATGGCTTAAGGTAAATAGTTTTTGCTATTCCGGGAAGCCTGAAATTAATATTTCTCCATACTGTTTATTGCAGGTGGGGAAATAGACATAGCGGGGATTGAAGGGATCCATTTGCCTGATGGTGATTGGTAGCCCTTCAATCCGGATATCTCAATCGGGAGGTGTTCATAGCTAACAAGAGAAAGGAAGTATGAAATCGGAAGAGTTCCTTTCCGCCTCGTATTATGAATAATTAATATTCTGCCCGTTGATATAAAATAGTTAATAATGATATGGATATAAAAGGTTATAAGAGTCTATTATCTGAATTCGTAAGTTTTAAAAGCGTATCCACAGATAAGGCTTACATTTCCGAGATCCAAAAAACAGTAAAATGGCTGGAAAAACTTTTTTCGGAAAGAGGTTTTAGTGTTGAGGTTATAAAGGGAACAAGATGTAATCCTGTTGTTTTTGCCTCATATGAAACTGAAAGTGCGAAGGAAACAGTCCTTGTATATGGCCACTACGATGTGCAGCCTGCAAATAAATCGGATGGGTGGGAAAAAGAACCTTTTTGGCTGAATGAGAAAAAAGGGAAGCTTTACGCAAGGGGTGTCGTTGATAATAAAGGTCAGGTTTTAATCCATATTTTTACGGTTTTTGAATTGATTAAGACTCAAGAGATTAAATATGATGTTAAATTTCTTATTGAAGGAAATGAGGAAACGTCCAACGATGAACTTGCCGATATTATAAAGAAAAATAAATCCAAGTTAAAAGCCGACTACGTTTTGATTTCAGATGGAGAGATACCATATAAGCCCTCAATTGAATACTCTTTAAGAGGGGGTTTTAACACGACATTAAAATACACTACTGCGAAAAATAATCTTCATTCAGGGATCTTTGGTGGGGCTGTCCCAAGTGCCCCATATGAATTAACTAAATTCTTGTCAAAGCTTTATAACGGAAAGAATAAGGTTATGATACCTGGCTTTTATAAAAAAGCCGATAAGGTGACTTTGGAACAGTTAAAGGGAAATAAGAAGCTCTTAAATGGTGATGATGAAATAAAGAGCTTAGCCGGAGTTAAAACTCTTCTTACCGAAAAGGGTATTGATTTTTATACTCAAACGGGTCTAAGGCCGACAGTTCAGGTCACTGGATTAAAAAGCGGATACATAGGGGATGGGTATTCTAATATTGTTCCAGCCATCGCCGAAGCAAAAATCAACTTCAGGGTTGTTACATCTCAAAAACCCTTAGATATCTATAAAGCTTTTGAAAGGTTTGTGAAGAAGGAGACTCCTAAGTTTGTTAAGTACGAGCTATATTTTGCGGGAATGCACAAACCGGTTAAGATTGATATTTCTTCCAAGAAATTTGCGGAGGCGAGAAAGCTTCTTAAGAAAGCCTTTAATGATGAGGTGTTGATAAAGCCGGTTGGAGGAGCCATTCCTGTAGTTTCGGACTTTAAGGAAGTTTTAGGCGTTGACACTTTACTTATTTCTCTAGGCAATGATGATTGTAATATGCACGGTGTAAATGAAAACTTTGATTTAGGTTTACTTCAAAAAGGTTTAAAGTTCAGCAGGTTCTTCTTCGGGAAATAAATCTACGTGTTCAACTAGTGCCGTTGTGAAGTTCTATGTGGGTTTCCAGTAGCATCCGTAGATCTTTTAATTCTTCCCAGATTCTACCTATTTCAATGGAAAACTCGCTGTGAAGTTTTTTATAAAGCTCGGAGTTTAGTAAACGTATCTCGGCTCTTAGCTGATTTATAGTTCGTTGCTCTGATAACCTAAGCATAGGCGGAACTATTTCTTCAATCATCAGTTTTATTTGATTAATGTCTTCTTTAGAAAGCATAAAGTATTTTTAGCACCAGAATGTATTAATGTCAATTAGAGGATTTTGTTGTTCTTGACACATTTTTTAAAAGGGTATATAAGTTGGTTAATTTAAAAAAGCGTTAAGGAGGATGTGACACCTCTTAGCTGTCTGAAGAAATCCGATATTCGGAAATTAGAACAGGCCGGGAATGCCCGTTACAGCTGTAAATTAAGTATAAGGTTGGTTGGCACCTTTCATCCGCCAAAGCGCGGAAAAACCTCTCGGAGAAATCCGGGATTTTTTGTTTTTATGAGGTAAAAGGTTATTATAAATGATATGAAAAGAACTTTGGTAAATGAAACTTTATTAAAAATTGGTGAAGAGGTTAAGCTTTATGGATGGGTTGATACGAAAAGAGATCATGGGAAGATAACGTTTGTAGATTTAAGAGATTTTACGGGCAAGATCCAGTGTGTGGGGCAGGATAAGATGTCAGAGCTTACAACCGAGTCCGTTGTTGAAGTCATGGGTATTGTAAGGAAAAGACCTCAAAACCTTATAAATCCAAATATTGATACTGGAACGATTGAAGTTGAGGTTGGTAGCTATAAGCTTTTAAATAAATGTGGGGAACTTCCAATACCGGTTGACAGTACAGGTTATGAGATTAAAGAAGAGTTAAGGTTCAAATACAGATATCTTGATTTAAGAAGAGAAAGAATGCAAAAAATTATAAGGTTAAGGTCCAAGTTTATTGAAGGGATACGAAAGTCTTTGTTTAAAAAGGATTTTGTTGAGGTGGAGACTCCAATACTCACTAAATCAACAAGGGAAGGGGCAAGGGATTTTATAGTGCCTTCAAGGCATTTTCCAGGGAAATTTTATGCCCTTCCACAAAGCCCGCAGCAGTATAAACAACTGTTAATGACAGCCGGTTTTGAGAGATACTTTCAGATAGCAAAATGCGTAAGGGACGAGGACACAAGATCCGATAGAGGATATGAATTTACACAGCTTGATCTTGAGATGAGCTTTGTAAGTGAGGAAGATGTTATGCATGTAGTGGAAGAAGCGGTTGTAAGTGCGGTGGAGTCTCTTTCAGCTAAAATAAAAAGCAAAAAGTTTCAGGTTTTCTCATATAAAGAGGCGCTTGAGAAATATGGAAGTGAAAAATTTGACCTAAGGACTGACAAGGAAAAAGAAGACGGAGTGCTTGCGTTTGTTTGGGTGAACAGGTTCCCGTTTTTTAAAAAAGTTGATGTCAAGGATGCAGCCGAAGTGGAGGATAGCAAAAGCGGATATACCTTTACTCATAACCCTTTCAGTAGACCCATAGATGAGCATTTGCCATGGCATCTTAAAGGTGAGCATATTGAGGAGATTCTTACCACGCAATATGACCTTGTTTGCAACGGTTATGAGGTTGGGGGAGGAAGCTTAAGGGCTTATACGGAAGATGTTTTAAGATCAACGTATAAAATAATGGGTTACTCGGAAGGGGAAATTTTAGGGAGTGTGGGGCATATGTTTGAGGCGTTTAAACTTGGTACCCCACCTCATGGAGGCATTGCTCTGGGTCTTGACAGGCTTGTAATGCTTGCCTCAAATGAGGAATCTTTAAAAGAGACAATTGCTTTTCCGATGACGGGAAACGGGAAAACATCTGTAATGGATGCGCCTTCTGATGTAGATCCAAAGCTTCTTTCGGAGCTTGGGCTTAGTATTAGTTCATAGAGTCCATTCGTAGTCATCCTGAATTAAATTCAGGATCTATTAATAGATTCCCGCTTTCGCGGGAATGACAATCTGGAAACAGTTTCGTTCAGGAAATGATGGGGGTTTTTGATAAGATAATTTCACTTCTTAAATCGTCGGGAGTTTCTTATGAGCTTTTGGAGCACAAACCTGTTTACACAAGTCTTGATGCATCATCAATAAGGGACACTAATTTATCAATGGGTGCTAAAGCTTTGGTTTTTATGGCCGATAAAAAACCTATTCTTGTGGTGTTGCCCGGAGATAAAAAAGTTGATACAAGTATATTTAAGAAATCTTTTGGAATAAAGGATTTTAGAATGGCGTCAAAGGAAGAGGTAAAGGAAATCACATCTCTTGAAGTTGGTGCGATTCCACCATTGGGGTCGGCTCTTAACTTAGCATCTTATTTTGACGAAATCTTTAAGGAAAAAGATATGATCGCCTTTAACGCGGGATCTCATACTAAATCAATAAAGATGAAGGCGGCCGATCTTTTGGATATTGAAAAACCTGTCTTTGGAAACTACGCAGTATAAGATATGAAAAAAAACAAAAATAAAAGAAAAGATTCTAAATTAAAAGGGACAAAAGGGAAATATCTTAAAGTTAAGACATTTCTTATAAGCAGGAAAACCATTTTTGACTTCACAAGATTTGCTTTCTCTGTTTTTGTGATTTTTCTTCTATTCTTTTTGATTCAAAGGGAAAAATCGGATGCAGATAAGAAGTCGGTGCTTGGTGCCGCATCAGTAAGTACGTATCCATATAAATTGGAGGTCAAGGAACCGATCTTGGACAAACCGGATATTACTTCCAAGTCCGCAATTGTAGCAAGTACAAAAATGAAAAAGTTTTTATATGAGAAAAATCCTGATTTAAAGCTTCCCCCTGCCTCCACGACTAAGATTTTAACCGCTCTTCTTACTATTAATGAGTATGATCTTTCGGAAGAAGTTCTGGTTCCCAAGGTATGTACTGAAGTTGTGGGAGCAAAAATGGGTCTAATACCTGATGAAAAAATTAATGTGGAATCTCTTCTTTATGGGATGCTTGTGGCATCGGCTGGTGATGCTGCGTGCACACTTTCAACCCATAAATTTTCTTCAAGCGGATTTATCGGGAAAATGAACATTTTGGCTCAAAAGATTGGACTCACTAACACAAACTTTACAAATCCCATAGGGTTAGACGTTGATGAAAGTTCCCATGTATCAACTGCAAGAGACCTTTATCTGATGACCGAGGAAGCCATTAAAAACGGGGTATTTAGAAAAATTGTTGGGACTAAATATATTACATTAACGTCATCAGATGGTGCTATTTCTCATGATGTCGTATCAACTAACAGCCTTCTTTTTGAAATTCCCGGATCTTTAGGTGTAAAAACGGGAAAAACTGATAGAGCAAAAGAAGTTTTGGTTTACGCTTACCAAAAACATGATGACGAGATAATTATAGTTGTTATGGGAAGTGATGATAGGTTTGAGGATACGAAAAGGCTTCTGAAATACGTTTCTGACAACTATGCTAACTTTTAGCTACCTTGCTATGTAGCTCTCGCTTACAGCAGGATAATAAATAACAACATCTCCTGACTCATTCCCCGAGGTTAAAAAGTTTCCTTGAAATATATATACGGGCTGCATATAATCCTGAACTTCTTCTGAGTCATAATACCCGATTGTTATGTCCTGTATAAAAACTTTAGATAAAGTGACGGTTCTGTAAGTCTCAAAAGAGCTTGAATTTTTCAGTTTGACTTTTGCAAAGGCACCTTGGTTTGAAGATACCCTTTTCCAGGCTTCATTTAGACTAATAGGGGGGTATCTCCCGAAGGTATCAGTTTCTATTGACCACTCATGCGCCTTGATTTTGATGTATTTCAGATAGGCTTTATTTTTATCTTCGGTTGCGGGCAGGCTTCCGACAACTACTTGAAGGAGACCATCATCATAACTTGGACCATAAATGGGGACTTTGTAAATCGTTCTTGAGAAATCAACTTTAGCCGCCATGTAGTCAATAGGGGTTTGAGTTTCAAGGATCCTCCCGTTAACCACCTTTCCATATGTGATCTTACTTTTAAGGTTATTTTGATAAAGCTGATCTCTTAAAAACCCAAGAGTGCTTAAGATCCCTTTTGCATCGGCTTCAGCCGTAGTGCTAAGAGAAGGGCTTGGAAAGTATAGGCTTCTGTTATTTGCCACTTTTAAGAGGTAATCAAGCGTGTTAGTTGAGATATTTATATTTAATTCACGTGAATAAGGGGGGTCTAACCATTTGTAAAGATTTCCTTTAAGCTCGCTCACTCTTTGATCCTCGGGAAGTGAAAGCGCAGTTGCCTTAATTTGAGCGTTTTTGCCCGAAGAAAATGAAGGAACGGGTTTTTTTACTTTGTACACGCTAACAAGTTCGGGTGTAATTCTTGGAAGTTTAAGATCCTTTGTATTAAGTATGTATTCAGGCTCACTTGAGTTTGTCGGAAGTGAGTTGAATTTAATGGGGGGCAGCTTGCCATATATGATTACCGGTTTTTCCTTCCTTGGTCTTATTGAGTAGTAAAATTCCGTTACGTAAGGCGCTGAAAAGTAGCCGATAGAATATAAAATTACAGTGATGGTAACTGTTGCTATCGTTTTTCTTGCTATAGAGGAGACTTGCGTTAAGTTCATTAAAATTACACGGTATCAACACCTTATTGATGCCTCTAGTTATATTAACATCACGCTTTTTTTGTGTCTACGAAGGCCTTTCATGCTAAAATCTTTTTATGAAGGTTAGAACCAGGATGGCCCCAAGTCCGACGGGTGATTATCATATAGGCCATATAAGAACCCTTCTTTATAACTACGCCTTTGCCCGAAAAAATAAAGGTGAATTTATTATAAGAATAGAGGACACCGATAGGGAAAGGTTTATAGATGGAGCGATTGATAGAATACTTGATGTTATTTCTGACTTTGGTTTTGATTGGGATGAGGGTCCAAGAGTGGGTGGAAAGTTTGGGCCGTATCTTCAATCCGAAAGGCTCCCAATTTATAAAGAGTACGCGGAAAAGTTAGTTAAACTTGGGCATGCATACTACTGTTTTTGCACTAAAGAAAGGCTTTCGGAGCTGAAGGCGGAGCAGGAACGAAAAGGATACCCCGTAACAAAATATGACAAGCATTGTTTAAGTCTTACGGATGAAAAAATAGCCGAAAATCTTAAAAATAACTTACCCTATGTAATAAGGCAGAAAGTGCCGGAGGATAGGGAAATTAAGCTTAAGGATGAGATTTTAGGGGAGGTAAAGTTTCAAACTAAGGATATTGAGGATGGAGTCTTACTTAAATCAGATGGTTTCCCCGTGTACCACCTTGCGGTTGTGGTTGATGACTACTTAATGGGTATAACCCACGTTTTAAGGGGTGTTGACTGGCTTCCTTCAACACCTAAGCACCTTCTGATATATGAGGCTTTAAACTGGGAGCCTCCAAAATACGCCCATCTTCCCAATTTAAAGGAAGTAGGTGGTAGTCAAAAGCTTTCAAAGAGGTTTGGCGCCGTTTTTGCTCACTCCTTCCTAGAGGAGGGGTATCTAGTACCTGCTTTAGTAAACTTTGTGATGCTTCTTGGGTGGAATCCGGGTGATGAAAGGGAGGTATTTTCCCTTCAAGAGTTTATTAAAGAGTTTTCTTTGGAGAGAATTCATAAAACAGATCTTGTAGCTTTTGATAGAGAAAAGCTTTTATGGATGAATGGATACTATATCAGAAGTATGAGTTTGGAAGCTTTATATGATGCTCTTTTGGATTGGTCCAAAAAGTTTAATGTTAATCTTGACGTAGAGGGGTATAGCAAGGAGTATGTAAAAAAATGTCTTGAGCTTGTTAAAGACAGAATGAGAAAGTTAAACGACTTTACCGATTTAACTTCTTATTTCTTTGCTCCCCCAATCGTCAACCGGGAACTTTCTGAAAGATATATAAAAGATCCCTCGGTTAGAGATAAGCTTCTTTCAGAATTTTATAAGCTTTATACAGATATTGACAGTGGGAAATGGGGTAAGGATAATCTAGACAAGCTTTCTCATGAGTTAATCTTAGATTTAGGGTTAAAGCCTAAAGAAGCGTTTATGACTTTAAGAATTATATGCCTTGGTAAAGAGGCTACGCCTCCGTTATTTGATGTTCTACACACTCTTGGGAAGAGAACGGTTTTAGAAAGGATAAAGAGTTTTATCTGATATGGATTATATTCCTGCCCTTTTTTCATATGAATTCATAGCGGTTGCAGTAGGCCTCACCTCGTTTTTAATGCTAGCTTTCTCATCTGTGAGGCTTGGGGGAAAAATTGCTTTTGGCGTCAGGTTTATTTCATTTGGCCTCCTTTTATATGTTTTGGCTTTTTTGTACAATCTTTTAACTCTGAAACTAAAACTTTTTGAGTCTTTATCTTTTGATATCTTTCATTTTTTTGCGATAGCTGGATTTGTAATGTTTGCCTTTGGGGCTAAAAATGTTTTGGAGTTGTCAAAATGAAGCCTTCAGTTGTGGTTGATACAATTCCTACCCTAGTTAACCTGGTTCTGGATGATTACGTTAAAGTATGCTCTTTAAAACTTGGCAGTAAGATTTTAGAGACCATATCCGTTAACAGCCAGAAGGTTGAAGATGTTAAAAGCCTTTCGGATGAAGGTAAGTACGCTTATCTTCTTGCTCTTTTTAATAAGAGCAAAGAGGTTTTTGGTCCAAAGGTCGCAGGAAGAGATCTTGAAAAGTCCGTGAAGGGAGTGATGTCGCGTTTTGGTGTGACCAAAGGTTACCTTGATCTATTGGCAGTTCTTCCGGAGGGTGTTTTAGAAGAGGAGAAATATACGCTTTTACAAAAGGGGGAGCTTGAGAGAAAGATTAAAGAAAGAACAAAAGAGCTTGAAGAGGCTAAGGAAGAGCTTTCAAAGAGAATAAGCGAGGGATCAATTGAGCTAGAAACAGAGAGAAATAAGCTAAAACTTGTACTTTACAATGTTTTTGATGGCATTTTTGCTTTGGATCGACAAAGTAAGATTATTGCGTTTAACAAGTCAATGGAGGATTTGACTGGTTTTCTTGAGTCCGAGGTGTTAGGAAATAATGTAGACGACTATGTGAAATTTTTAAACGCTGACAAAGAAGCTTTGACCTCCGATATTTATTACCCCTCATTAAAAGTTATAGAAGATAAAACGGTTTACAAAGCGGAAAACCTTACTCTGAAAGGAAAACATAACAAGGAATATCATGTCAGTCTTGTTAGCAGTGCAATAGCTGAAGGTGGGCCTTCAAACGTCGGGTGCATTGTTACCATACATGATGTAACTACTCAAAAGGAGCTTGAGGTTATGAAGCTTGATTTTGTTTCAATTGCGGCTCATGAGCTAAGGACTCCCCTTACCTCATTGCGCGGTTACTTAACATTGCTACTTGAAGCAAATGAAGCTAAAAAGATGCTTTCGGAAGAGGAGCTTGTTTACCTTGAGAGATGCTATCTTTCTTCCAACCAGCTTTTTAGTCTTGTTGAAAACCTTCTTAATGTATCCCGAATAGAAAGAGGAAATGTACAGCTGAATAGGGAGATAGTGGAGTGGAGTCCGCTTGTATCGCAAATAATTCAAAGTTTCGGGTCCTTAGCCAAAGAAAGAAGAGTTAAGCTTACATATACTCCGATAAGCACTTCAACAAAAGTAAATGTTGATCCGATAATGATAGGGGAGGTTCTTTCAAATCTTCTTGATAACGCTATAAGGTACACGCCTTCGGGCGGTTCGGTCCATGTATTCCTTGAACCATCTGACAGGTTTATTATTACTCATGTAAAAGATACTGGTCAGGGGATTCCTAAAGAGTCACTCCCCCATTTGTTTACAAAGTTTTACCGGGTTTCGGGAGTTTTGGAGCAGGGATCAAAAGGAACCGGTTTGGGATTGTATATCTCAAAGGAAATAGTAAAATTACATGGAGGCGAGATCTCCGTTGCAAGCGAGCTTGATAAGGGAAGTACCTTTAGTTTTACTGTGCCAAAGGCATAGAGTAGAATAAACTTATGAAAAAGAAGATTCTTATTATTGAGGACGAGATTTTTATCAGAGAGCTGTACCAGAAGGTTCTTGAGGGTGCGGGCTATGAGGTAGTTGGGGTGCAAGATGGTATTGAAGGTCTTGACATAGTTAAAAAGCAAAAATTTGACCTTATTCTTCTTGATATTATGCTTCCCAAGATGACCGGGATTGATGTATTAAAGGAAATCAGAAAGGATGAAGATGAGAAATTAAAGAATATTCCGATTTATCTTCTTACAAATCTTGGCCAGGAATCAATTATCAAAGAAGCATTTAAGATCGGCGCCGATGGCTACCTTCTTAAAGCTAAATATCTTCCCAATCAGATTGTGACTGAAGTTGACGCATTCTTTAAAAAAGATACTCATTAAGTTATTTTTCTCTCTCAATTGAAAAGTAAGCAAGTTCCAGGAGCACCTTTTTGTATTTATTATCAAGAGAGATTTTTTTAAGGCTTTTGAGGGAATTAGTTATAAAATCTTTGGCCACCTTTTCACTATAATCTTTAGCACCGGTTTTAATTACGATTTTTTTAATCTTATCTATTTCGTCTTTAGTCACGTTTTTATTTCCTAGATTTTTTGAGATTAGTTCTTTTTCTTCTTTTGAAGCTTTAGAGTATGCGTATAACAAATGAATTGTTTTTTTGCCTTCTTTAATGTCAGACTTTATTTCCTGGCCCATCTTTTCCTGTTCTCCAAATAGACTTAAGAGATCATCTTTTATTTGATAGGCTATCCCAAGGGGGATTGAGTATTGATTTATAAGTTTAAGTAGTTTTAAATTTTTGCTTTCGGACATTTCATATCCGTATAGAATAGGCCCTTCTGTTGTGTAATTTGAGGTTATGTATTTAAGGTTATTAATAACATCTTCTTCTGACACGTTCTGAATTTCCTTGTTCGTAAATTCATACTCTTCCTTCCACCCCCTGGCAGTAGCGCTCATTATTTTTCCAAGGGTGTTCGCTAGCTTAATTTTAAGTTTTTCGTTAATTTTTGATTTAAGAAGAATATCATAGACAAAAGTGTGATTTACATCTCCTGCTACCATTGAAACCGAGAGAGCGTATCTTTCAGCAAGTTCTATTCTTGATGGGTGGGATTTAGCGAACCTTTCTTCATATAGGCCTATGATATTTCGTTTCCCGTATCGTATTTTATCGTTATCTGCTATGTCATCATGGATAAGAAGGAATTTATGATTAAGCTCAAGTGACAATGCTGCTCTAATTATATCTTTGGTAAGTTTTTTACCAGTTATCATCTGGTAAGTGCACAAAGCAAGTGTTGGTCTTATCATTTTGCCTTCATTGACCGACATGTTTCTTAGCTCCTCAACAAGCTCTATAAATGAACTTTCTTTTAGCTCTCGCCTAAACTCCTTAATCTTTTCCTTAAAATAGGAGTCTAGTTCACGCATGAGTGCTTTTTTGGTTTGAGTTAAATAGGAGGCTAAGTTTTTATGCATATAAGTCTCGCAAATGATACCCTAGGTTACCCTTTTTATCAAAATGTTAATCTGTAATTATGACCGGGGTTCCAATGTCAACCCAATCCCATAGCTCTTTCACATCTTCACGGTACATCTGAATGCACCCTCCAGTTGCTGGGCTTCCCATAGTGTTTTCGTCTCTTGAGTAGATGTTTCCGTAGGCGTCCTGGTGGTAAGGTATCTCATGGATTCCGAAATAGTTTCCGTTTGGAAACTGCCCCACCGGCATCATGTAAGGTAAATACCAATTCCCCCAGTATGAAAAAGACATCCTTAGTTTTTTCAGGATTCTAAAGTTTCCCGAAGGAGTTTCGGCTGTGAGACCGGTCCCTACCACATAAGTTTCTTTCAGCTCGCCGTTCTCAAATGTGAAAATCCTTTGTTGGCTTTTATTTAATTCAAGGTATTTGTCATGAACTTTCCCGTCGGTTTTGGGCCTTCCTATAAGCGGAAGGATAACTGCTTCGTTAAGTTTTTCCTCCCCTGCTCTGTACAATAAAGCGTACATTATGGACTTTGCCGCATGGTCGTCATTTAATTCTAAGTCTGTTTTGTATTTTTGAATTAAAAGATTAAGGTAATCATTTATTGCGCTCTCGTTTAAAAAGCCAATCTTTTTTCCATCCTCAACCCTTGTGTCAACAAATTTTGAGAGATCATTCTTATAAATGTAAACAGGATTTCTTCCGTACTTTATCAAAAGAGGCGTGGAAGTAATTTTTTCAATAAGTTTATCCGTTTCTTCATGTTGAAGATTTAGACTTCCCTGATTTATTTCCGTTATTTTTATACTGATGGGATCTTTGCTTTGGATGGCTTCTGGTGTGAGAGTTTTTTTAATATTTTCTTTATCAATTTGAAATTTGGAATCAGGAGCCTGCGCATAAAATGTTGCGTCATCAAATGAGATGGCGGGGGCTAACTCATTTTTTTGAAAGTCTTTATTAAGTTCGTTTAAGAAAGTCTCAAGTTTACTGTTATCAATTTTTATTAGGGAGCTGACAGGAGGCGTTCTTGAGAGTTTTGGAAGACAAAGATATTTTAGATAACACTGCCTTATAAATTGATTAACGGTTTCTTTATCAAACGAAACACCTATTTCATTGTAATTCTGGGATATGCTTCTATTAACCAGATTGAAATATAAAGGTTTTGTTTCAAGCACTGAAAGCTTTTCCAGGGCTTCATCCTTTTTTAGGTATGAGAGATTTAAACTTCCAATTTTAACGCCTGGTTTAATTCTTGATTCAGATTTTATGAAAAATGAAAGGGAGATGAGAATGGCAACAAGGAGTAGGGCAGGAATTTTCCTCATATGATTATTCTACAGAATCCACTTCAAAGTCCCAAGTTTTAAATTGTAAACTGACCGTCTTTGTAGATAACCTTCTCCACACCATTAGCTAAGGTTGCGGTTACAGTTCTTTTTGTAGTGGTAATGATGTCCGTATGGACAATAGACTTGTTATACCCAAGTTTTTTCCACTTCTCCTTTGACACTTTTGAAGGGTTCCCCGGATATGAATCCTGGTATGCATTTCCTATTGCTATATGGGTGTTGCCGTATTTGCCCCCAATGTTTTCATCGAAGAGAGTTTCCGCCATAAATTTAGTGATTCTTGAAAGTCTGCTGTCTGTTAAAGAATACTCCCCGATTTTGTTTGAACCATCATCCGTGGCTATCATTTCCGCCAAAAGTTTTTCGTTTTTGGTGGCTATTGCTTTTGTAATTAAGCCTTTTTCAAATTTGAGTTTTATTCCTTCTATCAAGCTTCCATATCTATAAAGCGGCTGGTTAAATTCTATGGTGCCTGAAGTTAGCCTCCAGTCTGGCGAGATGAAAACTTCAAAACTTGGAATATTTCTTCCCGTTCCCCCAAGCCAGTTTCTTCCTTCACCAAGCCCTATAATTAAATCAACACCCTCCCCTTTGACGTGAAGTCTTTCAATTTTTAAGCTGTTAAGTTTTTTTCTTAATCTTTCTACTTCCGAAAATACTTCCTTCCATTTTAAGATGGGGTCCTTTTCATCAAGAAAGCACGCTTTAATGATCTCGTTCCAGTACTGTTTGAGTGTGAGCTTTGCTTCCTTTGCCATTGCGGGGGTAGCATAAAGACCAAGAGTCCATGAAAATTTACCTTTATTTTCTTTTTCATCCCTCCACTCCTTATAAGGCTTTAAGGCTTTACTTCTTGTCATGATTTTTTTGGGGTCTAAGCCCTCAAGCTCGTGCTTATTGGTTTCACTGATAATAAAGATTGAATGATCAATTTCATCAACAAGGCCTCTCATATATTTTTTGGGAAATGAGCGAAGTTGTTCTTCAGATGCCAGTTCGTAGTATTCCCGTGCGGTGTCATCCGGTATGTAATTTGTGATTGTGGTTCCGCCGGCCTTAAGGATTGAATTTCTTAAAGCCACATAAAGGAGTCTTGCGCATTCGCTTACCTGAAGGTAAACAACATCACCTTTTTTAATTCCTTTTCCAGAGTTTAAAGCGCATTTAACAAAAACATCTGCGTATTTTTCTATAATCTCTTTTTCCGGTGTGTAAACCATGTATTTGAATTTATCATAAATACTTAATATAGGACAATTTGCCAAGGAGGTAATTTATGTTTAATATGGCCTGGTAATAAATATTATGAGAACGCAAAGCAAAGAAGAAAAAAAACAGACTGGAAGTTCCTCAAGAAGGAAAATAGCGGAAGTTTTGCCTAATTCTAAAGCTTCTATGGATATAGCAAAGCCTGAAAAGGCGTCTGCAACGGACAGCACTAAGAGAGGTACGGGAATTTTTTCATCCTGGATTTTAAGATTTACCTTTTTATCTATTTTAATTGTGGGGTTGGGATTTATCTTAAACAGATATAAGAGCAACTTTGTCGCTGCAAAAGTAAATGGGGAGTACATCTATACAAGAGATCTTAATAAAAGTCTAACTGAAAGATACGGCAATCAGACGCTTGAAGATTTGATTACCGTTCTTCTCATAAAGGAAGAGCTTTCCCGAAATGGTCTGGAGGCTTCAGAGAGTGAAATAAACTTAAAGCTATCGGAGATAGAAAAGACTTTAAATGGAACAAGCCTTGATCAAGCTCTTCTTGAGCAAGGAATGACTCTTGAGGCCTTAAAAGAGAGAGTTTCTATTCAAATAGGTTTGGAAAAGCTTCTTTTGGAAAAAGTTACAATCTCAAAAGAGGAAATTGATGCCTTTGTAACGCAGTATGAAGGATCTCTTCAATCCGCTGATGATGAGGGTAAAAGAAAAGAAGCCGAAAATGCGTTGAGAGAACAAAAGATGCAGGGGCTTATTTCTACTTTGATAAACGATTTAAGATTAAAATCCAAAGTTACAAAATATATCTAATTTATACCCGCTTTCCTGATTAATTTCGGTCAAACTTACTTGCTTGACAAAGGTGCGTGGTGGGTTATTATGGTTTTTATAGTCTAAAAACCTTGTAATATGAACAAATTCGTCAAGCGGCTGGTAAAACCTTCTTCGCTTTTATTTTCGTTACTTCTGGTAATTCAGTCGTTGTATCCTCTTTCTTACGTTTTGGCTTCAGATGATGTGCCAGAATCTTCTCAAACCGAAGAAACTTTAGCAAAAGTTGAAGATGAAAACTTAGAAGAATCCGGTGAAACTTCTTCCGGTAGTGAAGAAGAGGTCAAAGAGGATGAAAATTCTTCTATTCAAGAAGGTGTGGAACAAGTGAAGGAAACTTCTGATGCAGAGGTTACTGAAAGTGATGCACAGAGTGAAACGGAAGTTACTGGTGAAGAAGTTGAACCTGAAGAAATTCCCCAGGCAGTGGGGTCAATTGAATCTGATGCTAATTCGGAACCGGCGGCTAATGAAGGGTCCTTAGAAGTTGTACCTGAAGGAAGCCTTTCAGAAGATCAAACAACCTTAGATAGTGCACTACAAACAGAGAATAGTGTGCAGAATCAACCCGAAGCTCTGACTGATGAAAGTACAGAACCCAATTCAGAAGAGAAGTTATGGGAGAGTGTTGATGCCAAGACCGAAAAGACAAAAGATGATGTAAAGGAAGGGGTGGAGTACAAATATAAAGACACAAAGGTTTCGGTTAAATTTACTAAACTTTCAAACCCAGGGAAGTTGACAATAAAAGAAGTTAATCTTTCTGATGCAGAGGTTTCAGAACTAAACGCGGTTTCCAATACTGCATATGAGATAACTTCGGATATGGAAAATGGGAGTTTTGAGTATAATCTGACCCTTCCTTATCCTGATGAGAATGGAGATGGGAAAGTGGAGGAGGTGCCTGTTTCTGATCTTGAGGTTTTGTATTCGGAAGACGGGGAAACTTATACGGGAGTAGATGAAGGGGTGGAAGCTGTCAAAGAAGAAAAAGTTGTTGAAATTAACGGACTTGATCACTTTACTTTGTTTGTTGTTGTCAGCCCTACTGTTTCAGCAGTTTCTGGTTCGGGAATTCAGTGGTCAAATGTTGTCAGTGTTTATGTATCCGATGATGTCAAAGCTTCAGTTGCACTTCCTACAACCAATGATATTTCAGAAAATCTTGTAGCCACAGGCTTTAATTTAAACATACCTTCAACCGCAGTTATCGAGGGTGTCAAGGTTAATATAGAAAGAACTGTCAGTGTTGCAAGGGATAATACTACGAGGGATGAGTTCGTAAGCCTTGTGGTATCGGGTGCAGAGGCAGGAGACAACAAAGCCGTTACGGCAGCCGGATCCGAATACACAAATAACATTGATGCAACTGCTTCTTACGGTTCATCCACAGACCTTTGGGGTTTGGCCTTAACGCCTTCTATCCTTAACTCTTCCGATTTCGGGGTAGCTTATTCCGTTAAAAGGGAAGCTCCTGCCAAGGACTCACAGACCGTATTTGTAGACTATATTTCTGTACAAGTCGCTTATAGCAGCACGCCTCCAACTGTGAGTGTGGTTTCGCCTAATGGAGGGGAATTTTATCAGGCAGGTGACACCATTGATGTATCTTGGGAGGCTTCTGATCCTGACGTTACTGCTAAGCAGGAGATTTTAACCGTTGATCTTTTTTACACTACCGATGGGGGAAGCACAACGACATCCATCATTTCAGGTCTTGGCAACAGCGGTCTTTACTCGTTTAGTGCCCCGGCTATGAATTCCGATACGGTTCAGGTTATTGTGAGTGTCAACGATGGAACCAATACGGTGTCAGATATATCGGACTCTGTTTTTACAATCAACAGCCCGCCTTTTTTGACGGATGTTTCAATATTCTCTGATAATGTTAATTTTTTAGATGTTGCCAAGGTTTCGGATACTGTCACGTTACTTTTCATGGCTTCGGAACCACTCCTTTCAACTCCTTCCGTAAGCATACAAGGCCAAAGTGATGTAACTGTTTCAGATCTTGGTAAAAATATCTGGAGCGCTACTTATGTCCTTAAAGATACCGATCAGGAAGGTCTTGTATTTTTCTCTATCAATTACTCCGATCTTACTGAAACTTCTGGTCCCGAGGTTACAGGTACAACCGATGAGTCTTTTGTTTTATTTGATAAAACTCTTCCGATTGATCCCTTTCCTTTTGAAATAAGCCACTCGCTGTCAACGTGGAGTTCTGACAACACTGTTGATGTGGGATGGGAAGGGGGAGATGATGTGGAAGGCTCGGGAGTTTTTGGCTTTTACACTGAATGGAATACCTCGCCTGACACAATGACAGGACCTGTATCCGTAGAGTACACAACCGACGATCTATATGAGGAGACTAGCCCCTCTCTTCCAAATGGAAATAGTAACTACTTCCATATAGCCACTATGGATAATGCCGGTAATTGGACTTCTACCGCTCACTTGGGTCCATTTTTTATAGATAGTGAGGTTCCATCTGCTCCTGGAGTACCGACCACAACAAATCCGACCAATTTAACAACACAGCTTTGGACCTTTATCCCTTCAACAGATCTTTTTTCGGGAATTTCCAATTACTGGTACAGGGTTGAAGGGACAGAGACTGTGGAGCCTACACCTTTAGGAAATGCAACAACATTTACGACCAATTTTAATGAGGGTTTATACAATGTTTTTGTCTGGGCGGAGGATAGTACGGGGTTTAGTCCAAGTTTTTCTACGTTTAGCTTAGCTACGGAGATTAAAATAGCTGCCATATTTACAAGTTTTGACAGTTTACTTCTCTTTACGAATGGAAATCTTAGTCCTGAATCCTCTGCAAGTTTAAGGGTTGATCAAACTGAACCTAATTCGCTTCTGAATGTTTATTCACCTGATCCTGAAGCAAAAGCCAACCCGACTTATACTGGTTCAGCTTCCGATTCGGCGATGAATGTAGTTAAGGTTGAATATAGAATAAACGGAGGTTCATGGGTGCAAGCTATCGCATCTGACGGAAGTTTTGATGAATCAAATGAAGACTTTACTTTCACGCCCACTCTTTCATCCGGCACTTACACATTTGAAACCAGGGCTACCGATCAGGCAGGGAATGTGGAAACAAGTTTTGCATCAGACACTTTAACTATTTCTATTCCAGAACCTGATAACCCGCCTGACAGAGACAGCAAAGATGATAATAATGACAAGCATGACCCGCCCAAAGAGGAAGCCCCTCAAGTTGCCGGAACAACTACAGTAACACCGCCCGAAGTAATAGAGACACCCGAGGAGGAAAAACCAGAAGAACCAAAGGAGGAAGTTAAAGAGGAAGAGCAGAAAGAAGAAACCCTTGGTGTGCAGGCGGCAGTGGAGCCTGTAGCAGAGCCTCCAGGATTACTCTTCTCACTAAGATGGTGGCTTCTTCTTTTGTTAATGCTTCTACTTGGTGTGGGAGGGGTAATTTACTACAAGAAAAATTCCTGATTTATTCAAAGTCTTCTAAGTCATAACCTGAGGTTATGTTATCAATTCTTTTAATCTCTTCCTGAGTTAATTTTCCATCTTTGCAACTACTGCTAACTTCTGACATATATCTTTTGAGGAAAGTATATTTTTCGCTATCAAGCTTGCCGACTCCTTTAAGCACGTCCAAATACATATCAATGAGCACAGGGTATTTAACCTGCTCGCATACCTCTTCGTTTGTATGCCCTTCCGCAAGAGATAACTTAATCACAAAAACCTTTTTAAGGATGTTAAGTGGATCTTCGTTTTGTCTCCTGTTAAATTCTTTATCTATCCCTATATTTTTTCTGAACCAGGCTGAATTTTTTATTTCATCCGGAATTTCAAATACCTCAAGCTTTCCTGTGAGAGGATCGGGGACTTTTGCATAATCTCCTTTTTTAACAGTTGTTGTGTAGAGGACCCTTTTTATGGAATCAGTAATTTGGAGTTGGCTAGTTTCCACTTTGTTTTCAATTACATACACATTTGAGTAGCTAATGTCTATAACCTGCACCCAGTATTTAGTGCCTCTCACAGTAGCGAGGGCTGAAGGTGCTGAAACCGAATAATCCCTTTTTTTAAGAGTTTTTCCTATTCTGTTCCAGGTATTTCCGATAACCTGATTTATTGTTGTTGAGTCTTTGTCATAATTTATTTGAATTTCTGTGTTTTTATCAAGTGAAATTAACGAGTTGTCGGGAAGAGTTACCTGGGCCTCTCCCTCTTCAGTCTTTACGAAAGTTTTATTTTTTATTTCCGTTTCATCAGTTAGGGTCTGTGTGTAGGATGTATCTTCTTCTTTATAAAAAACTTCTCCGTACTCTTTTACCAGTATTATTCTTTCTTTTTTAAAAACCGTTGTAAAAAGGTAATAGCTTCCCGCCATTACCGCAATTGTTAAGAAGAAAGAAAAAACACTTTTAAGGAAGCTTCCCTTTTTCTTTTTTTCCTCTTTTACTTCTTTTACAGGAGTTTCTTCAGAATTTTCCATAAGCTGGGTTCATTTTATACACTTACATTTATATCTGTCTATGTTTTAATAGCTTTCAGTATGTATGCTAGAATCTGTGGCATCTCTACAAGAAAGGTGAGAAAGATGGACATTGACCTAGGCAGTCAAAGATTGTCGGTCAGTACGTACTTGGGGGAAGCTTTTGCTCTCTTGCTTGAGTTGGAACCACTTCCTGGCCAGTCTGAATGGATGCGAAAGGTGAGAGTTTACTTTGGTTCCAACCCTAAAACCCAGCTGATCGGTTATCGGATTAGAGATTCATCAGAGGGCCTTGAGAAGATTGTTTCAGCTTTGTGCGCGCAAATGGGCCTTCCTGAAAGTTCTACTTTTGGTGCTCTGTCTGACAGGACCCTGGGCCGAACAGATATGATAGTTCTTATCATTGGCCTTGGGTATCTCCCTGACTATGAGGTTAACCGAATTAAAGGGACCTTAAGAAAACTGGAAATTCCCATCATCTATGATCTATAGCTACTATAGGGGTAGGATAGAAACCTTGTCTTACCCCTTTGCTACCTTTTCCAATTCCCGAAAGAGGTTTTCCTCTATTTCTATCTCGTTTGATTCAAGCCTCTGTTTAGTTAATCTATTTCCTCTTTCTCCCGGAACAAGGATTTCATTTACGGTATTTAGTTTTCTTGCGGATTTTACTTTGGAAATAATGCTTGAAACTCTATCTTTAAACTCTTCCGTTGAGACAAAAATATTAGGGTCAATACCCATAACTAAATTTCCCGAATTATCACTATTATTGTCGAATGAATCTGCACCCACAAACGCGCCTGCCAGAATTTGTACAACCAAAGCAAGGCCTGAACCTTTATGTCCTGCGATTGTTTTTAATGCACCGTTCATTATTTCTGCAGGGTTGGTTGTAGGGTAGCCCTGTGAGTCATAACCTATTCCTTCTGGCACATTTCTACCCGCAGTTTTAGCTTCAATAAGCCCGTAGTATGCCATTGCCGAAGTGGTCATATCAAAAATTATTGGATCGGCCTTTGTAGGAATCCCATAGGCAATAGGATTTGTGCAGAACCGGGCTTCATTTGAACCATAAGGTGCGGTTGTTTGAAAAGGAGAAGATGAAAACGCAATCCCTATTAAGCCTTCTTTAGCTATCTTATTAACGTAGTATCCAAGCGCGCCGGTTGACTCCTCGGTATTAAAGCTTCCGGTTACGCCAACACCAGCTCTTTTAGCTTTTTTTAAAGCTAAATCGGTTAGTAAGTTCATAACAACCATTGCGTGTGTTTTATTTCCGTCAACAAGAGCGGAAACACGTGTTTGGTTAACGATGACAGGTGCTTGGGCCGCCTCTCTTTTTGGTATGCCTTTACCAATAAGTTTGACTACCCCCTGATTGTTTCCTCTAAGCTGGGCATATAACAAAACATCTTTTATAATTTTAACTTCTTTTGTAGTGTAGCCATATTTTTTTAAAGCTTTTTTGGTGAGGGATTCAAGTTTTGATAATTTTATCTTCATATGTGGAATATAGCATAGTTTTATTCCACTTTATTCTCCTTCAGATACTTGTCAAAGAATTTAACTGATCTGTCTAATGCAGTGAAAAGATTAGCGGATAGGTTATGGTCATCACCGGTATAAGTGTGAAGCTCCACCTCTTTATTAACTTTCTTTAAGTCCTCTTCAAGTTTTTGTGAAAACCTTAAAGGGACGGATGTGTCAGCAGTTCCGTGGTGGAGCTGTAAGGGTCCTGATATATCATTAACATAAAAATTAGCGGAGATACTATTCCAGAATTCAGGGTTTTCCTCTGGAGTTTTGTATTTTTGCACCAGTTCATTTCTCCAGCTTCCCCCTCTTGTTGAAAGAGTCGGAGTAGGGGAGCCGGATGTGGAAGTAGCCCTTCTCCTCCAGTTATAAAGTAACTCTTCATAAGATCCACTCACACCCGCCCATATCACTCCCGCTTTTATAGTGTCTCTTGCAACCATTGACCTTATGGTAATAAAGCCCCCCATAGAATGTCCCCACATGCCTATTTTGTCCGGGTCGGCTGAAGGGTATTTTCTTATTGACTCCACCGCGTTAAGAATATCAATTACGTAATCCGGGTAGCCATACCCCCCTCTTGGAGTTCCTTCCGAGCTTCCGTGGCCTCTATAATCAGATTTAAGAACTATATAACCGTTTCTTGAAAAAGTGTCGGTGTAGGCTATATATCTTTCGGCTGTTCTATATTGAGACGGTTGAATATATCCGTGGTTAAACACGACAACAGGGAAGCCTTTTTCAGGTTTTTCGGTTTTTGGAACCGTCATTAAGGCATAGATCTTTAGTCCCTCGGATTTATATGAAACTATATACCTTTCATAATTTGATCCGGGACTTAGCGTTTGCTCTATTACTATGTCGCTTCCAGGAGTTTCCAAGTTTCTTAGATACTCAATTGTAAGGGGGTGAGGTTCCTCCTCTTCATCTACCCCTCCGTTAAGAGTGGTGTTAGAAATTTGGAGGGGCGAACCCGTATTTGAATTCTTGTTATATAAAATTAAGGCTGATATAGCAATTAGAAGGACTAGCAGTAGTAGCAGGAGTTGTCTGTTAAAAGGCATGTTATATTTTAAGCAATTTTTAGTTCTAGTTGTTGTAATATAAGAAGAGGAAAGTGTGAAATAAATAATTTTATGGCAACTGTTATTAAATGGAACAAAGTGTTCTATGGTCTTTTTTTTGGATTAGCCTTCTTGACGGCCATATTTTTTAGATTTGTTAAGCTTGGATATTCTGAATTCGTGAGCGATGAAGTAGATGTCCTCGGGTTTTTGTTTACTAAAAAAAGCTTTTTTGACTTTTTAGTGGAGCAGAAGAAGGGCCCTGGACAGTTTGTTGTAACTTATCTTGTAAATTTTTTTGTAAATAACTTAAACAATATTGAGCTTATACACAGGTTTCCATATGCGGTAATAGGTATTGTGTTTGTTATTGTGGCATTCTTACTGGCAAGAAGAGTCTATGGAGAAAAATCGGCACTTATTTCCCTGATCTTTATATCTCTTTCAGGACTTCTTATTGCAATGTCAAGGTATTTGCAGTTTCCGCCTTTTGTTCTTGCTTTAGGGTGCCTTTCTATCCTACTTACTTGCAATCAGTTAAGTGAAAACAAGAGTAGCGTAAAGATACCCATACTAAACGGTCTTGTATCAGGGGCAGCACTTCTTTTTCATTACGATGCTCTTGCGTTTATTATCCCAACTACTGTCAGCCTTTTAATTGCAAGAAAGTTAAAATCTTTATTTGTTTACATTTCCACAGTTTTTATAACTTCAATGCTCTTTTACATTCGTTTCTTTCTTCACCCTGCCTTTTCCAAAACTTTAAATTTTCTACTGTTTGAAAGAGTATTCAGTGACACCAAAAATTCCCTATCTATTTCTTTATCTATCTTTTCTTTGTATCACTCAAAAGAATTTCTGGTCATAATGGTTATGGGTTCTTTACTTTGGATAAATACATTTAGTAAAAAACTGGATGTTAAGAGAACTGTACTTTTTGCGTTGGCTTTAGCACTGACTGTGGCAAGAGCATATGTTAATAAAAGTTATGTTTATAACCTTTCGGTTTTTACCTGGGCCTTATTTATTATTCTTTACTTATACGATTTGTATAAGTTAAAAGGCTTAAAATCGGAGAATTTAATGGAAATATGGCTTTTAACATCATTTTTTACTTACTTTGTTTTTATTAAATTTCCCCTCACTCACATCTATAATTTTTTAATTCCTTTGTTTATTATTATTTCAACCGAGTTTTATAAGTTTTTTAGAGAGTTTCCGCTTCCTGCTGCATCCGTTTTGAGTGTTCTTATTATCTCATCTGCATCTTTTAACTATTTTGCGTTTATAGATACAGATCGGGAATATCCATGGAAGAAAAAAACATACGTTTTTGGAAAAATGTATGAAGGCGTTGCACGAAAAGAAATGACAAGAGGTGTATTTGGGCTTACGTATAAAAGAGGCTGGAAAGAAATCAGGGCGGAAGTTGATAAATTAAAGCTGATAAATGACATCAAAACTTATGATACAAATGAGAAGCCAAGCATCTCTGATTTTTACTTGAAGTATGGAAGTAATGACATTTCATATAACACTCATAAACCGGATCTATACATAAAGATTAATAGTCCGTATAGCGTTTATGATGCAGTGGATCTGCCTGGAAACTCTATTGTACGAAGAGATCGGTACAAAATATACCTAGTGAGAAAGTAGTTTTTTAGCTGTTTATGGTTGCACTTAGATCCCACTTATTAACTGCGGGTAGTCTGTTTTGATGACATCAACACCGCAATCTTTCATGTGTTTCATGGAGTTTAGGGACTCTCTATTTAAAGTGTCATTTTGCAGGTTGATTGTGGCTCCAATGCAGTACCCGCCGTCTTTATGTATTAAACTTACGGCGTCTTTAGTAATTAGCTTATGATACAAGCTTATAAAGGGCGTGCCGGAAGACTTTAAGATCAGTGGAAGTTTATGAGGAAGGCTATATCTTAAGTATACAACGGCTAGTTTAACAAGCGGCTGTGCCCATTTTTTCATCGCAAGGTTTTTACCTCTGTCATGAGGATAGCCGAAAATTCTTGCGGCATTAGGATCATACTCTTTAATTTCCTCATTGATGGAATCATAGATGGAAGTAAAAACACAACTTTTATAAACTCCTAAGTTTTTGGATAGATCCATTATCTCTTTTGCTATGCCAAACCCTTTTATTTCAACATCAGCTATTTTGTCTTTGTTTTTAAACAGGATTAAAACATCCTCAAGCTCTGGAAGTTGTGAAGGTGGGAAGTGCTTTCTAATTTGAGATAAAGACAGATCCCTTAACCATGCCTCTTGTTCTCCCAAACGCAGAGCAAAGTTATGGTGAACAACAAGTTTTCCATCGGACGTCTTTTGGACGTCAAATTCTATTCCATCAACTTCGGGCGTTTCAAAACCCAACGAAATAGCTTTAATACTGCATCCAGGCGCCAGGCTTGAAACACCGCGATGAGCAAAACACACCACACCTTTTTTCGCTTTTGTTTGTTTTATAAAATCTTCAAATTCATTTTTTGTCACGGTTTTATTATACTTATTTTTATGCATGATGGATTTTCGGACTCTGGGGGTCTAAAGATACACTTTACGGAGAAAGGCTCTTTTAAAAACCCGCCTCTTCTTATTTCTCATGGGCTTCATGGAAACCATGAATACGTGGAGAGTATCGCGGAGTTTCTTTCAGATAGATTTCATGTGTTTAATGTGGATGCTCCTGGATATGGATTGTCTCAAAGCCTTGGAGACAAGTTTAGTGTTGATAACGTAGCGATGGTGTTTGCTGATTTTATGAATGGGCTTGGTCATGAGAGATTTTACGCCCTTGGTGTGAGCCTTGGAGGGTCCTACTTTCTTAGATTATCTGCACTTCGGCCGGGTGTATTAAACGGCCTTGTACTTCTTGAGCCTCTATTATCGCAGAAGTGCTTGAGGATCAAAGGCAAAAGTTTGCTCAAGGGATTGTTTAAGTTTACAAATACCCCTGTTTTAAGGGGTTCATTCATCCGTTCCATCCTTGCTAATGACATGATAATTAAAAGTTTCCTAAAGCTTAGGCTTCCTAAAGATCAAAGAGGAGAGGATGCGGTTAAATATAGGCTTGGAAATGCACGGCTTTGCGACCCCGAAACATATTATTATTCACTTCTTTCGGTTTTTACTTTTGACTCCTCAAGCGATCCGGTTTTGGATTTAAGATCAATACTTGCTTATGATGTGGAAGATAACATTATGAATACGGATATGCTCCTTGATACATACGGAAAGATTTTTCCTAGCGGTAGCGTATTGAAGGTGACACTTGACAGTCATGACCATAATCCCATGGTGAAACCGACTAAAGAGGATATTTCACGAATGTGCCCCGGTATTTTAGATAAAATAGCGGAAGTTTTTGAGCTGACAGAGTCAAATGAGTTATTGGAGGTGGGTAGGGATTAAAGGTCTTTATATGTTCTTTCAATGTTTTTGACTGTTTCCGCATTGTTTAAACCTTCAAAAGTTTCATAAAAAAACTCTTTTGAGGTAATAACTTCCACAGTCCCCCCCTTTTTTGGAGTAATATAATCCGAGATCTTGGCCTCAAGAAAGTTTTTTTTAGGGGCCGGCCATATTTCTCTGTAGCCCTTAATCTTTACGATATAAAACGGCTTTTTCAACTCCTTTAAAATAAAGCCTATACCTGGGAGAAAAGGATCTTCAATACCCCTTCTTTGGGCCCTCCCCTGCGGGGCGATAATCAGAACATAACCTCTATCTAAAAGATCGGAGCATACTTTTAACACATCTATAAATTTCTGGCCTGTTTCATATGTAGGCAATGCGCCAATAGATAGTTCAAAAAAATAACGAAATTTTGATTTTTTTTCCCACGCTGAAGCTGTTGCTAATGTTACTGTTTTGTTTATGCCCATGTCAGAAAGGATTCTATGTGTGCAAAGTATATCGGCGGTGCCCGGGTGGTTTGTAATAATTACTGACCCTGTTTTTATTTTTTGAGCTTCTTTTTGAGGGCTATATTTGATTTTTATAATTAGTTTGTGAAGTGGAAAGATAACAAGTTTGTTTGAAATTAAATGTAAAAATTCTCCCAACCTTGAAAATTGCCAGGTAGATAGTAGAGTGTCGCTTTTTGCTCCAGTGGATTTTTCTACGAGATCTTCAAGGTCTTTAACCGTTGTTTCGGCAGTAATATCGCCCTCGTTTATAGCTACTCCTAGATATTCTTCAAGTTGGGAAACAATCTCAACTCTTTCCAGCGAGTCCAGTTTTAGGTTCCCTGATAGAACATCAGATCCCTTAAGACTTCTCACGGGTTTGTTTGAGATATTTGAGATGATATCTTTTACACTTAAAGCAGTTTTGAAAGTTTTGCTGTCTGTTTTAAGTATAGATTTATCGTTAGCGTTTTTGTGAAACTCAATAACTTTTTTTCTGTCTATTTTAAGTGTGAAGGTTCTTGGAAAGTCTTCCTGCGGCCATTTCTTAAAAAATCTTACCTGCTGTTTTGATTCTAGATTTTTATTTATTTCGTTAAAAATATCTTCCAGGTTGTCACCCCCTTTTGAGTTTGTCAGAGTAACATAAGCAAAGATACTGCCACCTGATTCCAGAACACAGGCATCAGATATACTTTTATTGGCTTTAATTTTTTCCTCTAAATCCTCGCTGAACACTTTTTCTCCGCTAGGGAGGACTATTTTAAAATCGTCTCTGCCTTTGATGTGTAAGAATCCGTCTTTATCTTTAAAGCCGATATCCCCTGTTTTATATTGGGACCCGTTAAATACCGTTTTGGTTTTTTCCAAGTTTTTGAAATAGCCTAAGGCTGTTGAATTACTGTCAATGATTATCTGTGAATCCTCGTCAAAGAAGACTTTTACCCCTTCTATTTCTTTACCGACAGAGCCGTACTTTATCTGTTCGGGGGTATTTATTGTAGCAACGGCGCCTACTTCTGTAGCACCGTAGCCTTCAAGAATTGTAAATCCTATACTGTTCCAAAAGAGCGTTGTTTTAAGTGATAGTGGGGCACCTCCCGATCCAAAAAATCTGAAGTCCTTTCCAAAAATTTGATGTATTCTTCTAAAGATTAACTTTCTCAGAACCATCGGCAAAAACTTTGCAATTCTGATTGTAAGTTCAAACTTTTCTAATTCCCCGCTTTCCGTCACTTTTTGTTTTAACTTTTCTTCAAATATAGAAAAAAGTTGAGGCACGAATAAAAGGTGAGTTGGATTCTGAAGAGTTGCTTCTTTAAGAATTCTAAAGCTGTTGATTCTTGGGAGATAGATAATATGGCTCCCAACGTTTAGCATAGATAAAAATCCTACGATCTGCTCATACATGTGACTTAAAGGCAGTATTGAGATGGTTTTGTAATGTGGAAGTTTAGGTATTGCTTTAGTTAAGGCAGCTGTATTAGAAAGAAGGTTTTTTTGGAGAAGGGTAACTCCTTTTGGCTCCCCTGTTGTCCCCGAGGTGTAAACTATTTCAGATATGTTTTCAGGGTTGCGATAGGAGGCTTTTTCTTTAGCTTGACTAAGAGGTTGTATGCACTCCGTTAGATCCTCAATTATAAATATCTTATCTACAAGAGGATGGAGAAAGTCATGTTTAATGTATCTGGATACAAACGCTACCTTTGGGCTAGTCTGGCCTATGATTTTTTTGATTGTTTCTTCAGTGTTTCTATAATCAATTGGTATAGCCGTTCTATTTGATGTAAAGCATGAAAGTAAAGCTAAGGCATATTCAGGGCAGTTAAGTCCCCAGAAGATAATTTTATCTTTTTCATGGGTTTCTTCTTTTTTAAAGAATGCGATTGTTTTAAACACAAGGGATTTAAGGTCTTTGTAAAAAATCCTTTCTTTTATGATTTTTCTTCTGATTTCAAGCGTTGTAGAGTTAGAGTATTTATTACCTACATAATTAAGTAGATCAATAAAGCTTGAGTGCGTCATAATCTTTCATTTATTAATTATAACAACTGCAGCACATATATCTTCACTGTGGGAGATGGATATAACTATCTTTTCTTCTTTATGGCCGCTTTTATAAACTAACGGTTTTCCTTTTGCGTCTTTTAAAATTTCAACTTCCAGCCAGTCCCCAATGCCAATAATCCCTGTTTTTATTAAAGCTTCCTTGGCGCAGAAAATCCCGCAAAGATGCTTGAGATTATCTGTATTGTTGGTAGATAATTCTTTTTTTGTGAAAATCTTGTGGAGAAATGCCTGTCCGCTTCTTTCAACGCTTTTTTTAAATTTTTTTAAGTTTTGGATATCCAGCCCAACCTTCATGCGCCGATTATACCTGTTATTTTCTTTTTAAACCCGAAAGGCACTGAATAGCAAATAATTTTTGTGTTAACCGAAGGTGAAGGCGTAAACCTCTGTGTTGTTGTCCTCAAATTCAAGCTTTAGGATGTGCCTGCCGGGAGCAGGCAGTTTGATAAGCTTATACAACCTATCGCCTTCAACGGTCACTACACCCTCTTTGTTGTCCTCGCCGAAGTATTGAAGTTTATCATCAACATATACCTTGACTTTGGAAGTTTTTTCCTTCGGGTTCATTACTAAATAAACTTCCTTGGCTTCAAAGTTCAGATATAGTTTTGACCCTGCTTGCGGGTTTGAGTAGTTTTCCGTTAACATCCATTCTCCTTCATATGCAAGAGCGTCATTAGCTAGATTCTTAGGTTTGGAGTAAATCTGCATCCCATCTTTAAATATTCTTTCAGGGGAAACAAAGTTTCTAATGCGCCCATATCCCAGATACGTTTCCGGTGTATTTGCGTAAACCTGATACTTCGGGTTTTCAATACTTTCAGTTATATCCCTGTTCTCAAGCTCTTTTAGAAGTTCTTGAATCACGCGCTCGCTTTCATCATACGCTCCTTCCCCAAAGTGAGTGTACCGAATATAACCGTCTTTATCTATAAAATATTTGGCCGGCCAGTACCTGTTGTTGTAGGCTTTCCATGTGGCAAAGTTATTGTCCTGAACAATTGGGTATTTTAAATTAAAGTCCAAAATGGCTTGTGCAACATTTTTTTCTTCTTTCTCAAACTCAAATTCTGGTGAGTGAATTCCGATTATCACCAGTCCTTTGTCTTTGTACTTCTCCCACCAGTTTCTTAAATAGGGCAATGTTCTTTGGCAATTGATGCATGAGTAGGTCCAGAAGTCTATTACTACTACCTTTCCCTTTAGCGCGGAAAGTGTGAGGGGTTGACTGTTAAACCAAGCTCCGCCGGTAATAATTTCAGGCGCTTTAGGATATTTATCCGGCATTAATTCATTCATCGGTCTACCTATTTTATCTTTGTCGATTTTGTTGTTTAGCTTTCTAAGTTGATCTTGGATGAACTTATTGTCCTCTAATTTTGTAAGCCCTGCTCCATACTTTGGAAATACATTCAAAACTATGGTTTGAAATTTTCTGTCCGCGTTAAAAAATATAGCTACGGCTGTTGCTATCATCAGTACACCAAAAGCTTTTTGGATTTTTGAGGTGTTGGTGGTAAGCCAGGGTACCTTTTGCAGAAGGTTTCTTCCCCCAAGCATAATGCCAAACATGGGTATTGCTGTTCCGATTGAGTAGGCGAGTGTTATGAAAAAGGCGTTAAGTGTTACTGTTCCCGTAATTGCCAATGAGATAACGGATGCAAGAATTGGCCCGACGCATGGGGTCCATAACAGACCGAGAGATAATCCGACTATCACTCCTCCAACCAAACCACTTTTTGTTTCTGTTCTTGGAGCCAAACCAGTCAGCTTGGAGAACAATTGTTCAAGAATTACCTGGAATTTAGGTATTAATAAAACAGCCCCAAAACCGCCGACAATGAATACTGATACAAGCCTTAATGTATCTGCGGGTATATCTATTAAACGAATAATAGTTGTTAAAAAAAGCGTAAAGAAGGTAAAGCTTGCAACAAACCCTAGAACAACGCCCAGTGGTCTTATCTTATCTTTTTGGCTATTCCCGAAGCTTGAGGAAAGAACAATCGGAAGTATCGGCAAAATACATGGAGATAAGATAGTGACTATTCCGGCTATGAAGGCAAAAAGAATTAATAAAATCACTTTAGATTCTCAAGCAGTTTGGAAAGGGCGCCTCCGTTCCATTTGGCAACCTCGTTTCCTTCCTGGTCTATCTGGACGAAGGTATGCTGGTAGGCAATCCCGTATTTCCTTGCCAGATCCTTTTCTTCCTGGTCCGTATCGCTGTCATTATAGTTTACTCTTATGACAACCGTATCTTCCGGTATCCCATTGGAGTTGTTTTTAAACTCGGCGTCTGCCGGCTTACAGATAGGGCACCAGTTAGCGTAAAAATATAGAACTTTCCTTTTGTCGTTATTCTCGTTTAGAGAATTGGACTTGTATTCAATGTAGCGTGATGTTGTGTCTTTTTTCACCGTGGAACCGATGGGATTTTCCTCCCTTTGCGATTCTTCCTTTTGTTTCATAGCTTCTTCGGCTGGTCGGTTTCTTTGGGTGAGGAATAAAATTGAGCCGAGAATGACGGTAAGTAGTATTGCCGAGATAACAAGTTTTTGGTTTTTCATAGATTAATATCTATATCTTAGATGAAAAAAGTTAAAAATGGAAATTTCAGAAATAAAAATGATAAGAGGCAGGTATCAAATTCGGTTAAGATTTTTGATTCCTGCCTCGGTAAGATCATATATGGGGGGAAGCGCCGTCACAGGAAGGTTTTTGGGCCTTTTACTTCGAGTGTTAACTCTTGAAGTGTGACGACAGGTGTAAGGATGATCAGTCTTTACACCTGGTTAAAAAGTCTTAGATGAGGGATCCCGCGTGGACTCCGCAAATGTTTCTCTTTAACCTGAGTACAAGCTTTACGTGCTTGTCTCCTTCCAGTGATTCTTTGCTAAGAGGCGATTGTTAATCAGCTCTCAACTAAGAACACTCCGGGGTTTGGTGGGGTCTTCCGACTTCCACCTCACACGTTCCTCTTGATCCTCACCTCTCGGTTTGGATTAGAGAAAGTCTGCTCTCGCAGCCGGCCCTTTTGTGCTAAAACCCTTTCGGGTTTCAACAGGGTAAGAGTCACTTTAACATATTAAATATCTTTGTCAAGGGGTATCTTTTTCCAATTAACTTTATTTTGATTTTGATGGATGTTGGTATTTCTCTGCAATTACAGTTTTTGACATGGGCCAAGTGCCACTCTTTATTAATTTTCATATTTAAATTATATACCAACACCTGATGGCTGAATTAGACAGTTACCAGGGCAAAAGTTTTACGTTTGAGAATTGTAATACCATAAAATTTGGTGATAGTATATAAAAGTGGATTTGATCGCAAGCATAATTTCATTTCTTAACGACATAGTATGGATAGTTATAGGGGTTCTCATTTTGCTCGGAGTATTTATTTTAGTTACCGTAGGTCCCGATCCGCTAATAAAACTTCTTAAACTAAATCTTCTAACAGGGAACTAACTTAAGAGATAGATAGGAGCTACGTTCATTTCGCCATCGGCTTTAACAAAAAGTTTACATTCTTTTAGTTTGTATTTCTCCGGTAGTTCCAGGAGTTCTTTAGAGATTTCGTTAACTCTTTCGGTAAGTTCAAAAGAAGGCATTTTTGGAAGTCCATTTACTAGTAGATTATCAAAACTTGATACTCTTTGCAGTTCATCAAATTTTATGGTTACGTCTAATGCATCTGAAAGATCTTCAGATCCCACTTCTGAATATATTTTTTTTAAAATTCTCATTAAGACGTCAGTAAAAGTATCATTTATGTTTTATTGATTATCATCTATGTTTCTATTGTATCATCAAGAAACTTACAGTAAAAGAAAAATTGTGAAATCTTAGAATAATGGCTGGTTAGTTGGGAATTAGTTGGAACTTACCTTCAAATGTAAACCTATATCCCTGTGCTCCTTTGAATTATGCTAATAGTTTCTTCAAGAGAAGAGTGTTAGGGGATAATAGTTTCAGTGGAGTGATTCATAGGAGTAGCATGACCATATAAATTTTTCATCTCATTCTCTGAAATTATCTGTTTACGTGAGTTATGCCGTTTTAGTGTCTCTTCTAAACTTACATCCAGGTAAAATACATAATTATCTTTCTGGTGTGAATTAAATAATTTTTCTAACATTTGATTATGGGTAGTAACTTTGAAATTTCCTTCAAAAATGACATCAAAACCATGCTTCAAACAAGTAAGGATATCGTTTTCTATTAGTTCTTTATCAGGTACCGCTATGCCATTGGGTGTCTTAAACATAAACATATAGTAATCTCGCTCTATTAAAACGGTAGGCCTTGTAACTCTTTCAAACAAGGCTTTAGCTACCGTGCTTTTTCCTGCTCCGGAGGGTCCTCTAATTATAATTAATTTGCTCAATTGACGTCCTTTCTATAAATAAAAAAGGATGACATTTCCCCTGGCTGGGGATCGTGGAAGAAGTTCGAACCTATATAATAAATGCACCATCGATGGTCGATATTCCTGAATTAGTGGCTGTAACAGTCTAGGCGGCTTCTTAAAGGGTTTATTTTACGGAAGAATATAAATCTATACACAGTTTTAGCAACTGACCTACGATTATTAAACCTGCAACGTAATAGATTAACCACCAATCCCAAGTCCATTTTTTGAAAACACCTGGCTTTTTTAAGTTTTTAGTTTCGACTAAAATTCGCCCCGCTAAAATTCCGTTTCTGTTGATTTTCAGATCTAACCTTTGTGCTGGATTGCTAACGGAACAGCCGAATTCATGCGTTATAAGACAGCCTAAAATATGTGAAACACTAGGTTCTAATTCAACTTTTTCCTCATGGGTTATGTAACCATTTGTTTCCGCAAAGGACAGGGCGTCTTTTATATGGGACGAGTCTATTGCTGACCCAATATGTTGGTGGTGTTCACTTCCCGCCCATATTAAAACAGCTTTCTCACCTCTCCACAACCTTTTGACGTCTGTCTGAGCCTCATACTCCATGAGCTGCTGAAATATATCCATCTTCCTAAAAAATGTAGGCGAAAACGGTAAGTTCATAATTTATTTTTCTTAAATTACCAAAACCAGGGACAGGCGAAAAACCGAACGCTAAATTACTTTAGTGTTTGGTCTTGTCGGTTAGCACATACCTCATATCCTTTTTGGGGGTAGGAGGAATCGGTTCACCACGTACAACTGTTGTCTGCACTCTTTCCGAGTGTCCCAACCTGTTATACAATGTGTATTGACCAGACTCCTGTGCTATCTCGCCAGGTTTATAAGATCGTTTCATTTGGTTTCTTTCTACATGACCAGAGGCATACTTCACTTCCCCGTGCAGATACCTCTGGTTATGATTTTTGACGTTGTGGTACGCCCGAACCTCACCTATCCCCAGTTTAGGGAATAGCAGTAACCAGAGACCCATATACAAAAATTTATAGCACACAGATGAATCAAATGCAATGGAATATGTGCAGGTGTTTCACCAAGTCAAAGCCTTAGTGCTGCCGCATAGCTGGTTGCAACATGACGGAACATCCTGTAAGATTACGGTATGAATAAACTAAGTAAAGATGCTGCCCAGGCGTTCGCTTTTATACGAATGAAGATGAATACTGCTGGGGCTGCACCTACTATAAACGAAATATCGACTTACCTTTCGGTCTCCACCCGTGCTACGTTGGATGCGTTACGTGAGCTGGAAGATAATTTAGTGATAAAAAGATCCCCTTACAGAACCCGCTCCATCGAAATACTAGCCGAAGTTGACGGTGATACAGGTGTTGTTAAGGAAAACACAGTAAGTATACCGATTTTAGGTACTGCCCCTGGCGGTGCTTTTTTGTTCGCCGAGCAAAATTATGAGGGAGAAATTTGCCTTCCCAGCAGACTCCTGCGAGGCAAAGACTCACAAAACACCTTTTTACTACGGGTAACTGGTAACTCAATGAAACCGTATCTTGAGGATGGCGATCTGGCATTGGTAAAAAAGCAAGAAACTGCAAACAGAGGAGATATTGTTGTTGCCGTCGTTCGTGAGGATTCTGGCGGATACGAAGCTACTATAAAAGAATTTCAAACCGATACTAGCGGAAAAATAGTATTAAATCCTTTGAATACAAAAGAATATAAACCGTTTGTGCTTACAGATCAGGAAGTAGGTATTCAAGGGGTGGTTGTTGGTGCAATAAAAGACTTTTCTTAATAAGTTTTATGGAGATATTATATGGAAAAAATTGAGCTGAGCGAATATATTGAAAAGGTTTTGTCAGATGTTGAGAAAGGTTCTGGCAATAGGTATATTTCTTCGGACGTTGACTTCGAAGTCAAAATAGAGAAAATCGAAAAATTAGAAGCAGGATTGAAGGCTTACATTGCAAATGCTGGGGGTGAACAAACAAAAGGTGAAACACATACAGTTAAATTTTCTGTCAGACCAAACCAACACGAGAGTCATTCTGCAGGTATCGTAAGAAGGAATGACGATTCAGATAAAGACTGGCGGATTGGACAATAACAAGCCTTTACTTATTAAATCGTATTTGAAGGTTTAACTTTATCTTAGTTTCTTCGCTCTCATTGTAAAAGTTACCGTAGCCGTACCTGGATGTAGAGGGAGTATCAAGTTTAGTGCTGTTGAAAAGATATTCCTTAAACTGATCTATATTGTAAATGTGGTAACAAACAATTTCTCCGTCATCCCGTACAATTATGTAACCACCTGATGCGAGATAATTTCCTTCCCAAACCTTTGCGGGTGTCATCCCTAACGCCACATCCATAAGGAAACTTTTTATTTTATGTTCGTAAAATCTTTGATCGGAAAGGTCGAATTTAAGCGGGTTTTCATTCCTCAGTACTTCGGTTAAGGTTTTAATTGTTGATCCTTTGCCCATGTAATAATATAAGACAAGGTAAGATAGGATTTCTGGCAATAACGAGTCGATCATTCTAAGGTTTGAAGTAAATACAGGGTTACCCGTATCTTCGAATACAAAGCTGTAACCTTCTTCTGCTTTTGAAGAAACCTTTTGTTTTAATTTCATTTCTTCTGACTCCCCGTATGCTTCCCCACCCTCTTTTACCACCATTCGGTCGTTTGTTACCTTATAAGTAAAGTTAGTAGCAGCACCTGGATTTAGTAATGTAGAAGCACCGCCCAGCTGAGATTTTATGCTGAAGCCTAAAGTTGGTCTTAAACCAGTTCTGTAGTCGTGAACTACAAGAGTAATGTCATCTTTTTTGGTTGAACGTGATTTCAAACGTTCGATCTTTATGCTTTTTAAGAAATGTTCCAACTCGGGAAATTCGAATGAGCCGCCTTCGTTTCCATCGTTCTTGATTTTATTAAGTAAAGAGTTTGCATGTTCGCTAAAGGTAGTAACGGGTAGTTCGGATATTACCGTGTCGGTTTCGGCATCGATAATCTTTATGCTTCCATTCCTGCGGTAGTTTAGTTCCTTACCAGACTCTTCTCTTATAACACTAATAATCGGGTAATAAATATCTTTAATTTTATCCAAATTGTCGTCTGCTGCATACAATTCGCCCTCAGCTAAGACCCTTAGAAATGTGTATATTTCGCTCCATTCCCCGATATTCCCCGTAAGCATTTATTTATTCTCCGTATAACTTAATACTTTTTCTGCAACAGCTTTTATTGCTGGTATGGCAACGGAGTTTCCGAACTGTTTATAGGCTTGGGCATCGGAAACTGGAATTTTGAAGCTGTCATCAAAACCTTGAAGTCTTGCCCACTCTCTGGGAGTTAACCTTCTGATATATTCTTTGTTGATACTACCCTTTATTTTTGTTACAGGATTAAAGTCGGTTAACCTCTTATCGACTATAAGATTTCTTTCCCGTCCCATTCCGCCAACGACAATAGCATTTGCGATGTCTTTGAGGTCTTTAATTTCAAAACCAAAACCATTACCCTTGCTCGCATGCCTCTCTTTGTGTGCCTTTAGCGAATTTAAGTAGACATCCGACAAATAGTATTTTGGGGACACCTCTTTTTCCTCCAAAATATCTTCTATATACACTTTTATATTTTTTGGTTTTGGGTATTCAAAAGAAGTTACACCAAGATCTTTGCGGAATCCGACAATTATGATTCTTTCTCGGTTTTGTGGAACTCCAAAGTCCTTTGCGTTGATTATTTGAGGTTCAGGTACGAAATAGTCCAGCTCATTCCTAAGAACATTTATTATTGTTGCCAATGTTCTTCCTTTGTCGTGATTCATAAGACCTTTCACATTTTCTAAAAATACTATTTTTGGACTGTGATGTTTTATAATTCTTGCGACTTCAAAGAAAAGTGTGCCTCGTATGTCCTCAAAACCACCTCTTTTACCAGCAATCGAAAATGCTTGGCATGGAAATCCCCCCGTAAGGATATCGTGGGTCGGAATATCATTTTCATCTATTTTTCGTATGTCCCCTGTCGGGACTTCGCCGAAATTTTCTTTGTATGTTTGTTGACAATACTTGTCCCACTCAGAGGAAAATACACACTCACCACCCAGCTTTTCAAATGCTGTACGAATTCCCCCAATTCCTGCAAACAAGTCTATAAAAGTAAAGTTTTTAATGTTATTTTTTTTCATTCTCATTCTTATCCTTCAATGCATTATAATTCTACCAGGTATTATATTAAAACACTTTATGACCGACAGAATAACTACAGAACAACGAAGCATAAATATGTCGAAGGTAAAAGGTAAAAACACATCCCTTGAGATAGTTGTCCGAAAGAGGTTGTTCAAGGAAGGATTTAGATATAGAACATTCTACAAGTTACCTGGAAGACCAGATATAGTTTTACCTTCAAGAAAGGCTGTGATCTTCGTACACGGGTGTTTTTGGCATCAACATGACTGTAAAAAAGCAGCACTTCCCACTTCTAACGAGAACTTTTGGCGAAATAAACTCACGGGCAATAAACAAAGAGATGCGGAGAATCAACAAAAGTTAAAAGATTTAGGCTGGAATGTTTACGTACTTTGGGAATGTACACTTAACAGCACGGACAAGTTTGAACAGACTATGACCGACCTACTTTCCGATTTAAGCTCCATAAATACTTGATTTTACTTGATTGATTTGTTTCCACATCGGGGTTTTTGTGCTATTTTTTACCTATGATACCGTCTTTAACCGTTCGCCAACGTGTGTTTGTTGAGGAAATGGTGAAAACAAGAGAACCTTTGAAAGCAGCACTTGTAGCTTACAAAATATCCGCAACCGCTAACAGGAGGCATGTAGCATCTAGTATTGCTTACCAGAATTTAAGAAATCCACGTGTACGAGCTTACATGGATTCTTTTTATTTTTCCGACATGGAACTCGTAACAATGCTAAAAAACGCCTTGGAGGCGACCAGAACTGTTAGGGGGGCAGGTAAAACAGAAGCCGATTGGTCTGTACGTCTTCGTGCGTTACAGCTCATATTTACCCTGAAAGGTTACTTTGACAAGGATAGACTTAATAACAACACCCGTAATTCAAAAGTGTATGTTAAGTTTAATCGTAAAAAGAGTAAAATAGCGGTAGAGAGTTGGGTGTCGGGAGTCCCAGACACCCACAACGGATTACCTCTCTTGTACAAAAAAATTTAAGAAAAAGTAACTTATTTACTGCCCGCAATTTTATGGAAGAAAATACGGGCAATTTTGTTTATAATAAGGCAGATCTTTTAGAGCTTAGAAAAGAAATTTTGTTTTCTGTTTTTGAGCAAGCCACCGCATTAAAAAAGGTAGACTCACTAAAAATTCCTTATAAAAGATTCCTTAACAAAAAAACAGGTGCAACTAAAGCTGTCGTTGATGATATTTGTACGAGTGCGGCAAATAACGATACTTGTTTTACGTTCGTACAGTTAGGTACGGAGCATATTTGGGTTAAAAATATAAACTTAGCTAAACTTAAGGCTTGTGTTGTCAACCACGAATCCGAAGGCTTATATAAGTACGGGGCTTTAGTTTTAGATGCCTTTAACGCCAAAATTAGTTATAAAAATAAATGGGCAGATTTAAGTATAAATAATAATCCCGACAGACTTCTCATCCATCATTTTAGTAAACCTGGGGAATTATTAACTTTTGAGGAGATTGATAGACTTCTTGACCTTAATGCTTATACAGATACGGACAAGACCCTGGTAATTCATAAAATCAAATTAAGGATGTTAAAAATTCTACAGGGGGTGGGTGTACCCAAAGAAATGCTAACCGAGATGTTTATTAACGTACGAGGCAGAGGCTACAAATTTAACCCGCTACCTATAACCTCATAGAATAATTGAGGATAAATTTAAGATAATTATTACCATAGTATCCCGTCAAAAATAAATCTAATCTAAAAACGTAGAGGTTCTACGATACCTAGTCCCACCAATGTGTGCCACTAAGAGGACTCTTAATCGTAGCTGGCTCATCCGACATGAATTAACCTGATGACCTGGACAGCATTCCAGGAGGGGGTAGCTCTGTTCATAGAGGATAGACCAGGTAACTAGAGGGGGTTGGAGGTTTTTTAAGGTAAATAAGTTTACTATGCGTAATAAGTTAAAAAAGGATACCAAGTTAATAAGAATTGATTCTAAACTGCATAAAGACTTAAAGAGACTTGCCGCAGCAGAAGAAAAGTCAATCAAGGAACTTGTTGAATATGCAATTAAAGAATTCCTACCAGATGTTGGGGTGGACTGATGAAAAAAGAGTCTTTAAGAAGATCATTAAGTCCCGAGGCTTTAAGTGCATTTAAGGAAATATGTAAACAAGATTACGGTATAAATTTTGACGATTCCGATGTGGAAAAAAAGGCTATGGAATTTTTACAACTGTTCAGCCTGATTTATAAACCGATTGCAACAGAAAATTTGAACATAAAAGGCAAATTCTGCGATAATAATGTAAGTAACGTTTAATACATATTTATTTCAACTGCCCATACGTTTTTATATAAGGAATTATGGCTTATTTTAGCCCTGAACTAATTGAAGAAATAAAAACCTTAGGCATAAGCTGTTATAAACGTAAATCCACAAAGGATGCGGAAGACAAGCAAATAAGATCATTACCTGGGCAAAATGCAGACATTCACGAGCAAATTATAGATAGATATGATCTTAAGATTACATCCGATTATGAAGAAAAAGCCTCGGCATTTGAAACGGGAAGAAAAGACTACAGAAAATTGATCGAAGAAATCAAAACGGGTAAAGTCCAAGTTGTTTTATGTTGGCATGCTAATCGGCTCAACAGGAATTATAAAGAAGGCGGCGAATTTGTTCAACTTATGTCTGATGGGCTTCTAAGCTATGTAATAACACCTCATGCAATTTATGAAAACACAGGCAGAGATAAAGAATACCTGATGCAGGAGTTTACACGTGCAACTCGGGACTCGGATGATAAATCGGATGCTGTACGGCGAGGTAATAAAGAAAAGTTTTTCGAGCAAAAGGAATGGGCAGGATTCGCCAAGCCAGGATACATAAACAAGGAAAATCCGATCACAAAAGAAAAGTACATCGATATTGATGAAAAACAATGGGGATTATTAAGCAAGGCGTTACAACTACTTTTAACTGGAAACTATACCAGGATGGAGGTTTTGGAGCTTCTAAATAATGTATGGGGCTATCGTACGAGAAGAACAGCAAGACAAGGCGGCAGACCTCTATCTAAAAGTTCTTTCTATCGCATAGTATCAGACCCGTTTTATTATGGTTGGATGGTACGTGTCGTAGACGGAAAATTAGTTGAAGGTTGGGGTAATCATAAAAAAATGATTAGCAAAGAAGAATTTGAAAAAATACAAATTATTCTAGGTAAGACTGTAAAATCGCCTACGTCTAAAAAAGAGGGTATTTTCAAAAAGGCATTAAGATGCGGTGGTTGCGGAGGCAGCATTACATTTGAGGAAAAATTGCAAATTATATGCGATTGTAAGAATAAATTCGCATTAACTAAAACCAGGAAAGCCTGCTCTGCTTGCGGCACTTTAATCGAAAATATGAAACATAAGAAGATATTGCATTATATTTACTACGTCTGTGCTGGTAAAACCACTCCTTCCTGCACCGAGGGTAGTTTAACGTTGAAGGAGCTGGAAAATACTGTAGATTTTGCACTAAAGAAAATAGAAATATCTACCCGCTTGCGTGATTGGGCAATAAAATACCTAAACGAATTAACAGATGTTGAATTTACCGATAGACTGATAATAAGCAGTAATATCAATTCTGCACTTAAGGATGTGGAAAGCAGGATTGATAACCTTACAAAACTGTATATTTCACCTCAAAATACTACACACGTATTATTAACGCCAGACGAATTGAACAAACAAAAAGTATCGTTATTGAGCGAAAAGGAAGCGCTTTTGGTGGAAAAACAAAAGCTAAGCACACGACAAAATACTTGGTTGGAAACGTCAACTCGTGCATTTGATTTCGCATGTTATGCCCGTTACTGGTTTGCTAATGGAGATGCGAAAACTAAAGTTGCAATACTAAACGCACTTGGTTCGAACCTATTTATTAAGGACAGAAAATTACATATTGACGGGGAAAAAGCATGGTATTTGATAGAGAAGGGAAAGGATACAATTCAAAATGTCGTTACAAAGTTCGAACCTGAAAAAAGTATTGATGCTGTAACAAATACCAATGTCCTACAAGCTGCCAGTTTTTCATGGCTGGGGGGCAGGGATTCGAACCCCGATAAACGCCTCCAGAGGGCGCTGTACTACCGTTATACGACCCCCCAATGTTTGAGATCCGGGATGACAACAATGCTTTGGTTGTCATTTTACCATGTGCCGCTTTTTACAGCCTTAATTTCTGTGTTACTATAACTTTATGCAATCTCATAGACATAAAGAGCAAAGGGTTGGCGTTTTTGTGGACGTCTCAAACATGTACTACAGCGCCAAAAATTTGCATCAATCCAAGGTTGATTTCAGCCGTGTATTAAAGACAGCGGTTTCAAGAAGAATGTTAATAAGGGCATTTGCTTATGTAATAAAGGCGGATGTTGGAGCTGAAAAAGATTTCTTTGAAGCATTGTCTTTACAGGGTTTTGAGGTCAGGGCTAAGGAGCTTCAGGTTTTTTACGGTGGGGCTAAAAAGGGAGACTGGGACGTGGGGCTTTGTATGGATGCAATAAGGCTTATGGATAAAGTTGATGTTATGGTTTTAGTCTCTGGAGACGGTGATTATGCCGACCTTTTGGACTATGCAAAAAGCAGGGGAGTAAGGACTGAAGTTATCGGGTTTGGAAGGAACACATCAGGAAAATTAGTGGAGCAAGCCGATGATTTTTTGGATATGGATAAAGCGGCATCATCTTTTTTGATTAAAAACCAGTGATGAAAAGACTTTGGCATCAAACTCATAATTTTTTCAGAAAAAAACTAGCTAAACCGTTTGCGGTTGTTTTTTTTACTGTTACTTTTTTCTTCATCCTTTATCATTTTTTTTATGCTCAAAGAATAATTCCCGGTGTTAAAATAGGAAATTTAAAGATGGGGGGCAAAACTTCCTCGCAAGCTTATGAAGCTTTAAGAAAAGAACTTTCCGAGAAAGATCTCCTCTTGAATTTTACATATGAAGGAAAAGAGTTTGATCTAACTTCTTCAGACATAGATTTAAATTACGAAGTGAAAGAAACGGTTGAAAAGCTTTTTAATCTTGGAAGAACAGGAAGTTTTATTGTGGATTCAAAAGACAAGCTGGCGGCTTTTGTTAAAGGCATTAGGCTTCCGCCGATTTATTATTACAATGACAATAAGCTGGGTCAGTTTATTTCTTCAATAGAGGGGACGGTAAATATTCAGTCTGAAGAGCCTACCTTTGTGCTCGCAAATAATGGGGAGCTTATTATCACCAAAGCATCCGAGGGAAAAAAACTTGAAAAAGAAGTTTTAAATTCTAAGATTCTTAATTCTATTGATAATTTTTCATCCCAAAGTTATAAGCTACCAGTTAAAAGAGTCGTTCCAAAAAATGGGGAGGCGGATCTCCTTTTGGTGAAGAGCGAAGTTGAAAGGATCATAGGCAGTTCTCCGCGGGTTAAGTTTGAAGATAAAGTTTGGACATTTTCCAAACAGGATATTTTAAGCATGCTTTCATATAAAAAAGAAGACGGAAAGGTGGTTGTGGGAACCGATAAAACCGCATTAAACAAGCTTTCCGGTGATCTTTCAGAGGAAGTTGACGTTGAACCAAGGGGTGAGGTGTTTAGAACCGATGGCGAAAGGGTGGTTGAATTCAGGCCAAAAAGCGATGGCAGATCCATGGATAAGGAGCAGTTTAAGAAAGATTTTTCTAAAGCTTTGAAATCGGATGTCAAGGAAGTGGTTCTTTTGGTTAATCCAAGTAAAGCACCTTCAGATACGAATAAATATGGCATTTACGCTTTATTAGGTGAGGGTGTTTCTTACTTTAGTGGCTCAATTCCCGGAAGGATTAAGAATTTAACCCTTGCTGCGGGGAGGTCAAGTGGTGTTCTTGTTGCTCCTGGAGATACGTATTCTTTTAACAAGTCCGTTGGGGAGATAAGTTATAAAACAGGGTATGATCAGGCCTATATTATAGAAAACGGAAGGACGGTTCTTGGCGAGGGCGGGGGTGTCTGCCAGGTTTCAACCACACTTTTTAGGGCCGTGCTAAACGCCGGGCTTCCGATTGTTAAAAGAACTGCTCACGCTTACAGAGTGCATTATTATGAGGAGAATTCGGATGTAGGTCTTGATGCTACGGTTTTTTCACCTTCGGTAGATTTTCAGTTTAGAAATGATACTCCGGGATACCTTCTTGTTCAGGCTGATTGGGATCTTGATAAGGTTATGTTAAGGTTTAAGATTTATGGGACTCCTGATGGGAGAACTGTTGAGTTAACCAAACCTGTTGTAACCAATGTTGTTGCGCCTCCGGAAGCGGTTTATGAGGATGATCCAACGCTTCAAAAGGGAAAGGTGGTCCAGGTTGATTGGGCGGCCTGGGGAGCTAATGTTTCCTTTGAAAGGACTGTTAAAAAAGGCGAGGAGGTTTTATATAAAGATACTTTTGTGAGCAGGTACCAGCCGTGGAGGGCAGTATATAAGAAGGGAACTAAAGAGTAATTAGTCCTTGGAGAATTCAATCCCCACTATGCTTTTATTAATTGAATTGTCCCGTGTTATTGAAATTATCAGTTCGTTTTCGTCTTTCTGATAGTTTGTGACATATCCGTTTTCCGTAACGGCATTGCTTTTTATACTCCAGCCTTTATCAAGAAGGATGTTTTTGTAAAAGTTGTAAATGCTTTCGGATTTTTCTTCTGATTCAAGATTCATCTGGATATTGTCAGTACTTTGGACAGTGCTTAATTCTTTGGAATTCAAAGGTATTGGAAGGTCCGAAGGAAGGTGGATACCTGCTTGTTCCCCTTCCTTGGCTCTTCGTGCGCTTGAGACGTTTGGTTTAAATTTTTGAAAGTTGTAAACAGATAAAATGGAAACAACGGCTACTACGAGTAGTACCGCGGATAGTTTAATTTTGGCAGGTGTAAGATTTCCCATTTTCTAAAGTATATTATTCCTGATGGTATAATGCAAAAATGACGGTCGCACCGTCATCCCCACGAAAGTGGGGATCCCATGAAGCAGAAGTGGGTTTTGTGGCCCTGTCGTCTAGCGGTTTAGGACGTCGCCTTCTCAGGGCGAAGACCGGGGGTTCGAATCCCCCCAGGGTCACCATTTTGGAAATCACAAAAGAGGTAGGGTTGCTGTTCCCCCCACCAGTGCACCAAAGAAGCAAACCGCTAATAAGCGAACTTAGAAATATGAAAAAAGTAATTTTAATTATCAGCGCTTTTGCATTGTTATGTATAGCTAGAATTATTTATTTGACCGGACTGAATCAGGGTAAAAATCAAATTGTCGACACTTATAGAAGCGATACGTACGGTTATTCTTTTCAGGTGCCAAACAGTTTCTCTATTACGAAAACTGATTGCGATAACAAATTTAACGGAGTATGTCTAGAAAAATTTCTCATAACCCCTAAATTATTTACTGAGGCAGACATAAAATATTTGAGCGTTGCAACAATTACCCTCGTTAAAGGTATCGAAGATATACAATTTTCTGGTCAACTTTCCCGATCAATCTATAATACAAAAACTGACACGTGGGTGGATGAAACCTCCATGGATCAAGGTCCAGTATCAAAAGACATGTTGGTGATCAACATGGACAACAATGTAATAAGCCGCACAAGTGTGGTGGGAAGTCAAAGAGTCACGTCAATAGATCTTATTACCGATAAAAATAAGGATCTCACTTTTGTACTCTCCAAGCCTGTCGTCGAAAGGATCAGATGCGACTTGCTTGACATTACCAAAAAACAGATTTGTATAAATTATTTACACCAAATAAAAGCAGAGGTTGAGGGCTGGACACCCGTCAGTCTTTATGCTGATTTCTTTAAAGAAACAGATACAATATTGAGAACTTTTCAGTGGAGATCAAATACTTCAACTACTTCAACTGAAACGCCTGACATATCCCAAACACCATATGTTGCTGAAAATTTGAAAACTTTTACAAACGATACATATTATATACCCTTAACCCCTCAAAACAGCGGAGAAGGAAATGGTGTGAGTATTGCGACACTTACTGATCTAGGCAATGAAAAAACAAAAATTGTGATTCAATTAGACTTTATGGCTGGAAAACCACCCGCAAATATTTATAAGGGGTCTTGCCTTGCCATTGGATTGGTAGCGTATCCCTTAACAGAAGTGATTAACGGACTTAAAACCAATTCTGCCCCTGGAAAATCAGAAACAATTCTGAATATTTCTCTCCAAAATCTACGTTTAGGCCGTCCTCTTGCTATCGGTATCCGTCATTTACCTTTATCAGATTCACTATTTCTCGCCTGGTGCGGCGACTTAAACTGACGGTTTGGTAAAATTTTTCTTGCTCGTAAAGAAATATGTTTTGAATATACCTTTTCGGGAGGCCGTGGATATTATATTTTGAGAGACTATAGCTCGTCGTACAAAGAGGACTTAAACATGGGGATTCTCCTGTCCATAGTCTTCAATTACGGCTATATTGACATTATGGTAGGTAAAACCGAGCTCCTGGAGTTTTACGTAGGTATGAATTAGGCTGCCGGTAAGGTGTTCGAAATACGTCACTGTGAGTCACCAGCAAGTAGTCCATTGGCAGAGGGAAAAACTTTAAGATCAGCATGCAGGGGTTCGAATGCCGGGCTGAGCGTCAGCGAAGGAGGCGGGGTCGCGACCGAGCGAAGCGAGAGTTGTGACCGAATTCCCTCTGGGTTACCACTACCTATTGTGAAATGTAATTTATTAGTTAATAGCCGAGTGTTAGAATGTAATTAGTGAAGAAGATACTTATCTCAATATCTCTATTTATTATTCTTTCGTTAATTTTTGTTTATCCATCATTTTACACTCAACCCCCGATTGACTGCTTGGCAGGATGCACAGGTAAAAAAGGGCTTCCTCTCACCTACTATATTGTCCGAGGGGGCGGTGTATTAATGCATGATTCCGAAGGAAGGATTTTAACTCCTGGAGGTACAGCCATCGATCGAAAAAATCTGATCATTGATCTAGTATTCTGGTTTGTAATCTCTTTAGTACTAGTTAATGTTAGTATTGTTTTAAGGAATAAAAAGATTAAATTATGAAGTATTTAGTTATATTGTTGATTCTTGTCATCTTACTGCTTTTGAGTTTAGTTCCTATATTTGGAAATAACAATTCACTTCTAAGAAGATGCAGATTTAATGAGCGGACAGGCAATTATGACGTCTGTAAATGGTTCTGGGATTCTGAATTAAAGGAGCAGTCCATATATTTCTAGAAAATAAAATATGCTAAAAAACCATTAATCTGGATATCTTTGGTCGTTTTGTTTTTGATTGGATTAAGGGTATGGCTATATTCTCTGGGAAATGTATATTATGGTACTAGTGGTGGTCTGACAAAAACCACTCTATATAAATTAGATTGTTTTGTAAGAGGTGGGAATTTTAACAAGTGTGGCGGATCAAGTGTAAATCTTCCCTCTGGCGTTAGCGCGAGGTTGATATGTTCTTATATGTTTGATATAGAATAGTTTTCACTCACTTTTTTTGTAATAATTCGTAAAGTATGCCTCTTTTAAACATTCGTATGTGTGAACTAGGTTCTTGCAAAGGTGTTCGAAATACGTCTCTGAGGGGGGTCACCAACTTATTCTCGCGGGTTTCTGAGAGAAGGCTCAACTAAGAAAATACAAGAGCAGAAGAGAAATTTTTAATTTGACATGTTAATATTACTTATTGTTGTCTTTCTTTGATTCATCTTCTGACCTTAAATTTTCTATTCCTGGTATGTCCTGAGAAAGCATGAATATAAGGGTAATAAAACCGGATTTCAGCTTATGCAGTATTTCTATTGCCTGAAAAATTGATAAGTTATATTCTTCAGATATAAAATTTTGAAAATATTCACTGTTTTTCTTTAAAGTTTCAGCTAATTCGTCAATATCTTCTTTATACTTCTCACCTTTTACTAGGAAGGAAACATTAAGAATTATAGTTAAAATGATAATACCTGCAGATACTAACATTATCATTTTTATTACTTTGGATAAGATGGATACTGGAGAAAGATTTTCAGAACCACCTGAAAACATTGCAAAAGAGCTGTAGTATAAAAAGTCAAACCAACCAAAAGTACCAGAGTAGGCGAAATTGCTAGAGCTAATCTTATATAACGCAAAATTTATAAGGCTAAAAATAAAAGCAGAAAATAAAAAGAGAAATATAATATTTATTGAAATATGGTAAAGGTAAATTCTACTCTTTTTATACATTGATAATTTGTTTGCTATAAAATACATACCTCTATGAGCGATCACAGCTAATTGGAGGTTGTTTGCATATAGTATTTCTTGGGTTTGGTTGAATGTGTTAAGTTCTTTGCCTCTTAATTCTTCATTAATTTCTATAAGTCTCTTAGTGAAGGATGATTTGGTAAGTTTAATGGATAAGTTAGAAAATGATTCAAATAATATTGATTTTTTAAAAGGTTTAGTAAAAGCAATGAAGTATGTTATTAGTAAATAGATTAATAAGAATAAACTGGTAGCGTATAGTAATACCGCACTTTCGAAGTTAAATATTACTACCGTTGACATAATCAACAAGGTTACTAATATAAATTTTCTTTTAAAGTGTGTTAAACCCTCAATTAAATTATCAACAATTGAAAAAGTTAGTAGCCAGTTTTTCGATTTCCAAAACATAAGAATAATGTAAATGGGTAGTATTAATGAGAAAATCAAGATGTGCAACATGTAAGGAAAAATACTTGTATTGATAAGCAACAGAAATATGGAGAATAGTAAAAGTGTCAGGATAAATTTGTAGTTTAGCAACGTGATCAAATCAGGATCGACCCTATTTAAAAGGAAATAATCCAAATTTAGGATGAATGTATTAATAAAAAAATAGGTCCATATGAAGGTTGAAAATATGAACGCTAGGCCATATTTAAAACTTCCCTTTTTCTTAATTAGTCCTTCTTCTAGATTTATGCCTATAATTTGTTTATTTATGGTATTTATTATAATTTGAATTCCCTAAAACTGAAACTATATACAAAAGAGTGATTATTTGGCTCAGAGGTCAAGTAGTTTCTAATCACAGCTTATGAAGCGGTTGCTTTCAAAGATTTCACTCCGAAGCGGTCAAGGATATGTTGATACTTAGGGTCACATCCCGTCTTTTTCATCCAAAAGGCTTGTCTTGTCTGTTGATCTTCCGGGCTTAAACTTTTAAAGAAAACGTCAAAATAACTCAATAAGAATTCCGCTATTAGTGAGTATTTAAGGTTAAGAAGCTGCCCAAGATACAATCCTCTTATTAAATCTCCTATTAGGCAGTAAACATAGCTTTTTCCTTTTGCGCGGTGGTTTACCCAAATTTCTACTCCGGGAAAACGCAAATCAAAAGTTCTCCCTTCAAGACCCGAAAGTGTTTTATTATCCCCCAGGTATAACGTACCGCTTGTGTCTATAAGTAAAAGTGTCAAGTAGTCAGTGTGGTGTGAGTATCTTCCAATAGTATTTTCATAAAAATCATTTGTAACACCTGTTGCCAGAACATTTTCAAAGTCCCAATTTGGGTAGGAGTCAATTTTTAGTCTTCTTTCAGCCTCTCTTACCGCTTCTAAAATACCCGGTTGGTTTAGCTGATAGCCCTGAAATACAACATCACAGTCTTTTGGCTCATGTCCTAGCAATATATTCCTAAGGTAACCACCTACAATATGGGGAGTGCGGAATTTAGGATTGATCCCTTCCGCCAGTTTTAAGGTTCTTAGTCGTCTAAGGACCATTGGATTTTTATTTAAGTTGCTTTGAAGTTGTGCTTTGGTCAGCATAGTGGAAATTATAATACCAAAGTAAATGGGGAGTTTTTCTTGTTTCTTACCGCTGGATTTGAGGTTTAGGAGGGTGCCATTAAATTAAACGAGATGACACCGCTTCTCGCTTTTTGATAGTATTTACTAAACTTCACAAAGGAGAAGACGAAAATGACTGTGGTTGACCAGCTTCTTGAAGGGATTCCGGTTTCGCTTGAAGACTTAAAGGCTGAAGCAGTGAGAGGGGAGGGGGAAAACCCGAGTGGCGTCATTATGGCGCTTGCCGCGCACAATGGGGTGGATAACGTTGCCCCAGCTTTTCTTCCTCCATATCCAAAGAGGGTGTATGAGGCAATTCAGCGACAGGCCTGGATAGTTTCTGTACGCTGACAAATAGCGCTTTTTTGGGCAGTGTTTGTAAATCAGGCACTGCCCCATTTTTTAGATTCCCGCTTTCCCGCCAAGAGGGCGGGCAAGCGCGGGAATGACAAACTTGCAGGAATGGCACATATATTGATATATATCTATTCAAGGTCTAGAATATAAATTCAAGTAAAAAATTTTAGGAGGAAATATGGATAAAGTAGTTCATTTTGAAGTTCCCGCGGACAATGTAGAAAGAGCCCAAAAGTTTTACGGTGATGTTTTCGGGTGGGAGATACATAAAGCGCCTCTTGATACATCGGATTATTATTTTGTTCACACTGTTGAGACTGATGACAAGGGAATGCCCAAGGAGTCGGGTGCAATTAACGGCGGAATGATGAAAAGGCAGTCACCATCTGAATCGGTTGTGATAGTTCTATCTGTTGCGTCGCTTCAAAGATCTTTAGATAAAGTTGAGGAAGCCGGGGGAAAGGTTGTTACACCAGAAATGAAAGTAGGGGATATGGGACTTTATGCAAGAGTTACCGATACTGAAGGCAATGTGATTGGCCTTTGGCAAAACCTGAAATAAAATTTGATGACCTTGCAATCATTTATCAAACCTAGTCTATAATTAGGTTATACTAAGTATATGGAAAATGAGAATAAGATAAAAAAAGTGAAGCTTAAAATAAAAGGTATGCACTGTGCTAGCTGTGAACTGTTGATAGAAAGAGAGCTCTCTAAGATTAACGGTGTAAGAGAGGTTAAAGCCGATCAGGCAATGGGAACAGCCCAGTTAAGATGCGCTAAAAGGCCTTCGCTTTCAGAGCTAAACCAAGCGGTTAATAAATACGGCTACACGGTTTTTGATCCATCTTTAGGAAATATTCCTCCTGCGAGTGATGACAAGAAGGAGCACCTTGAAACCGGCGCAATTTTTCTTATCGTTGTAGCGGGGTATTTTATCTTAAGAGGATTAAAGCTGGCTCCTGAAATTGCCATTTCCGATACCATGAGTTATGGTTTTGTGTTTCTTCTTGGCTTAACGGCTGCAGTCTCAACATGCATTGCAGTAACGGGAGGTCTTCTTCTTGCCTGTGCGGCAAGATACAGCAAACAAAATCCAAATTTAAGCGGCGTTGAAAAGTTTAAGCCCTTTGCTCTTTTTAACGTAGGTAGAATTGCTTCTTACACTCTTCTGGGAGGCCTTCTTGGAAGTTTCGGTTCCTTTTTTTCCTACTCGCCTAGTTTTACAGGTTTTGTGACGATGGTTGTTAGTGTTGTGATGCTTATTCTGGGCCTTCAGATTTTGGGAATTTTCCCGTTGGTTTCGAAACTTCAACCTAAAATTCCTAAGTTTATCGGGCATAAAATAGAAGCCTTAAATGAGAACGGAAGGCTTCAAGCTCCCTTTGTCCTCGGGGCTTTGACCTTTTTTCTTCCGTGTGGTTTTACGCAGGCACTCCAATTGTATGTACTTACGAGAGGGAGTTTTGCGGTTGGCGCGATCACGATGTTTATGTTTTCGCTTGGCACCCTGCCTGCCCTAATGTCGCTTGGTGTTATTTCAAGTTTTGTTAAGGGGAGGGTTCATGGGTATTTCCTTAAGTTTTCCGGCGCGGTTGTAGTGCTACTTGGCCTTTTTAACTTTAATAACGGGATGGTTTTATCGGGTGTGAGTCTGAATCTCCCCAGAGTAACTTTTGATGTTAACCATGGGAGTGAGGAGGTTCTTGGCTCGGAAATAACCGGTGAAATTATAAACGGTGTTCAGGTGATTAAGATGAGGATAGAGGGTCTTGAGTATTACCCTTCAAAGTTCACTATTTATGAGGGTGTTCCTGTGGAATGGTGGATAGATTCCTCAAAAGCGTCGGGGTGCGCGAAAGTAATAACGGTTCCAAAGCTTGGTATCACAAAATACCTTCCTCCCGATAAGACCGAATCAATAAAGTTTACTCCTAATGGAGAAGGCTCTCTCGCATTTAGCTGTTCAATGGGAATGACAACTAGAGGGTCACAGTTCACAGTTATTAAAAAGCCTGATTCTCTGAAGTTGGAAACAGGAGGGAAGAAGGAGGATCCTGAAAATCAATGCAACCCGCAGCTGGCGGATTGCCTTCCCGTGCCAAAAATTTCTATGAAAGAGATTAAAGTTACATAAGCTTTTATGTCTATAGACAAAATTTTAGTTACTATTTCAGGGCTTGGGCTTTCAATATTTATTTATTATTTTTTCCTGATGAGAAAGGGAAAGGAGGTTAAGGCGGTGTCAAGTATTGATATAACGGTTGAAGGTGGGTATAACCCTGAAATAATTCAAGTTCCAGTCGGAAAAGAAACAACACTAAACTTTATAAGAAAGGATTCAAACTCCTGTCTTGAGGAGGTGGTTCTTTCGGATTTTGGGATAAGGAAATTTCTTCCTTTAGACAAAAAAGTTGAGATTAAGGTTAATCCTCAAAAAGCGGGGGAGTACCCTTTTTCCTGTGGAATGAATATGTTTCATGGAAAAGTGGTTGCAAGCTAAATCCCAAAATCGTCTAAATAGTAATCGGGGGCAGTTATGGGAAATATAAAGAAAACTTTATTAATTAAAGGAATGCACTGCGCTTCCTGTGTAAGGACCATTGAGCAGTCCCTAAAGGAAACAGAGGGTGTGTCAGAGGCAAATGTTAATTTAACAACCGAAAAGGCAAGTGTGACGTTTGATCCAGATAAAGTCTCTTATGAAAAGCTTTGCAGTGTTGTTTCAAATGTAGGATATAAGGCAATGGTTGAAGAGGAGCTTACGGAAGAAGATCTGCAAAAGAAAGAGAAGGAAAGAGAGTTAAAAGTACTGAAATATAAAGTTTTTGTAGGTTTATCACTTGGCCTCCTTATATTTTGGGGGAGTTTTCCTGGTTTTATTGAGACATCTCCGTTGATATTAAGAAATTTTTATATTCAGCTTGTTCTTGCGTTTATCGTTCAGTTTTTTGTGGGGTATGATTTTTACCTGGCAACAATCCCCGCATTAAAGCACAGAACAGCTAATATGGACACTCTTGTAGCTCTTGGAACCTCGGTTGCTTTTTTTTACTCGGCTTTTGTAACGGTTTTTCCTCAAGTGGTGGAGGGGATTGGTATCAAACCCGAACCTTATTTTGATGTTTCTACAATTATTATTGCATTGATTCTTTTAGGAAGGTATCTTGAAGCGAAGGCAAAATTAAGGACGTCCGAAGCTATTAAGAAGTTGATCGGGCTCCAGGCAAAAACGGCTAGAATTGTAAAGGATGGGAGGGAGGTTGATGTTCCCATATCGGAGGTTTTAATAGGTGATATTGTTCGGGTTAGGCCGGGCGAGAAAATTCCCGTTGATGGGGTATTACTGGAAGGTGAATCGTCAATTGATGAGTCAATGGTGACGGGGGAGAGTATTCCTATTGATAAAAAAGCTGGGCATACGGTTATAGGGGCCACGTTAAATAAGAGCGGAACCTTCTTGTTTAAGGCATCAAGGGTAGGAAAGGACACACTTTTATCCCAGATAATAAAGATGGTTGAAGAGGCACAGGGGAGCAAGGCACCGATTCAAAGGTTTGCGGATCTTGTTTCATCTTATTTTGTACCTGTTGTAATGATTATTGCCGTTTTAACCTTTGTAATCTGGTATGACTTTGGCCCTGCTCCTTCTTTCATTTTTGCACTTTTAAACACGGTTGCCGTCCTTATAATTGCCTGCCCCTGCGCTATGGGGCTTGCTACACCAACGGCCGTTATGGTTGGAACTGCTAAGGGAGCCGAAAACGGGATTTTAATAAAGGATGCCAGAAGCCTTGAAATTGCTCATAAGATTAGGGTAGTAGTATTTGATAAGACGGGAACCTTGACCAAAGGCAAGCCCGAGGTAACAGATGTCATAGGTCTAAATGGGATTTCAGAGGATAAAGTTCTTACACTTGCCTCTTCTTTGGAGAAGGGATCGGAGCATTCACTTGCGGAAGCTATTGTTAATGAAGGTGAAAAGAAGAATGTAGCTTTTCAAAAGATTGAAAAATTCAAGGTGACATCAGGGTTTGGAGTTGAAGGCGAGATTTTGGGTCAAAAGGTTCTTCTTGGAAATAGAAGGCTAATGACTAACTTTGGGATAAATGCTAAAGAGTACGAGGAGAAAGTGCAAAAACTGGAAAATGAAGGGAAAACTGTTGTATTTTTAGCGGTTGATGAAGCTTTATACGGGATTGTTGCTATTTCGGATAGGGTTAAAGAAAGTGCCTCTGGTGCTATCCAAAAACTTAAAAAGCTTGGGATTAAGATTTATATGATAACGGGGGATAATCAAAGGGCGGCTTTGGCCATAGGCAGAAGTCTTGGAATAGAAAATGTACTTTCGGAAGTTCTTCCTGATCAGAAAGAGGCCGAAATTAAAAAAATCCAGTCTGGGGGCTTAACCGTAGCTATGGTAGGGGATGGGATTAACGACGCTCCTGCCCTTGCTTCTTCTGATGTGGGGATAGCTATGAGCAGTGGAACAGATGTTGCCATGGAATCTGCGGGTATAACATTAATAAATAAGGATTTGGCTTCTGTCGCCCTTGCAATTGAACTTTCAAGAAAAACTATGAGAACGATAAAAATGAATCTTTTCTGGGCTTTCTTTTATAATGTTGCTTTAATACCGGTTGCGGCCGGTGTTTTGTACCCGTTTTTCGGCCTTCTTTTAAATCCGATATTTGCTTCAATGGCTATGGCTTTATCTTCGGTATCGGTTGTCTCCAATTCGCTTCTTTTAAAAAGGGTAAAGTTTAGGTATTAGGCTCCCAGCGGGCATAAATCCCCGTTGAGAAGTTTCTTCCCGTCTCTTCGGAGAGCAAAAGCTCTCCATATGTTACTTTTCCACCCGAAAGATAATCTCTTAAAGTATTTAAGAGCATAGTTGACGGGGAGGAGATAGCATAAGCGTTAATTAGGATCCCAATCGGCTCGTCTGATAGCAAATTAATGACATTTGCTAAGAGCTTTGGGAAACCCTCGTTAAATTTCCAAGTTTCATTTTGGGCTCCATGTCCAAATGCGGGCGGGTCTGCAAGTATCAGGTCATATTTTGCTCCTCTTTTTATCTCTCTCCCAGTAAATTTAAGGCAGTCATCATTTATTACTCTTATTTCTCCTGAAAGATTATTTAGTTTCTCGTTTTCCTTAACCCATATTAGCGCAGGTTTTGAAGCGTCCACGTGAGTTACTAAGCCCCCGAATGCCTCCGACACAACGCTTGCGGCTCCGGTGTACCCGAATAGATTCAGCACCTTTATTTCTCTTTCTTCATGTTCTATTTTTCTTTTAATAAAGTCCCAGTGATCGCTTTGTTCGGGAAAAATACCCAGGTGCTTAAAAGGAGTGGGTTTGACTTTAAATTTTAAATTTCCCCATTTTAAATTCCAAGAGTCTGGAACTTCGGATCTTTTTTCCCAAGCATTTGTTTCTTTGTTAAATATTAGATCTGCTTTATCCCAGAGTTTAGTTCTTCTTTTCCAAATGGCTTGAGGGTCAGGTTTAGCTACCACAATATCCTTAAATCTCTCAAGCCTGTAGCCCCCGCCGCTATCAATAAGGGAGTAATCGGGGAATCCCCCGGTTATATTTAAAGAAAGGTCCATATATTGATTCTAACTGATATACTTCTCTCGTGCGAAAAGTAAAGACGGCTAAATCAAAAGTCCTTGAGGAGGGGTATATTAAGATTTATTCGGTTCTCTCTCCGAAAGAAAAAAGACAGATATTTTTTAATAGAGAATATAAAAAGTTAAATCCTTCTTGGGATAATACACATATTGTTTTATGCAGTCTTTTTGATAGGGCAGTCTCTGATTTATCCCACCCTCTTAAGGTTTTGGATGCAGGATGCGGAAACGGGAATTACGTAATAGATGAGTACAGAGATAAAATTTCCCGCGCTTTTGGTGTTGATATAAACCCTGAATTTACAGGTAAGAATATATGTCTTGATGAGATAAAGTATGGAAATCTTGAAAAAATTCCATATGAAAACGGGATTTTTGACGTCGTTATATCTATGTGGGTGATAGAGCATTTAGAAAGACCGGAAAAGGTTTTTTTGGAGGTTTCAAGGGTGCTTAAAAAAGGAGGGTATTTAATTCTGGCTACTCCCAATAAGGATTACTTTTTGTTGAGGCTTAAAGAAGTTTTAAAAAACCAAAAACTAAACTTTTTTGTAAATAAATTCCTTTATGACAGAGGCGAAAGTGATGTTTTCACAACTTTTTATAAAGCTAATGAGATCAAAGTTTTAAAAGAGCTTTTATACAAAACTTCATTTTCAGATATTGAATTAAAATTAAACTATGATCCGGGCTATACCTCTTTCAATAAACCTTCTTTTTTCCTTTCAAACTTTTTTGATAGGCTTTTAAACGGGTTAAAGCCCGAATTTATAAAAGCACACATAGTAGGTATGGCAAGAAAGAAAAGTTAATTTACCTATATTTAAAAATTATTGAATTGGCTTGGGCTCTTCCGGGTCCTGCGTAATATACCCCGTTATAATAAAAATTAATGGAGCCGCCTCCGTCAAGAGCGAGAGCATTCTTGGCGCCCACAGCCTTTTGTACATAAGCAAGCTCGTAGGTGTTCACGCCTCTTGCCGTTATTGCATACACTTTTGAACCGCTAAACCCTATTGAGCTTCGGGTTGACCTTATCTGTTCTTTTGCCTCAAGTTTATATGAGCCAACTATTACACTTCCATTTTGAAGAAGGCCGGGGACCATCGCTAAACCGGCATCAACGGATGTACCAGTGCTGTAGCTTTTTTCAAATTTGTAAAAACTTCCGCTATTTCCCCTAAATGTTATTAATGCTCTGTTGTCCCAAAATAGGTTCTTTTTATTAATCCATTTGCCAAGTCTTGAGTTATACACGGGAAAATCAAAGGAGTTTTTTTTATCACTGCATTGAGGGTATTCAGGAGGGCAGTAGTAGGATCCGTTAATACCTGCAAAACCACCGTTTCTTGAAACAAAGGAAGCAAGTGTTAATAACGCGCAGTCTCTTTTGCAATCCGAATCGTTTGCAGTATCGGTTATGACCCTTACTTTGTTAAGGTCAGCAACAAGGATGTCTGCTAGAAAGACCCCGACGTCTGTTCTAACACTGTATCTAATGTAGCCGCCCTGATCCAAAACTTGAGTGTACCTTCTCTGAAGTTCTTCTAAAGCCTTTCTTTCTTCTTCCTTTTTTTGTTCATACAGTTTTTCAAGGTTATCGTCATAGGCTTTAATGGAACTACTTGCCTCCTCAAACTTTAATTCTAAAAGCAAATCCGTCAGAATAGGAAACTTGTCCGCCACGCTTTCCGTTTTCACACCCAGTTTTTGATAAGAATTTACTTTGTCCTTAAGCTTTTTAAAGTTTATAAGGGTATCTTTTATGAGCTTTAACTCTTTATAAATAACTGTACCTCTAATTCCTTCAAGTTCTTTGCTAAGGGAAGAGATTGTAGCTTCTTTTACTTTAATATCATCCTTAAGTAAGGCAACCGTTTTTTCGGATTCCTTGAAGTTTTTGGTTAACGTTAAGATTTTTTGGTTCTTTGATCTGACTAAAATGTATCCTAATAATAGAAAGGTTAAAAGGAGAAGAAGTGGAATGAGCAGTCTTTTCACTCTTTAATTTTATCAGACACACACTATTGATTGAAAGAGCCATTTTTGTTGTCAAATCAACGTTTCCTTAGCTTGACATTAAGGTTTTTGCGTGATACGATCATTCACGTTACAAAGGATTTAAGAAAAAAAGTTCCCCCTCTTAATCTTTAAGCTTCGGTTTGTTTGAGGGGATTTTTTTATTTTTATGAAAAAGAGTAAAGTATACCTTACAAAAGAAGGTTTTGAAGAAATTAAAAAAGAATATAAGAATCTGGTGGATGTAGAGCGCTCAAAGATCGCGGAAAGAATAAAGTCCGCAAGAGAAATGGGCGATATTTCCGAAAATGCCGAGTATGAATCCGCGCGTGAAAGACAAGCGTTTATTGAAGGTAGAATTACAGAGCTTGAGGAGATATTAAAAAACGTTGAAACCATAAAAGAAAATAAAAACAGTGATGTTGTGGATGTCGGGTGTGTTGTTAAAGTTCATGTAGAAGGCGGGGAAGAAGAGTTTTATATAGTCGGGGCAGTTGAGGCAAACCCAATGGAGAGGAAAATTTCACATGAGTCTCCCCTTGGACTAGCTTTAATGGGAAAAAGAATTGGAGATAAAGTTGAAGTGGAAGCTCCCGTTGGAAAGCTTACGTATACAATCCTTAGCATCAAGTAAACCTGCCAGATTGACTTAAATTAAGTGCCCGAAGAAGGGTGTTATGGGAAACACATATCTTACAAAGCAGGGATTAAGCAAATTACAGGAGGAATATAGCGACCTCATAGCAAACGGAAGGCAAAAAGCCGCCGAAAGAATTAAAGCCGCCATTGAATCTGGCGGTTATGAAGATAATATTCAATATGATCTAGAGCTTGAAAAGCAAACCCTTCTTGAAAGAAGGATTTCGGAGCTTGAAAGTATACTTTCAGATTACAAGATAATAGATGAGAAAAAAGCAAAGATAGCCGCTGACTTTATTTCTATCGGGGCAATGGTTAAAGTTGAATGTGACGGAGAGGTTGACAAGTTTAAAATTGTCGGAAGTGTAGAGGCAAATCCTATAAAAAATTTAATTTCCAACGAGTCTCCAGTCGGACAGGCTCTTTTGGGGTCAAAAGTTGGAGACGTCATAGAAGTCACAACTCCAGTAGTTAAACTTAAATATAAGATTTTGGAAGTGTTTTATGAATGAGAAGTATTACCTTGAATATCCTATTGAGAAAAAGAGATTTTCAAAGACAGATTTAAAAATTGTAGAAATATTAAAAGAAGCTGGAAAAAAAGTTGGTGAAATATTTGCAAAGCAGGCGGATGGGGATTTTAAGGGTGGGGGTTTTTATCCTACAGATGCAACGCGTAAAGAAATTGAAGAAGCATCTAAAAAAGAACCTAAGATTTTAGACCCTTACACGGTTGTTAAAAGAGACTCAAGTGGGAAGCTTTGTGCTGTTTATTATCATGAGGAATATAGAGATGTTCTAAAAGAAATATCTGATCTATTTTTAAAGGCTTCAAAACTTGCCTCTGAAAAAAGTTTCAAAAAATATCTAGAAATAGCTTCTAAAGAGTTTTGTCATGGGGATTACTCAACTCTTGAAAAAGCATGGATAGCAGTTGATAATAAAAGCTTTTTACATCTTATGGCAGGGCCTCTTGGGTCATATGCGGACAGACTTTTTAGTTTAAAGAAAGCTTATAATTTTAATTTTACATATACGGGCACGAACGGTTCATATAATCCTTTAAATTATGTGGATGTAATAAGAAACATGCTTCCTCCTTTTGGATCAAAGGCAAGGCAGAATGTTTCAGCGGATATGATAAAGGTACGAGTTGATAATGTTATTTGTATTGGGGGAAGGAATGCTTCACTTCCCGCAAGAGCCGTAAATTATCCCGAAGATATTAATACGATTAAAAAGTGTGGTATTAAAATTGTCGTTTACACAAATAACATTGAAAGAAGAGACGGTCAAATGCTCCTTCCGCTATTCAGGGACTTTATTGAATTAGGTGTTCAGAAAAGTTTCAGTGACGATTTTATAATGGCTAACGCTGTAAGACTCGTTCTTGCTCATGAGATTACGGAAGCGATTTTTCAGTATGAAGGAGCTTGGAAGCGCTTAAAGAGTATGTCTAACCCTGTTATGGAGCTTCATTCGTCCATTGTTGGCATTAAAGCCTGCGGATTTCAGGTAATAAAAGGCGTTTTGTCCCAGAAAGATCTTGAGGCTATTTTATATGTGATGTTGATGAGAACTTTTTCGGATTACTTCATACGTAAAACCGCGCCGCAGGTAGAGAATTATCTTGTGGGCTACCGCGTTTTTTATAACTACTGCCTTGAAAACGGAGCAATTAAGCTTGATGGGGATAGAATCCTTCCAAATGCGAGCAAGATGTACTCATGCGCTGATCAGCTTGCAAATGTTGTCATGCATTTTTATGCCGAGGCATCGGAAGCGGAAGTCCAAAGTTTTTTTGACAAATACTCATCCGAATATATGTACGGCTACTTTTCTGATAAACTCTTAAAGTATGAGTTCTAGGGACATTATTTCCACTCGTATTGAAAAATTCAAAAAGATACTGGAACTTGGGGTTAATCCATATCTTTCATTTTCCATTGATAAGACTTTTATTGCCGAAATTCTTTTAAAGCCGATGGGGGAGATAGTTGAAGTATGCGGAAGGCTCCACGGTTTCAGAAAGCATGGAAAGATCACTTTTTCGGATGTTTATGATGAATCCTCCAAAATACAGCTTCTTTTTAAGGAGGATGCATTAGGTGGTAAAAGCTATGAGTTTCTTGATCTTTTAGACGCAGGGGATTTTTTGTTTGCCAAAGGCAAGCTCTTTACTACTAAAGCTGGAGAAATCACGGTTGAGGTTGGGGATTATAAGCTGTTGTCCAAGTCTTTTAGGCCTATGCCTTCCGAATGGTTTGGGCTTAAAGATGTTGAGGAAAGATACAGACAAAGATATGTTGATTTTAATTTAAATACTAAGTTAAGAGATCTTTTCAGACAAAAATCAAAGTTTTGGAATTCCATCAGAAGTTTCCTACTCTCTAAAGGTTTTTTGGAGGTTGAAACGCCCGTTTTAGAAAATACCGCGGGAGGAGCCGACGCTAATCCCTTTGTTACCCATCATAATGCTTTGGATATTGATGTGTATTTAAGAATTTCAATGGGAGAGTTGTGGCAGAAAAGGTTAATGACGGGAGGTTTTGAAAAAACATTTGAGATTGGAAGGCAGTTTAGAAACGAAGGAATTAGTAAAGAGCACCTCCAGGATTACACGCAGGTGGAATTTTACTGGGCTTTTGCAAATTATGAGGATTCCATGAAGCTTGTTGAGGAGATGTACAAAAAAGTTGCTTTTGAAACTTTTGGAACTTATGAATTTGAAATATTTGGGAAGAAGATAAATTTGAATCAAAAGTGGGGTAGGTTAACTTTTACTGATGCTTTGAAAAAGGAGCTGGGGATTGATATTAAAAAAGCTTCCTCGGAGGACCTAAAAGAAAAGCTTAAGAAAATGAAGATCAGATTTATGGAATCTGATACCAAAGGTAGGCTTTTAGACCATCTTTGGAAGGCGGTCAGGAAAAATATTTCAGGTCCGCTCTTTCTTACTGATCATCCTGTGGAAGTTTCGCCTCTTGCCAAAAGAAAAGCAGATGATCCTGACTTTGTTGAGAGGTATCAGGTTATTATCGGTGGATCAGAAGTTGGGAATGGGTATTCGGAGCTTAATAATCCAATTGATCAGGCGGAAAGATTTAAAGACCAGCAGGAAATGAGAGAAAAAGGCGATACGGAGGCCCAGATGTTTGATTATGATTTTGTAAGGTCTCTTGAATATGGGATGCCTCCCGTTACGGGGTTTGGCGTTTCCGAAAGGCTTTTTTCGTTCCTTGCCGGGAAGTCTATAAGAGAATGCGTTATGTTTCCGCTTCTTAAACCTGAAGAAAACATTGAGATTGTAGGTCCTCTTGATTAAGCTATGGAAAAGCTGACTCATAATATTGCCACGGAAATTCTTCACAAAAATATGCTTAATGTAAATTTAAGAAGGCATTGCTATGCAGTTTCGGTGGCAATGAGGGCATTGTATAGATATTTTAAAAAAGAGGGAAGAAATGAAAGCTCCGTTAATAATCTGTCGGAGGAGGACTGGGGAGTTGTGGGACTTTTGCATGATGCGGATTATGAAATAACTAAGGATAACTGGGAAAAGCATACGATCATGCTTCTTGACTGGCTTAAAGTTTATGATGTCCATTCCCATATTGTAGAAGCTTTTAAATCCCATAATACTAAAGTGACTCATTTAAGAGAGCCCGAAACCCTTCTTGAGTGGTCTTTGGAATGTGTTGATGAGCTAACGGGGTTCATTGTCGCGTGTGCATTGGTCAAGCCGGATAAGAAACTTGTTTCGGTTGATGTGGATTCCGTTAAGAAGAAATGGAAGCAAAAGGAGTTTGCAAGAACCGTTTCAAGGGAGCAGATAGAGCAGTGCAGCGAGAAGCTTGGAATTTCTTTGGATAAGTTTATGGAGGTTACGCTTTCGGCAATGCAGGAAGATGCCGTGAAGCTTGGGCTCTAACGATCCACTGTTTCTAGGCGAGAAGAAAATCAGCCTGTCACTTTGGGTAACAGGCTGTTTGAGAGACGCTTTTTGTTAATCGGCGGGGAATTCAGGCCAATTGTTGAATCTGACCATATCTTCCTCTACACCGAAACGTTCCCTGGCCAGAGTAGTGATCACATCACGCGATCGAGGACTCACGTCCATAGGAAGGGCTTCATTGATGTTTGGTGTGAGAGTAAGACCGAATGTTGAGCCATTTTTAAGGTAGAGTTGTACCCCACTCGCACCAACTTTGGAGAGTACCGCAACCGGTGTTCTGTGGCCCTCCAGCCTGACTACGTCAACAAACACGATTTCCTGACTCATATCTGTCTCCTTTTTTTGGCCATTAGGCCGTGATTTTGATGGAGGTATTTTATCCCTTTACTTGTTATGCATCAACTTGACAGATTTTAGGTTTTTCATGTATAAAGATTGGAACATATAAAAGCGTTAAGAGCAGGTTTTCCACTGCTTTAGCTGATCAGATCCCATCCAAAACCAGAAAGTTTTGGATAGCTAACTGATTCCGGGGATGCCCGTTACAGCTGTGAATAAAGTTAAACAAAGGGTGGTACCGTCATTTGACCCCTCCGATACAGGAGGGTTTTTTTATGGGGAAATATGACTACCTTAAGCTTTAAAAATTTCGTTTTTGATTGCGACAGCACTCTTGTCTCAATAGAGGGGTTGGACAGTTTATCCTGTAGTGAGGAAATAAGTATGAAGATAAGAAAGATCACGGAATCGGGAATGACAGGCGAGACCCCCTTTAAGGATTCTCTGCAAGAAAGGCTTTCACTGATTAAGCCTAAGAAAGAAGATTTGGAGCTTCTTGGGGAAAAATATATTGAGTCAAAACTTCCTGGCGTAAAAACTCTTTTTGGAATAATTGGAAGTCTTGGAGGAGAGGTTTACATAGCAAGCGGAGGTTTAAAGGAGGCTATTGATATTTTTGCGGATTACGCGGGTGTTAAAAGAGAAAATGTTTATGGGGTGGATCTTGAGTTTGATAAAAGCGGTAGCTTTAAGAGAATTGCCAAAGGGTCTATTTTAGCGGAGGATTTTGGCAAGGAGTTAGTGTTGAAAGAAATTTCGGTGAGCGGCCCGACCGTTTTTGTTGGAGATGGGATGACTGACGTTAGAGCCGGACAGGTATGTGATATGTTTATAGGCTTTGGGGGTGTTAAAGAGAGGGAAGTTGTTAGAAAGACGTGCAGGTATTATTATAAATCCATCAATCTTTTAGGACTCCTTGAATACTTTTGTAATATATATGTTAACGCTGAAAGGTAAGCTATATGCTTGATATTAAATTTATCAGAGCTTTTCCCGACAAGGTAAAATATGCAGTTAGGGTAAGGAAGGCAAAGACGGATGTGGATGAGATTTTAAAGCTTGATGACCAAAGACTTGAGATGCTTTCGCACGTTGAGTCTCATAGAGCTTTAAGAAACAGCCTCTCTGAACAGGTTTCAAAAACAAAGGTTGCTAAAGAGAGGGCGGAATTAATTAAGGAAGCTTTGAGGTTGAAGATAGAATTAAAGAAATTTGAAAATGATCTGAAAATTCTTGAAGGGAAATTAAATGAGAAGCTTTTATATCTTCCCAATATTCCCTGTTCCAATATGCCAATAGGCGACGGTCCTGACGATAATGTGGAATTAGCTGTGTGGACGCCCTTAGATGGATATCTTCCAAAGAAAAAACTTGGAAAAGGAAATAGCGCAGCTAAATACATGCCTGAAGCAAATTTTAAGATGAAGGATCACATTGAGCTTGGAAAGATGCATGACATGATAGATGTTGAGCAAAGTGCCATCACGTCGGGAAGCAGGTTTTGCTATCTGAAAAATGACGCGGTTTTGCTGCAGGATGCTTTGGCCTCACTTCTTAAGAAAAAGTTAGTTTCCGAAGGTTTTGTTCCAATGATGGTACCCCTTCTTGTGAAGGATAGGGTTTTAGTCGGCACCAGTCATTTTCCTGAAGGAAGGGACCAGGTATATAAAATTGAAAGCGACAATGTTGAAAATAGAGAAAATCTTTATCTTGTAGGATCGTCCGAGCCCCCTCTCTTTGCCTATTTTATGGATAGAACAGTTTCAAAGATGGAGCTTCCATATAAAATGTTTGCTTTAACATCATGTTTTAGAAGTGAAGTAGGGTCGTGGGGGAAGGATGTTTACGGAATAAAAAGAGTTCATCAGTTTGATAAGCTTGAGATGGATGTTGTGACTATTCCTGAAACCTCTGATGAAACTATGGAATACTTGAGGGAAATAAATGAGTGGTTTTTGCAGCAGTTACAGCTTCCATACAGAGTTTTAAATAAATGCAGTGCCGATGCGGGCTACCTTGCTTCTCATAAGCAATATGATGCTGAGGTTTGGCTTCCTTCCCAAAGGGAGTTTATGGAAGTAATGACTGATACAAATGCCACCGATTTTCAGGCAAGAAGATTAAACATTAGATTTAAGGATGGAGGAAGTACCCGATACGCCCATACTGTAAACGACACGGGTTGCGCTATGGGTAGAATGATTATTTCTATCCTTGACAATTACCAGAAAGAGGATGGTACTATAAAAGTGCCTGAAGCGTTGCAAAAACTGATGGGTAAGAAAGAAATATCCTGATGACTGTCTTTTCCGATGTTACTCCTCCCAAGGTGGTTTTTGAGACTACATCTCCTTTAAACGGTAAAATCAAGGTTTTGGAAAAGGGCAAGACAAGGAGGCTTATTGCTGACGGAGTTACACAATCGGTTAACCGCGGCTCTCCCCTTGCTGGGAGAATGTATTGGGGAAGGATTGTTGATGTAATAACCGAGTCTTTAGGAGAACCGAGTCATGTTTTACTTCTTGGGCTTGGGGGAGGCGCTATACCTTGGATTCTGTCCGAAAGACACAAAGGTGTTTCCATTGTCAGCGTTGAGTTTGATTCGGTTATGGTTGAAATAGCCAGAAAGTATTTTGACGTAGGTTCTATACCAAACCATAGAATTATCACTGATGATGCCTTAAGAGTTGTTACAAGCCCAGAGGAGTTTGGTCTTTCCCCGAACGAATTTGACTGCGTTATCACAAATATTTTTGTTGGAGAAGTTTATCCTGAACTTGGAAATTCGGGAAGTTTTTTTTCAGGAATTAAAAGGCTTCTTATCCCAAACGGCTTAGCTGTGTTTAATAGGATTTATTTAAAGCACCATCAGGATGATGTAAATAACTTCATTGAAAATGTCTCGGAATATTTTTCGGAAGTGAGATCTCTTATTGTCGCGGGAAAAACTAATTCGGATAATGTTATAATTTATGGCTACTCATGAGCATTTTCCAGGCGGTCATTTTAGGTTTAGTTCAGGGTGTCACGGAGTTTTTACCTATATCCTCAACAGCCCACCTTTTGCTTATCCCTTGGTTTTTTGACTGGGGGAAATCTCCTTTGGTTTTTGACACATCCCTGCATTTAGGTACAGCTGCAGCCGTCTTTGTTTATTTTGCCAGAGATTTTCTGAAAATGGATAGAAAGATGGCTCTTTATCTTACAGCCGGTTCTCTTCCTGTTATGATTGTTGGTTTTTTTCTTGATGGGCCGGTGGAGAATTTTTTCAGGGAGGCTTTTTGGGTAGTTGTGTTTCTGCTTATTGGTTCTTTAATAATGGTTTTAGCTGAATATGCGGCGGGAAAACTGGAAAAAGGAACGAAGCTTAATTTAAAAACCGCGTTAATAATGGGATTTGTTCAGCCGTTGGCGTTGCTTCCTGGAATTTCAAGGTCAGGTGTTACTATTTCAGGGGGACTTTTAGGTGGACTTAAGAGGGAGGACGCAGCAAAGTTTTCATTTTTCTTGTCAACACCTGCAGTTTTAGCTGCTGCATTTTTTAAGCTTTTTACGACATCATCTTTTATAGCTTCTATAGGTTATGCGCCTTACTTTGCTGGTATTTTGGCCTCGTTTGTTTCAGGACTTCTTGCTATTAAATTCCTGATAAACTTTCTGAAAGCGAAGTCCTTATCAGTTTTTATTATATATAGAGTTATCCTTGCTTTTGTAGTCCTCTATTTTTTGTACTAGATTAGTTTAAATAAAGGCGTTTGAGTTGTAGAATACGAAAGTTATGACACTACTGGGTAAACTCTTTGATTCAAATGAAAAAGAGCTTTCAAAATTAAAACCGCTTGTTTTAAAAATTAACGCTTTAGAGGCGGAGGTTTCCGCTTTAAGTGAAAATGAGATAAAAGAAAAAACAACTAGGTGGCAAGAAGAGTTAAAAGGAAAAAGTTTTGAAGAAAAAAACGCATACCTTGATAAAATTCTCCCCATGGCCTTTGCCTTAGTAAGGGAGGCGGGGAAAAGAACTATAAATAAAAGGCATTTTGACGTCCAGCTTCTTGCGGGAATTGCGCTTTCACAAGGAAAAGTCGCGGAGCAAAAAACGGGGGAAGGAAAGACCTTAACCGCAACTGCCCCCTTATATCTTAATGCCTTAACGGGGGATGGAGCCCATCTGGTTACTCCTAATGATTATCTTTCAGCCCATCATGCAGGATGGATGGGGCCAATTTATAGTTATCTTGGATTGACCGTTGGAGCTATAGTTTCCGAAAAAGCGTACGTCTTTGACCCCTCTTTTGATAATCCAGAATTTCTGGATCCACTCTCTAAAAAATTAAGACCGGTATTAAGAGCGGAGGCGTATAAATGCGATGTTACATACGGAACAAATCATGAATTCGGGTTTGATTATTTAAGAGATAATAGAGCGTTAGATGGTAGCGAACTCGTTCAAGTAAACCGAAATGGCGACCTTGGTGTTCACAACTATGCCATTGTTGATGAGGCCGATTCAATTCTTATTGATGTGGCAAGAACGCCCCTAATTATCTCCGCTCCCGCAGAAGAATCAACGCAGAAATACTATGAGATAGCAAATCTTGTGAATAATCTTGCCAGAGGAACCGATTATGAAGTTGACGAAAAGAGAAACAGTGTTGTTCTTACTGACCTTGGTATAAGAAGGGTGGAGAGGCTTCTTAACGTGGATAACCTTTATGAGAAAGATTTTGAGACAGTGCACCATGTTGAGCAGGCTCTTAAGGCAAAAGCCCTGTTTCAAAGAGATAAAGATTATGTACTTAAAGAGGACAAAGTTGTGATTGTTGATCAGTTTACAGGGAGGCTTCTCCCAAGCAACCGATATTCCGAAGGCTTGCATCAGGCAATAGAAGCCAAAGAAGGGGTTGAAATACAAAGGGAATCCAGAACTTTAGCCGAAATTTCTTACCAGAACTACTTCAGAATGTATAAAAAACTCTCGGGAATGACAGGGACTGCGGAAACGGAAGCTGAAGAGCTTCATAAGATATATAAACTTGAGGTTGTTGTGATACCTACGCACATGCCGGCAAGGAGAATTGACCATACGGATGTTGTTTACAAAACGGAGGCCTCCAAGTTTAGAGCAGTGGCAAATGAAATAGAAGAGAAATACCAGAAAGGTCAGCCTGTGCTTGTGGGAACCACCTCTGTTGAAAAAAGCGAGATTCTTCACGAGTTTCTAAAAAGAAAAAAGGTTCCACATGAGATATTAAACGCGAAAAACCATGAAAGGGAGGCCTTAATTATTGCGCAAGCCGGGAAAAAAGGTGCAGTAACCGTTTCTACGAATATGGCAGGAAGAGGTGTTGACATTATTCTTGGAGGTGAAAATGCTAAGCCTTTAGAACAAGATGGGGTAAGGGAACTTGGGGGCCTTCATGTAATTGGGACTGAAAGGCATGAGTCAAGAAGGATTGACAATCAGCTAAGGGGAAGGTCAGGAAGGCAGGGTGATCTCGGGTCGTCAAGGTTTTTTGTTTCTTTACAGGATGACTTAATGAGAATTTTCGGAGGTGCAACGGTAGAAAAGCTTATGGATAGATTTGGCCTTGATGAAAGTACTCCTCTTGAGGCAGGTATTGTTTCCTCGGCCATAGAAAATGCCCAAAAGAGAGTTGAGGGTCATAACTTTGACATAAGAAAAAGAGTTGTGGAGTTTGATGACGTGATGAATCAGCAAAGGGTTGTGATTTATAAGTTAAGGCGAAAGTTTCTTGGTATTTCGGAAGAACCGTGGACTAAAGAGTGGTTAATTCCAAAGATTCAACCGTTTACCGATGAAGATTTAACTTCTCTTATTGATGAGAAAGAGAGGGAAACTTCAAAGGATCTGGTAAGACGGGTTATTACTATGGTGTCTCTTGAGGTTATAGACACGCTTTGGATAGAGCATCTTGATGATATGGATGATGTAATGGAAGGGATTAATTTAAGAGGTTACGCTCAAAGAGATCCGCTTGTGGAATACAGAAAGGAGGGGCATTTAAGATTTGGAGCTCTAGTTGAAAGAATATACTCCTCTGTAGCCACCCGTTTTGTTCAGCTTGCTAAAGTTGAAGCGGAAGAAATAAAAGGTGCCGGGGTAGCAAGAAGAGTGCCTGAAAGAGGTGTTGAATTCAAGCATGGGGAGCTTGAGACGGGAGTTTTGGAGGAAGAGGCAGAGCATCGTAGATTTAAAGTTGAGCCTGTAAAATCAGGAATAATGAAGGTTGGAAGGAATGATCCCTGTCCCTGCGGCAGGAAGAAGCCGGACGGTACTCCCGTAAAATACAAAAATTGCCATGGAAGAGGCTTATAAAAGTTGAAGTTTAAATCTTTTGAGTTACTCTTTCAAAGTAAAATCCCATCCCATTTACGAGTAGAAGCGAAAAGATCACAGGGTCTTTTACAAGTTCAGCTGGAAGGGTAAAGGAAAGAAGAGCCGCCAAACCTCCATAAGCAAGTTGAAGGGTCTTTTTATTAGGACTTGTCATTGGTTCGCATAGCATAACGAAGACAAAAAAGATTGCTGTGTAATCAAAAATAGCTTGTAGAGGAACATTTAAAAGAAGGAACGTAATTATCAAGGCAGTGTAAAAGGATACCAGAACAGGAAGTTTTTTTAACTTTATTATTGTAATGTACCCAACACCGATAATTGTGATCAGTGCAGGGGTTAAAGAGTAGGATACTGCCCACCATGAGATAGGGATATTAAAGATGATGAGGCTCGTGAAAGCCCCGAATGCCGCGGGATTAAAAACATGGAAGTTTTTAAGCCTTATAAAATTTTTAGAAAACATGGCAGCTAGTGAAGCAGTAACAAACACATACAAAGGCGCGCTTGGTGAGATGAGAATGGCAAGTATAAGACCTGTTGCAAATGCGGCGGAGAGTTTAAAGAGTTTAATCTTTCTTAGTTTTAGAAAAAAAGCGTCAAAGAGAAGGCAGGAGATAACACCCGCCAAAAGATTTGTTATTACTTGAACAATTGAAAAAGATGTCATGGAGACAAGTAAAATCAATGTCAGAAGCAGGATTAGTGATTCCTTTGGCCTTTTTAAAAGTTTCACAAATCCATTATAACTCCTGTTATAATTGTCACCTATGAAGTCATTCTTAAATCTTTTCTCCGAGATGATTGAAACTTTTGCTATTTCTCTCGCTATATTTTTAGCCGTATATGCTTTTTTGGCTTTTCCCGAGGTTGTTGTTGGGGCTTCTATGGAGCCTACTCTTTATACGGGTGAAAGACTTCTTGTTGAGAGGTTGTCGCCGAAATTTCACAGGCTAAAAAGAGGTGACATAATTATTTTTAATCCGCCTGGAAACAATAATATAGACTACGTAAAAAGAATTATAGGCCTCCCGGGAGAAAAAGTTGAAATTAAAGACTGTTTTGTAAGGGTAATTTTAAAAACTGGTGAAAAAGTGCAGCTTGAGGAGAAGTACCTTCCTCCTTCTGTTTGTACTAAGGATGTGCAAAGTCTTGTTGCTGATGTGCCGGATAAATATTATTTCGTTTTGGGAGACAACAGATTGCACTCGGCCGATTCAAGGGTTTTTGGGCCTTTGTCCGAAGGAAGGATTGACGGCAAGGTATTTTTAAGATTTTGGCCTCCCACAAAAATAGGTCCTATAAGCTAGAACTTTTAGTTGCTTCAGCCATACTAAAAATCGGAACAGTAAATGAAAATGAACTTCCAACGCCCAGTTTACTCTCAACCCAGATTTTACCCCCATGCATGCTTACAATGGACTTACTGATATAAAGTCCAAGTCCTGTTCCTTTTGAGCCTTTTTCTAAAATCCCCGTTACTCTGTAAAACTTTGTAAAGAGATGGGGGATGGCCCTTTCTGGTATTCCACATCCCGTATCTTTTATTATTGTTTTTATAAAGCCATTATCAATTCCTATAGTAACAGTTACTTCCCCGCCCTCGTTCGTGAAGTTTAACGCGTTGGCAAGGAGATTTGAAAGGACTTCCGAAATTCTAAACTTATCTATGGCTACGGGAGGAATAGTTGACTTTGGTTCCTTGAAAGAAAGTTTAATCTCTTTTTCTTTAGCAAGATCCTTAAAACCTTCAACGGAAGCCTCTACTATTTCAACCCACTCCTCTTTCTTGACTTCTATTTCCAGCGAGTCATGTTCTATTTTTGAAACGTCAAGAAGGTTTTCTATAAGTGTTGAAAGTTGAGAGGCCGAAATGTCAATCCTTTCAAGAAATTTCATGTCATTTTCATTTATTATTCCTTTAATTTTAGGTTCCAGAAGTGAAATGTATCCCCTGATTGAAGTAAGAGGTGTTCTTAGTTCATGCGCTGCCATAGAAACAAAATCAAGCTTCATTTCTTCAAGCTCTCTTTCCCTGGTTGTGTCTTGAAAAGTAAGTATACATCCCAGGTTTGCAAGCTTCCCTTCTTTTATTACCGAGCTTGTCAGGGAAACAAAAAGATCTTTCTTTGATGTGACAAGTTTTAAGTTATTGTCGGAGAAGATTGTCTGGTCTTTGTCCGCCTCTTTTAAGGTGCAAAATTCCGATGAGGGAAGCCTTACTTTGTTTTTAAAGAAAAGAAGAACTTCATCGCACTTTTTTCCTAAAACATCCTTTGACGAAAGGCCGGTTATTTCCTCTGCGGCCTTGTTAAAAAGAGTTATCCTTCTGTCGTAGTCAAGTGTAAGTATGCCATCAAGAACCCCCTCAAAAACAGTGAAGAATTTATTTCTTTCCGTACTAGCAATGTTTTTTTCATCAGAAACTTCATCCAGCAGAGTTTTTATACGTTTAGTCATGTCGTTAAATGAGTTAGCAAGATCTGTTATTTCATCATCAGTGCTGACATTGATTTTGTAGTCAAGGTTACCAGATCCAACAATTTCCGTACCCTTTTTTATGGTGTAAATGGGATCTATGAGGTCTTTGGAGTTTTTCATGGCAAATGAAAGTGCGATTACCACAGTTATAAGGTTGGCAAACACGAGAATACCGATGGTTCTGTTATTATCCGCAATTATTGTTTCAAGAGGAAGGGCAATCATAATTATGAAGGAGTCCTTGCCTTCAAAGTTCCCGATCATTGAATAAAGAACCCTATATCTTATGTCTTCTATATTTACTCTTGCCCTAACGAATTTTTGACCTTCTTTAAGTTTAATCAGTGTGTTTTGGTCTATTCTTTGATCACTTACTCTAACTCCGTTTTTATCTTCTATTGTTGTGGCGAATAGGTAGCCGTTGAGATCAAAAACGGAAATCTTTTTATGAAGGGATCCTTCTATTTTATTAAGAAGTTGGTTTGTGACGGTGAAGCCGCCGAGGAGAGCACCATATGTTTTCCCGTTTTCCTGAATGGGAACGATGGAAACAATTGAAGGCTTTCCGTCTTCTATCTGAAAGGAGCTGTTTTTGTAGCCTCTAAGACCTTTCTGAACTAGATTATCATTAATTTTGCTGTAGGGTTCAACAGAAGGATTTTCAAGGCTTAGCAGAACTTTCCCGTTTTGATCAAGGATCTGAAGGATGTCAAGACCTGCTTTGCTGTTAAATCTTCTTAAGTCTTCAATAGTCCCATCTCTTGAAAGTTCATTTTTTAGGAATGAAAGAGCTTCTTTTTCGCGCGAGATAATATCCGTGAAGATCAATGATTTTTCCATAAGTTCGGAAATTCTCCCCTCCATTGTCTCTTTGGCACCTGTAATTTCAGGATCAAGCCTTTTGTTAACGGTAAGGATAAAAAGAGTGTAAGAAAAGAGTATGGAAATAAAAAGTGAAATGAAAACTACTGAAATGTAGGAAAGTATTAAGCGTTCTTTTAGAAGTACTTTTTTCTGGGCCATTGACTCAATAATACTACCCGTGATCTTTTTAAGCTAAGATTTCTTTATCGTTTGTTATAGTTGGTTGATGTTTTTTAAATTTTTATTCAACAGAAGGGCCATACCATTCTTGTATAATCTTTTTAAATTCGTCACTATCCTTAATTTCCGATATGATAAGGTTTAATTCATTTAGAAGCATAACATCCCCTTTTCTAACGGCCATGCCGTATTGCTCTTTTTTAAGAAGGTCCCCTGTGACTTTAAGGGAAGGATTTTCTTTTAAGTAGTTATTTGCTGCGGTTGCATCATAAACGGTAGCGTCAATGTTTCCGTTAATTGTTTCAGTTATGTACTTTCCAGGATCATCATAGGCTCTAACGTCAACATTTTTTAAAGTTTGAAGGAACTCATGTGAAGTGGTTCCTGAAAGTGTGCCTACCTTTTTCCCTTCAAGATCAGAAACCGACTTAATGCTTTGATTGTCCTTTCTCACAATTATGGAAAGGCCTGTAGTAAGGTAAGGACCGGTAAAGTTAACAAGCTTTTTCCTTTCATTGGTTATACTCATCCCGGCTATTACAACATCATATTGCTTGTTAAGAAGGTCAGGTAAAAGGTAGTCAAAACCTTTATTTACAAGTACGAGTTTGACCGAAAGCTTATCGGCAACGAGTTTTGCAATTTCAACCTCTGCTCCTATTTCTTTTCCCGTTTTAGGATCAACTTTCCCCCAGGGAAGCTCCTCAAGGGCTGATCCTACTCTTAGTTCCTTTGAGGAGAGAACTCTCTCCAAAGAGTTGTCTTTGGGGGCGTCTTCCGTGAAAGGATTGCCGGAATTAAGTTTTGAATAATAATAGAAAAGGCTTATAAATAAAATTCCAATAAGGAGAACAATAAGAGTCTTGGGTGGCATGGATTATCTTGTGACCGCCCTTGCTTCTTTGTATAGGTCAAGCTCTTCCTGCTGATTTACTATGTGGGCGACAAGAAGAGCGGAGAGAGCAAGGAAGGCAGTTATAATTAACTGAAGTGTGCGCTTGTTATCGGTGAGGAAATGAAACTCCCTGTCATATATGGCAGAGCTTCTGGTTGAGGAAGACTTGTTCTTTCTTTTAAGCTTTGGCATTAAGTATATACTAGGTGCCCTATTTCCTAATGTCAAGAGTTTATATGTTATTATTTTAGTGATATGAAGCTTGTCACATTTGCCCACTTTCTTCCTGATGTGAATGGTAAGAGGAGGTCACATTTACTAAGCCATAAGGCTTTAAGTTATTATTCTTTCCTCCTTCTGTTTTTAATGGCGTCTATTAGAGTTACGGCAGTAAGAATGCCCGGAGTCTTAGGTTATGCCTCCAATATCAACGCTTCAGATCTTTATAAATACACAAATGAACAAAGAAAGCTTAAAGGACTTTCGGAACTTAATCTTGATCCGGACTTAACCAAGGCGGCAAGTGCTAAAGCCGAGGATATGTTTAAAAATAACTATTGGGCGCATGTATCACCTTCTGGGATTGAGCCTTGGTATTTCTTTTCGGAGGTTAATTATGACTACTCAACAGCAGGGGAGAACCTAGCAAAAAACTTTAATGAATCTAAAAGTGTTGTTAAGGCCTGGATGGACTCTCCTACACATAGGGACAACCTTTTAAATCCAAATTACAATGATATAGGGTTTGCTGTTGTAAACGGGACTTTGGACGGTTACCAGACTACACTTGTTGTTCAATTTTTCGGTAAGAGAAGAACGCCGGTTCCCGTTGAGAAAGTGGAGATAGGGGGATTAAAAGTCCAAAGAAGTGATTCTTCTCTTCTAGAGAGCCAAATCGGTGAAAAATTAAGTGCGGTTGATACTTCAAAGAAAGAAGAGTTTCCGCTTATTGACATCTATTTCTTCACGAAGACCATTTCGCTTATTCTTGCCGGTTTTGTTTTTGCCTTGTTTATGATTGACTTTTGGTATTCATCAAGAAAAGGTATTGTTAAACTTAACGGGCACACTTTAGCTCATATTTTCCTTTTGATGCTTGCAATAGTGAGTATAGGGTTTGTTATAGTTCCAGGCAGGGTTTTATAGTATGGAAGAAAAAAAGCACATCTCACATTTAATTTTTCTTTTTGTGGGGCTATCCGTAAGCTTCCTTTTTTTCTTTCTTTTCAGATTTAATTTAAGATATCAGTTCTTCTCTGTCCTGGCGGGGGTTTCTTACTATGTTTTGTGGGCGTTTGTCCATCATTATTTGGAGGATCGGCTCACTTTTCAGATTATACTGGAATATGTTTTAATAGGCGGTATCGTAACACTGCTTTTTGCCATGGTTCTTGGTATTTAGAGCATTCCCTTAATCTTTATTGTAAACTTTGAGTTGTTAGGGTTAGTTTAAGGGTCTATGAGATGAGGATAGTAGTTGTAACGCCAACTTATAACGAAATTGAAAATATTGACAAGTTTCTTGATGCGCTGAAGGCGCAGTTTAAAGGTGTTCCCTCGTGTGAAATGCATAGCGTGATTGTTGATGGGAATTCAACTGACGGCACAACGGAGGCTGTAAGGAAAAAGGTGAAGGAAAATCCCAACATACATCTTTTGGTGGAAGAGAAAAAAACAGGACTTGGAAGCGCCTATATTTTGGGAATGAAATATGCAATTAGTGAGCTTAAAGCGGATGGGATTGTTGAAATGGACGCTGACTTTCAGCACGATCCGAAGGATGTTAAGCGATTCGTGGCAAAATTAAATGAAGGATATGACTATGTGCTTGGTTCAAGGTATATCAAAGGAGGTTCTATTCCTGACTCATGGGCACTTTACAGGAAGCTCTTAAGTTTTTTTGGGAATCTTCTCTCGCGAATTGTACTGGGCCTTTTTGAAATTCATGATGTTACCTCCGGTTATAGGATATCAAGAGTTTCAACCCTTTCTAAAGTAAACCTTGAGGATTTAGATAGAAAGGCATACACATACAAAATTCAGCTTTTATATGAGATGAAAATGAAGGGTGGAAAAATTGGTGAAATCCCTATAGCTTTTGGTTTGAGAGACAGAGGGGACTCAAAAATGGAAAAGGAGAATATTATTGAATCTCTCAAACTTATTTTTAAGTTAAGGATTAAAAAGAATGCTTCTTTTTTTAAGTTTCTGATAGTAGGGAGTGCGGGTCTTTTTGTGCAGACTTCCATTTTTTATTTTTTAGTTCTTTTTTACAAGATTAATCCTTCTGTCTCTTTACTACCAGCTTTTCTTGCCGCAGTAGTTACAACTTTCACTTTTAACAATCTCTGGTCGTTTAAGGAGAGAAAAATCGTAAGAGTGGATGAGAAGATGAAAAAGTTTATTATCTTTTGTCTTATAAATATAGGCACATACTTTATTCAAAAAGGCTTCATTGTTTTATCGCAATCGGTTTTTGGGAAAGTTATTTTTGTGCTTTTGGTAGGCTATCCTCTTGGAATTTTAATCGGGCTCATATGGAACTATCTCTTATATAGTAAAATTGTTTGGGAAAAAACTGCCACCGTTATTAAAGTTTGATATGACTGAAATTTCCGTTGTAATACCCGCGTATAATGAAAAACCTAATATAGGAATAACCTTAACGAAAATTACAACCTTTCTTAATGACTTTGAACCTAATTATGAAATTATTGTGGTTGATGATGGAAGCACGGACGCTACGTCAGAAACTGTTGATACCTTTAGGAGTACAAACGAAAAGGTTATTTTGATAAAGAATGCACATAAAGGGAAAGGTTTTGCAGTCAGGACAGGTGTATTAAATTCTACAGGCAACTTTGTTCTTTTGTGTGATGGAGATCTGGCCGTACCCATAGAAGAGCTTAAAAGACTTCTTGTGTGGGTAAAAGACAATGATTTTGATATTGGGATTGGATCAAGAGAAGGCATAGGCGCTGTCAGAAAAAATGAACCGCTGATAAGACATATAATGGGAAGGACTTTTAACCTTCTTGTAAGGCTTCTGGTTCTTTCAGGAATTAATGATACTCAATGCGGTTTTAAACTTTTCAGGGGAGATCTTGCCAGAGAGATATTTAAAAAGAGTTTATTGTATGGGGATTCGTCAAAAGAACTTAAAGTTCCCAAAGTTACGGCTTTTGATGTGGAAATTCTTTTTATTGCAAAAAAGATGGGTAAAAAGATTAAAGAGGTGCCCATTGTGTGGGAATACCGAAATACAAGAGTTAATAATATAAGAGATTCTTTTTATAATTTTTTAGATGTATTAAAGGTAAGATTTAATGACCTTCTGGGTAAATATTAGTCTAAGACAAGGAACATGAGAGTTCTTTTATGCGGTGGTGCGGGTTTTATTGGTTCTGTACTTGTAAGAAAACTTCTTGAAGCAAATAATGAAGTTACCGTCTTTGATAATTTCTCAACCGGCCATAAAGAAGCAGTAAAGATCTGTAAAGTTATAGAAGGAGACCTTCTTAATTTTAACAGTATTGACGGAGCTTTAAAGACGTCCGCCTTTAATTTAGTAATTAATTTATCCGGAAACACTGCTTCCAAAAACTCTTTTGAGGAGCCTTACCTTTGCTTGAAGAGTAACATTACCGCGAGCCTTAACCTTGTTGAGGCCATGAAGCAGAATTCAGTAAAAAGGCTAATCTTTGCTTCATCTTCAGAGATTTATGGTAAGGCTGACTTTCTTCCGGTTAATGAAGATAGTGACTTTGGTACGGAAACTGTGTTTTCTGAAACGCTAGTTTTTATAGAGAGAATTTTTGGGTGGTATGATCTTTTGTTTGGGATTAAAACAATTTCTTTAAGGCTTTTTGAAGTTGCCGGAGCCATGGCGGATGGGAGTATCGGTGAGGATAAGGGGGCCTTAAGCTCGGATGTATCAGTGCTCTCAAAAGCCGCTTTATCAGATGGGGTATTTAGGATGCATGGATCTGACTTTGAGACTTATGACGGAACCTATATTAAGGATTACGTTCATGTGGAGGATGTTGCCGAGGCTTTTATTAAGTCGGCAGAGCACTTATCAAAAAAGCCTAAAAGCGAAATATTTAATGTCTGCTCTTCCCATGGTTTTTCAGTAAAGGATGTAATAACGGAAGTTGAGCTGCAAACGGGAAGGAAGATCAATACTGTAACATCTCCCAGACGAAAGGGTGATGTAGATTCCTTATGGGCTGATAATAAAAAAGCCAAAACAGAGCTTTCCTGGGAACCAAAAAACTCACTTGCTGATATTGTCAGGTCATCCCTTTACTGGCATGCTAAACGCCCGGGAGGGTTTGACCTTAGGGTTTGACCACGCAATTTTGATGTGGGAAAATCTTACTTGCTATGCTTTTTGATTCAACTAAAAATGTAAATCTTTCCATAATTGTTCCTATTTATAATGAGGAAAAAAATATAATCGTTTTGTACAAAGAACTTAAAGAAGTTTTGAAGGAAAGTGGTAGAAGTTACGAAATTATAATGGTTGACGATGGAAGTTTTAAAGATAGAACCTGGGATGTGCTTTCCGAACTTGCTCAAAATGATAAAAGTCTGAAGGTGATCCAGCATTCAAGAAATTACGGTTTAACCGCAGCCTATCAGAATGGGTTTGATCATAGCAAGGGAGATTATGTAATTATTATAGCAAGCGATCTTGAGGTTAATACGAATGAGATTTTAAATGTTATTAAAAAGCTTGATGAGGGTTTTGACATAGTAAACACGAATAGAGTAGGCAGATTTAAAGAAAGAAGAGCCACCGCTTTTTTAAGGTCCATCCCTTCCTCGATTGCTAACGAGCTCATAGGTTTTATATCGGGAATAAAAATTAAAGATCAAGGTTCGGGGCTTAAAGGTTTTAGGAGGTTTGTTCTTAATAACCTTAAGTTTTATGGGGAAATGCATAGGTTTATGCTTGCTTATGGAACTGTTTATACCAATAAGATTACCGAATTTGATGTGGAGTATAAGCCAAGAGTATATGGAAGTACCGCTTACGGTTCTTTAACGAGAACCTTCTCGGTGTTTTTGGATCTTTTTCCTCTGGCATTTTTTAAGTCTTTCTCTACTAAGCCTTTTACAATGATGCCGGGAAGACTATTTGGACTTACCGGATCAGTTCTTTTTTTGGCGGGCTGTGCAATGAGTTTATATCTTGCGGTGGACAAATTTTTATATGGGCATGATATAGGTTCAAGGCCGTTACTCATTTTTTCCGTTATGTTTATAGTGCTTGGAGGTCAATTTATAATGACAGGTCTTTTAGGCGAGCTTCTTGTTAGGATCTTTTTTGAAGCAACCGATAGAAAGCCTTATACGATAAGAAGAGAAATCAATGTTGACTGATGCTATAATCTTCGTATGAAGGTTTTAGTGACTGGAGTTGCTGGTTTTATCGGGAGTTTTTTATGCCGCAAGCTCATTCAAAGGGGGGATGACGTTTTAGGAATTGATAATTTCCATCCTTACTATCCAAGAAAATGCAAAGAGTTTAACCTTGATTTAACTTTTCTTTCAAGCGGCAATAAACCCGTTACCTTTCCTGAAGCCGGTGTTAAAGAAGTTCTTGATGAGTTTGGGAGTCTTTCAAAACTTGAAACGGGAGTGAGAGGTAGCTTCTTATTTACACAAGGGGATATAGTTGATTATGACTTTCTGAAATCACTTTTTAAAAAGCACCAGTTTGAAGTTGTTATTCACCTTGCCGCTATGGCTGGTGTGCCACTTTCTCTTACTAAAGCCAAAACTTTTTTTGGTTTTAACCCAAAGACTAAAATTAAAGCTGGAATAAAAAAGCAGGTTGAAGTGTTTATGAAGATGCCGGACTGGTACAGAGAGTTAGAAACCTTTTAACTACAAGTTATTTTATGCTGTGAAGATGAGAAAAATTTTGTATTACATACCTACATTTCCAACTTTTAGTCAGAACTTTATAACACGCGAAGTGGAGGCACTTATTAAAAGCGGTAAGGTTGATATTTCAATCCTTTCACTAGAAAAAGGGGAAAAAGGCAGGGTTCCAGACGTTTTAAACGGGAAAATTTTATATTTCCATAAGTCTAAATTCCAAAGAGTTATAAGTGTGCTTTTATATGCGCTTTTTCACCCTTTCAGATTTATTTTTGTTTGTTTTAAATATGGAAAAAGGCTTTTGTCTCTTGGGACCGCGATCTCCATGCTTTCGTTTGTAAGAAAAGTTAAACCTTCACTGATACATGCCAACTGGATAACGGAAGGCGCTTTGATTGCTAATATGTTGTCTGATCTTTCTAAAATTCCTTTTAGCATTGAGTGCCATGCAGAGGATATATGGCTTTCTAATCCTAGAAGCATAACAGAGAGAATCAAGGATTCCAAATTTGTTGTTACTTGCACTAAAAACAACGTATTATATCTTAAAAAGTTTATTCCCGAGCGGTATTTAAGTAAGCTTATCACTATCTACCATTTTATTAATTTTGATTTATTTGAGGGAAAGATGTCGGAAGTGAATAATAAAGCTCCCGTGATTTATATGGTAGGCAGGATGGTTGAAAAGAAAGGGTTTTCTTACATGGTGCTTGCAGCAAGGATCTTAAAACTGAAGGGTCTTAATTTCGAGCTTAGAATCGCAGGGGATCCAGGTACTGAAAAGGAGAGACTTTTAAAGATGGTTTCGGATATGTCACTTATGGATAGAGTGAAATTTCCATCGGAGGTTTCTTTTGAGGAACATAAGCACAATTTTTTTGAGGCCGACATTTTTGTAGCTCCGAGTATTAAGGCTGAAAGCGGGGATCTGGATGGTCTACCTAACGTAATTATAGAGGCTATGCTTTGCGGCCTACCTGTTGTGGCTACTAAAATATCCGCTATTCCTGAACTTGTAGAGGATAATGTTAATGGGTTTCTTGTTGATGAGAAAGATGAGAGGATGCTTGCTGACAGAGTGGAGATTCTTTTAAAGGACCCAGAAAAAAGAAAAGGATTTGGTTTATCTGCAAGGAGTAAAGTTATCAGTATGTTTGGATTTGAGAATACTATAATGAAGCTGGAGAACCTTTTTAATAGTTGAAATGAATATAGCTGTATTTATTAAATCAACAACTTTTCACCCAAATCATGGAGGACTTGAGGTTCAAAACAAGATTCTTTGCGAGGCCTTTACCCAAAGGGGGCACGCAGTTACAGTTTACTCACCTGCTGGTGAGCTTAATGGCATTGAGGAAACCGTTAACGGGGTTCTTTATAAGTTTGTTAACGTAAAGCCCAAAAATAAAATTTTTACTGACCATATTTTAGGAAGTAACGTAAGGGATGAATGGTATAAGGAAAGCTTTGAGATGTTTTTAGAAGACCATAAAAACTTCCCGTATGATATAGCTTTAAGTCAAAGCTCGGCAGGTTTGGGTATTATCAGACACAAAAATGAGGTAGGCATTCCTGTTATTTCTATCGCACACGGCACAATATTAGGGGAGCTTAAAACAGTATTATCGAGGCCTAAAAGACTATTAAGCCTGCCGGGGATGCTTAAGGATTTTGTATACGTGCTAAAAACCCTTCTTACAAGACAGAAAGAATTTATTCATGGGAGCGATTTGGTGGTTGCCGTTTCTCTCTTCGTAAAAGACAACATTATCTTTGAAACAGGTATAAGTAGAGAAATGGTCAAGGTTATTTATAACGGAGTGGAGGATATGGGTGTGGATCCTAAAATAAGAGAAACTTCCAAACCTTCTTTGATTTATGTTGGAAGGGTTGAGAAAGATAAAGGGCTATTTGAACTTGTTGACTGTGTAAGTTTTTTATCGGAGGTGTTAGGGGATTTAAGACTTAACATTGTGGGAAGAGGGAGTGATGAAAAAGCTTTGAAAGAATATGCCCAGTCAAAGGGTGTTTCCGATAGGATACACTTTTTTGGCTTTGTAAAAAGAGAGGAATTAAAGGAGTTCTATGAAAGTTCCCACATTTTTATTCTTCCTACAAAAAGAAGAGAAGGCTTTCCAGTGACGATCCCTGAAGCAATGATGGCCTCGCTTCCTATTGTGGCCATGGATCTTGGAGGGGTAAACGAGGGCGTTTTTGATAATGAGACGGGATTTTTAATTAAAGCCGGAAATTGGAGGGATTTCACACAGAAAATTAAGCTTTTACTTAACGATCCAAAATTAAGAGTTAGGATGGGAGAGGGTGCTCTAAAAAAAGCCAAGGAACTTTTCTCTGTGGAAAAAATGGCCAATCAGTATTTAGAGGTAATATCGGAGGTATTAAACTCCGAATAAGATATAAAAGACCTTTTTGGGTAAGGGTTTTAGTTGATATAATCCACGTGTGAAGATATTAAGAGTCGTTTATGAATGGCCGCCACCGTGGACAGGACTTGCTCCTGCTCTTTATGGTATGACGAAAGCACAGACAAAGCTTGGCCACCACATAACTGTTTTTTGTGCAAGATGGCCAAAGGCTGGTGCTTTAGAATTACTTAGTAATGTTGATATTAAGGCTTTTCTAAGAGCCCCAATAAAGGGGACAGCCCTTGTAACGACGGCACCATTGATGGCTATTTACTTTGTATTTTGGAGACTTTTCCATAAAGTGGACGTTCTTCATTTACATGGACACTTTGGACTCTATATTTATATCTATAAATTTCTTTTTGGATTTATTGATAAAACTCCAATAGTTGCTCACTTTCACATTTGCTCTAAGGCTAGGGAAAACGAAATCCTGCATTCGGGCAAGAGGATCTATGTTCTTAGTAAGTTCATTGAATGGCCCCTGCACAAATTGTCAGAAGTATTAGCGCTGAAGTTAGCGAGTTACTGTATCTGCGTCAGTGAATCGGTTAAGAATGATTTTATTAAGGAGTATTCAGCCGATGAAAAAAAGTTAATAGTTATAGAATCAGGAGTTGATACCGATATCTTTAAACCCTGCAACCCTTACGAAAAATTGGATTTAAGAAGGCGAGTAGGAATCAAAGAAGATGCAGTTGTAGTATCTAATATCGGCGCCTTTGTAGACAGAAAAAACATACACCTTATTGTTGAGTCTCTAAAGTTTTTACCCTCTAACTTTGTAGTAATGCTTGTTGGCAAGGGAGAGAAAGCATATGTGGATAAACTTAAAGAGATAGTTGCAAGTGAAGGTTTGGGATTAAGAGTTAAATTTGTAGGTGAAAAGTCTAATCCAGAACTGCCGATTTATTATCAGTTGTCAGATGTTTTTGTTCTCCCATCTGTTTATGAAGGGTTTCCGAAAGTGGTATTGGAAGCATTATCATGCGGTATTTCTGTGGCGGCATCGGGGTTTAAACTTCCTCTAGATATTAAAGGTTTGTATGAAGTTAAGGTTCATAGTGCGGATAGTCTAGCAGAGCTTATTACAAAAATAACGGAGGAGAGTGTTAAGATTGACATAAATCTTATCAGAAGCCGTTTCTCATGGGATGCACAAGCGAGAAAGGTAGACTTTGTATATGATAAATTACGAGTCTAAAACGATTAAAAATATGAAAAGAAGCCTCCCCTTATTTATAGTAGTAGGAATGGCGGCGATTGTATTTATAACATCGGTGAGAGTTACGATGTTCAGGTATCGCAATTATGAATACGGTAAATTTGACCTTGGAAACATGAGCCAAATGGTTTACAACACTCTTAATGGAAGGTTTATGGAGGTGACCGATTATTTCGGCGCAAATATGCCAAGGTGGGGGATGAGCCACGTTGATCCATTCCTTCTCGTCTTTGTTCCATTTTATGCAGTATTTCCGGATGCAAGGATTCTTGTTGTTGCTCAACTTTTTCTGCTTATTTCTTCATCATTTCTTCTTTATCTAATCGGGACAAGGATTTTAAACTCAAAGTTTGCATCTATGTTCGTGGCTTTGTCCTTTCTTTTTTATCCTGCCGTAGGATATCTTCTCGCTTGGACGGGTTTTCACGGTGTCACGTCAGTGGTTCCTTTCTTCTTAGGTGCATTTCTTTTGCTTGAGGACATGTATATAAAGAGATTATTTACCCGAAATAAAGTTTTATTGTTCTTTTTTCTAATTCTTTTAACGATGGCAGGAAAGGAGGAAATTTCTCTTATAATTCTTGCATACGCTGGGTTCATTTTCTTTTTTAGAGGGCAAAGAAAGATCGCTTTATTAATGGGGACCATCTCCCTCTTGTGGTTTTTTATAACTTTTTTTGTTTTGATACCAAACGCTTCACACTACAGGATAGAGGGTTATCAGAGGTTTGTTCAAAGTATCGGAGTTGATATAGACGCTAAAAAGGATGTCCTTAAACCTAACTACTTCCTAAGCAGGTATGAGGAGTTTGGGGAGTCTTATCTTGAGATTTTAAAGAATATGGCGCTTGACCCAGGAAAGGTAATTAAAATTTTTTTCTCTGGGGATAGAAAAGAAAACTTTAATATGACTTTTATGCCTCTTTTATATCTTCCCGTTTTCTATCTTCCAATCCTTCTAATATCTTCCCCAGAATTTTTAATCAATTATCTAACAACGCAGTCAGGTGTTGGGACAGCCGAAATTTATAACCACCGTATAAGTATGATCATCCCAATTTTATTTATCTCTGTTTTATTTTCCATCAAATTATTTGAAGATGCTTATAGGGTATTTTTAAGAAAAGAGCCTAAAAAACTTTCACTCTTTATTTCAATTTTATTGCTTGCTACTAATATCTATACGTCAAACCTTTATCAAAACCCTATTCTGCTATGGTTCACACAGTCATTAGGTAGAAGATTTGCTTTTGCGTCAGGTGAGGTAGATGAGATTAAGAACTATAAAGAAGGTGAAAGGGTTAAAGTAAACAGGCTTGAAACCAAAGACTGGAACTGTTTTGATGGGGTTGTTAGCCTTGTTCCATCGAGTGCTACAGTAACGGCACCGGATTATTTAGGTGCCCATTTTTCAACAAGAAGGGTAAATGCTTTATTTCCCGCAAACTTTGATACTTCCGACTATGTTGTCGTTGATGTTAATTCCAAAAAAGTTTTATCTATACTTGGAGTTAATCTTGATTTAATAAATAAAGTTGTGGGACATATTTTGAGAAATCCCGATTATAAACTTATCTACTCATGCTCCAATATTTTTGTTTTTAAAAAGGAGACTTCCGGCCCGGGTGAAAGGATCCTTCCTCTGCAGGAGGATTTTGACTACGTTGAAAAGGTTAATTATTCAATAGGGCAGAGTCTTTACCTATCCGATTTTAACCTTCCGCAAATTATTGAAAAGGGAAAGGAGTTTGAGGTTAATTTTGTGTATAAGAAGGAAGGGGACGCGAGCTTGAACGCATACGTGATTTATACTTCTTTTAAGAGTGAAGATGGAAAGTATATTCATCAGATAGCTAACCTGCCTTCTTTTGGTGTGAACCCTCCCTTAAACTGGGAAGAGGGGGTTTATTATCTTGAAGATAATAAATTTGTACTTCCTGATTCCTCTCCAAGCGGAAATTATAATGTATTTGTTGGAATGACGAACAACATAAAAACTTACAATATATTCCTTGGGAAGGTTTTTGTTAGATGAGGTATTTGTTAAGAAGGAAAGAAATAATAGGTCTTATCTTTTTGCTTGCGGTTAGCGTCTTTTTGAGGCTCTCAAACCTGTCTTATTCGGAGTTTCAGGGAGATGAGATCAGAGCTTTATATGTTAAAGGTGCGCCCTTAACTGAATTCTTGCTTTCCCAAAAGAAGGGGCCGATCCAGTTTCTTGTCACTTTTGCTGTTAGCTTATTTTCCGAGCGTTATGATGAATTTATCACAAGGTCCCCCTTTTTCTTAGCGGGAGTTCTTTCGGTTTTTATTTTTTATTTTTTCATAAGACAGATGTATGGAAAGAAGGTAGCTCTACTTTCTTCTCTGTTTTTATCTGTCAATGGTTTTTTTGTTGCTTTTTCAAGAATAGTTCAATATCAGTCTTTTACGTTCTTATTTTATTTATTATCACTTTTTTTCTTTGAGAAGTTAAGACGAAGCAAAAAACTGCTCCACCTAATTTTGTCTTTTATCTTTCTTGGTTTGGGTCTTCTAGCTCATTACGATGGTGCGTTTGTTTTATTGATAGTTGCTTATTTTCTTTATCAGTGGCTTAAAGGAGGATTTTTGTCAAAGAAGTTATATTTTTTGTTTTTTGGATTTTTAATTTTCACTATTTTGGTTTCATTGTTTTATGTTCCTTTTTTAACAAGCTCTTCTTTTTCCAATACAAAAAGCTATCTTTTTGAGAGACTTGAAGGAGGGGTTGACAAAGTTTCCGACACTTCTGTTACTTTCAAACTTTATAACCCCCTTTTTACATATTACTTTTTGATTTTGTTTTTTGTCGCAGGTGTAATTTTTGGAAATAGGAAGCTTTTGCCGATGTTTTTATGGCTTTTGCCTTCTTTTATTACCCTTAATTTTATTGCTTCAGTTCCCGGGACTCATATATATAATTATCTTCCTCCTACTATTGTTATAGCTTCCTATGGAATTGTAGCTGTATACAAGTTGCTTGAGAATCAAGTTATTAAGATTACATATGGTTTAGGTGTTTCTCTTGCTTTCCTTTTCTTTTTGTACCAAAGCTATTTAATTTTTGTTGACCATGAGGTTGAGTATCCATGGGCAGAGAAAAAGATTCTTTTTTGGAAAGTTTCCATGCCATCAGATTATTACCATTTAAGTATTTTTGGTTTTCCTTATAACAGGAGGCTTAAAGAAGCTAATGAGTTCATCCGTACGAATGAAAGTGTTGCATCCGTGTTATCAAATGAGGGAGATAAACTTATAAAATATTATATAAAACCTTTAAAGGATCCCATGTCTAAGTATGATTTATACATTTATGTTTATAATTCGCAGAGTCTTCTTAGGAAGAAAAGCGGTAGAGTAAAAAATCAAGCACCGATTGAGTCATTTTATGACGATAACGGCAATTTGCTTACGGAAGTTTATTTAGTTAGGAGAAAGTTGTGAGTAGCCTTGGTAAATGGCAGATATTTAGCATAATCTCAAGGTTTTCAGCCCTTGTTGTCGGTCTTCTTCAGAGTGTAATTATTACAAGGATTCTGACGGTTTCGGAGTTTGGTTTGGTGGGGATTGTGGGTGCCGTCGGAGCCCTTTTTGGTATCGCACAACATTTGGGCCTTGCATCGGGAACAACAAGGGAAATCTCCGCATCTAAAGGGGAAGAAGACGTATTTAAGATTTTTGTTTCTTCCGTAGCCATTAAATATATAATTACACTGCCTATTGCTCTTGGTCTTTTTATTTTAGCTCCTTATCTTTCGGAGCATGTTTATAAACATAGTGAAATAATTTTTCCGTTGAGGCTTTACTCTCTTGTTTTGGTTATACAGGGAGTTCAAAGCATATTTAATTCAGTTATTGCAGGTCTTCAAAGATTTAAGAGGCTTTTTTTATATCAGGCTTGTATATCGCTCGTCAGTCTTGTTCTTTATGCACCATTGGTTTTTTATTATCGTGTGAACGGTTATTTTATTGCTTTGACTTTGTTTAATGTTGTGTCATCTTTTAGTTTGGCTTTTCTTGCTTTATGGCCTATAAGATCTCATTTAAAGCTTCCATCGGGAGGGGAGTTTAAACTGATTTTTAGAAATGTGCTTATATTAAGTCTTGGAATATACTTTGTTAAAGTTTTATATACGTTATGGTATAAGTTTGGCCAAATCACTTTAGGGTATTTTGAGTCTCTAGAGGTCGTTGGGATTTTCAGTTTTGCGGTTCTTTATTCATCCAAGCTTATGGCGATTTCTGATGCCCTAACTGATGTAAACCTTCCTGTATTTTCAAAAGAATTTACCCAAAACCTTGAAGGTTTTAAGAAACTTTTCCACGAAAATTTTGACAAGCTTTATGTCTTGATATTGTTTGCGGCTCTTTCTCAAATATACTTTTCAAAGGAGATAATTTTATTTGCTGTGGGATCAAAATACTCGTCCGTTTTTCCGATAATAGTACCTCTTGTTCTTGCCTTCACATTTTACTCCTATGTTAACATTATTAAATCAAGTATCCTCATACCCTCTAAAATGATTGTTGAGATGTCCGTTTCATATTTTATTCTTCTTTTTACTTCGGTTGCATCATTTTTTATGTTATCTGTTCTTAAGTTTAGTAGTATAAATTCAATGTCTCTCGCTTTATTTTTGGGCTCTGCGCTTTCATTTATTAGTTTATATTTTATGATTAAGAGGGGTCTTAAATTTAATATTCTTGATCAAAAGTTTTTGGTTCTGACAATTTGCTTAACGCTTATAACCTTCCCACACTTTTTTGTGTCTGGTTTCCTACTTAGATTTTTGTTTTACTTAGTGTACTCTCTAATTTGTTTATACGTTGTAGATAAGTTGAAGGTTATTAGTATTAAACGGTTGATATTAAATTTAAAAAGATGAAGGAAACCGAAAATTTTAAAAAAACGTTGATAAAAGTTTTTGTCAGTATCTTTTTGTTAGCTTTAATCTTTTATAAGATTGATAAAAGATTGTTTATAGAAAGCATTAAAGGGATTGACTTTTTTTATTTACCTATAATTCTTTCCTTTATCATTTTAAATTATGTGGTTTCTTCTTTAAGGTGGAGAAAGCTGTTAAGTATTTTTGATGGAACAGAGCATGTTAAACTTTTTACTTTGGTTAAACTTTATTTTATAGGAGCATTTTTTAATAATTTTCTACCAACTAGTATTGGGGGAGATGTTTATAAGGCTTTTAGGCTTGGACGATATATAAAAGATCATTCTAAAGCCTTTGCCGCAACGTTTATGGAAAGATTCAGCGGTGTTGTAATTTTAAGTTTATTTGCTACTTATGGTTTGATTGGGGTTTTTAAAATCTATGGCTTTTTGATGTTTTTCGGGTTTTGGGTTGCAATTTTTGTATTCTTTAAGGTTATTGATAAGCTTTCTTTGAAGATTAGAAAGTTAAAAGAGTTTTCAGACGCGTTAAAAGTATATAAAGGGCAGAAGGGAGTTTTAATTTACGCCTTTATAACTTCTATTTTTGTTCAGGTATTTTCAATCCTTACGCAGCATTTTATTTTTGTTTCACTAGGATTTCCTATTCCTTTAGGGTTTTCCTTTTTTGCCTTCCCAGTGATAATACTCGCGAGTTTTTTCATACCCTCCCAGAATTCTTTTGGGGTTCAGGATGCTCTCTACGGGCTTCTTTTCTTGCAGGTGGGAGTTTCGCTTGAAGGAGCCATTTCGGCATCTATCGTTTATCATCTTATAAGGCTTTTAGTAAGTCTTCTGGGTGGGGTTTTTTATGCTATTGAAAAATAAAGTTTTTATCTATTCCATTGTTTTTGCTTTTGTTTATTTTATTACCCATGTACCAAGGCTTGGTAATGATGAAATGAACCCTGACGCCCTTAATTGGCATTTTAGATCAGAGCAGTATATAGACGCGATTAAAAGCAGGGATTTCAGAAGAACATACCAACACTATCATCCAGGGGTTACTCTAATGCTTATCACAGGTGCTCCCGTTGAAATTCTTAAGCGTTTATCCAATCCAAGAGTGGGGTATGACAGATTCTCCTATGAGGCCTTTCATTTCGTTGCAAAGTACACTCTTAATGTTTCCCTACTTATCTTAACTTTAATTTTAGTTTTTCTCCTTAGCAAGATTTTTACCCTAGAAACTTCTTTTCTTGCGGGGTTTTTCCTTACAGTTGAGCCTTTTTTTCTTGGGAACGCAAGGCTCTTGCACATGGATGCACTTTTGTCATTGCTTCTTATAAACGGCTTGGTTTCTTATTATTTGTGGTACAAAAAAAATTCTTATGGATGGCTTATATTATCCTCTTTATTTATAGGCTTTTCATTTTGGACAAAAAATATTTCTATACTGGCGATCTTTTTTCTTACTTCCTTTTCCTTTCTTCTTTATATCTTTAAAAAGATAACGCTCAAAAAGTTTTTAATTGTTTTGTTTTCTTATGTATTTTTCTTCTTTTTTTCAGGATATTTGATACTCCCAGCCTTATGGGATGATCCGGTAAGGGTTTTTAAAAAGATTTACTCCGGAAGCAAGCTTGTTGTTGAAAAAGGGCATGAGGAGAAATTTTTCGGAGTTGTTACGGAAAACCCAGGACCTTTTTATTACCCAATTGTTTTTTTATATAAGCTTTCTCCTTTATTATTACTTTCTTCATTAGGAATTCTTGTTTATCTTTTTAGAGCTGTTATTTTAAAGAAGAAGCCTCCACTTTTACTAGCTCCGGGGATTTTATATTTTCTTTCCTTGTTTTTTCTATTTTATTTTTTAGCAGTTGAGATAGCTGATAAAAAAATAGACAGATATCTTTTGCCGCTATATCCGATTATTATAATTTCGGTTTCATATTTTCTAATAAGCTTTTTTTCAAACGTGAAAAGAAAACCAGTGAAAACAGCCTTGACGCTTTTGCTGGTCGTTATAAATATTATTCCTTTAGTTCAGTATTTTCCTTATTATTTTGTTTATAATAGTCCTCTTTTTGGAGGGCCAAGGGTAGCCGATCGGGTAATAGGTCAAAAGTCATTCGGTATAGGTATTTTTGAGGTGAGGGATTTTATAAGAAAAAACTATGGATTTGTAAGGGTGGGGTTTGTTGACAGAAAGGCCATGTCTACAATTTATCCTAACTCAATGGTCTTTGATGCTAGGGTATACGGTGCTCATAATTATGATATTTTGGTTTTGGATAGTGATGAGATAGCCCCCGATAAAACTAAAGGAAAATTCGTGTATGACAAAACGATTAAAATAGCGGGGATTAATTTCTGGAATTTTTATGTTAAAAAAGGTGAGTAAACCTCTTTTATTGATATTATTATTAGGGCTTTTCTTAAGATTATATGGAATAAGTTATGGTTTTCCTTTTATTTATAGTGTAGATGAGCCCGCGCTTGTGAGAACCGCGACGGGTATAAGGTTTGAATCAAATCCCAAGCATTTTGATTGGCCGCACCTTCATTTTTACCTAAACTTTTTTCTTTATATGCTTATATATGTTGTTAGAGGTGCCTTTCAGGTTCTTGGTTTAAAACCCTTTATTTCAAATTTGATGCCTATTTTATGGAGAGACCCGCTTGTTTTTTATCTTGCTTCAAGGATATTTAATGCAGCCCTGGGGGCTTTTACTGCAATTCCTGTTTTTCTCACAGGTAAAAAGCTTTTTAATGAGAGGGTTGGGCTTTTATCAGCTCTTGCCATAACCTTGTTTCCATATCATGCATATAACTCGCATTTTGCACTCATTGATGTTCCCATGACCTTCTGGTTTAGTCTTTCCGTTTATTTTTCTTCATTAATAATGCTAGAAGGGAAAAGGAAATGGTATGTTTTAGCCGCTTTATTTGCAGGTCTTTCTGCTTCAACTAAATATAACGGAGGATTTTCGGTATTTGTTATTTTCTTAGCTTATATTTTATATTTGAAAACCCATGAACTCTTAAGGCTAGGTGACGGTTTTAAAAAGGCGTCAGCCAACCTTCTGCTTGCCGCTTTTGTCTCTTTGACTTCTTTTTTTGTAGGTACCCCATATGCTCTTTTTGACTTTGATACTTTCACCAGGGATGACGGACCTAAAGGGGCTTTCTGGCAGTTTGAGAATGTGGGAAAGGTGAGTACCGATCAGTATTTCGTTCAGCTATCGAAGGTTCTAACAACAAAAATTATTTCAGATTTTGGGTATTCTTTCCTTCTCCTTTTTGAACTTTTCTTTATTTATTTCATTTTTACTAAACGGACTAGTGATAAGATTTTTATTTATCTTCCTGGCTTATTTTATTTCCTTTATATCACAGGTTTTTCAAAAAATAGGATACATTATTATATGCTTGTTTTCCCATTTGTGAGCTTAGTGGTGGGTTATTTGGCAAATTTATTCTACAATCTTGTTCTTTCAAAGAAGATGTTTATTTCACATAAACTTCTCTCTTTAATTTTGTTTTCGGTGGTCTTTCTCCCACCCTTTGTTTACTCAATTAAGTATGCAGTGAAGCTATCCGAAAAAGATACCAGAAATCTTTTTTATGAATGGGCGGGTGAAAACATTCCCTTGGATAAGGAAGTTATATACTCCGGAAGGGATCTTGACCCTGTTATGGAAAAAATAGACAACAAGAACAGGAGAATAAAGTCCCTTTCTTACATAAGTGTTAATGAAACTGCGACGTACTTAACGATAGCCACTAATGATAGGCTTTCTGATACAGAGGAATATAAAAATGTGAAAAAGTTTTTAACTTTGATAAAGTCTTTTGAGAGAAGCGAGCAGAGGTTTGGTCCTAATGTGTATGTTTTTTCTCTTGATGTTAACGCGAAATGAAAACTTTGGATAAAATAAGAAAAATAAAATTTGAAATACTTGTTGCCCTTTTATTTATATTGTCGCGGGCTCCCTCCTTAGGCCATGATAATTTTAATACGGATGTTTGGAGATGGAAGGCAAGAATATATGATTTTGGCGGGGGTTTATTTGGAGGTCAGTTTGAAAAAACGATTCAAACATACCATCCAGGCGTTAGCTTAATGATAATTGGAAGCGCTTCCATCAAAGTTTATAACCTTTACTACAGGGTTTTTACAGGAAGCAATCCTCCAAATAATGAACTAAGAACTATTTTTGAGCTTGATCTTGTTCAAAAATTCTTTGTTGTCTTTGCTACGGGAGTTTCAATCTCCTTTCTTTTTTATGCTCTAAGGAAAATGTTTGGAGTAAAAACCACTTTTATTTTAATATCTGTTTTTTCTTTAGAGCCTTTTTATATAGCTTTAACCAAAGTTTTGCATCTTGAAGGTTTAATGACAACATTTATGGTTGTTTCTTTTGTCTGGTTCTACTATTACGTGAACTTTCAAAAAGGCTTTAAGAGTCTTTTTGTTTCAGGTTTTTTTGCCTCGCTCGCCGTTTTAACGAAGAGTTCTTCTCTTATGATTCTTCCGTTTGTTCTTTTTATGCTCTTTGTAGAGGTTATTTTTAAAAAAACAACTTTTAAATCTATGGTGAGTTCTTATTTTAGGTGGTTTTTAATTGTTTTGCTTTGGTTTGTGTTGTTATGGCCGGGGATGTGGGTGAAACCTTGGGAAGCACTTAGCACTTATTTTACAGGCATCTTTACCGTAGGAGTTGAAGGGGGGCATGATCAGATTTATTTTGGTTCTCTTACGTCAGATCCCGGCTTTACGTTTTATCCCGTTGTACTGATGTACAAAACTTCTTTATATTTAATTCTAGGCTTTATCGGGTGGCTTTTTGTTAAAGCTAATATAAGCGAGGATAAAAAGAAGTTTGCACTTTATAGCCTGTTCTTTTCTTTTCTTTATTTCATTGAAATCTCCATTCCTTCAAAAAAACTGGATAGATATATTCTTCCCTCCATTATGGGTTTATCCTTAGCTTCCTCATTTTTTTATGATTATCTTTTAACTTATCTTCATGAGAAGTTTAAAAAATTAGCTTATCTCATCTTTTTTTTAATTTTTATTCCACAGTTCATTTTATATCTGAAAATCCATCCCGATTATTTCTCTTACTATAGTGTTCTGGGCGGGGGGTTAAAAAGAGGTATTTTTGTTCTTGAACCTAAATGGATGATTGGCGTGCCCGAAATAATCTCATATTTTAATAACATTAGGGAACAAGGAGAATATAAGACTTTTGAGAATAATGAGACTCTTAGTAAGCTTCTTTACTCTAGAAGAATTGATGATAAGCTGACTGTCGCATTTCCAGAAAAATACTATACTCAAATTTGGCCTTTTATAAGGGAAATAAAAGGATGGGCTGTTCTTGAGTCTCTCGGACCGGAAGCAGAGAGGGCTAACTTTTTTGTTTATCCAGTTTGGGAGGATACATCTTCCACTAAGATGAAATATAACTTAAAGTTTGAGGGAACTATAAATATAGATTCGGTCCCAGTTTATAACGTTTATAAGAAGGAAAGATGATTGAAAGGGTGCGGTTACTTCTAAAAAACGATGATGTTTATAAAAGTTTTATTGTCACTGCAAGTCTATTTGTATCCAGTATTTTCAGTTATTTGCTCCAGCTTTCTTTAGGAAGGTTTTTAACAATAAGTGAATATGGAGAATTTGGTGTCCTGTTGTCTTTATCAATCGTTTTTTCCATTCCTATAAATGCTTTTATTACTTCCGTTATTAAAATGGTTTCGGACCTTAAAGCAAAAGGGGAGTATGAGGCTATAAAAAGTCTTCTCCCAAGACTTATAGGAATTGTATCCACTATAGGTATTCTTGTCTCACTTCTTGTAGTATTTTCACAAAGTTTTGTTTTATCTTACTTAAACCTTGAGAAATCCGATATGGTTTTGTTTTTTTCCATTTACCTTGGTGTGTCCTTTCTAATTATTCCACCGTTTTCTTATCTTCAGGGTCTTTCACGGTTTAAAGCTTTTTCTTTTCTTTCGGTAGCGGCATCTGTTTTAAGATTTGCGATCCCTTCCTTCTTCGCGTTTTTGGGGTTAGGGGTTTCAGGTGTGTACCTTGGGATGAGCTTTTCAACGATACTTTCATTTCTTTTGGGGCTTTTATTTTTGCGGGAGAGTCTTTTTGGGGGGTGGAGAAATGGTATGAACGGTGAATACGGAAAACTTCTTCAGTTTGGCGTTGCGTCGTTTTTGATTAATATAGGAATGGTTCTTTTAAATAATGTAGATGTAATTCTCGTGAAGCATTTTTTTGATGGTGTATCGGCGGGGCTTTACTTGGTTTCCGTTACTGTTGGGAAGGTGATCCTTTTTGGTGCAGGTTCGGTTTCGGTTGTCATGTTTCCGCAGGTTTCGGAAGCATATGCCAAGGGTGGAGATGTTTCAAAGCGCTTAAAGCCCTTTTTTATAATCCAGCTCACGCTTGCCTTAGTTTCCGTATTGATGTTTTTTACCTTTCCTGATTTTTTTGTCGGCCTTCTTTTTGGAGAGAGATTTCTTAAGGCTTCATTTCTAATACCCGCCTTTTCAGTATTTATGGGCCTTTACGTAATGATAAATTTTATGGTTATGTTTTTTCTCGCCATAAATAAAGGCAAAGTCTTTTTATTTCAATTCCCTGCTGTTTTTCTGCAGTTTGTGTTAATAAGCCTTTACCACGAATCACTGCTTGAAGTTGTGATCATAAATATCTCTATCTCCCTTTTACTGCTTCTTGCGATTGTGTTGTACTATATGGGATATGTTGGTATCGGTAATCGTTCCGTCTTACAAGCAGGAGAAGACAATTAAGAAGGACATACAAAATATTCATAAAGTTATGTCCCAGACAAGGTACAGATTTGAGATTATTGTTGTTGTTGACGGCTTTGCAGACAAAACTTTTGATGAAGCAAAGAGAGTTGAGAAAAGAAATATTAGGGTTATAGGTTACAGGATAAATAAAGGGAAGGGTTATGCTATAAGGTATGGGGCAAGTTTATGTTCCGGTGATATAGTAATTTTTATTGATGCGGGGATGGACATAAATGCCAATGGGATTTCAATGGTTCTTGAACATATGGAGTGGTACCGGGCGGATATTATTGTCGGAAGCAAAAGGCACCCTGTTTCCAAAATCCACGAATATCCGCTTTTTAGAAGGATTTACAGTTTTGGTTACCATTTAATTGTTAAGGCCCTTTTTGGGGTGCGAGTAGGGGACACTCAAACCGGACTTAAAGTTTACAGAAGAGAAGTTGTTGACCGTGTTTTTCCAAGACTTGTAGTTAAACGATTTGCGTTTGATATAGAATCTCTCGCTGTTGCTAATCATCTGGGGTTTAGAAGAATTTTTGAAGCGCCTGTTGAAATTAACTGGGATTTTGAGAATACTTCCTTTAAAAAAAGCGCGTTTCTTTTTTTAAACCCTGATATAAGAGGTGTTTTTATTGATACCCTAGCCATATTCTATAGGCTCCACTTTCTTAAGTATTATGAGGATTCAAATAAGAGAAACTGGATGAAAGTACATAAGTTAAGTGGGGTTAAAAGCGGGATGAGAAAATGAAGCCAAAGGTATCAATTATCATACCGGTAAGAACAATTACCAACTATCTTAGGGACGCTATTCCTCATCTTAAAAAGCTTAAATATAGTAATTATGAAGTTCTTATAATAACTGATGAAGAAGAGATTTTTAGAGGTTTACCAAAAAACTTTAAAATGATCCCTTCTGGAAAAGTCGGGCCTTCAGATAAAAGAAACCTCGCGTTAAGGTACGCTTCGGGTAAAATTCTTGCTTTTCTTGACGATGATGCATATCCCAGAAGCGATTGGCTTGAGAAGGCAACTTCCGACTTTTCGGATAAAAATTTATGTGGAGTGGGTGGGCCATCAATTACTCCTCCGAATGAAGGTTTTTTGGAAAAAGTTTCAGGTGAAATTTTGTCTTCAGCTCTTGCAGGAGGAGGGACCTACCATAGACATGTGGTGGGTAAAAGGATGTATGTTGATGATTACCCTTCGGTAAATCTTTTTGTTCTTTTTTCGGATTTTAAGAAGGTGGGTGGTTTTAAAAGTGAATTTTGGCCTGGAGAGGATACTAAACTTTGCCTTGATTTATTGGAAGAGACTGGAAAGAAGATTTTATATGACCCGTTAGTTGTTGTTTTTCATCATAGAAGGACTGTTTTTTTGCCTCATTTAAAGCAGGTTTCAAGATATGGTATGCACAGAGGGCAATTTGCCAAAATATTTCCTAAAAATTCAAGAAAACTTCAGTATTTTGTGCCCTCGCTTTTTATCTTAGGCTTATTTTTTGGACCATTAACTTTTTTCTTTAGCAGGTTCTTTTTTTATTTTTACTTTTCCGTGGTCGGTTTGTATGTAATCCTTCTCTTAAATGAGGCAGTAAAAGTTTTTAGTAAAGAAAAGAACATTTTACTTACATTTTATTTTATAATGGGTGTTTTTCTGACTCATCTGGTTTATGGCTTCTATTTTTTGTATGGACTTTTTAAAAAACCAAAGCTAAACTTAAAAGCTGTGAGTAAAAAAGAAGGCAAATATATAGAGGGGTAAAATGAAGGTTAAAATAACTGTAATTAGAGATTTATGCATAGGAGCAGGTACATGTGTGGTACAAGCTCCGAACACCTTTGAGCTGGATAATGAGAATATAGCCATCGTAAAAGATATTCCTGGTGACAGCGTGCAGGCCATCATTGCGGCGGCAAAGTCATGTCCGACTCTTGCTATTATTCTTGATGATGAGGAAACTGGAAAGAGGATCTGGCCGGAGGAGAAAGAAGGCTAATGGAAAAATCGTCCCAGATTTTAAATTCAGATCCCGCTTTTTTGAGGCTTTTGGATGAGCTTTGTTTATCTTCGGTAATTGTGGATGAGAAAAATCTTGATGAAACTTTTATCTCATCTGTTTTGAGAGTGAACGATGGACTTAATATAGATGTTTCAGTGGAAGTCTTTTCAGGGGGTGAGCTTTTATCCGAATTTCCTTCGGCGGCTCCTTTAGAAGCCGAAGGAAGAGACTGCAGTAAAGACTGGTATTATGGAGTATGCCCTAATAATGAGGATGTAAGAAGATCAAAGCTTGAGAGAATTAAGGAACTTTCTTTAAATAAGAATATCAGATCAATAATTCTTTCCTCACTTCACTACCCAACATACTGGATCCCTTCTGAACCTATCATTTTTGATACATGTTACTGTGAGGTCTGTATTAATAAGTTTAGGGAAGGTTACCTTAATAATGAAAAGCTTCCTGAAAGTAGAAAGGAGCTTGTAGAAGCCATTGATGGTCAATTTTATCTTGAATGGCTTGAGTTTAAAACTAAGACCATAACCTCTTTTGTAGAAAGCGCAAGTGAAGTGATTTCCGGGATATCTTCTGTGAAACTTGGCGCTTTTATAATTCCCTGGACTGATAAAGAGTACGGGAGCGCAATAACAAGAATTCTTGGTCAGAATGCTTTTGAGCTATCTTCTAAGCTTGATTTTATCTGTCCGATGCTTTATTTCAAACTTAATGAGAAAGATCTTTCCTTTGTGGATGAAATGCTTGAATACTATAGTTCTTGTGTACTTTACCCTTCAATATTAACCTCAAAAGAATTGGATAGTATGGGCATCCTTGAGCTTCAGAGTCTGCTTTCCTTGCTTTCTAAAAAAGACCTGATGGGGTTAAGTATAGCGGACTCTTCCCAAGTTTTTAATAACGAGGAGAAACTTAAGGTTTTAAAAGAGGCCTTCTGTGAGATACTCTAAAAGATACTATTAGTAAGACCCGGTATAACAACTTTTTTTGACATAGATAGGTATCTATAGTACCATGCTGTAATAATGAAAATAGCCGTTGGATACCCGCCTATTGAAACGGATAAAGGAGTTCCTCTTCTATCACAAAATAGACAATTTCAATATTTTAACGCTGAAACTTATATCTATCCTATGGTACCGGCTTACGCAGCCTCTAACTTGAAGAAGCACGGTTACGATGTTGTGTGGATGGATGGGATAGCGGCTAAGCAAATGTATAACGAGTGGTTGGATGAGCTGTCAAATGAAAAACCCGACCTTCTTCTTGTTGAGACAAAAGCTCCTGTTATAAAACAGCATTGGAAGGTTATGAAGGATCTTAAAGAGAGATTTCCCGAAATGATTTTAGTCTGGTGCGGTGATCATGTAACTTTCCTTCCAAAGGAATCCTTTGACCATTCTCCGGTGGATTTCATTATTGCAGGCGGAGATTATGATTTTCTTATCGTTAATCTTCTCAACCACCTAACGAGTGGCGAAAAACTGGAAGGTGGGTTTTGGTATAGAGCGGGGGATAAAAGAGTAAAACAGGAACCGGCCAAGATTGAGAAATCGGATAATGGATTGGATTTAGCATGCAGCGGAAGGCAGGTTTTAAAGCATGTTCTTGATGAGCTTCCATTTGTGGATCGCGACCTAACTCATTGGGAGTATTACGCTTATGCTAACGGAAATTATAGATTTACACCTGCAACATATATGTATTCCGGAAGAGACTGCTGGTGGAATAGGTGCACCTTTTGTGTTTGGGATCATACTATTAATGAAATCGGCTCTTACAGAAGGTTTACGCCCGAAAGGCTTTTTGCCGAAGTCAAGCATGTTGTAGATAATTATGGAGTTAAAGAAATTTTTGATGACGCCGGTACGCTTGCCGTTGGCCCGTGGCTTAAAACTTTCTGTAATCTCTTAATAGATAGCGGATACAGCAAAAAAGTGGTGTACGGCTGTAATATGAGGCTTAACGCTCTTACCCAGGAATATTATGATCTTATGGGGAAGGCAAACTTCAGGTTTATTCTTTATGGGATGGAATCAGGAAATCAATACACATTAGATAAGCTTGATAAAGGTGTTAAAGTCCATCAGATTGAGGAGGGTGTTAGGATGGCAAAGAAGGCAGGCCTGGATCCCCACTTAACCATAATGCTTGGGTACCCATGGGAAACATATGAAATGGCCAAAAACACAATTGCGCTTGCCAAGAGGTGCTTTGATAAAGGTTACGTTGATACCATGCAGGCTACAATTGTTATACCTTATCCTGGAACTCCGCTTTGGAAAGAATGCGGGGAGAAGGGGTGGCTTCTAACGGAGGATTATGAAGAATATGACATGAGAAAAGCCGTTATGAAAAGCCCCTTGACGAATGAGCAAATTCTGGAGCTGACCCAAGAGCTGTACTCTTCATTTTTTACCCCAAGGTATATGTTAAGAAGAGCTTTGGAAATAAGGACTTTAGATGATATCAAGTATCTTTATTACTCCGCTTGGAAGCTTGTAGGGCATCTTCTTGATTTTGATCCTAACCAAACAAAAGTAAATGTGCTCTCCCCTAAGTTCTGGGTTAACGCATTTAAATCCCTTGCTAAAACTCTCTTCCCAAGCAAGGCGGACAAGACTGTTGAAAAGTCAATTAAAGAAAGTGCCGAAGCCGAAGCTAAAGAAAAAGAATCTATTGAAGCACCCCTTAAATCCATTAATTAAGAGCCTTTTATTTAAATTTTCTTGTTTCAAGAAAAATAAAATTTAGGATTAAGATTATAGAAATACAAACTATGGAATTAAGCTTGCTAAGGAACTGTCAAAAACTTTCTTTTAGCCCTGCGATTGGACTGACACGTAAAAATATGTTTTAAAATACTTCAATGGGTAACGTTTCAAATTTTATTGATGACAGTTTTTCCAAGTCCAGGGAGCTTAACGAGTTGACTTATGTCAAGCTGTCGGCTGATGTTAAGGCAGTATCTAGAACTCTTGTTAGTGCTTTAAGGAATGGTAGAAAGGTTTTGATATGCGGTAACGGAGGCAGTGCCTCGGATGCAAATCATTTCGCGGCGGAGCTTGTTTGCAAGTTCAGGAAGGAAAGGCGTGCGCTGCCGGCAATTTCTTTAACCGCAAATCCTTCTACCATGACTGCGATACCAAATGACTATGATTTTGAGAGAGTATTTTCAAGACAGGTTGAGGCTTTTGGCAAGAAGGGCGATGTTTTTATAGGAATTACAACCAGTGGAAATTCTAAAAACGTTATAGAAGCGGCAAGGAAAGCAACTTCCTTGGGTCTTAAAACAATATCTTTTACCGGAAATAAAGGAGGTAAGATTAAAGGATTTTGCGATCTTAGTTTAATTGTTCCTTCTTCGGATACTGCAAGAATTCAGGAAATGCACATCCTTATTATCCATACTCTTTGTGATATTATTGAGGCCGGTTTTTAGATGCTATTTAACATTAGGAGGTATTAAGTATTATGGTATCCGCCTATATTAATCATCTGGTTAAGAGCGCAGAGGGAAATTATGTAAGAAGGCTTGAAAAATTTGTTGGAAACTTGGGATTAAAAGTGCATAAGTTTCTGGATGTTGGATGCGGGGGAGGAGAAAAGACGCTTTTGATCGCAAAGGCTTGTAATGCAAAAGAAGTTTATGGGATGGAGATTGATGAGGCGGGTATTAAAGACGCAAGGAAGAGGAAAATAAAGATAGTTAAGGAAGATGTAAGTAAGGAAGTTTGGAGAGTAAAAGATGACACATTTGATTTCGTTTTCAGTAACAATGTGATAGAGCATCTCTTTTCGGTTGATAATTTTCTTATAAATATAAAAAGGGTTTTAAAGAAAGGTGGAACACTACTGCTTTCAACGGAGAATCTCTCCGCATGGCATAACACAGCTTCTTTGTTCCTTGGATTTCAACCTTTTAGTACAACGAATATATGTATCAAGAAACACAGTATAGGAAATCCCTTTAGTAGTGTTTCCGGAGAAGAAAAGGATGCATTCTGGCTTCATCGAAGCGTTTTTACTTCCAGAGCTTTAAAGGAATTTCTTCTACTTTATGGTTTTAAGGATCTTAAACCTGTTGTTTCAGGTTATTATCCTTTCCCCAATGTGATAGGAAATCAGTTCGCAGAGTTAGACCCTTCCCATTCGGTATATATTGCTTTCTTGGCAAAAAACGAAAAATAAGCTTTAAGATTGGAGGTTTGATTTCTTATGAGTTTTTATATATAAGTTTAGCTGGAGCATAAAGTGATAGCTTTGTAGGAATCGACCCGAATGTATTAATACTTAGGAGCTAAAAAATGAAAGAACCTCTAGTTTCTGTTAATATACCCACCTTTAACTCCGAAGCCACTCTGGAAAAAACTCTGAAATCAATTAAAAGCCAGTCTTATAAAAACATGGAAATTATCCTTATAGATGGCTTTAGCAAAGATAAAACCGTAAAAATAGCTAAAAGATATGGTTGTAAAGTCGGTTACGCATTAGCAGTAGGTAAAGCAAGAAAACTTGGCTTTGATATGAGCAGAGGAGTATATATTTTTTTTATTGATTCTGATCAGACAATTGATAAAGATACAATAAGCGAGTGTGTAAAGGAATGCGAAACCGGAGGGTATGATGAGGTTACCCTTTTTGAAAGGTCCATAGTTTTAAATAACACTTATCTTGAAAAGATTATTGAGTATGATAAATGGATCTTTCACTCCCTGGAAGATGATGACCCTCTTATGGGCTCTGCTATCCCAAGATTTTTTAGAAAAAAGATACTTTCAAAAATAGACTGGCCGGTGAAGCTCTTTATGTTTGAGCACAATGCTATATATATAGAGACCTTAAAATTTAAGCCAAAAGTTAAGTTCAGGGCTGATCTTAGCATTTATCATTACGAACAAAATACGTGGGTAAAGTACATTAAAAGGTTTTTTCACTATGGCCAGTCCTACTTTATTTGCTTAAAGTATTATCCTAAGGATGTCGCAATGCATAGTCTTCCAAGAAGGTCTTATTTTACGAGAAAAGCCTTGTCAAAGCCTGATTTATGGTTAGGACTAATATTGCTTTATGTAATTAAAGGTGCTTCAGCAAGTTTAGGGGGTTTAGCTTACATTTTAAGAGGAGGAAAAGACGAGAGGAGTTCAGAACTTGAGAAGGGGGGAATTAAAGAGGAATGAAGGTAGTGGTTTTGTGTGGCGGACTTGGGACTAGGTTGTCTTCCGTCATTTCCGATAAACCAAAACCGCTTGCCCCTATAGCCGGAAAAAGCTTTCTTGATTATGTAATTGATTGGCTTGTATCTTCCGGTCACAAAGACATTATTTTGTCAATGTATCATAAAGCCGATCAGATTAAATCCCATCTTGGAAAAGATAAGAGAGCAGATGTCACTTACAGGTTTGTAGTAGAAGATAAACCTATGGGTACAGGAGGAGCACTCCTTAAGGCGAGGGAATTCATAGCGCATGACGAGGATTTTTTACTTGTTAACGGGGATACTTTTTTTAATATCAACTTAAATGCTTTTTATCTTTTTCATAAAGCGAGAAAACCGATTCTTTCAATAGCTTTAAGTAATGTTTTAGATGTCAGAAGATACAGCTGTATTGAGATAGACAAGAATTTTAAAATTAAGTCTTATGCTGAAAAACTTTATGGGGATAGAGAAGATCCGGTGGCCGGACTTGTAAGTGGGGGTGTGTACTTAATAAATAAAGGTATATTTGAGTTTCTTAAAGGCAAAAGAGCGCCATTCTCACTTGAGGCTGATATTATCCCGAAGGTTGTTAAAGCTGGTAAAGCGAGGGGATACCTCTCCGATAAAACGCACTATGACATAGGCACTCCCTCCGGTTATAGAAAAACGGCAGCATACCTTAAAGGTGAGAACGATATTGTTATTAAAGGGAGAGCTCCGTTAAGAGTAGCTTTTGGGGGTGGGGGGAGCGATGTGCCGCCCTTTGATAAAAAAATCGGAGGTTTGGTTCTTAATGCCACTATAAACCGCTATGTTTATGGTTCATTAACCGTTAGGGAGGATAGAAAGGTTAGAATAATTTCATCAGATTATAAAAAAACATACTTATATGATGATGTAACAAATTTATTTTTTGACGGAGAGATGGATTTAATTAAAGCCATAATAAAAAGAATGGACATAAACTATGGGTTTGAGCTTTATCTCAGGTCGGATGTACCCCCAAACAGCGGGCTTGGTTCAAGCGCAAGTTTGTCGGTTCTTGTAATTGGTTTGTTTAATCACCTTTCTGTTGAAAGAAAACTTAATAAACATGAGATTGCTGAGCTTGCGTTTATATCTGAAACGGAAGATTTGAAAAATCCAGGCGGGAGGCAGGATCAATACGCCTCTGTATTTGGAGGTCTCAACTTTTTTGAATTTAAAGGCAATGATTTTGTGAAAGTGAATCCTCTTAATCTTGATAAAGAGACTGTTATGGAGCTTGAAAAAAGTATTCTTATTGTATATGTAGGAAAGAGAGAGGCTTCTGGAAATATTCATAAATCTATGTCTCTTAAGGTTTCCGAGAAGGTTGCATATCTTTCGGAAATAAAGAATCTTTGTCATGAGTCCTACATAGCTCTTTTAAATAAAGACCTACTTTCCCTTGGAAATCTTATAGGGGAGGCTTGGAATATAAAGAAAAGGTTTTATGAGGGGGGAATGAGCGATTATATTGATGCTTTGTATTCGGAGGCTATCAAAAATGGTGCACTTGGGGGCAGAGTTTTAGGTGCCGGCGGGGGAGGGCATATGGTTTTTCTATGCTCCCCGAACAGTGAATCAAGAGTTGCTGAAGCTTTGGAATCAATGGGGGCTAGAGTTCTAGATTTCAGTTTTGAGTTTGATGGACTTCAAACTTGGGAGTAGGGGAATGAGGAAAGGGATAGAAGTTACAGTTTTAATAGTAAATTACAATGGGTTGGGGGTTGTGGAAAGATGCGTCCGTTCTGTATTATCTTCTTCTTATAGTAATTTGAAAGTTGTTGTTGTAGATAATAACTCTTCTGACGGAAGTCTTAAGGTTTTGAAAAGTTTTGTTAATAAGCATAAAAATTTCAGTCTGACCAGGCTTTCGGAAAATCTTGGACCAGCTTATGCCCGAAATTTTGCAATGAAAAAGATAAAGTCTAAGTATGTAGCGTTTCTAGATAATGACACACTAGTTAAAAAAGACTGGCTTAATGAACCGATAAAAAGAATGGAAGAAGATAGTTCAATAGGTTCTTGCCAATGCAAGCTTTTAATAGCATATGATAGAAAAAGGTTTGATTATATTGGCGATTATGTTAGCCAGTTTGGGTTTTTGGTCCAGAAATGCGCTACAGGAGAGAAAGACGAGGGACAGTATAACCGTGAATTTGAGATATTAAGCGCAAAGTCGGCAGGGATGGTTATAAGGAAGGAAGCCTTTGATAAAGTCGGGGGTTTTGATGACGACTACTTCATTTATGTTGAAGAAACCGATTTAGGCTGGAGGCTTTGGCTTTACGGATACAGAAATGTTTTTACACCACATTCAGTTGTTTATCATGAGTATGGAACAACGGCTAAAAGGCTCCCAAAAGAACAAAATTATAGGGTGAAATTTCATGGGACTAAAAATTACATCTTAACCTTGCTAAAATGCTTAAGCGCAACGAGCATGATTAAAATATTGCCTATTCACCTATTTTTATGGGTTTCTATGGCTTTTTGGTTCTTATTAAATGGAAATTTAAGAAATTTTTTTTATATTATGAAAGCCATTCTTTGGAATGTGGCAGCACTAGGGTCTATGTTTAAAAAGCGTGCTAATATTCAAAAGTTCAGGGTAATATCCGATAAAGAGCTGTTCAAGAAAATAATGGTAACAAAAGACTTATCCTATTTTTATAATAAACTTGTATCAAGTCCGAGTTTAAAAGGAGTTAAAGGCTATTCAAAATCATGAATAAGAAAATGCCAGTGATTTCGGTTCTTGTTCCGACTAAAAATAGAGGTGAGTCAATAAGAGAAACCTTTAACAGCTTAGCCTCTCAAACCTACAAAGACTTTGAAGTAGTTGTAGTTGATGGGGGGTCTACCGACAATACAAAAGAAACAATTTTAAGTTACTCCAAGTATTTTCCTGTGACATTCTACGTTAAAAAAGGAGGGCTTATTCCGCAAATGAATGTTGCATGGAAGAAGGCGAAAGGAAAATACATAGTGAGAACCGATGATGATGCGGTATTTGATAAAAACTGGCTTAAGGAGATAGTTTTAGTGTTTGAATCCGACAAAACGATTGGGGGTGTAACCGGTCCTTCAATAATTCCCAAAGAAAATCTGGGGGCAAGAGACCTTTTGCATTATCAGGAAAACTTAAAAAAAGGGAATTTTTTATGGAGGCTTCTTGGGAAAGTTTATTATGACTATATAATGGAGGGAGAGCCTTTAAGGGTCAGCCACTTCTTTAAGTCTGGTGCTTTTGCTATAGGTGCCAATTATAAAAGCTGTCTGAAGTATAAAAAAGCTTTTTCTGTGGATGATTTACAGGCGTGCAATTGGGCGGCAAAAAAGGATCTTCTTAAGAAAATAGGAGGTTTTGATACTATTTATCTTGGGATAGGAGAGTATCATGAGCCGGATGCAGCTCAAAAGATAATGAAGCTTGGTTTCAAACTGTATTTCAATCCCAGGGCTATTGTGTATCATAAACCAAGCAAAGAAGGCTTCTTTAAGGAAAGACCGGAAGCTTATGGGAGAGCTTTAAATTTTGTTAATTTTTATTTTAGGCATATTAAACCTGATACTTTGGATAAGACGTTAAGGTTTTCGATTTACTTAACTTTTTTAAACTTATTTTGGATTTATAAATTTTTAACAACAAGGCAGTTAAACCAATTAGGATCAATAAAAGGCACTTTTGATGGACTGGCTATAAATCTGGGTTTAAAAAGGATGACATGAAGGTAAAAAATGAAGACTTTCTCAAGACCGTTTCAAAAGCTTACGATCATCCTGCAATCATCCTGTTTAGAAGTTTTGAGCTAAGAGCCTTAGCTGATCTCATTTCACTACATGACTTTGATGGACCCGTATTGGATATAGGGTGCGGAGAAGGCAACATAGCTAAGTCCTTGTTTTTAGATAAACTTGACTATGGAATTGATCTTTCGCAGTCGGAGCTTGATAAAGCGAAATTGTTAGGAGCGTATGATAACTTAATCTGTGCTGATGCAACGAACCTCCCTTTTAAGAATGAGTCTATGGGGGCTGTTTTCTCAAATTCGGTTATTGAGCATATACCTGATAATGAGAGAGTTTTATCTGAAGCGGGGAGGGTTCTAAAAAAAGGAGGCTTTTTTATATTTTCCTCTCCTACAAAGAGTTTTTCTGATCTATTGTTTTTTACTAAGTTATTGGAGTTAATGGGATTAAGAAAACTTGCAGTAAGTTATAAGAATAAGAGAAATAAAATGCTTAATCATTATCATTTGTATGACCACTTGATCTATAACGAGAAATTAAAGCCTTATGGTATGGAGGTTATTGATTACAGGTATTATCTTGATAACAGAAGCATGATGCTTTGGGATTTCTACGCGGCTTTAGGCTTCTTTTTTAGATCTATTCCTTTAGTAAATGAAATGAGGCTTCCTTTGTGGTTAAAATATCTTTTTGTTAAATCCATTTCAAAGCTGTACTATGGGAGGGCTTTTTGCAGTGATTTTAATCGCGCGGGATCGGCAGCAATCTTAGCCAGGAAAGTTTAAAGATGCCTATCAGAAATAAACCAAATTTATATTACGGACCTACATATACGGGGGACCATTATATACAACGAAGATTAAAACTTTACGCTAATATGGTAAATCCTTATATCAAAAGCGGTTCAAGGATTCTGGATGTAGGGGGATATACAGGAGATCTTATACCCTTTGTGAAAAAGGGTGTTGGATATTTTATTGTGGATGCCGATAGACCTGCCCTGCAGGTAGCAAGAAAGAAGGGAGCAAGAGTAAAGCAGGTCTTTTTTGACGAAGAAGAAATTAGCTTTAATGGTGTGAAGAAGTTTGACGCAATAATATGCACTGAAACTTTGGAGCATTTAAAAGATCCAAAGAGGCACGTAGATACCTTTAAGGCTTTGTTAAAGGAGGATGGGATTCTTGTCATTTCAATGCCTAATGAAAACTCTATATATCACCGTATTATGGTTTTTCTTGGCTTTGGTGTGGATTCTCATATTTTTGAGCTTTATAAACATCTTCATTTCCCAACCGTTAGTCAGATATTAAAATTCTTAGGTGAAAACTTTGAGATAATCAAAGTAGATTATTATATTAATCCGAGCGGAGCCGGTTCGAGGTTCTCATTTTTAGGAAAGGTGTTTATGTTTCTTCCCGATGATTTTTGGTATTTCCTTGCGAGGTTTTCACCGTCTCTTTTTGCTAGAGGCGTGGTGGTTTTGTGTAAATTAAAAGTACAACCGAAATGATAAATAAGAAATATCTGCTGTCTATTCTTCACCTTTTTTTGTTTATACTTTTATTTCTTTTAGCTTATAGAGGAATATTGTTTAAGGGGGGTGTTCTAGGGCACAACTGGGATTGGTCAGTTCCGGTGCTTCCAAGCGAGTTAAAAGAGCTGGGTTCTTTGTTCTTAGGCACATGGAATGAAAATTTTTTAGGTCAGCCGACATCATTTGGTCTCTCATCAATACCTTATTATTTAGGAGTGTACGTGCTTGGCTCTTTAGGGGTAACCGGTGAAGCTTTTTCAAGAATCCTTCTGACTTTTGTTTCTTTTATGTCTTATGCCTCATTCTATATTCTTTTTTCATACATACTAATTGTAGATCAAAGCGTTAAGTATAGGGGCCTAGCACTTAACTGCGCCTTTTTAGGATCGGTATTTTATTCATTTTCACCATTTGTTTTTAATGAATTTAACGGAGGGGCTCTTACTCATCTTATTTCATATTCTTTCCTCCCGCTCTTTGTTTTTTTATATGTTAAATACCTAAACACACCTCGAGTTCTTAGCGTAAATCTAATAGCGCCACTTCTTGTTTTTTTTCTGATTTCCATCTCTATACAAAATATGCTTTTTACTCTTGGCTTGGTTCTTGCTACCACTTTATATAAATATCTAATATTTAGAAGGAAAGGGCCGCTAACTCATCTTCTGGTTTTTGGAGTTTTTATTTTGCTCCTTAACCTTTTTTGGATTTTTCCCACCCTTTCTTCTTTCTCGTTCTTTAAATCAAGTTTTCTTGATAAGAAGTTATTTACGATTGGCACTTTGACTTCCGGGACACCCTCCTGGTATGAGATTCTCGTGGGTGTTGGGTATTTCAGAGATTTTTATACTGCCTCACTCTCAAAGGTGAGTTTTCATTTTGCGTTTCTTTCAGGTTACGTCCTGGTCGGACTGTCGTTAATCGGATTTGCTATATCAAACACAGTTTCCAAGAAATTTAAGTATTTTTTTTCATTAGTTCTTATTACTTATATTATTTCCTTAGTTTTCTCTGTTGGGGTCACGCCGCCTTTCGGGGATTTTATTTTCTTTTTGTATCAGCACGTACCTCTTTTTAATCTTTTTAGATCTCCACAGCATTTCATAACCATGACAACTTTTTCTTTAGCTTCATTTCTTACTCTTGGATTTTACTCCTGGTTTAACTTCGCTCTGGTGAACAAGATTAAAAGAAAATTTCTTTATGGGGCAGGCACAATCATAATGTCTTTACTTATACTATTTCTTAATGGATTTTTTTATAGAGGAGACTTAGGAGTCTCTTATTTTAAAAGTTTCAGACCCGTCGGGAATTATATAGACCTTTTTTCCTATCCACCGGACTATTCACGGTTAAAAGAAACGTTGTATCAAGATCAAAGCAGTACTTATGTTCTTCCGGTTCCTCCCGAATTTTCCCCTTTGTTTCTACGAAACGAATTTCAGAATTATGGTCAGGGTGGCGATCCATTTCTTCTTTCATTAGGGCATCCGATTGTTGCAAGAGGGGCGTCTTGGGGGAGGAGGTCAAAGGAAATATTTGAAAATCTGGAAGAGCATTTGTATACCTACGGCTTTAGCAGTGGTTTGGAAAAGTATCTTAAGATTCTTGGGATAAAATTTATTCTTGTACGTGATGATGTTATTGCCAACTTCGGTCCTTATGGAGGGATAGACTTGAGAGATTACTTTGAGGAAAGCCTTGTAAACTACTCAAAAGATAAGGGTGAGATCGAGGAATTTTCGAAAGCAAAAATAGCTTCTATAGAAACTTTACCCAGGATCTTTGCAACCCAAAGATTAAAAGGTGTTTATTATGATGACTTAACTGATATAGACTGGTCATCACTTTTAGAAAGTTATGAAAACGGCACCGTCTTTTTGAAGATGACAGGGGGTTCAAACAAGACTTTCCAGGAGGTCGTTCTTCAGGATATTAGAAAGACGAGTCAGCGCCCGGTGATAAAAGTTTATAGAGACGGCGATTATAAGATTACTATGAAATCAACTGCTGAAATCGCAGATAAAGAGAACTTGAAATTTAATATCTCGGAAGTTCCCTGTGCAGAAGGGCCCGCTTTTCCAGGTAGAGAGGGCGCAGTTGAGATCACTCAAAGCGACTCTATTTATCTGAAATCTGGATGTTACGATATTAATCCCGTTGGACTAAATAGTTATGAGGTCTATAAAGATGACCTAATGCTTGTCTCATCATCCTCTATTTTTAGCCCTTATGTTTCTATTGAATACATAGAACTTAACGATGTTAAAGATTTTGAAGATTATTATGTAAGTCTTAGTTACCTAGTGCCATCAAATCTTTCAGGCGAGCTTGTTGTGTGGACAAGCAACTGCCAGGATTTAAAGCAGAAAGTCGCTGGCATATCTAAGGAGAAATGTTCATTTATTGTTCATAAAAGGTTGCCTATGGTATTTAGCCAGGGCAAACAGGAATTAAACTTCGGTTTTCATAAAAAAAGATGGTTTCAAAATTATAAAACAGGCCTTGCCGTTATTGTTAGTAAGACTGATTCGGAAGTTTTTGGAACGATTCGGATTGAAAACCTAAATGTTTTAGCTTTATTTAATCCTGTAGCTTCCTTGAATACGATAGTAAAAAAGGAAGCTGTAGCAGCTGATTCAATTCCTGTAGAGTTTTCTAAAATAGATAAGACAAAGTATCTCGTAAAGATCCTTGAAAAGCCCCAAAAGCCGTTTTTACTATATTTCGGGCAGGCTTTTGATACAGGCTGGAGGTTAAGAAGAATAACTGACAATACTAGCCTTGGTTCTAAAATACAAACTTATGGTTCTTTTAACTCAACTGAATATAAATACTTAGGAAAAGAAAAGCCCTCATTTCCGCCCCTTATCTCAAAAGGATTGGGTGAGCACCTTGAAGCGAACGCATTTGCCAATGGGTGGTATATTGATCCTTTTAGTCCTGATTATTCCAATTTATATGTAATAGAGTATGTACCCCAGCACTTTTATTTCTACGGTTTATTAATATCCATTTTGACATTTATTAGCTTGTTTATTCTGGTGGTCGCTTTAAAAAGGAGGAGTACATGAAAGTCAGGAGATTATTTATTGTTATTACCATTTTGTATGTTTTGCTTGGAAGCCTTCTCTTTTCTCTTGGTAGTAAGTTTGCTGTTTTAGTCACAAGACCAAAAGCTATTTTCCTTCTTGTATATTCACTTGTGTTTTCCTACTTTAATATCAGACCAATCTTTAGCTACATAGCAGCTTTTATAACCATTTTTATACTTGGTTTATTTAAGGTTTTTTTATCGTCTGATGATTTGGATAATATTGCCGTTATATTCTTTTTGTTAATGAGCTTTAGTGTAGGATATGATCTGATATATAGTTTTATCTTGAAGGAGGAAGATGGGGTTTCTCGTAGGAGGGTATAACGATCAGATCTTTATTTTATGGCAATCATGGTGCATGAATGCAGAGGGAGCTTTTAATGCAACCTCTTTCTGCTCTTATTATGCTTACCCTTACGGGATTGATATAAACGTTTTTTACTCGCAGCCGATTCTCTGGGGTGTATTTTTCCTCCTTGCAAGAGTTTTGGGTGGTGTAACAGCATATAATATCCTTATCTTTTTGGGTGGAGCTCTTGGGCTTCTCTTCTCATATCTGCTTTTTAGAAAGTGGTTTTCCTTTTATGTATCCGTTAGTTTAGCTTTGTCCTATGCTTTGTCTTCATATTTTTTTGTTCATGTAGGAAGCCATGTGGATCTATCACAGATCTGGGTGTTTCCTGCCTTTCTTTTAATCTTTCTTAAAGCTATAAGAAGCCAAAAACTTACATATTATCTGTTTAGCGGTTTGTTCATATCTGTAACGCTTCTGATTTCTAATTACTATGGGTACTTTCTTTATTTACTATCCCTTCTCTTCTTTTTTATTGAAGTGATTAAACCCGAAGTTTTTAGGAATGGAAAAAAACTACTTTGGAAAGTCTTTGCTTTTGCAGTTATGGGTATTTCATCTTTAATCGTTGCAATTCCTTTTGTGACGCCTTATTTTAGAGCCAATTTTATTTCAAATACTCAAGATAGTTTAGAAGAGAATAAGTTAAAAGTTGTTAGGCCTATAGAGGATTTTTTTATTTTTAGTTCAAGACCTTGGCATTTTCTATTGCCTTCAACAAGAAATCCTTTTTTCGGAAAATTCTCCGAGGAGGTAATAAGTCAGCTTGAAAGAAAAGATTACTTTTTATTCAAAAATTACTTTCATGATGAACATGCTGGCCTCTTTTTGGGTCTTAGTAATCTTTTGCTTATGATATTTTCGGTTTATCTATTTTTCAAAAGTCAAGTTGAGTTAAAAGATAGAGAGGTAATGCTTAAAATGCTCTTTGTCTTGTTTATGCTTATCCTTTTTTCCTTCCCGCCTTATTTCGCAGTTTCCCAGAGTAAAATTTATTTACCTTCTTACGCTTTGTATCTTTTTTTCCCTATGTTTAGGGTTCTTTCAAGACTTGGGGTTATTATTCTGCTGGTTACTTTATTTATATCGGGATTTGGACTATCCTACATTGAAAAGAAAATTCCAAACATTTTGTTTCTTATAATTCTTTTACTTCTCACAAGTTTTGGTTTAGTCCAATCTTTTGTGCCAGTGAGATTAACTAACGTGTCTGTGACCCCTCCAGTTTTTACATTTCTTAGGTATAACACGTCAAAAGATTCTGTCATTGCAGTATATCCTTATACAGAAGGTAATAAAGTTTTGTTTTGGATGCGCGAACATCAAAGAAGGTTTGCCAATCCAAGAGGCTTTCACATTGGTGATTTTGACAGTGCGGAGTTTACGTCTAAATTAAAAACAGATGAAGGGTTGGATGATGCTAGAATATCGGGCATAAATTATTTATTAGTTTTTAAAAGCTCAAGCGCTGCATCCCTACATTTTTTTAAGGGGAGTGAACAAATAAGACTTTTGAAAGAGTTTGACGACTCATATATTTATACCTTTAATTAATTAGTATGAAAAAACCCATTATCTTGTTTCTTGGGGCTATTTTTATATACTTTGTTTCTTGGTACAGTATTTATAATACTAATATTAATCAGTTTATTATTCAGTCAGAGGATACAATACCCTCTATGTTCCTTCCTTTTTCTATCATAAAGAAGGGGACCCTTTATCTAGATGATTACTATCAGATAATGATTGAAAGATATCCCCATCCCGATGACAAAAAGTATATTCTTGGCAAGACACCATTTTATCTTAGGAAAGTTTCAGGGCATTATCTCTCGGCTTTTCCTATAATGTCTTCTATTCTCGCTCTTCCAATTTATCTTATTCCCGTGTTTTTAAATATTGATGTAAACTGGTTTAACATAGCCCTTCTTGCGCGGCTTTCTTCTGCAATTATTGTTGGACTGTCAGGTGTTTTTCTTTACCAGTTGTTGTTAAAACTCACTAAGGAAGATAACGCTTTTATCATAACTTTAATTTACTTATTCGCTACAATAAATTTTGCCAGTATTTCACAGGCTTTGTGGCAGCATGGGACGCTTGAGCTTTTTACGATTTTATCTCTGCTTTTTCTTGTTAAGGCTCCTGCTAAAAAAATAAATCTTTATTTTTCTGGTTTGTTTTTGGGCTTGGCTCTAATATCAAGACCCACCGCAGTTTTATTTTTGATCACCTTGTCATTTTATGTACTAAAAGTTTATAAATTTTCCGGCTTAGTAAAGTTTCTTGCCCCTCTTATAGTCCCTATTGCATTTTTTCTGCTTTATAACTCCATTTTTTATGAAAGTATTCTAAATCAAGGTTATTCTTCACAGCTTCTAGATAGCTGGAGAACCCCTATTTTTGTGGGATTTGCGGGGCTCTGGCTATCCCCAAGCAAGGGTATCCTTGTTTATTCTCCGGTGTTTTTGTTTTCGCTTTTTGGTTCCTTTTTGGTTTTAAGAAAAAGGTACACCACGCAACCACTGCTGTACAAATCTTTTATCGCTATTATTCTTCTACATACTCTAGTTGTCGGTATGTGGAAGCATTGGTACGGAGGCTGGTCTTTTGGATATAGGATGGCTTCTGATGTTATCCCATTTCTTGCGATCCTTCTCGTCCCTTACCTGGAGTCAGGTTACCATCAAAGAACAAAAAAAGTTTTCTTTGGTTTACTTGGTTTGTCTGTTTTAGTTGAGCTTTTGGGGATAGCTTTCTTTGACGGTATTTGGCATGGGGTGTATGACAAAGGTTTCAAGGACCAGAGGTGGTTGTGGTCGTTAAAAGAATCGGAGCTTGTGTTTTATGTAAAAAGGGTGCTTGCGAAATTAAACGTCATTACAGTTTCTCTCCCGTAGGTTTTCTTGCAATCACTGTGATAGTCGTTCCGATAGGGAGGTTTGTAAAATTTAAAACTTTAGTTTCCAGCTCAAGTATTTTAGTCATAAGGTCGTTAACGGGTTTAGGAAGCAAAATATAGGAAGTTTTAGGATAGGTGGATTTAGTAAAGATGTTTGTAAAGGTCCTGAAGGCAAGGATTGCCGGAAAAAATGTGGAAACAAAAAAGCTTTTTTTGATAATTTCAAAATCATTATCAGTGAGTTTTTTTAATATCTCTGTTGTGGAGTATCTTCTTTTATGGTGAAGCGCCTCGTCATGTTCACTCCATAAAAATTTGTGAGCAGGTACATTTACTAGGAAAAATCCGCCGGGTTTTAGCATTTTGTAAGTCCTTCTCATTGTTTTTGTGTCGTCCTGAATATGCTCCAAAACATCAAGGGCAAGGATCAGATCAAACCTCTTCTCAAAACTTTTAGGTATCCTCATTTCATTTACGTCTTTATTCAAAACGTTTCTAATACCCTTTTCAATGCAGTGAGACGCTGCTTCTTTTGAAATTTCTATCCCTGTTACCTTTCCAAATTTAGATAAGTGTTTGGTTATATGCCCTGTTCCGCACCCAATTTCCATAATTTCAAGTCCTCTCTTTTGTGGAAACAGGTGTTTAACAAGCGAGTCTACCAAGAACAGTTTTCCTCTGTGCCACCAGTATGTTTCTTCAAGTTTGGAGAGTTTGTGATATTCTACTAACTCCATTGAAAGATCATACCGTGAGGAGAGCCCCTTAACAAATGCTGTGCTAGAATTCCAAAAGGAGGTTTGAAAGCTTATGAAGGGGACGCACAAATATAACATTATCTGTTTGTCTAATCAGTTTTTTGATTTGCCATTAAAGACAAATAAGTGGCATGTAATGACCAGGCTTTCTAAGCTGGGGCATAATGTTTTGTTTGTTAATCCCCCCACGAGATATAAGGCACTTAAAAACCTTTTTAGACCCGGTCATCTTTCTTTTAAATCTTTATCTGGAATAAGAAAAGAGAACGAAGCTCTGACAATATATTCACCCATAAACATCTTTAACTTTAGGCCTTTTTCTATCATTAATACCTGGGTTCACTCACAAAGGATTGGAAGTTTATTATCAGCATATGAAAAAAGAAAAACTATTTTATGGGTGTATCATTTTGACTTTCCTGATATGGAGAATTTTATTAAGAAGCTGGAATATGACCTTTTAATCTATGACGTGGTTGATGAGTACAGCGCTTTCCCGGAGTATGCAAAAGGTAAAAAGGTTAACAAGGGAATTGTTGCTTTTATTCAAAATCTGGATGAGGTATTGAAAGTAAGGCTAAACCAAAGTGGGTTTTCAGGTAAAAAATGGGTTGTGAAAAGAGAAGAGTGGCTCGCGGAAAAATCTGATTTAATTTTTGCAAGCGCCCCTGGTTTAGTTACCAAGTTTAAAAATATGTGTCTAAAGATAGGAAAAGATACAGAAGAAGTTTATTTTCTTCCAAACTCGGGAGACTTTGAAAGATTTCACAAAGTTGAGGAGTACAAAAAGTCAGTACCCGAAGATCTGGCAGGTATTCCAAGGCCAAGGATACTTTCTACTGGTGCACTTGACTCCTATAAGGTAAATATAGGTTTGATTGAGATGTGTGCAAAAGCTTATCCGGGTTTTTCGTTTGTTTTGATAGGCCCTGAAAGGCTTTCAGACCCGGATCTGGATTTATCTTCTCTTAAATCATTGAAAAATGTATTTCTTTTAGGCCTTAAACCTTATGAAATTTTACCTTATTATACGGCCTCTTCAGATGCCTTTATCATTCCTTATAATTTGAATGAATATACAATTGGAGGGTGCTTTCCTGTTAAGTTTCACGATGCCCTTTCTTCAGGCCTTCCGGTTATTGTCACAAATCTCCCTGCTTATAAACCCTTTTCCAATGTTTGCTACATAGCTAAATCAGACGAAGAATTTATCAGATTTGTTAAAACGGCTTTGATGGAGGACTCAAAACAGAAATTTATACAGAGGCAGGCGGTTGCAAAGAAGAATACCTGGGATATTAAGGTTGAAACCCAGCTTAAGCTAATAGGGACTTTTTATTGATATAATTTCAGGGATGGCAAACATCCTTTACGTCACAAATTCGGGTTCTTATGGGGGTATGGAGAGGTACGTTTTGGAGCTGACCTCGGGAATGGTAAAAAGGGGGCATAAGGTCTTTGTATGGTGTAAAGATGGTCCAATGGCTTTAGAGTACGAGAAAGCTGGAGGGTTTGTTTTAAGAAAAAGGATAGGATTTGATATAGATCCCCTTTATATTTGGGATCTCGCAGGATTTATTAAGAGAAACAAAGTGGAGATTCTCCATGCCAATGAGCTGAAAGCGGTAGTAAATGCCCTTCTTGCGTGCCTAATATCAAACGTTAAGTTAAAAATAACCCATTCACACACTCCTATTTCAACCTGGAAGATAACCCAAGTGAAAAAATACTTTAATGTTTCCTTGTACAGTTTTTTAGTAAATAAGCTATCGGATTTTGAGATCGCTCTCACTGAAAGCATTAAAAAAATTAAAATCAGCGAGGGTATTAAAGAAAAAAAGCTTATTGTTATACCAAATGGTATTGACATTGACAGGTTTGATATTGACCCTAAATTAAAGATGGGTTTTTTAAAAGAGATTAGAGGTAGATATAGGATCCCGCTTGAATACTTTGTATTAGGAAATTTATCCCGGCTAACGGAAGAAAAAGGATATGACACTCTTCTTCGGGCGTTTTCTCTTATCATGAGCGATAAAACTTTAGATAAGGAATTTTTTTTACTTATAGCCGGAGGAGGTAAGATGGAAAATCACCTCAAAAAGATGGCTGAAGAACTTGGGATTTTGGATCGTTTTGTAATAACAGGTGTGTTTAAAGAAGAAGATAAAGTAAAGTTTTATGCTTCAATGGATCTTCTGACGTTTCCAAGCCTGACTGAAGGCTTTGGTTATGTAATTGCCGAAGCTATGGTTTCTTCACTTCCTATCGTTGCTTCTGATCTGCCTGCTTTAAGGGATGTGGCTTTGGATACTATAACTTACTTTACTGCAGGTGATGAAAATGATCTTTATATAAAAATAAAGAAAATGATTTATCACTGGGATAAAGCGCATCTTAAAACCGTGGATGCTAAAAAGCGAGCAAGGGATCTTTTTTCAGTGGAAAAGTTTATGGAGTCCTATTCAAATCTTTATTTAAAGGAGAGGTTATGAAGGTTTTATTTCAAGTAAGATCCGACCTTTTTAAAAGAAGGGGTGGAGATACGGTACAAGTTGAAAATACGGCAAAGTCGCTTGAGAAGCTGGGGGTTAGTGTTGACATCAGTTCCAGTAATTCTTTAGATCTTTCTATGTATGATTTGGTTCATATCTTTCAGTTAGACTGGACCTGTGAGCCGTATCTTCAAGCAATGAATGCGAAAAAGAATGGCTTGTCCCTTGTTTTGTCACCTATTCATCACTCTGAAGCAGAGGTTAAAAGGTTTGAGGATACTGAAAGGTATGATTTAAGAAGGATAGTTAATCCGCTGTTTAGAAGTCAGGAGTCAAGAGATGTGTTAAAGAATGTGTATAGAGCCCTTTTTGAATTTGATACCTCAAAGATCTATCCTACTTTTTTAAGCATTAAGGATGGATATAGAAATGAGCAGAGGGAAGTTTTAAATGCATCGGATTTGGTTCTCGTTCAAACAGAAATTGAAGCCAGAGATGTAGAAAGAGACTTTAATACAAAAGTTGAATGGAAAAAGATAGTCAATGGAGTAGGGGAGATGTTTTACAAAGAAGACCGGAAAAGTACTTTGGAGGGGGACAATAATATTGTAACTGTTGGGAGGATTGAAGCAAGAAAAAACCAGTTAAGGATAATAGAAGCGGTTGATAGGTTAAGGAAAGAAGGTGAAAACCTAAAGCTTATAATAGTGGGGCTTTTTAATGAGAGGAATTTTGAATACAGTTTAAGGGTAAGGGAGAAGATAAAAGAGTATGAATGGATAACATATATACAAAAAATTGAGTATGACAAGATGCCCGAGCTTTATAAGGACTGTAAGGTATGTGTGTCAGCCAGCTGGTTTGAAACTTCTGGCCTTACGCTTCTTGAAGCCCTTTTCTGCTACTGTAATGTTGTAGCTTCAGGAGAGAGAGCTAGGGAATACTTAGGAGAGAACGCATTTTATTGTGACCCCAATGATATTGATTCTATCAAGAAAGCTTTAAAGGAGGCTTTTTATAGTGAGAGACCTGAAATTGATGATAGCTTTAGAAAAACATATACGTGGGACGAGGTGGCAAGAAACACTCTTGAAGCTTATAATTATGTTTTGAATAAAACTTTATGATTTCAGAGCTTCTTTTACTTATCGCAATTTTTGCTCTCTGTGTCTTTCTAGCATATGAGGATTTAAGATCCGCTTTTATTTTCCTTCTACTAGTATCACCTCTTTTGCACAAAGAGGTTTTTAGTTTAGTGAAATGGGACGTTTTGCCTATAAGAATAGTAATTCTTGCCATACTTGCGACTTCCGTTTTTAAGTTTATCTTGTGGTTTAAAAAGACAAGAGATTTCTTAAAAGTTAAAAAATTTCTTCTTGATCCTATGCTTTTGGTCCTTTTAGCACTTTTTCTAATAAGGGTTATATCGCTTTTTAACTCCCGAAATCTAGTCTCAAGCCTTCTTGTCCTTACGTTCTATGCAACGATGGTTTTTCTTTACATTCTTCTTAGTTACTTATCAGAAAGATACGGAGTGAAGTTTGTGCTTTCACTTATTAAATTTTACTCACTTGTTGCTTTTGGCACGGCCGTTATAGCCTCACTTCAATTTGTTCTTGATATCAAATACGGAATAATTTTTGGTGCCTTATGGAGGATACCAGGGAAGTTATCAAGAGTAGGATCCGTTTTTTGGGATGTGAACCATTACGGTGGGTTTATTTCGGCAATGATCCCAGTTGTACTTGGGCTTTTAATATCGGCAAAATCTAAAACTGCCAAAGTTTTCTATTCATTCATGTCAGTCTTTATGTTTTTAATCCTCCTTTTAACGAACTCCAGAAGCGCCTGGATTGGTTTTTTTGTATCCATGACGGTTTTTGTGGCTTACATTTTAGTTATAAGATTTAAAGCCAGAAGCCTTCTTTATGTGTTGCTGGCGGTTTTTCTTCTTTCAATCCCAGCTACTTTAGGCTACAGAAATCCTGAAAGCCTTTTAAGGCAGAAAGTTGACGCGTACTTTCATTATCGCGGTGATTCATTTGCTTCCCACTTGATGCTCCTTCAGGGTGCATATGAGGTCTTTGAAAAATTTCCCGTTCTTGGGGGAGGGTATGGTAGTTTCTTTGAACATTTTAAAGACACTAAAGTTGCAGCCTCTTACTATTCAAGAGATCCTGCAGCGCTTTTAGTGAGAGTGCCTGCTCATAGTATCTGGGGAGAAATATTATCCGAAACGGGGTTTCTGGGAATGATTGTGTTTACACTTTTCACAGTTATTTTGCTAGGAACGACGTTTTATGCCGCAAGTGAGTCTAGTGACAGAAGTGAAAAGTATTTGTTAGCTTCACTGGGAGCATCGGCGTTAAGTTTTTTGGTGTCGGGAATTTTTTATTCATATAACGCGGAGTTTTTTTGGATTATTTTGTTTCTCTCATTTGTAATATCTAAAACTGTTTTGGGTAAGCTTTATGATATAAATAATCTTTTTTCCTATATAACTTCAAGAAATGCCTCGTTTCTAGCATTAATATTCTTGATTGGATCTCTTTTGATCTTTGTTAATTTATCCGTTAATCATTTAATTCCCTGGGATGAGGCTATATACGCAAAAGTTTCTAAAAACATGGTTATAAGCGGTAACTACTTGACGCAAAGCTGGGAGGAAGGGAAAGAATGGCTTGAAAAGCCCCCGTTTTATATGTGGAGTTCAGCCTTGTTTATGAAACTTTTAGGCTTTAACAGCCTTTCAGTTAAGTTGCCTTCTGCGATTTTTGGGTTTGCGACAGTTGTTGTAGTCTATTTTATGGGTAAGAAAATGTTTAATGCGCACATAGGTTTTCTGTCTTCCATGATTTTACTTACCACATCACAATATCTTTACTATTCCAGGGTTGGGATGCTTGATGTTACCTTGACTTTTTTTATCACAATTTCAACTTACTTTTTTTCCCTATCTTTAGATAAGAAAGATATAAAGCTTGGGGCACTGGCTGGGTTTTTTGGCGGGCTTTCGGTTATGACAAAGGGAGTTGTAGGAATTTTATCTCTTTTTATTATCCTTTTAACTTTCGGTTTTTTTCTTATAAGAGATAGAAGGGAGATTACCAAAAAAAGTTTAACTCTTCCTTGTTTTTATCTTTTTACCTTCTTACTTGCGGGTCTTCCCTGGCATTTACATCAGTATTTTCAATTTGGAGAGAGTTTCACGAAAACCTATTTTGGTTACCATGTTTTAAAGAGGGCAACCGAATCGGTTGAAGGGAAGGGGGAGCCTTTCTTTTGGTATATAACGGTTCTTAAAACAAGTATGAGAGTTTGGTTTATAGGTTTGCTTGTTTCACTATTGGCGTTAGTTTCATCTGTACTTCTAAGGTGGAAGGTTGTCGGTGTTAATCTTCTACAGAAATTTACTAACAGTAATTTTCGGCTTGTTTTTATCTGGTCTCTTTTTATTTTCCTGTTTTTTTCATCCGCAGTGTCAAAACTGGTTTGGTACATAATGCCTATTTATCCGTTCTTAGCTATTTTTACAGCGTTTGGCCTTTATACTTTGTTTGAGGCCTTTCTTAACCTATTAAAGAAAGGCGACAGCAAGTTATTGAGGTTTTTGTTTGTTTATCTGATTTCGGGACTTGGTCTGTTATATCTTTTTTATGTAAGGGGGCTTGTATATGTGTCTGATAGCACAGGATCTAAGGCCAGGCTTGTCCTTCTTAAAGATAATCTTACTGGGATAGGTGAACCTTTGTATTATGACAGAATAGAAAAACCTCTTCCCCTCTTTTATAGCGATAGCGAGGTGAGAGCTGTAGATTATAATCCATTGTTTGATCGCATTAATGATGCCGATTTTAATGAAGCCATTGTTTACATTACAAGTCAAAGAAGATATGAAAAACTTTCGTCAAAGTTTTCAGATACGGTGCTTCTTGGTTCTGATGGGGATCTTGTCCTTGCAAGAGTTAAGTCTAGAGCCGAAGTGACCTTAGAGAAGGTCAGCTATTTAAGAAATGAGATTGATTGGATACAGAAAAAATCTCTTGAGGGTGACCCTCTAGCTTTGTCTAAAGTTAAAGATCTTCCCGTTCTTAAAAGGCAATTAAGCGATTTAGAGGCGGAATATGAAAAGTCTAGTAAGGATTAAGTTTTTTTCCGTTAATCTTTTTTATTGCGTAAGCGGTAATCAGGAACGATATTCCGGAAGAAATCAGGTTTGAGTATGAAGCGCCCATGATTCCATAACTTTTTATTAAAAATACTGACAAAACAACCAAAGTTAATATTCTCGCACTGTTTATTTGAAGAAGGGTTTTGTTTTCCTCAAAAATAATGAAGAAATTATCCATAAAGGTTGTTATTGCCATGATCCCAGCCGATATCGTCATAATGTAAAGCACAGGTAAAGACTCCTCATACTTATTCTCAAATACGAAAAGCATCACCGGTTTTGAAAGAAGTAGCATAATTGTAATAGAAAATAGCGTAAGAAGTGAGAAAAAGCCTATTTGGTTAAAGTTATATTTTCCTGTTTTTTTTACTTCCTTGGCTTTATGAGGCAGAAGAATTGTAAAAATGGAGAGTGAAAGAAGTGAAAATATGGTTGAGATTTTTTCCGCAAGAGAAAAAATACCCACATCAGAGAATGTAGAGGAAAGTTTTATCAGATTTGAGTTTATTGCGGGTGTAGATAAGTTTAGTGTCTGAGAAATGCCCGCTCCGAAGCCGTATTTGACCAGGTTTACAATCCCTTCTTTGAGGCTTAGTTTTTTTAGCACTCCCGTTTTTGCAAAAGGAGCTATTAGAAGACTTGATAAAAGTGACATAAAATAAATTGATAAGGCTCCAGAAAGTCCAACTTTAAAAAAGCCCGAAAGCAAAAGACAGGACGCTGTCGCCTTTACGATTGCAGGGAGACTATTAACAAGAGTTGTTTTAAAAAAATCTTCATTTAACTGGAAAATTGCAAAAAGGTAGTCATTTAAGGCGTAACTAAAGAGCCCGATTAAAAAGACTGTGGATATGGTTAAAGTTGACATTTTGTAATAATAAAGAAAGGGAAGAGATATTAAAGAAATAAGAAATGTCAGAATAAGCTTTAACACAAGGAGGGAGGCTTTATGATCTTGGTTAAGCTTTATACTTTGGGTTACGAATGATGAGGTGGTTCCAAATTCAGTAAGTTTGGAAAAAAGACCAAATGTAAAAACCAGCAGCGCGTATTTCCCGAAGTCTTCAATGGTAAGAGTCTTTGCGACAGCTATCAGATATAAAAATCCCCCCAAACCGTTTACGAAATTTCCACTTCCTACCGTAAAGAGCTTTTTTAGCATATTTTTTTATTATGACAGGTTCCCCTCTTAGGGCAAAACCCATTCTTTTTGTGTAGAATAATACGGATGAAGGCTTTAATTTCAACTGTTTTTAATGAAGGTGAAAATATAAAGAGCGTTTTGGCCGATATAAAAGAGCAGACCGAAAAGCCGGATGAGCTTATATTTGTTGATGGCGGTTCAGCGGATCAAACAACTGAAAATCTAAAAGGAAGGGTGAAATTGATTGTAATAAAGGGTGCAAGCAGGTCGCAAGGCAGAAACGCGGCTATTGAAAGTTCTAGCTGTGATGTGATTGCCGTTTGTGACGGTGGCACAAGGCTTAAGAAAGATTGGTTTGAGAAGCTTACAAGGCATTTTTCATCACCTGATGTTGATGTCGTCTGTGGTTTTTTTAAGCCTGAAGCCCGAAGTTTTTTTGAAAAGTGCCTTGCCGGTGCGACTATACCAATAATTGATGAGGTTGAGGAGGATAAATTTCTCCCTTCCTCAAGATCGGTTGCTTTTAGAAAGTACGCCTGGAAGAAGGTTGGAGGATATCCTGAGTGGCTCCCGATTTGCGAGGATTTGATATTTGACATAAAGCTTAAGCTTTCCGGTTTTAAGTTTAAGTTTGAGCCAGACGCGATAGTTTACTGGAGGCCTAGATCAAATGCGTATGATTTTATTAAGCAGTATTATTTGTACGCGCGAGGTGATGGGCATGCGAAACTTTGGACTGCAAGACACTTAATCAGATATACGGCGTACCTAACAGGTTTTTTGTTCGTTTACCTATCATTTACGATATCTTTCTTATGGCTGCTTCCGTTTTTTGCGGCGGAGCTTGGCTATTTCAGCAAGTTTTTCTACAGGTACCTGGGCCATTTCCCGGATGAGCATGAGGTAAAGACTGCATTGGCTTTTTTGTTTATACCAATTCTTGTTGTGCTCGGAGATGCAGCTAAGATGTGCGGTTATCCTGTCGGTATTTACGAAAGGTACACTCAAAAAATAAGATTTGAGGAGTATAGAGCATAGGTTATGGTGGATATATCAATAATAATTCTAAATTATAAAGCGAAGGAGTGGGTTAAAAAAAATCTTGATGCGCTGCGGCTTTCCCAACAGAAGCTTGCGCAGTCGGGTTTTAGCTGGGAGGTTTTTGTTATAGATAACTCTGAAGGAGGGGATGGGACTATAGAAATGGTTTCAAGGGAGTATCAGGAGGTAATACCAGTAGCTCCACTTAAAAATATAGGCTTTCCGAGGGGAAATAATCTTGCCGTTTCCCTGTCAACAGGCAGGTATATTCTTCTTTTAAATCCCGATTCAATAGTGGAAGAGGAGACACTGCCTGAAATGATAAGGTACATGGACTCTCGTAAAGATGTAGGGATTTCTACCTGTAAAGTTGTTCTTGCCTCTTCGGGGAATGTTGATATGTCATCCCATAGAGGTTTTCCAACACCTTGGAACTCTTTAACATATTATCTTGGTCTTGAAGAGTTAGTAGCGCACTCCAAACTTTTTGGCGGCTATCATTTGACATGGAAAGATATGAGTAACGAACATGAAATAGATTCGTGTTCAGGCACATTTATGATGATGAGGCGTGAGGCTTTGTCTGACATAGGAGGTAAATTTTCGGAAGACTATTTTATGTATGCCGAAGATATTGATACGTGCTACAGGGTCAAGGAAAAAGGATGGAAGGTAACTTATTATCCGAGAGTGAAGGTTTTGCACTATAAAGGCATTTCTTCAGGGATAAAAAAGGAAACAAGAGAAATATCAAAAGCTACTGCTTTTCATAGGAGAGAAATGATCCAAGCATTTTGGAGTGATAATAAGCTCTTTTACGATAAGCACCTTAAGAAAAAGTATAACCCTCTTATTAACTTTTTGATTTATTTAGCTATCTGGTTACAAGTTAAGATAGCATTAATGAGAAGATATATATAAAGATATTATGAAGGTTGCAATTGTTCATGATGATTTAGTTCAGTTTGGAGGTGCAGAAAGAGTAGTTCTCTGCCTTCACGAAATGTTTCCCGATGCTCCGATATATACTTCTTTTGCGTCAGAGAGATGGCAGGAGATAGCAAAGAAAGAAAAGATAAATCTTGTAACCTCTTTTATGCAAAAGCTTCCCGGTATTGAAACTCTTTACAGAGCTTACGCTTTGGCTCTTTTATTTCCGCTGGCTTTTGAAAGGTTTGATTTTTCAGATTTTAAGGTTGTGATATCAAGCTCATCTAGATTTGCTCATGGGATCATCACAAAACCAAACACTGTCCATTTATGTTTCAGACACTCTCCTCCAAGAATGCTTTGGGAAACAAATGAGTACTTTAAGAATGAAGCCTCATTAAAAGGACGTCTGGGAAAAGTTTTTAAAACTCTATCTTTATTGCCCATAAGCTACATGAGGTTGTGGGATTATACGGCTTCACAAAGAGTTGATAAATTTATAGCGAACTCAAAAAGTGTTCAAAGGAAAATATTGAAGCTTTATGGCTGTAATTCCGAGGTAATTCATCCCTTTACCGATAGCTTGGAGGCTAAAAACCTAACACCAAATTTAAAGATGGAACCATATTACCTTATAGTATCAAGGCTTCTTTCTTGGAAAAAGATTGAAATTGCTATTGAAGCCTGCGACAGACTTTCGGTAGATCTTCTTATAGCGGGGGAAGGCCCGGACAGAAAAAGGCTTGAGGGGTTGTCAAGTTCAAGAGTGAAATTTTTGGGTTACGTGAGTGATGAGGACAAAAGAAAACTTATGGTATCTTGTAAAGCGCTTTTATTTCCTCAAGAGGAGGATTTTGGTATCACGCCGGTTGAAGCTATGAGCTTAGGCAAGCCTGTGGTTGCTTATAGAGGAGGGGGAGCTGTTGAAACAGTAGTTGAGGGAAAAACAGGTATGTTTTTTTATCCTCAAAGCTCTGAAGCTCTTATGGATGCACTAAGGAGTTTTGATCCTTTAAGGTATAATAGCCAGGATTGCATCAGCCAAGCCAAAAAGTTTAACAAGGAAGCTTTCATGGGCGCAGTAAAGGCTTCCGTTGAGAGTTTATATGTACAAGGTAGTTAAGCGGTTAATGGATATATTAATAGCTCTATCAGCACTGACTTTGTTTTTTCCTTTTGGTCTTCTATTTTCTCTTCTGATAGCTCTAGAGGACAAAGGCTCGCCTATTTACCATCAGCCAAGGGTGGGAAAAGGAAGGAAGATGTTTAACCTTTTTAAATTTAGATCAATGATTAAAAATGCTGACGAAATATTATTCTCTGATCTTAAATTTCTGGAAAAGCTAAGAAGCGGAAACCATAAATTAAAGGATGATCCCAGAATAACAAGAATAGGTAGCTTTATAAGAAAATACAGTATTGATGAATTTCCTCAATTTATTAACGTCTTAAAAGGGGAAATGAGCTTTGTCGGTCCAAGACCTTTCAGGCCGGACGAAGTTGAAAGATTTGAGAGGGAAAATAAAGAGGCGAAAGTACTTATTGATAAGGTTTTATCAGTCAAACCTGGTATCACAGGGTTATGGCAGACTGGAGGAAGATCGGAAGTGACATTTGATCAAAGGATAAGAATTGAGGTAGACTATGTTAAGAGATGTTCTTTTTTTCTGGATATGTATATAATACTTAAAACGCCTTTCGCTGTTTTGAAAGCAAGAGGGGCTTTATGAATATGGGAGAATCTAAATTCTGGAAACCAAAAGGTTTCTCTTTTAATTTCAATAATTTAAAAGCTTTGTTTACACCAAAGCCTAAAGGTGTACCCCAAACTCTTTTAAGAAAGCCGCTATTTGGAATGTCTGAAGAAGCTTCTCAAAGATTTTATAAGAAGCTTAGCATTTACGGAGGAGCTTTTTTAGCAGTGGCCGCGGTTATCGGTATTATTTTATTTATTTTTGTTATCAAGCCTTCCTACGCTGTAATAGCTCAAGTCAACAAAATTAAAGAAGATAAGGCTCTTTTGGAGAAGGAATTTAAGCTTCAGGATGTTGAAAAAATAAAAGAAGCGTTGAATCAGCTAAGGGTAGATATACTTGATTTGAGGAAGGTGAGGGATGGTAACTTCCCTTGGGCTAAGAGTTTTGCCCCTACAAAAGACTATTTTTCCGATTCCGAACACTTTATTAACGCTGGAGTCTATGCAATAGATGCAATCTCCGAGTTTGTTGTTGTTGCGGAGCCCTTTGCGGATGCTGCCGGTTTTAAACTGAAAAAAGAAAGTGAGATCATAGACCCTAATGCTGGTTCTGGCCTTGCCGATGCTTTTGCGCTTTGGGTTAAGGTCATGCCTGAAGTCGCGGAAAAAATGGATGGGGTAATTGAGAAGGCTGACAAGGTGGGTGAGGAGCTTTTGCAGGTTGACGCAAAAAGATACCCGGAGAATTTTAAGGGAGTTCCTATCCGTTCAAATATAGAAGCTTCACAGCAATACCTTGCCAAGGCCTCGGAATTTGGTCCGGATATTAAGGCAGCTCTTACCATAGTGCCCCCGCTTCTTGGAGTAGGGCAGGAGAAGCGCTACGCGATTATTATGCAAAATAATGCAGAGTTGAGAGCGACTGGTGGCTTTTGGACCAACTTTGCCACGTTTCGTGTTAGAGACGGGAAACTTAACTCCGATTTTACCTCAAATGATATGTATAGCATTGACGATTATATTGCTCTTACCGACACGCCATATACTCAACCCTGGCCCGCTCCCCTCCCTCCTTATAGAGAATATCTTAAAGTAGAGCATACATGGGGAAGGGACGCCAACTATTACCCCGACTATCCAACTTCTGTTGACTACTGGATGAAATTTTATAGGCAAGCCGCTTGGGCCGGGCATCCTTCGGCCAAGCCTTTAAACGGTGTGTTTGCAATAGACACAAATGTGGTAAGCGAGCTCTTGAAGGTTACTGGTCCCGTCACGCTAAACGGATTTACTTATGATTCAAATAACGTTACTTTGGAACTTGAAAAGCTTGCAAGTTTGAGCCTTAGGGAGCAGGCGGGAAGAAAGAAAGTTTTAGGCGATCTAATGGAGGAGATGCTTCTTAATATGTATAAGGCTGATAAGAATCTTTGGCCTAAATTTACGGAGGCGGCTGTAAAACTTGCGACTGAAAAACATATTCTGGTTTATGTCTTTGATGATCCCAAAGCTTCAGAGCTTCTTGAGAAATATAACTTTTCCGGAAGGATTGTTAATTATGACAAGGGAGATTATTCATATGTTGTTTCAACAAACCTTGGGGGGGATAAGACAAATATTTTTGTCACCAAAGAAGTTTCGCATAAGATTTATCAGGATGGTGGAAAATGGATGCATGATGTTGTGATTAACTATAAGTACGGCCAGCCTATGCCAGGCTACGAGCCATTAGTAAAAGTTTATCGCGATTGGGTAAGAGTTTATGCTCCTGCGGGCTCAAGTTTAGTAAGTACTGAAGGTTCCGACGGCTCAACTGAAGCAGACAAAGGGGAAGAAAGAGGCAAAGTTTATTTTGCTGGACATATAACTCTTCCTCCGAATGAAAGTAAAACTATAACCTTCAAGTATGAAATTCCTTCAAGTCTTTTAAAAGATAAGCTGTATTACCTATATCTTCAAAAACAGCCGGGGACCAATAACGATAAGCACATTGTAACCCTAAATGGGAAAAGCCAAACCGTAGAGCTCCTCACCGATAAAGAACTCTTATTTAGGCTATAATTCATTCATGAGGCGGGGAACCCTTGAGGGTATTGTTCTTAAATCAAAGAATCATGGTGAAGGAGATAAGATAATTCACATCTTTTCAAAAAAAAGAGGAGTCGTTAAATTTGTTGCCAAAGGGGTTAGAAAGATTACTTCCAGAAGGCTTGGGAGTTTAGATCTCTTAAACCAAATAGTTTTTTCCTTTCATGAAAGCTCAACCTTCCCTTACTTAACTGAAGTTAAGCTCCTTAATTCCTTTTCAAGCCTGAAAGAAAAGTTAAATAGAGTTTCTTATGGGTATACGGTTTTAGAGCTTTTGGATAAATTTCTTCTTTATGAGGAGGAAAATGAAAATGTGTATGAGTTTACGGTTAGTATTCTATCAATACTTAATCAAAATTTAAGCGAAGAGAAAAGAAAACAGGCTCTTATTTATTTCAAACTTAAACTTCTTTCAATGCTAGGTTTTGATCCCGTTTTAGATTTTTGCCAGCAGTGCTTGAGAGATTTTGATTCTTCTTGGAAGAAAATCGGCTTTTCCGCCGCTCAAGGTGGTATAGTTTGTGAAAGTTGCGGTAATGAATCTAGAGAGATTTCCATAGGAGTTTTAAACCTTTTTAAAGATATTAAGAGGTTTTCACTAAAAGGATATATGCAGATTTCATACTATCAGGGGTTATTAAGTGCCGCTGACGAAATTTTAACTTATTATACGGAGTACAATCTTGACAGCCCGATAAGAAGCGAAAGGATCTTTAATGTTTAGTGATGACATGATAATTTAGAGAATAAAAGGGATATATGGAAGATAAAATGTTAAAAATTATAAGTCTTGCCAAAAGACGAGGTTTTGTTTACCCCGGATCAGAAATATATGGAGGACTTGCCAATACTTATGATTTTGGACCTCTCGGTGCCCTTCTTTTAAGAAACATTACTAATGAATGGTGGGATTTTTTTGTAACCGGAAGAGATGATATGTATGGGATGGATTCAAGTATTTTAATGAACCCTAAAGTGTGGGAGGCATCTGGGCATGTAGCCAACTTTAATGAAGCCTTAATAGACTGCAAGAACTGTAAGAATAGAACAAGAGCGGATCATATTGTTTTAGATGCTTTAAGTGTAAATGTTGAGGGGTACCCGCTTAATGAGATTGATAATATTATTACTGAAAACAAGATAAAGTGCCCGGTTTGCGGCAACTTCAACTGGACTCCCGCAAGAAAGTTCAGCGGGTTGTTTCAGACACATATTGGAATTCTAGAAGAATCCCAGTCTTTGGCTTATTTAAGGGGGGAGATAGCTCAAGGAATGTTCGTAAATTTTAAAAATGTACTTGAGAGTTTTCATCCGAGGCTTCCTTTTGGAATCGCTCAATCCGGAAAAGCCTTCAGAAACGAGATCACGAAGGGAAACTTTATTTTTAGAACCTTGGAATTTAATCTTGCGGAGTTTGAGTTTTTCTTGGATCCAAGGAAAGACAAGTGGCAAGATCATTTTGAATATTGGAAAAGGGAAATGGAGAATTGGGTTGTTTCATTGGGTGTGTCAAAACAAAACCTTAGGTGGAGAACTCATACAGATCAGGAAAGGTCACATTATTCTTCCAGAACGGAAGATTTAGACTTTGCTTTTCCCTTCGGAACAAAAGAGATGTTTGGGCTCGCTTACAGAACGGATTACGACTTAAGAAATCATATGGAAAAGTCAGGTTCTGATTTAAGATACACTGATCCGGACACCAAAGAAAAGTTTATTCCGCACGTTGTAGAGCCAACCTTTGGTTTAAATAGAATTCTTCTAGCCTTGCTTTGTGACTCTTATTTTGAAGATGAGGATCGCGTTATCTTGAAATTAATACCCCGATTAGCACCCATTAAGGCTGCAGTTTTTCCGCTTGTTTCTAATAAAGAAGGCTTGGTGAAAAAGGCTCAAGGTATATACCAAAATCTTAAAAAGATTGTTAAGTGTCTTTATGATGGCAGGGGAAATATTGGAAAGAGATACTATTCAGCTGATGAAATTGGGATACCGTGGTGTCTTACCGTTGACTACCAAACGATAGATGATGACACCGTTACCTTAAGGCACAGGGATACGACGGAGCAGAAAAGGGTTAAGATATCGGATTTAGAGAGTTTCTTTTTGCAAAACCTTAACCTCTAAGGCCTCATAGTGCTTCTTTTACCAGGAGCTATTCAAAATTTTCCGTTTTAAAATCAATGATCTTTTTGCATCTTCGCCTTTTATTTGTATTGACAGCCTAATGCCATTGGTTTTAAATGGTGATAAGTGGTGAACTTTGAAAACCTATGATCATCGGAGAATTCAGAAACAAGTTAGTAGATGGTAATAGACTTTCTTTTCCTAAGAAGTTTAGGGAGGAAACTGGAAATAAGATTGTAATAACGCAGGGCTACGAGGGTTGTTTAGTGATAGTTGATCAGAAGGGTTGGGACATTCTTGTTTCTGAAGCCGCAAAAGGCCCTTTTGTTTCCCTTTCGGTCAGAGATACCTCCAGGTTTTTGCTTGGTTCAGCGAGTGAGATAGAGCTTGACGGCCAGGGTAGATTCGTACTGCCTGCGAATCTAAAGGAGTACGCTAAAATTTCCGAAGAAGTAGTGTTTTTGGGTTTAGGAAGGTGGGTTGAGGTTTGGGCTCTTCCAAGATGGACTGAAAGAAAGAAATATATTGATGATCATAGCGGAGAAATTGGCGAAAAACTGTCCAGCCCTAAACTTTAATGAAGTATCATACGGTTGTCATGGCGGATTTGGCCATAGAACATTTAAAAATTAAAGAAAAGGGAAAGTATATAGATGCCACCCTTGGCGATGGGGGACATTCTATTAAAATTCTTAAACGAGGAGGGCTGGTTCTTGGGATAGATCAAGATCCCAACTCTCTAAGTAGAGTGACCGAAAGGCTTGCAAACGAAACAGGGAGTATGTCTGAAAGACTTACCTTGTTTCTTGGCAACTTCAAGGAAGTAGAGAAGATAGCCCAAGAAACAGGTTTTAAACCTGCCAATGGGATTCTTTATGACCTTGGAACCTCGTATCATCAGCTTGAGGAACAGAAAAGAGGTTTCTCTTATTCTTCCGAGGAGCCTCTTGATATGAGAATGGATCTCTCGTTAAAAGCAAGCGCTAAAGATCTTGTTAACGGTCTTTCGGAAAAAGAACTTTCAAAGCTCATCTTTAATTATGGCGGGGAGGACTCCGCTAAAAAGATAGCAAGAGCTATTGTTAATGCACGGAAAGAAAAGCCGATAGAAAGATGCAGTGAATTGACCGAAATTATAATCGGTGTGAAAAAAAGAGGTGAAGCAAAGATTCACCCTGCAACTAAAACTTTTCAGGCTTTAAGAATAGCTGTTAATGATGAACTAAATAACTTAGAGATTTCACTGTCCCGGGCCGCAGCTCTTTTAATACCTGGCGGTAGGCTTGTAATTATTACATTCCATTCACTGGAAGATAGGATTGCAAAGAAGGTGCGGCCCTCTCTGAAGGCTCTTTTTAAAGTGCCCTTAGTTCCAAACAGGGAGGAGGTTTTAGAAAATCCCCGCTCCCGCAGTGCTAAAATGCGTGTTTTTGAAAAATTATGAAAAAACTCCTGCCCAAGCTCTTTTTTTCTCTGCTTCTAACAAGTCTTCTACTAAGCATTTTTGGGAGAATTTTTGTTTCCTCTAAACTTGCCACTACAGGAGGAGAGGTAAAAAATTATGAAAGTGAAATTGCACTTTTGGAAAAAGAAAACAGCAGGCTTAAAGAGGAAATAGCCGATATCTCATCTCTTTACAGAATTAAATCGGAAGCGCAGTCTCTTGGAATGGTTTATTCCCCAAAAATTGAATTTTTAACCGGACTTCCCGCCGCCTCTGCAAATGTAAATCTTGTGAACAAATTTTGATATAGTTAACTCATTCAGATATGCCTAAAAAAGAGATAAAACATGGAAGGCTTATCCTCCTTCAGTGCCTTTTTTCACTCGCCGTTATTGCCATTATTTTCAGGCTTTTTTATATTCAGGTTATTAGGCACAAAGAGTATGAAGCTAAAGCGCAGAACCAGCACTGGAATTTTTCAATACTTTCCGCTAGAAGAGGAGACATTTTGGCTAAAGATGGTTTTCCGCTTGCAACCTCAAAAACATACTTCACACTTTTTGCCAAACCTAGATATATAGACGATCCCACTAAATACGCAAAGCTTCTTGCGGATAGACTTAAGACCGAAAAAGATAAAGAAACGCTTGAAAACGAATTTAAGAGCATGCTGTCGCAGGATTTATATTGGGTTTCTCTGTATCGCAGGATCCCCGAGGAAAAAAAGCATGAGTTGGAGGAACTTAAGCTTGAAAACATTGGTTTTGAAGAAGAACCTATGAGATATTACCCTGAAGGCCTCCTGGCGTCTCATGTTATGGGTTTTGTTGCGGGTGGGGATAAGGACCAGGCACAGGGCTATTTTGGGCTTGAGGGGTATTTTAACGGGGATTTAAGGGGTAAACCGGGTAGGATACTTGAGGAGAGAAGTGCCGGCGGGGAAAGTATAATTCTTGGGGGGTATAAAAAAATCCCACCCCTTGATGGCAGGAGTTTGTTTCTTACAATAGATAGAGGAATTCAATTTCTTGTTGAAGAAAAACTTAAAGAAGGTGTTTTAAAATATCAGGCCAAAAGCGGTTCAGTTTTGATAATAAACCCCGTTAACGGTGAAATTTACGCCATGGCAAATTATCCCACCTATAATCCTGATATGCTTGATGGTGAAGGGGAAGAATCCACCGAGAGCTTAAAGATTGAAAGGAAGAACGTTTCAATTTCCGATGTTTATGAGCCCGGTTCGGTAATCAAACCGCTTACTGTTGCGGCGGCAATAGATCTTGGTTTAGTCTCACCCGAGACAACTTTTAATGATGATGGTCCTAAAACTTATTCAGAATACACCATAGATAACTGGAACGGGAAACATCTGGGAGTGTTAAATATTAAGGAATTGCTTGAGAAGTCCAACAATATAGGTGCGGCATGGGTAGGAACAAAAGTTGGAGCCGGCAAGCTTTATCAGTATTTTAGGAAATTTGGTTTGGGAGAGCTCACGGGAATTACGTTAGAAGGGGAAAATACAGGTGTTTTGAGAGATCCTTCAAAATGGGCGGAGATAGACCTCGCAACCGCGGCGTTCGGCCAGGGTATCTCTGCTTCTGTTCTCCAGCTCGCTGTAGCTTTTTCGGCTTTTGATAATGGTGGTTATCTTGTTAAACCCAAGATTGTTACAAAAATATATGACGTAAATAGGGAAATAGATTTCCCAAACGAAAAGAAATGGAGGGTGATTTCATCTAAGACTGCTCAAACGGTTGCAGGAATGCTCGTTGACGCTGTAGATAAAGGGGAGGCTAAGTTTTTTAATATCAAAGGGTATACAGTTGCCGGAAAGACCGGAACTGCGCAGATACCGGTTGACGGTAAATACGATCCTAACAAGACTAATGCTACTTTTGTGGGTTTTTTACCCTATGCACCTTTTGATAAAAAGCTTGTGATGGTTGTAAAACTGGAAGAGCCGACTGCTAGTATTTATGCTGCCGAAACTGCTGTTCCTCTTTGGATGGATATCATAGAGGATGTTGTTGTTTCTTATAGAATACCACCCGACCGCCCTTATTAACACCCAAAAATTATTGCAATAAGTGTTATATTAATTTAATGCGGAAAGATTTAGGAAGGATAGGAGAGGATATAGCTGAAAGGTATCTTTTGAATAAGAACTTTGTGATACTTGAAAGAAACTTCAGATCAAAAAGATGGGGTGAAATAGATATCATAGCAAGAGATGGGGAAACTATTGTTTTTGTGGAAGTAAAAACAAGGAGCTCAAACAGATACGGAAATCCTTACGAAGCAGTTACTAAATATAAGCTTAAAGCCCTAAGAAATTCGGCTAATTATTATCTTTTTACTCATAATCTAAAATGTTTGGCAAGGATTGATGTCATATCAATTAATTTTAACTTTGGAAAATATGGAATTAATCATTTTACAAATGTTGATTTTTAAGGCTGTTCTTCAGTTTTTATGGTTTCGGGTGCAGGATCAATTAGTCCAAGCTTTACGGATAACGCAGTGTGGATAGGAGAATAATCATTATTTATAGGAACAAGAACCCAAGCCCCTCCATATTCGGAAAGGGGAGGGTTATGCAAAAAAGTGGAATCTACCAGAAAGCTTTCAACGGTGTACTCATTCCTTTGAGGATAAAAACTCCACAGAATATCAGTGTCTTTAAGACCAAGGTCGGTTACCATATGCTCTGTAACCATCTCATAGAACTTTTTTACATTTAAAGGATTAAAGAGGCTTTTTGTGGAAAGTATGGCTTCCGGCATGGCTTTGAGGATTTTGTGCTGTCTAAGCATTCTTTTGAAGTCACTCCCCTCGCCGTTGTTGCCATGTCTTGATCTTGAAAGGATTAAAGCAGTACGTCCGTCAACATGCTGCAAACCAGAATTAAAAGATACTGTTTGATAAGTTTTTGTAACATCATTTGGGTACTCCGAGTCAATAAAACCTGTCTCAAGATCAAGGTCGATCCCACCCATGGTATCAACTATCCATACCAAATCTTCAAAATCAGATTGTATAAAAGCATCGGGCTTCTGACCTGTGATTCTTTCAAAAGCATCCTGCATTGCCGGCCAGCCGGATCCTACATAAGTTGCATTGATCCTTCCACCGTTTACCCATAAATCCCTAGGGACGGAAGTAAATACAACTTTCTTTTTTGTTTGGTTAACAGACACAAGTATCATTATGTCAGTTCTAAAGGACGTCTCTGATTTGTGACGTCTGTCTATACCCAAAAGTAAGACAGAAAACATTTTATCTTTTGAGACCTTTGTTGGTTCATCCGGTATTTTTGTATCCTTACTATCTTTTTTTGAAAGGCTTCCTGTAGGGCTTATTAGTTCTTTAACATTATTTGAAAGCTTGTAAGCTTGGTAAGCTGTAAATACTACAACAGAACTGACAAGTACAAGTAAGGTTATTATAAATAATTTCTTTATCATATTTGAATCCGCCTAGGCGGATTTAAGGAATTACTTTTATTCTTACTAACTTGAGCGGCTACTTCCTCGCTTTAGTTTTAAAATTGTAACATCTCATTTATCTTTCTTCCATTCCCTTTGGTATTATGTATTTGTGAAGATAAACCCCTTTATTTTCAGGGACTATGATATTAGAGGAATTGTTCCACTCGATCTTGATTCTGATATTGCGCTTCATCTAGGTAAAGCCTTTGGCACTTTTGTAAAAGATAAATATGGGGAAAGAGTAGTCGTCGGCCATGACAATAGGAAAAGTTCACAGGATATAAAAGACAAGTTTGTGTATGGGCTTATGTCAACCGGGTGCAAGGTTAGCGATATAGGGTTAAGCCTTACTCCAATAATTCACTTTCTGACTTTTAATAAACGATTTGACTCTGGTGTTATGGTCACTGCAAGTCATAATGAGGAGAAATTTAACGGGTTTAGGATGTGCGGAAGGAGAGCGGAACCGATTTTTGGGGATATGATTTTGGAAATTAAACAAATTGTTGAGAGTGAATCATACTTAAAAGGCAACGGTTCAATTGATTATGAAGATTTGATACCTGAATATGAAAGTTACTATCAGAAAAATTTTAGTTTTAAAAGCGGACTTAAAGTTTTAGTTGATTGTGGAAATGGGACGTCCAGCATTATTGTTGGGGAGATTTTTGAAAAATTAGGGATAAACGTAAGCCTTTTGTACTGCAATCTTGACGGGGACTATCCTCATGGAATACCTGATCCAGAAAATAACCTTTTTATGGCTGAACTGTCCGAAAAAGTTGTGGAAGGCGGTTTTGATATTGGTTTTGCTTTTGATACGGATGCGGACCGTTTTGGAGTTGTTGATGATAAAGGGAACATTTATGAAAACGATAAACTTCTTCTTCTGTTTGCAAAACATATATTAAAAGGAAATCCTGGAAAGAAGGTTTTATGTGATGTTAAATCAACCAGTCTTTTAGAAAAGTTTATAAAGGATTTTGGAGGGGAGCACGTAATGATAAGGACAGGACATCCTTATTTTATAAAGGGGCTTAAGGAGGGAGCCATTTTGGGGGCGGAGTATTCAGGCCACATGTATTTTGGAGATAAATATTTTGGTTTTGATGATGGTTTGTATTCCTCGGTAAGACTTCTTGAAATCTTGTCTCAAGCAGGTATGTCGCTTTCTAAACTGATGGATGAGTTTCCCAAAACTTATCACACAGGTGAGATAAAATATCCTTGCGAAGAGGGTGAGAAAGACCGGCTTGTTCAAAAAGTCGGTGAAAGCTTAAAAAACTTGGGACTAAAAATCATGGTTAGTGAAATTGATGGTGTAAGGGTCAGCCTAGATAGGATGGGATGGTTTCTTGTGAGGGCTTCAAATACAGGGTCTTATATATCAATCAGATTTGAATCTGACACAAAAGAGGTTTTTAATAAAATTGCTGATTTTTTGGTGTCAGTATTGCCAAATCTTCCGGAGATTTTACCTTCGGAGTATGTAAAATATTCATAGGTTAATGTATACTAAAAACCACTATGGTTGCCCATGTTTTGTGGTTTTCAGAGATTGGTAAAAACGATATAAAGACTGCCGGGGGGAAGGGTGCTAATCTTGGCGAGATGTACACGGCGGGCATTCCAGTACCAAACGGTTTTGTTGTAACTTCAGATGCATATTTTGATTTTATTGAGGTAACTTCAATAAAAAATAAGATTTTAACAGAGCTTTCGGGACTTGATTTAAATGACTCAAAGAAACTTCTTGAAGCCTCAAATAAAATTAAGACTGCGATATTATCCGCTTCTTTAGCCGAATCTTTAAGGGAGGAAATTAAAAACGCTTACCATAAGCTTTGCGGTGAAATGGATAAGCTCGTTGCCGTAAGGTCATCGGCGACTGCGGAGGACCTCCCTGACGCTTCTTTTGCGGGTCAGCAGGAAACTTATCTCAATGTGATCGGTTATGAAGACGTTGTTCACTCGGTTCAGAAATGCTATGCATCTCTTTTTGAGTCAAGAGCGATATTTTACAGAACTGATAAGGGATTTTCTCATCTAAAAGTGGGTATTGCAGTACCAGTTCAGCTTATGGTTCAGTCGGAAGTTTCGGGGATAATGTTTACAGTAAACCCTCTCACAAATGAAGGATCAGAGATTTCAATTGAAGCAGGTTTTGGGCTTGGGCAGCCAATAGTTTCTGGAGAGGTGATTCCCGATCAATATGTTGTAGAGAAAGAAGGTTTTAAAATCAAAGCCAAAGAGCTTTCTAAACAGACTTGGCAGTTGACCAAAGAGGGAAAAGTTCAGATTTCAAAGGCTTATAGAGAAACGCAGAAGTTAACGGATGATAAAGTAGTTGAGCTGGCTGTAATTGGAAAGAAAATTGAAGATCACTATGGATACCCCTGTGATATTGAGTGGGGTCTTGAGAACAGTAAGCTTTATATAGTTCAGTCAAGACCAGTAACTACTTTAAAAATGAAGGTTGAGGGGGAACATGAAAAGATAAGTGTTGCCGATGAAAAACTTCTTCTTTCAGGTCTTGCGGCATCTCCCGGAGTGGTCTTTGGCAAGGTAAGAATAATAAAAGGTCCGAAGGAGATTGGGAGGGTAAAAGAAGGAGATGTTCTTGTTGCCACTATGACAAATCCCGACTATGTACCTGCTATGAGAAGAGCAGTAGCAATTGTTACGGATGAGGGTGGAAGGACGTCCCACGCGGCTATTGTTAGCAGGGAGCTTGGGATTCCTGCGGTTGTTGGAACTGTCAACGCTACCAAGATTTTGAAAGACGGAGAGGTAATTACGGTTGATGGGGGGTTTGGTAAGGTGTTTGAGGGTGATGTATCAAAATCTCACAAGGTTAAAGAGGAAAAGGTTGATACCTCAAACATGAAAACGGCTACTAAACTTTATGTAAACCTGGCGGAGCCCGATATTGCGGGTGAAATCTCTAAAAGAAATGTGGATGGGGTAGGTCTTTTGAGAGCCGAATTTATGATCGCGCAAATAGGGGAGCACCCAAGATTATTTATAAAGGAGGGGAGGCAGAAGGAATTTATTAGGAGGCTGTCGGAGGGACTTTTATCTTTTGCCAAAGCTTTTAACCCAAGACCTGTAATATATCGAGCAACTGATTTCAGAACAAATGAATATAAAAATTTAAAAGGAGGAGAAGAGTTTGAAGGATTTGAACCAAATCCTATGCTTGGTTTTAGAGGGGCGTATAGGTATATATCGGATAATGAAGTTTTTAATCTTGAGCTTGAAGCTATGAAGGAAGTGAGAAATAAGCAGGGATTTAAAAATCTGCATCTTATGATACCTTTTGTCAGGACAGTTCCCGAGCTAAGAGAAGTGAAAAAGTTCGTTTCAGCTTCAGGTTTAAGAAGAGGCGGAAACTTTAAATTCTGGATGATGTGCGAAATTCCTTCCAATGTAATCCTGCTTGAAAGCTTTATTGAAGAGGGTATTGATGGAGTATCAATCGGGTCAAATGACCTTACGATGCTGATTCTTGGAGTTGACCGTGACAATGAAAAAGTTTCAAAGGAATTTAATGAACAGGACCCCGCGGTTTTATGGGCCCTTGAAAGGGTGATAACCTTATGCAGTAAGAATAAAGTCACATGCTCTATATGCGGACAGGCACCGTCCGAGTATCCGGAGCTCGTTGAAAAACTGGTCTCATGGGGTGTGACCTCGGTTTCAGTTAGCCCCGATGTTATTGATAAAACAAGGAAAATAATTTATGACGCCGAAAGAAAACTTTTAAATAAAAAGAAATAAGGTCCTCGGTTTAATTTAATAATGCCAAAGATTTCAAATATACACGCACATAAAGTTTTAAATTCAAGAGGGAATTGGACCATTAGCACTGAAGTAGAGCTGGAGGATGGTTCAAAGGGACATGGTGAAATTCCCGAAGGAGCTTCCAAAGGAGGGTTTGAGGCCAAATCCGTCGATCCGGGACTTGCGGTAGATCTTATTAACCATAATCTTGGCCCAAATTTCTGCGGTATTGAAGCTTCTGATCAAAGCGGGGTAGATAAAAGGCTTATTGAGCTTGATAATACTTCGGATAAAAGCAGGCTTGGCGAGAATACCACGTTATCGGTTTCTCTGGCTGTAGCGAATGCTATGGCTTATTCATTAAGGAAACCGCTTTATAGGTATTTGTCAGAAATATTTAAAACTAGGCAGGAGAGATTTCCAACACCTCTTTTTAATGTAATTAATGGAGGGATGCACGCCCGAAACGGTCTTTCTTTTCAGGAGTTTCTTGTGGTACCTGCTCGTAATCTTAATTACGAAAAAGCTCTTGATATAGGAGCTAAGGTCTATAAGATTTTGGGTCAGGTTCTTCTTGAAAGAAGATTTTCGCTTGATATAGGGGATGAAGGTGGGTATTCACCCAAAGAGTTTAGCGCTTCCTCCGCCCTTGGAATATTATGCGAATCAATACAGCGAAGCGGATTTAAGCTATATGAAGAGGTTTTTGTCGGTATTGATGCAGCATCAAATTCTTTTTATAAGGAAGGTAGTTACGTGATCCCTGAAGAGAGGTTATCCTTGGATTCAGATCGGCTTTTAAGTTATTACGAGGTTCTAAAAGGAAAGTATCCCCTTATTTACATAGAGGATCCTTTTGCCGAGGGTGATTTTAAGGCTTGGAGCTTATTTAATGAGAAGTTTGGAGGTTCTGTACTGGTAGTGGGTGATGATCTCACTGTTACAAATGTTGAAAGGTTGAATAATGCATTGTCCCATAAGTGCAACAATGCCGTTATTGTTAAGCCCAATCAGATAGGAACTTTAACCGAGACCTACCAGTTTGTGAATAAAGCCAAGGAAAATAATCTTACGACAATTATTTCCCATCGAAGCGGGGAAGCTGTGGAAGACACATTCATAGCGGATTTCGCCGTAGCCATAAACGCTGATTATCTTAAAGCGGGAGCACCGGCTCATGAGCGGGTAGCCAAGTATAACCGTTTACTTGAGATCTACGGGGAGATAAATAATATAGAGGGATATTGCAACCTATATAAGCTTTAACAGTCTTTGTTTCCAGTTACTTATAAAGCTTTCACCAGGGCAAATAGTTTCGCCGAGTATATCTTTTCTTATAACTTCGCAATGACCGAAAATTCTATCTTTTTGAATAAAACCATAAGTTTCTTTTATAAGCTTTGCGCAAACTTCAAGAGCAATTTTTGATGGTTTCTCACCGTTAATGAACTTTCCCGCAAACGCTATGGCTATACTTCTCTTATTTATATCAAGGTTTCCTGCATGCCAAAGAAATGCGCTGTCTTCAACTATTTTCGTTACCTTTCCACCAGGTCTGATCAGATAGTGGTATGAGGTAAAAGTCATAGCATTTTTATCCTCAGGTTTATTTAGATAATAATGCCCGGAGAATATCTTCTGGTCTTTGACATCCTCATCTGTCATATATTGTTTTACATATAGGTTTAGGAGTTCCACTGCCGATAATTCTAGTAGGGAGATAGTTGGGCTGGAGGATGTGTGGTGAAGAACAATAGTGTCGATAGGAAGTCTATGCTGGTCCCAGTTGTACCATTTATTTCCAAGAATGATAGTACCTTCCTTTAATGCTCTCTTTGTGATTTTGAGCAGAGTGTGCTTCAAACTCCTTCTTTTTCGATTGTTTTTAATCGCTTTGATGTTTTCAATTTCCTGATATACAGCCCGGTACCATAAAGGGTCGTTGCTCAATAATTTAGTGATCTCATTTGATTTCATAAGATGCGAAATCCTGCCCCAAAGGATTTTCCAGTTTACACATTTCTTCAACTGTTAAGTTTTCTAGGATTTTTCTTAAGGCTCGCATTGAGTTTGAATGGCAAGAAACAACCACATTAATTTTTTCAGCCTTCATTCTTGGGAGCAGGCTATTAAGAAAACTCTTAACTCTTTTCTCAACCATTTTTAGGCTCTCCCCGTTATTTGCCGGGAAATCATAGTCTCTTCTATATTTCTCTTCCGTAACTGGGTCTTTAAGATACAATTCAATTTTGCTAGAGCCTTGTAAGTCGCCGTAAGATCTTTCTATTATTCTGTCATCAATTTCTACTTTTGCGTTTCTATGATGCTTTAAAACTATATCAAGTGTTTCTTTAGCCCTGACAAGTTTTGATGTTATTGCAAGATCAAAGTGCTCATCCTTTAGCTTTTCAGAAAGAATTTCAGCCTGGTTTCTGCCAAGTTCAGTTAGTTTGGAGTCCCTCCACCCAGAAAAGATAAAGTTACTGTTGTCTTCAGACTGCCCATGCCTGAAAACATACAGGACGGGTGGAATTTCATTTGAAGTTTTAGGTAAGGGTATTATAAATTCTTTTTTTTGTATTACTTCTTTGGCCTCCTCAATCTGTTTAGGAGTGAAATTATCAATATTCACATCTTAAGTTTAGCACGTCACGTGGAGGTTTTTAGTAATTTAAAAGATTATTTTAAATATCTTCTTATTATTCCGGTTACTCTGCCTTGAATTTTGACATCTCGTGCGTAGATCGGCTCCATATTAGGATTTGCCGGCTGAAGTCTGATTCTATCCTTTTCTTTATAGTATTTTTTAAGGGTGGCAAAAGACCCGTCTATGAGCGCTACAACTATGTCTCCGTTTTCAGCGTGATCCTGCTGGGCTACAACCACATAATCCCCATCAAGAATGCCCTCTGTAATCATAGAATCCCCTTTTACCTGGAGCACAAAACACCTTTTAACCTTTGAAACAAGATCGGGGTTCACAAATACGGTTTCAGCCGTATTCTCGATAGCCTCTATAGGCTGACCGGCGGCTATATAACCTACGAGAGGAAGTTCAATGCCGTTTAAGGTAGCCGAAATCTTTTCATCAATCAGCTCAATGCCTCTTACAGCTCCCTCAAACCTTTTTATGACGCCTTTTTTCACTAAAGCCTGCAAATGTTCATGAACCGTGGCGAGAGAGGATAAAGACATGGCGTCCGCTATCTCCTGGAGAGTAGGGGAGTACCCGCTTTTTTGTATGTACTGGGAGATAAAGTCAAGAATTTGTTTTTGCTTGCGATATAAGGTTACAGGCATAGTCCTATATTACCGAAATAAACACGAAGTTGTCAATAGCCTATAGCTTGTAATACTGCAATAAATATGCTACAATCGCCTTACTTTATGTATAAGCATTGGGAAAGCCAAAAGAGAAAAATCCTTGATTTAATAGCTAATGGGCAGTGTGCAAGCTGTCAGGTTTGCTATGGGACAAATTATCCAATCTTTTTTAGAAATCTTCATTCGGATCTACTTCTTAAAAGACAGGTTATTCCGGTTTATGTTGATTTAAATCATTTAAGTATTGCTACGCTTCCAGCTTTATACGCTTTAATGCTGACTTCAATAAGAAGGACTTTGGTTGAGAAAAAGCTCTCATCTAAATCGGATGGGCAGTTTCAGGGAGACGAGGAATTTACTTCTTTGATAAAAGATCTGATTGATGAGCTTACTCAAAAAAAATTAAAAGTTGTTTTCTTTTTTGAAGATGCAGATATCCTTTTAGCTTTAGGCAAGGAGCCTTATTTGTTTTTTGAGTCTCTTAACATATCTTTTCCGGGCTGTGTATTTATTTATACAGTCAGAATGAACATATCACATCCTGCAAACACCCCGTTTTTTGCAAAGTCATCTCATGTTTATGAGAATATTATTTATATGAATGTAAGGGATGAGAGAGGACTTAGACAGGTTGAAAGCGCCATATCCGCAAAAATTTTTGAAGTAATGTATGGTTTGACGGGGGGCGTTGATAGATTTTATGGCATAGCGTCTGATCTAAAAAACAATCTTCCTCCTAAAAAAAGAAGGAATCTTTCGGAAATTTTATGTGAAAATTGGCATCTTAAACGTGAAGTTAAGAAGTTATGGGAATCTTTAAGTGCATCTGAAGTGTTAGTTTTAGCTAAGATAGTCTGGGGTTGCAAAAAGGTAGAAGAGAGTTATGCAAAAGATCTTCTTCACTTAATAAATTTAGGCCTTTTAAAGGGAGGAAGAAACGGTTATAAGTTTACGGTTGGGCTTCTGAAACATATCGGAATGGAGAAATCGGTTGAATATGTTACTAAAGTGGAAATTACTAAAGACGGGGTTTTGATAAACGGTACCAAGTCGCCTTTAAGGCTTTCTCTTGTTGAAAAGAAGATTTTGAAACAGTTTCTTTCTAACAAGGGAAAAATCGTAAATAGAAATGTGTTGGCAAAGTCCATTTGGAATGGCTTAAACAAGAAAAAGTATAACGAAGGTGTTATTGACAATACAGTTTTAAAGCTTAAGAGTAAGTTGACCGGCTACTGGGTAAACCCGAATAATCTTATCCCTGTTGAAGGTAAGGGCTTTCTTTACAGAGATATAAGTACACCCAAATAATACCCAAATATTAAAACTTTTGATACAATAATTTGGTGTTTAAGCTTAAATCCTCTTTTTCGCCTACGGGAGACCAGCCGCAGGCAATTCGGAAACTTACAGAATGGATTAATGAAAAAAATCCTTATGAAGTTCTTCTTGGGGTTACCGGTTCAGGCAAAACCTTTAGTGTTGCTAATGTTATAGCAAACGTAAAAAAGCCTACGCTTGTTATTTCCCACAATAAAACTCTTGCTGCCCAGTTATACCAGGAATTTAGAGAGTTTTTCCCCGAAAACGCGGTTGAATATTTTGTGAGCTATTATGATTTTTATCAACCTGAAAGCTATATTCCACAAACTGATACCTACATAGAAAAAGATGCCGACATAAATGAAGAAATTGATAAGTTAAGACTTTCAGCCACCAATTCTTTAATAACACGAAATGATGTGATTATAGTAGCTTCGGTTTCCTGCATTTATAATCTTGGTTCTCCTGCGGAATACTCAAAAATAGCACTTGAGTTAAGAAAGGGAATGAAGTTTAGATTGTCAGATCTTTTAAAAAGACTATCACAGCTTTACTATGAACGGTCGGATTTTGAGTTTAAACGGGGAACTTTCAGGGTAAGAGGCGAAAGTGTTGATGTTTACCCATCTTACCAGGATTACGGGGTTCATCTTGAGATTTTTGATGATAGGCTTAGGGATATATATCACTTTGATCCTCTAAATGGAAATGTGATAGACAGAACTAAATTACCTTTGATCAGAAGGGGAGGCCATTTAAGAATAAAATCAGATGATGAGCAGGATTATTTAGAGCATGCGGCGCGTGAGGAGGGGGTTACAGTCATATTTCCGGCTAAACATTATATTACGGCTGAAGAAAAAAGAGGGGGGGCTTTAAAACTAATAGAAGCCGATTTGGAAAAGAGGTTAAAGGAGCTTAAGGGGTTGGGAAAAGAGCTTGAAGCTTACCGGCTGGAACAAAGGACTAAATATGATCTTGAGATGATCAGGGAGATAGGCTATTGCAAGGGTATTGAAAATTACTCAATTTATTTTGACGGTAGGAAAGAGGGTGACAGTCCTTATACTTTAATAGACTTCTTTCCAAAGGGTTTTCTTACAGTTATAGACGAATCTCATATTACAGTTCCTCAAATACGAGGTATGTACAACGGAGATCGCTCAAGAAAGGAAACACTTGTTAATTATGGGTTCAGACTTCCATCGGCGCTTGAGAACAGGCCTCTAAGATTTGAGGAGTTTTTAAGAAAAATAGATCAGGCAATCTTTGTCTCGGCAACTCCTTCAGACTGGGAACTTAGCATGACTTCAGGGAAAGTTGCGCAGCAGCTTATAAGACCTACAGGAATTGTTGATCCAGACATAAAAGTGTTACCAACTAAAGGCCAGGTAGAGGACTTGTTTGAGAGGATTATGATAAGAGTAGCTGATAAAGAGAGGGTGCTTGTTACAACCCTTACCAAAAGGATGGCAGAAGAGCTCTCATCATATCTTATTGAAAAAGGCATTAAGGCAACTTATCTTCACTCTGACATTGAAACTCTTGAAAGAACCGATATCCTTGATAATTTAAGGAAGGGAAATTTTGATGTACTGGTTGGGATAAATCTTTTACGAGAGGGTCTGGATCTTCCCGAAGTTTCACTTGTTGCTATTCTTGATGCAGATAAGGAAGGTTTTTTACGATCGGAAGGATCCTTGATTCAAACGATGGGCAGAGCGGCACGACATATAAAGGGAAGTGTTGTTATGTATGCCGATAATGTTACAAAGAGTATGGAAAGAGCAATAACGGAGGTAGGAAGAAGAAGGGATATCCAGGAAAAATATAATGAGGAATTTAAAATTACCCCAATAGGTATTACAAAACCAATCAGGGAGAGGTTAGTGGATGAAATAATTGAAGAACAGTCTGTTAATAAAGAAAGGGTAGGAGAGGATGAGGATTTGTCTTTTGTCTCCCCTTCAAAGCTTAAAAAAGAGATTAAGCTACTAGAAGCTCAAATGAGGTTTGAAGCTGAAGCTTTAAACTTTGAAGAGGCTGCAAAGATTAGAGATAAAGTTTTATTAATTAAAAAATACATAAGAACTTAAATTTAGCGTGGTTTGACTTGATTTTATGGTTTGATAGGATAGCTAGTAATTATTCCTGCCCGACAATCTGAAAAACTATGTCGGAAAACCAAACACTTTTCTCCTTTATAAAAGAAGCTTTCACTAAAGATTTGAAAGGAATAATTTTAGTTTTCCTCATCCCTATTGTTATGCTTCTTGGTGTTTTTATCTTCGCGGGCTATCTTATAGAAACCCAAATAAAAACTTCTACCTACGCTAAAGGTGCTGTTTTACCCAAAACGCTAATTTTTAGGGAAGAGAAAGATGTTCCAAGAAGAATTGTTATACCTAAAATCTCCGTAGATTTGGTTGTGAAGGGTGCAAGGGTGGATCAAGGGACTTGGATAACTTTTGACAATTTCGCTTCTTATGGTATAGGAACCTCTTTTCTCAATGATAAAACCGGAAACACAGTTATTTTTGCTCATGCGAAAGATGCTCTGTTTTCCAGACTTGATAATTTAAATAAAAATGATTTTGTTTATGTGTCCTCCGATAAAGAGTGGTATAGATTTGAGGTGTACAAAAAGATTTATGTTTACCCTTATGAAATAGATTTTCTGAAGGAGGACTACGGTAAAGCCCTAGTACTTTTTACTTGCTATGGCCCGGAAGATGAGAAAAGAGTGGTGGTTATTTCCAGATTTAAGGACAAGGATGAGTATACGCCAGGTAATTGATAATTTCAGAAGAGCTATATTCAAATTTGCCTTGGACGCAATAATTCTTGTTGGCTCTTCTTTTGTTGTTATTCCTTCAGCTATTTATTCCGAGTTAAATATTCTCTTAAAGAAAATATTCCGCTTTTTTTCAAACCTAGGGAAGGACCTCTTAAGCTCTATTAACAGGTTAGATGATCTGATTGTGAAGGTATTTAAGAGGAACAAAGGTGTTAAGAAATTTAAGGCCAGGATGTTTAAATCAGTTTCTTCTGTTAAGACACTTAATTTAAGTAAGCCTAAAGCGAGAGAGAAAGTTAAGTGGTTTATACTTGGTTCTCTCTTTACAATTTTCTTTTTACTTACTCCCGCAACTGCCTATTCTTGGTACAGGCAGCTTCCAAGACCCGATCTGCTTAATGAAAATATGGTTAAGTGCACAAAGCTTTTGGACAGGAAAGGAAGGTTGATTTATGAGATCTGCCCTGAAAAAAGGGGTGATCCGGTTCCTCTAAATTTGGTGCCTAAAAGTATGATTGATGCTACCCTGGCGATTGAGGATTCCTCGTTTTATAACCATAAAGGTTTTAGGCTGTTAAGTATTCTAAGAGCTGCTAACGAAACTTTTTTTAAAGACAATGTTCAAGGAGGGTCAACCATAACGCAGCAGCTTGTGAAGTTGTCCCTTTTGTCACCGGAGAGGACCGTCACGCGAAAAATTAAAGAGCTCGTTTTATCTGTTTTAACCGAACAAAAGTATTCAAAAGATCAAATACTTGAGATGTATCTAAATAACGCTCCATATGGAGGAAATGTTGTGGGTGTTGAATCGGCTTCTCAAAAGTTTTTCGGAAAGCGTGCATCTGAACTCACACTATCGGAATCGTCTCTTCTTTCGGCTCTTCCTTCGGCCCCAAGTGTGTATTCTCCTTTCTCATCTTTATCCGTAGCAAAAGACAGGCAGAAGCTTGTTCTATCAAGGATGGTAAAGTTAAAGAAAATTACACAGGAAGAAGCAGATAAAGCGTTTAGTGAAGAGTTTGTTTTTACTCCTCAAAGTGACTTTATCAGAGCCCCTCATTTTGTGGATTATGTAAGATCGGAGCTTGAAAGGATGTATGGGAAAAGATTTGTTAGTTTTGGAGGCTTAACCGTTTTAACAACAATTGATCTTGATATCCAGGATAAAGCGCAGGTAATTGTAAAAGAGGAGGTGGAAAAAAGCAGACAGCTTAATGTTTCTAATGGGGCTTTAATAGTTCTTGATCCTAAAACGGGGGAGATCCTGTCAATGGTTGGATCAGTAGACTATTTTGATGTTAAAAATGATGGCGTTTTTAATGTTTCGGTTGCTAAGCGGCAGCCCGGTTCCGCAATCAAACCGGTAACTTACTCTCTTGCTTTAACAAGAGGGTATAAAACTACTTCTGTAATAGATGATTCTCCCCTGACAGTAAAAACTCCTTATGAGACCTACTCACCTGTGAATTATGACGGCAAGTTTCACGGGAAGATTACATTAAGACGGGCGCTTGCTAATTCTTACAATGTACCTGCCGTAAAAGTTTTAAGGACCCTTAACATAGATGATATGGTTAACCTTGGGAGAGATATGGGTCTAGTCAGCTGGGAGGCTGACGGAAATTACGGGCTTTCAATAACACTTGGGGGAAAAGAGGCTAATTTGCTGGATTTAACAAATGTGTATGGAACTTTAGCAAGGGGAGGAGTCTACAAACCTACCAGACCAATCTTAAACATTAAAGACAGTAAGGGGTATGAGATATTTTCAAACGAGAATCTGGAAAAAAGAGTTCTCTCAAAAGAAGTTTCTTACATTATCACGGATATTCTTTCTGATTACTATGCAAGAATACCCGCTTTCGGGACTAATAATTTCTTAAGTATTAAAGGACATAAAGTTGCAGTTAAAACGGGAACTACGGATCAGAAAAGAGATAATTACACACTTGGATACACACCTTCTTTTGTAGTAGGCGTATGGGTTGGAAATAACGATAATACGCCCATGAATCCGACACTTTCTTCAGGATTAACTGGAGCCGCTCCTGCATGGAATAGAATGATGACAGAACTTCTTACCGGAAAGGCTCTGGAGGGCTTTGCTTTGCCTGAAGGTGTTATAGTTAAAGTGTATTCCGACTGCTCAAATATCAGAGAGGTTTTTGTTAGAGGAGGTGAACCTGATAAGATAAGCTGTGGAATGGAGGAAAAGGAAAAATCCGATAAGAAAAAGAAAAATGATTAAACAAAAGGGGGTGATTTAAATGCTTGAAAATTTTCTTAAAGATCTTCAAAATCTAAACTCAAAAGCAAACTGGGCTAATCTTATTGTTGGTATCCTCTTATTATTAATTCTTGCCGTAGGGAGCATGTGGTATTTTGGCCGAAAGCCAGTAAGTGAAGTGGGTAAGGTGGAAGAGGAAAGTGTTACTAAGGAGGACCAGGTTGAATCTACGGATGACGTGAAAGAAGAGGCAAGCGAACCGGAAAATGTCTTAGGCACAGGAGGTCAAATAAATGTTTTGCCCAATACGTCCTCTAAATAGCCCAATTAACCTGCCCTAATTGGCACTTTACAAGACCCGAAGAAATACCATATAATTTTTAATCGCGAATATGAATGCTTTAGATAAGATAGTAGTCAAAGGAGCAAGACAACACAATCTCAAAAATGTGAGTTTTGAAATTCCAAAGAATAAATTGGTTGTTTTTACCGGTGTTTCGGGGTCGGGAAAGTCATCAATGGCCATGGACACTATTTATGCCGAAGGTCAAAGAAGATATGTGGAAAGCTTGTCCGCTTACGCCAGGCAGTTTGTAGGAGTTATGGACAAACCGGATGTTGAAAGCATTGAGGGCCTTTCACCGGCCATTGCCATAGATCAGAAAACAACTTCACATAACCCAAGATCTACGGTTGGCACTGTAACCGAAATTTATGATTTTTTTAGGCTCTTATTTTCAAGAGCCGGGCATCCGCATTGTCCAAGCTGTGGAAGGGAAATAAGCCAGCAGAGTTCGGAACAGATTGTTGATAAAATTTTTGAACTTGTCCCTGTGGGTTCTAGGGGTATAAGACTTTTGGTTTTGTCCCCCATTGTCAAAGATAGGAAAGGCGAATATTCAACGCTTTTTGAAAATTTAAGAAGAGAGGGTTACATAAAAGCGAGAATTGACGGAAAGATTAGAAATTTAAATGATGATTTTGAGCTAATTAAGACCAATAAACATACTATTGACCTTTTAATAGACAGGGTGGTTCTTACTAAGGCCAGATTAAAAGATTTTTCTTTGAAAAAGGAGATAACTAAGCGCCTTACTTCATCAGTTGATCAGGGTTTGAAGCTTGGGAATGGAAATATTATTGTTTCGGAGGTGAAGGATGCCTCCTTGGATTTTCCCGAGTTTCCAAAAGAGTTCTCCGATCACTTGTATTCTGAAAGGTTTGCCTGTCCGGTTTGTAATATATCTCTTCCTGAACTTGAACCCAGAAACTTTTCATTTAACTCACCGCATGGCGCGTGCTCTTCATGTGATGGTCTTGGAAATAAACTTAAGGTGGATCCGGATGTTGTTCTTAATCAAAATTTGTCAATTATGGAAGGTGGAGTATTCCCCTGGTCAAGAATGATAGAGGGGTCATCTTGGATGATGAGAGTTGTTGAGGCCGTTTCAAAGCAATATGACTTTTCTTTAAACACACCCATAAAAAATTTATCCGATGGTGTTAAAAAAATTATTCTTTACGGAGCTCCAAATGAAGTTTTCAGAGTTAAATATGTAAGTAAAGATGGGGAAAATAGCGGAACCTTTAATTCCAGATTTGAAGGAGTAATACCAAATCTTGAAAGAAGATATAAAGAAACCTCCTCTGATTATGTAAGAGGTGAGATTGAAAGATATATGGTCAAAGAACCGTGTTCAGTATGTCTTGGAACAAGGCTGAAAAAGGAAGCTCTTTCAGTTACCATTGACAATTTTAATATCTCTTCAGTCTGCTCTTTGAGCGTTTCCGATGTTTCTCTCTGGGTAAGAAACCTTAAACAACAGCCAGCACTCTCGGAAAATGAAAGGAAAATCGCATTTCCTATAATTAAAGAGATAGACGCAAGACTTAAGTTTTTGCTTGATGTTGGTTTGGACTACCTGACAATTGATAGAAGTTCTGCTTCTCTTGCGGGAGGGGAGGCTCAAAGAATTAGATTGGCATCCCAAATAGGCTCGGGTTTGTCAGGCGTTTTGTATGTCTTGGATGAGCCATCTATAGGGCTGCACCAAAGAGATCAGGGTAGGCTTATTGATACATTAAAGAATTTAAGAGATCTTGGAAATACGGTTCTTGTTGTGGAGCATGACAAGGAAACCATGTTAAATTCGGATTATATACTTGATTTTGGTCCGGGTGCAGGTGAGCACGGCGGAAAGATTGTAGCTTTTGGAACACCTTCGGAAATAAAAAAGAATAAGTCATCTCTCACAGGGAGATATCTATCAGGGGAAAAAGAGGTTGGAAAGGAAGATTTTGAGGTGAAAAGCGATTCCAGATTAAGGTTCTCTTATAAGGAGGTTAAAGAGCAAAAGTTTTTGGAAATCCTTGGAGCAAAAGGGCATAATCTGAAAAATATCAATGTAAAAATACCTTTGTCAAAATTTGTTTGCGTAACCGGTGTTTCGGGTTCTGGAAAGTCTACGCTAGTCAATGAAACCCTATATAGAGCTTTAAGATCACATTTTGGTCTTAAAAACGATGAAAAGCCTGAAGGTTTTGATGGTTTAGTAGGCGCCGAAGAAATAGATAATGCAATAGCAATAGATCAATCCCCGATTGGTAGAACTCCGAAGTCAAATCCTGCAACTTATACAAAAACTTTTGATTTTATCAGAGAAGTTTTTTCGCAGACTCCTGAAGCGAGAGTAAGAGGCTACGCGCCCGGAAGGTTTAGCTTTAATGTTAAAGGAGGCAGGTGCGAGGCTTGTCTTGGAGAAGGGCAGATTAGGATAGAGATGCAGTTTATGCCTGATGTTTATATTAACTGTGAAGTTTGCGGGGGAAAAAGATACAATCGTGAGGCCCTTGAAATTTATTACAAGCAGAAAAACATTAGCGATATATTAAACATGACAGTTGAGGAAGCCTTGAGCTTTTTTGAAAATATACCTCAAATTAGAAACAAACTTGAAACTTTATATGATGTAGGGCTCTCATATATTAAACTTGGTCAGCCGGCACCAACGCTTTCCGGCGGAGAGGCTCAAAGAGTAAAACTTGCCACAGAGCTTTCAAAAAGATCAACAGGAGGAACATTTTACATTCTTGATGAGCCGACTACAGGGCTCCATTTCTATGATCTAGAACGGCTTATTGCCATACTTAAAAGATTAGTTGCCAAAGGAAATACGATCCTTGTTATAGAGCATAATTTAGATGTTATAAAAAACGCCGATTATGTTATTGATCTTGGGCTCGAAGGGGGAGACAAGGGGGGAGAAGTTTTGTATGCAGGAACTTTGGAAGGACTACTTAAAAATACAAAATCTCACACAGCTTCCGTATTAAGAGAAGAGATGAAAACAAAGCTTTTTTCTAACGTGAAAGTTTAACTTTCAGTTCTCTATCTTCTCCGTCAAAATTTTTAAATTGTACTGTAATTTCGTCCCCTCTTATGTAAGCTTTGGTTTTATACATAGGCGGAAACTTTCCAAGTTTTGGTTCCTTAACATCAAAAAGAGTTTGCCCGCCTGTGTTTGTGAGTATTACTTTCTTCTTTCCAAGAAGTAAATTTATAAAGTTTATGTCAAAAACTTTCTCGGCCTTTACGGAGTATTCCTCTTTAGTGTCATCTGTAATAGCGAAGCTTACATCAACCTGTGGTTTTTCACGATCTGTATTTTTGTAAGCACCTGCCGGGAGAGGATACTCTGAAGAAAGTCCTTTAATTACAAAGGCAAAGTGGTTAGAGTCAAGATTTTCAAAGTAATCAAGGCCTGAAGTTTCTCCCCAGGTGGGATCAATCTGAACCCACCCGAATTTGGGATCGTAATATTGCGCCCAAGAGTGGAGTACATCTCCTCCGCGTAAATTGATGGATAGAGGAGTTAAAGAAGGGCTTTTAGAGTAAGCGTAGCCGTTGACTTCTCTTGCAGGAATTCCCATGGACCTTGCTATTGTTATGAAGAGATCAACAAACTCCATGCATATGGCTTCTTTTGGTTTAAGGAGGGATTTTGAAGCTCCAAGCCTTTCCACTATGATGTTTTTATTTTTGGAATTGTCATAACTTAGTGTTTTTAACACGTATTCATAAACTCTTTTTGCATCTTCGGAAACAATTAATTTCTCATTGAGGGATTTAGAAATTGATGTGATTTTTGGATCACCCGTTTCCCAATATTTTTTTGATGTGGTGTAGTCTTTTACGAGGTTTTTGGGTAGGTCATCAAACCTTCCTCCGTTTTTTGCGTCAATTCGTTTGTTTTTAATCTTAGCTTGGCCAATAAGGTTTATCTGAAGTTCGGATCTTGGGGGAACGGTAAAAACTGCAATATGGTTCCCATCCTTGTCAATCTTAAGCTTATCAGGCTTCTTGCTGATTTCTTTAATTAAGATCGTTTGTCTGTCTTTTATGTCGGGTGGTAAAGCTATGGTTTTCTCTTGAGAGAAGAAACCTTCGTTTTTTAAGTCATAAGTGAGTTTAAAATTAAACAGCTGATACTTTCCAAATGTCGCGTTTACGGCCGAATCTTGTATCTGATTTAAATTGAATTTATAAATCCTTTTAGAATCTTTTTCTTCCACAAGAATGGGGGGTGGGTTTATCGTTAGAAGATCCCCAAACTTATCAGGAACCAGAAGCTTTGCGTTATACTCTTCCACATTAGTAAAGTTTGAGATCTTTGGAATGGTTACTTCTAAAACCTGGCCGTTTTTTGTTGATACGTCTTTTGTTTTGTATTTTAAATTCCAATTGATCTCTTTACCCTCTCCTATTACCTGATCATTAAAGAAAACTTGAATCGTTGTCTGCCCGTCTTTGTAACTGGTGTCAAGCTTAAGCTCTCCGCTTTTATTGGAGGCTTTTATATCAGTTATTTTTATATGATTTACATTAAGTTTGTAACTGCTGACAAAAATACTGTTTGTAAGGTTTTTAACTTTTATTTCTTGGAAAACCTCCGTTTCGGAATTATCAAGAACCTCATATGTTACATTATAGGATACTAGAAAATCAGAAGCCATGGCTTTCCTCTCAAAAAGGGGTAAAGAGATTAGAACATAAAGAAGTAGAAGAAGTTTTTTCATCCGTTTTAAAGTGAATCTAATGATACAATAACCCATATGAGTATATCAAACTTAGAAAATAAAGCGAAAATGCTTCCCAAGGTGCCTGGAGTTTATTTGTATATAAATAAAAAGGGGAAGGTTTTATATGTGGGGAAGGCTAAAAGTTTAAGGGATCGTGTTTCATCCTATTTTGCTTCTGATGTTCCTCTTGGATCAAAAACCAAAGCTTTAGTAGAAAACGCTTATGACATTAGTCACATAGAAGTTCAAAGCGAGCTAGAAGCCCTGCTTTTGGAGGCAGAACTGATTAAAAGATATAAACCAAAGTTTAATATTAGTCTTAAGGATGATAAATCTTATAAATATATTGTGATAAGGAATGAAAGAATAGATGGAGAGACCCTTCCCGTTGTAACCACAGTGAGAAAACTGAAAGGAATAAGAAAAAACTTTTTTGGACCTTTTCCTTTTGGAGGAGTGGTTAATGACGTATTAAGGTCAATAAGAAAAGTTATACCTTTTAGAGATTGCTCCAAATCAAAGTATTTGAAATATAAAAAGCTGAAATCACCATGTTTGTATGGACATATAGGGCTCTGTAGTGCGCCGTGTACTGGTTTTATTACTCCGAAAACTTATAGAAAAGGGATCTTAATTCTTAAGAGGTTTTTGTCAGGAGATTCTAAATCTTTTCAAAGGAGTCTCACAAAACAGATGATAAAAGCAGCAAAAGAATCAAAATATGAAGAGGCAGCTAAATTAAGAGATACATTAAAAAAGTATGAATACGTTACCCAAAGGTTTAGAGACGCATCTTTATATATAGATAATCCAAATCTTTCGGAAGATATAAGAAACGAGGCCTTGTCGGAAATTAGAATTAACTTACCCATCATCAGGGATAAACCAAGTAGAATTGAATGCTATGATATCTCAAACGTATCAGGTAAAAATGCTACAGCGTCCATGGTTGTTGCAACGAGCGGCAGAATTAATAAAAGCGAATATAGGCGTTTTAGAATTAAGTTGAAAGACCAACCTGATGATTACTTTATGATGTCGGAAGTACTAAATAGAAGATTTTACCCTAGAGAAGATGTGAAAAGCTGGGAGATGCCAAATCTTATTCTTGTTGATGGGGGAAAAGGACAGGTGACCATAGCATTAAACGTGTTAAAGGAGAAAAATCTTAAGATTCCGGTAGTCGGGCTTGCGAAAAGAAACGAGGCTCTTGTTTATAAGAAAAACGGTGTTTTTAAAGAATTGTACCTTGACAGAACAAATGAGGGTTTGAAACTTCTTCAAAGACTGCGTGATGAGGCTCATAGATTTGCAAGAGTTTACCACCATTTATTAAGATTAAAGGAATTAAGATCCAAAGGTTGATATAATTATCTGATATGAAGCTGATTTTAAGAAATATTATTTTTTCTTTTATAAGTCTCCTTGTGGTTTCTTATTATTTTTCGGGTTTATATTTTGGAGGTGAAGAAAACGCCTCTTTATTTTTAGTTTCACTGGGTCTTGGTTTAATTTTAATTTTTACAAAACCTATTTTGAAAGTTATGTCTCTTCCAACCGAAGGCATAGGTTATTTAGTATTAAGTTTTCTTATTAACCTTGTTTCTCTCTTTCTGCTTGATAAGTTTCTTCCTTCTTTTAAGCTTGCTCCTGGGAGCGTAAGGCATTTGAAGCTTTTAGTGTTTGTGGTTAATTCAAGCACCTTATCTGTTTTTTGGAGCTATGTACTTGCTTCAGCGCTGTTCACACTTATTCAGCAGTTTTTTGGTTGGCTGGGAGGGGGGAAAGATTAATGGAAGGCAGGTTTTTACCGCTTCTTAAAATTTTTCAGATATTTCTTTCGGTGCTACTGGCAATTCTTATTCTTCTTCAGGCAAGAGGGAGGGGACTGTCCACTAATCTTACGGGAATGTATAGGTCAAAAAGGGGATTTGAAAAGCTCGTCTTTATCCTGACGATTATTTTTGGCGTGCTGTTTTCAATCAACTCCCTTTTACTTGTCGGATTGTTTAAATAACTGTATGAAACTAGTTGTTGATGGCAAAGAACCCCTTGTTGGGAATATCAAAACTTCAGGATCCCGAAATACGGCTTTAAAGCTTCTTGTTGCTTCTTTGTTTTCAAATGAAGACGTTACATTGGAGAACATTCCGAATGTAGGCATTGTGCTGTCAGACATTGAAATATTAAAAGGTATCGGTGTAGGAGTCACTTGGATTTCACAGAATAAGGTTTTAATAAATGCTTCCTCAATATCTTCTTATGAGCTCCCATATGATCTCTCCAGTAAGAGTAGGACCTCTGCTTTGCTGGCAGGTCCTTTGCTTTATAGATTTGGCAAAGCATTAATTCCGAAGTTCAAATCCACATTTGGTGCGAGACCTGTTAACAGATGGGTAAGCTCGTGGGAGGCATTAGGTTTTGAAGTAAAAGAGGATAATAACTATTACTTTCTTGAATCAAAAAAACTTTTGAATGTTAGTATGTCTTTTAAAACTTCAACGGTTATGGGGACTGAAAACGCTCTTTTATCAAGTGTCTTTGTCCCAGGGGAGACTTATATAAATAATGCCGCGTCGGAGCCGGAGATAGATGACCTTATTTTATTTTTGAATTCTATGGGAGCCGACGTTAAAAGGGTAGAGGAAAGAAAGATTGTTGTAAACGGCACCCAGACATTTAAAGGTACAAAACACAGAATCATGCCTGATAGGAGCGAAGCCGTAACATTTGCAATAGCTTCTCTTGTGACTTATGGTGATATAAAGATTGAAGATGTAGTTTCTTCGGATCTTCTTTCTTTTATCAGAAAGCTTGAGGCCATGGGTGCAAGCTTTGAATTTAAAGGGAAGGAGCTAAGGATTTGGAGGAGAAAAGATCAAGCTCTTAACGCCGTTGATGTGGAAACGGCTCCGGCTCCGGGTTTTATGACCGAATGGCAGGCCCCTTTTGCGGTGCTTCTAACACAAACTAAGGGAGCAGGTATTATTCACGACACAATCTATACTGACCGGTTTTCCTACGTTAGGGAGCTAAATAGAATGGGTGCCAAAATAAGTCTTTTAAAACCTTCGGAAGTTGGCTTAGCAGCTGTTATAAGTGATGACAGCTATGATGTTAATGTAAAAGGAGAGCCTTATACAGTTGCCAGGGTTGAAGGCCCTACACAACTTCGGAAGGAAAAACTTTTTATATCCGATTTAAGAGACGGCGCAGCCTTAATTTTAGCCGCTCTTGCTTCCGAGGGAAGAAGTGAAATTTATGGATATGAACACATAGCTTCATCATTTGAAAAGTTTGATGAAAAACTTTTAAGTCTTGGTGCAAAGATTTCGATTGTTCCTTAGGCTAGTCACTTGAGGATGAAGATCTTTTATGGAATTAAAATTCCTAATAATTTTATTAACATCTTTTATACTTTGTTTCTTACTTGCTCCTTTATTTATAGGTTTTCTTTACAAGTTTAATATAAGAAGAATCAGCAAAGCGGATCTTGATAACAATCTTCCTGAAAGGGCCATGAAGTTTGGTACACCGATTATGGGAGGGGCTTTAATTACATTTACTGTTTTTGTAATTTCTGTACTCTTTTTTAGAAATTGGGATCTTTTAATACCCTTTTCTTTTATTTTAGTTGTGGGATCAATCTTTGGTGCTGTGGATGAGTTTATAAACACTATTGGGAGAAAAGGGTTTTCATTCGCGGTACGGGAGAAAGTGGATGCTGTCGTTTCAAAAAATGTACTTTTGTGGAAAATTTATAAACTTGCTCTTATACCGTGGGATCTTTTTAAAGAAGTTTTTAGAATTATGGGAAGTACCCAAAGAGGACTTAAAACTCACGAAAAATTTCTCATGCAGGTTGTTCCTGCTCTAGCCGGGGTTTTATGGCTTTATTTTAAATCTAACCTTCACGTATTCTGGTTTCCTTTTATAGGTGACGTGAATATAGGAGTGTTGTACATACCTTTTATCATTTTTTTGTGTTTGTGGTTTGCGAATGCATTTGGGGTAACGGATGGTATGGATGGACTTTCGGCAGGTTTGCACAGTGTTTCCTTTTTAGCACTTGGGATCCTTTCTCTAATATTTGGAAGATATGAATTGGCGTTATTTTGTGCTTCTGTAGTTGGGGCTGAACTCGCCTTTCTTTACTTTAATATTTATCCTGCAAGAGTGGAGATGTCTGATGTAGGAACCCTTCCACTTGGTATTCTCTTTGTTTTAACTGCTTCTTACTTAAAACGTGAGTTTGCTTTGCTTTTTATAGGCGGGATCTTTATTGCAGAGATAGGGTCTAGTTTTATTCAGCAGTGGTCAGCTAAATTAAGAGGAGGAAAGAGAGTATTTCTTTTGGCGCCGATCCACCATCATTTTGAAAAGCTTGGGTGGCACGAAACGAAAGTAACTATGAGATTTTGGCTTGTGAACTCTATACTGTCGGTTGTTGGTTTAATAATCGCCCTATTATGAAAAAACCTTCCGGTGAAAGGAAAAAGGCCTATCAAGGAAAGGACACCCTCCTCTTATATGCAATTTTATTCTTATTAATTTTTGGTGTCGTGATGGTTTATGATGTCTCCGTCGTCTATGCTTATGACATATTTGGGGGGAAATATTATTTTCTTTATCTTCAGGCTGTATGGGTTCTCCTCGGCTTAGCAGGTTTTTTTATAGGGTATAGAATAGATTATCATTCAATTTCAAAAGTAGCCCTACCCCTTTTTGTAGTGTCTTTAATTTCCTTAATCTTTGTTTTAATACCGTCCCCATTCGCGCCTTTGATTTATGGGGCTAGAAGGTGGATTTATCTTAACCCATCTCCTTTTCCTACCATTCCAATCATTGGTAGAATTGGTTTTCAGCCAAGCGAGCTCATTAAACTATCTTTTATTTTTTATCTTTCAGTTATTTTTTCCAAGAGAGAGGTTAAGGCACTTCTGATTTTTATTCCCGTTTGTATCCTCCTTGTAGGACTAGTGCTTGCTCAACCCGACTTTGGCACAGCCATGCTTATATCGATTATTGGGTTAATTATGCTTTTAGTGTCCGGTTTAAATTTCTCATATTTTCTGGTAGGCGTTCCCATTGCTCTAGCTTTTGCTTCTGTTTTCATACTTTCATCCGCTTACAGAAAGGAAAGGTTTTTGACATATTTAGGGTTTAATTCAGAAGATACTGAAGGAACTTCTTATCACATAAATCAAATATTAATTGCACTTGGGTCGGGGGGTTTGTTTGGTCTTGGTTTTGGACAGTCAAGGCAAAAATACCAGTATATTCCTGAAGTAGCGACTGATTCTATTTTTGCGGTTATAGGTGAAGAGCTTGGTTTCATTGGGTTGGTTTTTCTTGTTTCACTATTTCTTTTTATTATAATCAGGGGATATCGTATCGCCTTAAAAGCTCCGGATAAGCTTGGAACCCTGTTAGCAACAGGAGTGACTTCTTGGTTTGCCGTACAGAGTATCGTGAATTTGTCCGGTATGGTAAATCTGCTGCCCCTAACAGGGGTGCCCCTTCCGTTAATCTCATATGGGGGTTCCTCTATGGTTTTTGGTTTATGTGGACTTGGCGTACTGTTAAATGTAAGCCGGAGCTGTCAGAATATATGAAACTTCTTATTACCGGGGGTCATCACACAACCGCAATTCCTGTGATAAATGAATTTAAAAAGAGATATGAAAATGTTGAAATTCTGTGGGTTGGGCATACATATTCTTTGTGGAAGGACAAGAATAAAAGCTCTGAATATAAAGAAATTACATCTATGGGCATTCCGTTTTTTGATATTGATGCCGGCAAGTTTTATAAAATTTATAGTCCTTTTAGGATAGCCAAAACTTTTTTTGGGCTTGCTAAGGCATTTAGGCTTTTACAAAAGCTTAAACCAGATGGGATTTTGTCATTCGGGGGTTATATATCGGTTCCTGTAGTACTTGCCGGTTTTTTGTTAAGAATTCCGTCTGCTACCCACGAACAGACAGTTGTGGCCGGGTTTGCAAATAGATTTATTTCTTTCTTTGTAAAAAGAATTTATATATCCTGGAGGGATTCGGCCAAGTACTTTCCGAAAAGCAAAACTTTGTATACAGGACTTCCGATAAGGGAAGAAGTACTAAATCCCAGGTCAAGTGAAGTCACTTTTAATAACAACCTGCCGATAATTTATATTACCGGTGGAAAGCAGGGTTCTCATGTAATAAACGAATGCGTTAAAGGTGTTCTTGAAGATCTCCTGATTATTGCAAATGTCATTCATCAATGCGGAAGTTACAGTGAATCGGATGACTATAATGAATTGTTACAAAGACGGGAGAAACTACCGGAAGGTCTGAAGGAAAGGTATAAAGTTTATGATTACATTGACACTAAACATATTGGAGAGGTGCTGTCTAAAACCTCACTTGTTGTTTCAAGAGCCGGAGCTAATACAGTGTATGAACTGTTAGCGTTAGAAAAACCATCTATATTTATACCTATTCCGTGGGTTTCTCATAACGAACAGTTTCTAAATGCAAAAATTGTGGAAGATTTAGGCCTTTCCAAAATAATACCCGAGGAAGAGCTTACTAAAAAAAGACTTATAGATGATATTTCATTTGTGTTAAGAAATTTAAATTCGTTTATTTTAAAAAGTGATCGAAAGATTGAGATAGTTTCGGATTCAGCCAAAGTTTTAGCAGATGACATATACCAGGAAATACTTGTTAAGTAACATCAGAAGAAAGTTTTCAAAACTCCCGCCTATTTTCTTGGGGATAATTTTTGTTGGTTTTATACTTTTTTTTCTTAGATCCTCACTTCCAAAAAAGTTTCTTGAAAATCTCGTTATCAAAAGAGTGATCGTAGAGGGAAATGCCAAATTTACTGATGCCAAAAATATTAAAACGGTTGTGGAGGCAAATGTGCTAGGGAAAAACATAGTGCTTCTCAATAAAAAAGAGTTGATAGCAATGTTTTTGGGAACATTCCCCTCAATAAAAGTGCTTAGTGTGAAGAGAGTTTATCCTGATTCCATATATGTGAACTTTGTGGAAAGAAAAGAAGCGGCACTCGTAAAAAAGGAAGGTTCAGAAGTTACATATTTAGTTGATGATGAAGGTTTTGTTCTGGGAGAAGTTAAACCACCTTTTTTAAATCTTCCCCTGGTGCTTTATAGGGGGGATGGCGACATAACAAACGGTGGTTTCGTTCCTGGAAATTACCTTAGTGTACCCCTTTTAATTGTAAAAATAATGGAAGAGGAAGACATAAATATGACTTTTTTAAGAATTGAAAATGACAGCTATGTGGAAGCTCTAATAAAAGGCGATATTAAGGTTTATATAAGCCTAAAGAAAGATGTTTTTTCACAGATAAGTTTGTTAAAAGAGGTTATTAAGCGTCAAGATCAGAATGAAATCGTGTTAAAAAAAATAGATTTAAGATATGATAATGTAGTAGTAGAATAGATCAGTATGGGTAAAGATAAATTTGTAACCGGAATAGATATAGGATCTTCAAAAATCAGTACCATAGTTGCGAATGTTTCAGAAGGCAGGGTTTCAGTTATAGGTGTTTCTCAAGTTCCATCCACTGGAATAAAAAGGGGTGTAGTTGTTGATATTGATGAGGCTGTGGAGGCAATTGATCAGAGTTTGGAGAGAGCTCAAAGGATGGCCGGAATATCAATTCAGTCGGCTTATGTAACGGTTTCAGGAAGTCATATAGAGTCAATGAATTCACATGGAGTGGTTGCAGTGTCGCATCAAGGTGTTGAGATAGGTGCAGAAGACATAGCAAGAGTTACGGAAGCCGCGCAGGCAATTTCTTTACCATCTTCCAAAGAGATAATCCATGTTATTCCTAGGGATTTCATAGTGGATGGACAAAGCGGCATAAAAGATCCGACCGGTATGAGCGGTGTAAGACTTGAGGTTGAGACGAATGTTATAACAGGCCTTGCAACAAGCATGAGAAATTTGGTTAAATGCGTTACTCAAGTCGGTGTAGAGGTTGAGGATCTTGTATTTACTGGTATAGCATCAAGTGAGGCTGTTTTAACCGATACCGAAAAAGAGCTTGGGGCTATACTTGTTGATATAGGCGGGGGCACGACATCCATAGTTATCTTTTCAGATGGAAGTCCCGTATATTCTTCAGTTCTTCCAATTGGAGGACAGCATGTAACTTCTGATCTTGCAATAGGGCTAAGGGCTTCAATGGAAGCTGCGGAAAAAATAAAGATTAATCTTTCTCTTGAGAGAGACAAAAAACCTTTGGAAGGCGAGAAGAAAAACGACGATTTGGATGTTACAGAATTTAATCTTGATACAGATACTATCCCAAAAAAACTTTTATATGACATCATTGATGCTAGGCTTGACGAAATTTTGAGGTTGATTGCTTTGGAAGTAAGGAAAGGAAACCTTTCGGGTAAGCTTCCGGCTGGTCTCATTGTAACAGGAGGGGCTGCCGCGACCTGTGGTATTGAAAAAATAGCAAAAAACGTGCTAAAAATGCCTGTAAGAGTTGGATATCCTAGAGGTGTTACGGGTTTAATTGATGAAATTGAAGGCCCGGCTTTTTCAGCAACTGTTGGGGTTCTTCTTTACGGAAGTCATTTTATGCGAACTAAGAGTTCAAACTTGTCTTTTGGAGGCTCAAAGAGTAAGATTGGTGGATTAGTCTCTAAGAGTATTAATTTCTTTAAATCTTTTCTGCCCTAAGATTTTCAATTTATGTTGGTGAAGCCTGAGATAGAGCGTTACGCTAAAATTAAAGTAGTCGGTATAGGAGGTTGCGGTTGCAATGCATTAAATACGATGATTGAATCCCAAAGTATTGCAGGAGTGGAATTTATTGCAATTAACACGGATGCACAGGCCTTGTCTGTTAATCAAGCGCCTATAAAAATTCCAATTGGTCAGGAAATAACTAAAGGTCTTGGTTCGGGAGCTAATCCTGAAATAGGGGAAAGGGCAGCTCACGAGTCCTCTGATGTGATAAAAGGGCATCTTGAGGGTTCAGACATGATTTTTATTACAGCGGGGATGGGGGGTGGAACCGGCACGGGTGCTGCACCCATAATTGCAGAGATTGCAAAATCGGTAGGTTCTTTGGTCGTCGGTTTTGTTACTAAACCTTTTAACTTTGAAGGTACTAGGAGAATGCAAAATGCTGAAAGAGGCGTCACTAATCTGAAAGGAAAGGTTGACGCGTTGATTACCATTCCGAACCAGAAGCTTTTGGAAGTTGTAGAGAAAAAGATGTCTATAATAGAAGCGTTTAAGGTTTCAGATAATGTTTTGGGTCAAGGTGTACAGGGGATTTCAGATTTAATTACTATGCCAGGACTAATAAACGTTGATTTTGCGGATGTTAGAACTATTATGACGGAAGCTGGCTCCGCATTAATGGGTATTGGAAGAGGAACAGGTGAGAATAGAGCTGTAACAGCAGCAAGGGCAGCTGTCTCCTCACCGCTTCTTGAAGTTTCAATAGAAGGTGCTACAGGTATATTATTTAACGTTATTGGAAGTGATAACCTATCAATGCATGAAGTAGATGAGGCAGCAAGGATTATAAGCGAGGCTGCAAGCTCTGATGCCAATATCATATTTGGGGCAACGATAGATCAAAGTCTTGATGATCAAGTTAAAATAACCGTTATTGCCACAGGTTTTGATAATGAGCTGGTTAAGCAGTATGGGAGAATAGAGAAGAGAGAAAAGATGGCGGAAAAACTGGAAGAACAACCTGAAAAAGAAGAAATTAAGAAAGAAGATAATCTGTTTGGTGATGAGAGATTTGATATTCCAACTTTCTTGAGAAAAAGATAATCCTTAATTCCCTCTAATGTAGCAGAAAAATCTTCTTGCTTGCTAATCTTGTGTATGGTTCAATAAATATAGCCAGGTATTTATTTATTATTAACAATTAGGCTTTGTTATAAGCTTCGTCAGGGATTTTTTGTTTTTTAGAATATGCAGTGGCTACAGGTTAAACCTTCAAGTAAAGATGCTACTTTAAATGGATCAGGTGGAGTTGATTCAAAAAAACATATTGAGAAGAATACAAGAATTGTACTAGATGAAAATAGTAAAACAGTTCTTACAAAAAGATACTTAAGAAGAGGCGCCGACGGAGAGCCTGCGGAGGGTATAGAAGAAATGTTTGAAAGAATCGCAAGATGTGTTGCGGAGCCGGACTTGGGATACCTTGATGTAAAGACTTCTGAAGTTGAGTTTTATAATCTTCTCACCACAAAAAAGTTTTTTCCAAACTCCCCTACCTTTACGGGTGCCGGAACTCCACTTGGTCAGCTCGCGGCTTGTTTTGTACTGCCTATAGAAGACGACCTTGGTAAAGAATCTAATGGGATATTTTCCACTCTTAGAGCAGCAGCGTTAATTCAGCAGGTTGGCGGAGGGAATGGTTTCTCGTTTTCAAGATTAAGGCCAAAGGGTGCAATTGTTAAAACGAGCAATGGCAAAGCAACAGGTCCAGTAGGGTTTCTTAAAGTTTATGATTCAGCTTTTGGGGAGATAGCTCAAGGGGGAGCAAGGAGGGGGGCAAATATGGCAGTTTTAAGAGTTGACCATCCGGATATAAGGGACTTTATTTCCTGCAAAGCAACCGAGGGAAGTGTCTCCAATTTTAACATTTCTGTTGCAGTTACAGATGCTTTTATGAAAGCTGTTGAATCAAACACCACCTACGATCTTATTGACCCACACGACGGAAGGATTGTTGAAACGGTTTTAGCTAAAGAAATATTTGATATGATTATTTCTTTCGCTCACAGGAACGGAGAACCCGGTGTTTTATTTATTGATGTTGCAAACAGATCAAATCCAGTTCCCCATCTTTACTCTCTAGAAGCAACCAACCCTTGTGGAGAGCAGTGGTTAGGCCCTTACGAAAATTGTTGTCTTGGCTCTGTTAACCTTGCCGAGCATATAACCCCTGATAAAAAACTGGATTGGGGTGCCTTGAAGGAAACAGTGATCCTTTCTACAAGATTTTTAGACAATGTGGTTACGGCCAATAAGTACGTTGAGGCAGTTCCGGAGCTAAGAAGATCGGCAGAAAGCGTAAGAAGAATAGGACTTGGTTTTATGGGTCTTGCTGATAGTATGTATACCCTTGGGATCCGTTATGGGAGTAGGGAAGGTTGTGAGTTTGCGTCTCAAGTTTCAGAATTTATCAGATACCACTCAATGATTACATCCATAGATCTTGCAAGGGAGCGCGGGTCCTTCAAAGCTATTTCGGGAAGTATCTACGATCCTAAAGACTTGAAGTGGGAACCTCCAAAACCATTATTTTCACATGCCACAAACTGGTGGAGGCCCAAACTGGACTGGAATGTTGTAACCGAAGGTATAAAAAAGTATGGGATAAGAAATGGGGCTCAGACGACGGTTGCCCCTACGGGGACAATCTCAACTGTCGCAGGTTGCGAAGGATATGGCTGTGAGCCCGCCTTTGCTTTGGCCTATTTGAGGAATGTTTATCAGGCCGCTGGAAATGAAAACAAGCTCACCCTTACTTACACAAGTCCGCTTTTTGAAAACGCTTTAAATGAAGCTGGTATAGAGGCAAAGCTTAAAGAAAAAATAATAGATGAGGTTGTTAGAACCGGAACATGCCAGAGAGTAGCAGAACTTCCCGCAGAAATAAAAAACGTTTTTGTAGTTTCATCTGATATTACACCTGATGAACATGTTATGATGCAGGCCTCTATCCAGGCTTTTATTGACAACTCGCTCTCAAAAACATGTAATTTTCCGGAAACGGCAACTAAGGATGACATTGCATCGGTTTATATAAAGGCTTGGAAGCTTGGGTGTAAGGGGATTACAGTCTATGTTACCGGTACAAGAAAGGAAGTGGTCTTGGAAACACATGAAACCAAAAAGAAGAAAGAATCGGATGCTTCTAGTACCATAAAGAATATTGATGTGAGTGCTGTAAAGGCAAGACCGGAAAGACTTGAAGGTGTGACATATAAATTAAGAACACCTCAAGGGGTAGCGTATATAAACATAACAAGGGAAAGGGAAAATGAGCCTTTTGAGGTTTTTCTAACTGTAGGTAAAGCGGGTTCAGATGTTTCAGGCCTCGCAGAGGCAATGGGAAGACTTATGTCCGGATGGTTAAGATCATCAAGAGATTCCTCTCATACAGTTAGCGAAATAATAGACCAGCTTATAGGTATCGGTGGTTCGAGCTCTATAGGTTTTGGCCCTAACAGGATTTCATCAATACCTGATGCTGTGGCAAAAGTTTTTGCCAGGGAATTTGGTTTTACCGTTAAACAGAACGGCCACAATATTATTGAGCCCGAAAAGAAAGAGCAAAACTTGTTCTTTTCTTCCGACATGTGCCCTGACTGTGGTAACTCAACTCTCGTTTTGGAAGAGGGCTGTGCCAAGTGCTATACGTGCGGGTACAGCAGATGCTAAGGATTCAATTTTCATCTTCTTCAACTTTAACCTATAATCCTTAATAGTATGAAAATTTACACTAAAACAGGTGACGAGGGAAAAACTTCTCTGTTTAGAGGTAAGAGAGTTTCAAAGGATGCAAAAATCATAGAATCTTTAGGATGTTTGGATGAGCTTAACAGTGCTTTGGGTGTCAGCATCTCCTATATTAAGCTTGACGAGATAAACTTGATTCTTACTGGTGTTCAGAGAGATTTATTTACGATAGGTTTTGTACTTCCTTCATTGGAAGAACAGGTTAGAACATCCTCCAGGTTAAAAAGGAGAACTTCCTTTGTAGAAAAGTGCATAGATAAGTATTCTGCCAAGGTTAGTAAGCTTTCAAATTTTATTCTTCCCGGAGGATCAGTTCCTTCTTCCTCACTTCATTTAACCAGATCTGTTTGCAGAAGATGCGAGAGAAACATTGTGTCTTTTTCTAAGGAAGAAAAAGTATCGGGAAGTATCATCATGTATTTAAACAGGCTTTCTGACTTGCTTTTTACCCTTGCACGCTATGTTAATAAGATGGAAAATACGAAAGAGTTCATATGGAGTAAAAGGGATGAGTTTTAAAACGTTTTTATCACTGGTCATTTTGATTGTTTTTGGATTTGTTGTTGTGGGAGTGCTGGTTGTTAGGGCTAGGGAAGTTGATGAGATTGTTCTTAGGGAGATGTAAAGGGAAAGGTTTCTTGTATGCAATTTGTAAAAAACTATCAGGAAAAAGTGAATTTCTCAGAGCTTGAGAAGAAAGTCTTGGATTTTTGGGATAAGAATAAAATTTTTGAAAAAAGCGTTGAGAAGAATCCTAAGTCCCGTTCCTTCGTTTTTTATGATGGACCCCCGTTTGCGACAGGACTTCCCCATTACGGTCATATTCTTGGATCCACGGCAAAGGATGTTGTCCCCAGATATTTCACCATGAGAGGTTATAGAGTTGAGAGAGTATGGGGATGGGACTGCCATGGTCTTCCTATAGAAAATTTAATAGAGCAGGAATTAAAACTCAAAGGAGGGAAGCGAGGTATTGAAGAATTGGGTATTGAAAAGTTTAATCAAGCCTGCAGAGCTTCAGTCTTTAGATATGACAAGGAGTGGAGGAAAGTGATAAGGAGGGTTGGAAGATGGGTTGACATGGAAAATTCCTATAAGACTCTTGATAATACCTACATTGAATCTGTCTGGTGGGCGTTTGGAAAACTTTATGACAAAGGACTTATTTATGAAGGAAGGCATGTAATTTTATATTGTCCAAGATGTGCTACGCCGCTTTCAAATTTTGAGATTGCGATGGATAACAGTTATCAGGATGTCACTGAAACCTCGGTTTATGTAAAATTTAAGCTTGTATCAAAGAAGAGTGCGTACATTCTGGCCTGGACGACTACACCTTGGACTCTCCCTGGAAATGTAGGTCTTGCAGTTGATGAAAGTTTGGATTATGCGGAGGTTAAAGCCGGAGACGAAACTTATTACCTTGCCAAGAGCAGGCTTTCAATTCTTCCAAAAGGGTACAAACTTTTAAGAACCCTTAAGGGGAAAGATCTTGTAGGGCTTGGGTATGAGCCTTTGTACAATTACCTGCCGATAGGAGATAAGAAAGCTTACTATGTTTTTTCTTCCGATTTTGTGAGTATGGAGGAAGGAACCGGTGTTGTTCATACGGCAGCAATCTACGGGGAAGATGATTACAAAGCAGCGTTAAAGATGGACCTTCCCACAGTTCCGATGCTTGATGATCAGGGAAGATTTCAAAATTTTGTAACATTGGTGTCAGGCAAATTTTTTAAAGAAGCCAATCCAATAATAATTGAAGATCTTAAGCAAAGAGAACTTCTTTTAAAAGATGAGATGACAACCCACTCTTATCCTTTTTGCTACAGATGTGACACGCCGCTATATTACAATGCGGTTCCCGCCTGGTTTATTAATATACAGAAGATAAAACCAAAGCTTATAAAAGAAAATGAAAAGATCAACTGGTTTCCGGGCCATTTTAAACATGGCCAGTTTAAGAATATTCTTGAATCCTCCCCAGATTGGAATATATCAAGGAGTAGATATTGGGGATCTCCAATGCCTGTTTGGATTTGTTCAAAGTGCGGCTTAAAAGAGATAGTGGGGAGTGTGTCGGAAATGAGGGAGAGGGCGGTTGACAAAAGTCTTGTTGACAAGCTTAAAGATTTGCACAGACCATACATTGATGAAATTTTATTAAAGTGTAAATGCGGTGGGGAGATGAAAAGGATCCCCGAGGTTTTTGATTGCTGGATTGAGTCTGCCTCAATGCCTTTCGCCTCTTTGCATTATCCTTTTGAGAATCGGGAAAAGTTTGAAGAAAACTATCCCGCGCAATTTATCGCCGAATATGTAGGGCAGGTAAGAGCCTGGTTTAACGTGCTTCATAGGATTTCAGTTGCATTATTTGAAAAGCCGAGTTTCTTGAATGTGGTAGTGACAGGAGTTTATCTTGGGACTGATGGGAAAAAATTATCAAAATCAAGAAAGAATTATCCCGACCCCGCCCTAGTTTTTGAGAGGTATGGTGTTGATTCTTTGAGATTTTATATGATGTCTACTTCAGTAATGAGGGCGGAAAATGTGATTATTAACGAAAAAGATGTAGATGAGGTATATAAGAAAGTTATTAATATTTTCTGGAATGTTTTCTCTTTCTATAAGCTTTATTCTAAATCGGATGTGGTTAAGGAAAATTCTTCAGACTTAATGGATAAATGGCTCCTTTCTAGAATTAATTCAACCGTCAGAGATGTAACAAGGTATATGGATTTATATGATGTTGTGTCATCATGCAGGGCATTGCAGGCGTTTATTGATGATTTTTCCACATGGTATTTAAGAAGAAGCAGAGAAAGGATTAGAGAAAGTTTAATTTCCCAGGGTATAATGGCTTATTCCTTGATAAATCTTTCCAAAATGCTTGCCCCTATAGCGCCTTTTATTTCGGAGGTGGCATTTAAAGAGCTTACCAGCCAGGAGTCCGTTCATCTTTCAGAGTGGCCAAGCTTTGATGCAAGAAAAATTGATAAAAAACTGGAAGAAGAAATGGCTTTTGTAAGGATTGTTTCAGAAAAAGGGCACGCCAAGAGAAGGGAAGAAGGTATTAAGGTGAGACAGCCGCTTACGCTCCTAAAAATTGCAAGTTCAAAAGGGAAACTGACTCCCGCTCTCTTAGAAGTTATTAAAGATGAGCTTAATGTGAAGGATGTTAAGATTAAAACTCAAAAAACCGATCTTATTACCGTTGAACTTGACACAAAGCTAAATGAGGAGTTATTACTTGAAGGCAGCGCGAGGGAGTTTATTAGATCTATACAGTCTCTTAGAAAAGTTATGGGTGTTTCTCTTGACAAATTTATTGAGCTTGAATATGAAAAAAATAACGAAACCGACATTATGCTTAAGAGATTTGGGGAATATGTAAAATCCAAAGCCAAGGTGAAGGCTTTTATAAAGGGAAGCAAGCTTAGGATTCGCTCATAGCTTCAAAGAGTGCTAACCAAAACTATCTTCTATGAAAATCCTTGAAAATATTAATTTTTCTCTTCTGATACCCTCAATATTGATAAGCTCACTTGGGATCTTTGTTCTTTTATCTCTTTCTGAAGGTTACGCAAGGCAACAGGTGGCATATACTGTTTTAGGTATCCTTCTTTTTTTTACGCTTTCTTCCATTGATTACTCAATGTTTTTTCCTTTTTGGAAGTACATATTTATATTCATGAATTTCCTGCTTTTATTAACTCTGATAGCAGGAAAAGAAGTTAGAGGATCTTTAAGATGGATAACTTTTGGTTCGTTTAACTTTCAACCCTCTGAATTCGCCAAAATTATACTGGTGTTCCTATTAAGTTATTTTTTTTCAAAGATTGCCAAGGAAAAGCCCAAGCTTTCAGATTTTTTCAAAAGTTTGGCACTTTTTCTTCCCACATTTCTTTTGGTTTTTCTTCAACCGGATCTTGGTACCTCTATCATTATTGTATTAGTTTATTTAATGGTTCTAGCGTCTTCTAAGATTAATAAAGTTTATTTTTTAATTGGTTTTATTATATTTGGTATTATTTCAGGCCCTGTATGGAATTTAATGAAGGATTACCAAAAAGAAAGGATTTTTGTGTTTTTAGATCCTTATAAAGACCCTCTTGGGGCAGGTTACAATGTTTTACAGTCACAGATTGCTGTTGGTTCCGGATTGATTTTTGGGAAAGGTTTCGGGCATGGTACACAGTCAAGGCTTAAGTTTTTACCTGAATATTATACTGACTTTATTTTTGCTTCTTTTTCGGAGGAATGGGGCTTTATGGGAGTAATCCTTCTTTTTGTACTTTTCGGCTTTCTTCTTTGGGGTATTTTAAAAGTAATGGTTTTTTCAAAGGATAGATTTAGTTTTTTCGTCTGTGTGGGTGTCTTCACAATTATTTTGTTTCAGATGTTTATTAACATCGGGATGAATGTAGGAATTATGCCGGTAACAGGAATTACTCTCCCTCTCGTGTCCTATGGGGGGAGTTCAATGTTAAGCACTTTTATGGGTTTGGGGTTTGTAAATGCTGTGTGGAAAAGGGCTAAGCAGTACCCTCACCTTTAATTTCAGCCATTAATTCAAGCTCAATTTCTTTAACTTTCTCAATTAGTTTAACCTCAAAGTCTTTAATAGACTTTTTTAGATAATCAAGAACCGTTTGATGGTCCTCATCCTCTGATAAAATTACAAGGAATTCTTCCCTGCAGTCATCGGGAAGCTCATCAAGTATCAAATCCAAAGTTTTGTGATGGATAATTGACTTTGCAAGGTGGTTTAAATGATCCAGTTCCGTTTCTTCTATTTCCAACTTGGAAAATTCAAGATTTAAATATTCAATATTAGCAATTTCCTCAAATAAAAATTTCATCTTGTTAGTGCTAGGTTATCATTTGTTATAACTGGCCCCAAAGCAACTTTGTTATCAGGGTCTTCTATAAATAATATTACAACTTTTCCTTTTTGGGCTCCATCAACTCTCTGAAGATATTCCATAATTTCAGGACTTCCGCCAAAAGTCTTTCCCGTAAATTTGGAAGGGCCTGAATCCCCAATTACGGCCACAACTGCCTTCCCGTTATCAGGGTTATAAACGAAAACTTTTCTATATCTGTACCAAGGTTTTAGTGTAGACCATTTGCTATTCCAGTCTGGGAGTTCATGAAGCTGAACGGCTACATAATACTTTTCCTGCTCTGCATTATCAAAATACCCGAAAGCCCCCTTTAAAGGGGCAATTCCCGCTCGCTGAAGATCGTGGTTTGAAAGTGTGTCCCCTGGCCATCTGTAAAGATGCTGTTCCGCTCCAATAAAGCCATATACCTCATTGAGTCTGTTTCCATCAAGGGTTGATGAAAGCTTCAGATCAAAGTTTTTTGAAAGCTTGTTCGCTATTTCATTTTCTTTTTCAACGGTAAGAAGATTTCCGCTTTTAAGGATAAGATTGATATCTTTCCTTTCGTCTTCCGAGCCTTCTTTCTTCTCGCTTCTTATGGGTTGTTTTGTTCCTGAAATATCAGAAGAAGCGGCACCCGCCAGAAGGGATGAGAATATAACGGCGGCACCCGCCAAAGAAACACCTTTGGATGCAGTTTTTTTAAGAAGGGGAGCGTGCTTTCTAGAAAAGTCTTTAATTACCTTTTTGTGATGGATTTCAAGAACTCTTTTTATCTGATGATACCTGTTATCTTGGTGCTGCGCCATCTGATATTATTTCTACATGAATGAGGGGTTTGTTTCAAGAGCTGGGGAGAAACTGTCATACGCTCTTAAGTTCTTTAATATATCGGTAAAAGATTTGATATGCGCGGATTTCGGAAGTTCTACGGGGGGTTTCGTGGAATGTCTTTTAAGAGAAGGCGCTCGCATAGTTTATTCAGTTGACACTTCATACGGGCAGTTAAGTTATAAACTTAGAAATGATAAAAGGGTTGTGGTTATGGAAAGGACAAACGCTTTGCACGTTACTCTTCCGGAACATGTAGACTTTATTTCGATAGATGTTTCATGGACTAAACAGGAAAAGATACTCCCAAATACCATTAAAAATCTTAAGATCGGGGGAAGTGTTATATCTCTTCTTAAACCGCATTATGAAGCTAACTGGGATTTAATTAGGAAAGGTGTTTTAGGGGATGAAGATCAAGAGGAAGTTCTTAAAAAGACCATTTTAAAAATAAAGAATGTGGAGGGGATAAGACTCAATTCTTATACCATATCTCCCATACAAGGAAAAAGAGGTGGTAATAAAGAGTATCTGCTCTTTCTCTCCAAGGTGTGATTTGATATCATATTTAGGTTATGACTAAGGCTCCTTCGGTCTTTCTCGTTGAGTTGAATAAGAACCAGCTTAGGGCTATTTCCACGTCAGACCTTTCTTATAGATCTGTAAGTCTTGATCCGACAACAGCAAATGACAGCGTCATTCTCTCGGTTGAGGATTTTGCTAAAAATCTAAAAGATTTATTAAAACTTTTTAGGAATCGGCCAAATAAGATCCTTTTTCTTATTCAAGAAAAAGATATATATGACCGGTTTTTCGTAGTCGGAAATGATGAGGAGGATCCGCTTTCAAATTTGAGAAAACAAGCTTCAGCCTTTGTGGGGGGATCTCTTGAGGATCTCTACTGTGTTTATCAAAAAGTCAGCCCTTTTGTGTATCAATTCCTGGGGGCAAGAAAAAGCCATATTGAAAGCTTTTTACAGGTTTGCAAGCTTTTGACTAAAGAGTGTATAGGAATTTTCCCTAATTCCTTTGTTTTTTCAAAGTTTGTGGGGGTTAGGGATCCGTTTTTCTTTATATTCAAAGGTGTGGATGAAGCCACGCTTGTTGCGTCAGAGTATGGGGGAGTTTATTTTTCAGGGACATATATTACATCCTCTGAAATAAATTCAAAGATGAGCTCCCTTGTTAATGATCTCTCAACTTTTAACAGAGAAAAACCTATAAAGACTTTGTATTATTTTGGTGAAGATTTTAAGCTGGATCAGTCATTCAGCGCAAAAAAAGTTGATCTGCCATTTGATGTGAGCCTGAAAGAGTATGAAGGTTTTGAAAGGCTTCTGATAATGTATTCGTTAGTAAAAGAGGGGTATGAGGAACAGGCTGCATCATTTTATAATCTGGCCTCCTTGGGAGAAACGAAGGAAAGGGTTGGATCAGTATCACTTATTAAATATGCGGCGCCAGCTCTTGTTGCCATATCACTTCTTTTAATCGTTCTCTCGGTTTTTCACGCAAAGTTTAATCTGTTAGGTGGAAAGGTTGAAAAGAAACCGGATGTTTTTGGTGTTAAAGAGTCAACAAGTTCATCACAAACGCTGGAAGAGGTGAAGGAATCTACTTCGGAAATAGAGCCTGTAAAGCTTGAAAAGGACAAGCTGAAGATAAGAGTTGAAAATGGAGCAGGTGTCGTAGGTACAGCAGGTAAAGCGAAGGATTTTCTGACTCTTCAAGGATATAATGTAACCGAGATAGGAAATGCGGCCCGGTTTGATTATGCGGAAACGGAAGTGTCAATTAAAGAGAGTAAAAAGGAGTTTGCCGACACCCTCAAAACTGATCTGCAAAAGTCCTATAGTTTTAAGCTCTCAAAGCCTCTACCAGAAAGTACTGCCTATGATGTGCTTATTATAATAGGCAGGAAATGAGTGTTATTGGCATAGATGCAAGATTTTACCATGAAGCGGGACCGGGAAGGTATTTAAAAAACATTATTTCTCACCTTGAAAAGCTGGATAGTAAAAATACATATTTAATTTTTCTTAAGAAAAAGGGCTTTGATTTATACAGGCCGAAGTCCGAAAGATTCAAAAAGATACTGGCGAATTATAGTTGGTATTCGTTTGAGGAACAAACTCTCTTTCTTTTAAAGCTACTGCGTTTCAGGCTAGACCTTTTGTATGTACCTCACTTTAATATCCCGCTTTTTTATCCTTTTAAGATTGTAACGGCAATAGCCGATATAATAATGCACACTTTCAGTACAGAGGAGGGAACGACCCTTCCGAGATTTTATTACAGGTTTAAAAAATGGGTCTATTTTTTAGTGGTTTTTCTGGCTTTGGTTAAGTCAACGAGGGTTTTAGTGCCTTCCCAGGCTACAAAAAAAGACCTTGTTGAAAATTACCCGTTCATTAATGGGGACAAATATGTAGTGGCTTATGAAGGTGTAGATCCCGACCTTAAAGATTCAGGCCTTAATTCCAAGAGTGTTTTGAAAAAATACGGGATAATGGAACCTTTCATTTTATACGTTGGCAGTATGTACGAACATAAAAATCTAAAGAGACTTTTTGAGGCTTTTGAGATTTTGAGGGAAGATTTTGGTTATAAGGGGCAGTTAGTTCTGGTGGGGAAGAATGATTTATTTGCCAAGCGCCTTTTTGAATTAGCACAGAAGAGGAGCATGGGTGAGTTTGTTGTTTTTCCCGGGAGAGGTGGGTATGTAACGGATGAGGAGGCGACCTCACTTCGGAAAGAGGCGGAAGTTTATGTCTTTCCTTCATTGAAAGAAGGGTTTAGCTTAACCCCTCTTGAATCAATGATTCATGATACCCCCTGTGTTGTATCGGATATTCCTTGCCATCGGGAGGTATATGGTGACTCTGTTTTGTATTTTGATCCTTTTAATCCCTACGATATTGCTAAAAAAGTAAATATGGTACTTTCAGACACTAAACTGAAGCAAAGTTTTATAGATAAAGGAAGGAGATTAATGGGTAAGTATAACTGGACAAATACAGCCTCACAGACATTAAATGTTTTTAACGAGGCTCTCAAAGACTCTTAGGGTTGTTTTTGCTGTGTTCTCCCAGGTGTATTTTTTAGAAATTTCATAACCTTTATTTAAGAGAGTTAAATTTAACTTAGTGTTTGTAATGGCATTTATAATGTTTTCTTTTGTTCCTTTTATATCATCAGGAGCATTAAAATAGGCTGCACCGGCTGCGAGTTCTTGAAAAGGAGGGATATCAGAAAGAATACAGGGCACTTTACAGCGTAAAGCTTCTAAAACGGTAAGCCCAAAGCCCTCCTCAAGCGAAATGTTAATAAAAGCTGTGGAGCCTGGTAATAATGAGGCAAGATCATTATCTGAAACGTCATGTTTGAAGATGACTTGATTTTCAATGCCAAATCTTGCTGGGGCTTCAAGCGCTTCTTTGTAATCCCACCCCTTTTTTCCTACAATCAAAAGTGACAAACTTTTTATACCCAGATCTCTATAAGCTTGTGAAAAGGCCTCCACCATTTTAGGAATATTTTTTCTAGGCTGGATAGTTGAGATAAATATAAGATACGGTTTTTCTACTAGATTAAATTTTTTCTTCACCTCTTCAATTTCTGACGGACTGCTTTTACCGTATATGTCTTTTATTCCTTCCGGTATAACCGACATCTTTTGTTTATTTACCCACCTCTTTTCAATAAGTTTATCTTTTGTGTAATTCGAGGGGACAATAATTATATCTGATAGTTTTGAAGTGAGGTATAAGGGGAGTATTTCGGCTAGTTTACCAAGAGTGTTTTTAAATCGCGGGGAATATTCATACTCTAAACCGTGCACCATTGATACTAGAAATGTTTTTTTAGGTTTGACGATTGGTACTGTGTGTATAGCTGTGAAAAATATATTAGGGCGGTCTTTAAAAAGTTGTAGCGGAACAGAAAAGTGGGTGAAAGATAATACTTTTTTTATTTTTATTAAATTAAAGTTTGGGTTTTGGTTTGTCAGATCGTTAAAAGCAACGCTACTATGATTATTTAAATTCTCTTCGGGTATATAAATATTATAAATATTGGAATGGTCAATACTAGATAAAGCCTTAATAAGATTTTCGGTATAAGCGTAAGGTCCGGTTGGTTTTAATTCATCTATGAAGAGAATCTGACCATTTATAGCAATTTTCATAGCACTTTTAGTATAGCAGAGAAACTGAAAGATGTTATTATAGCTTAGTTTATGGAAAAACTTGATTTTTGTCCTTTGTGCGGCGAAAAAGGTATCCAGGAAGTGGATGATTACGCTGGAATTTTTAAATGCTTGGACTGCGGTTATATTTTTGATAATCCAAGACCTTCCCCCAAGGAAATAGAGGAATTTTATTCAAAACCCTCGCAATATGATTTGTGGGTTTTAGAAGAGAGTGCGAGAAAGCGAATGTGGAATAGGCGCTTGAAGAAAATACTTTCAATATCAAAAGGTGGTTCTCTTCTTGATATTGGTGCTGGAACAGGGGAGTTCTTAAATCTTGCTAAAGGCAATTTTTTAAAAGTTTTGGGAACGGAGGTTTCTGAAAGCGCTATTAAAACAGCAAAAGAAAAATACGAGATCAAACTTACTAGGCTAAGGGCGGAAGAAATTCAAGAAATAGCCGAAAAGTTTGATGCCATTAGTCTTTTTCATGTGCTTGAACATGTGCATTATCCAAGAGATGTCATTAAAATCTGTTTTATGCTTCTAAAAAAAGGTGGTGTTTTAGTTATCGCAGTTCCAAACGATGTAAACAGCCTGAAGTTTTTAGTAAAGAGGTTTTTGAGGAAGTTTGGCATCAGGAAATACGGTGAGGGTAAGATGCAGTTTCCGAAAGTCGTTCTTGACGGTTCTATAAGAGAAATACATCTTTCTCATTTCACGACAAAAACGCTTACTAAAGTTCTTGAAAAGGAGGGTTTTAAAGTCACAGATAGCTCGCTTGATCCCTATTATGCAGCAAAAGGGCTAAAACTCTTTGCTAAGGACCTGTATTTTATGTTTCATTATGTTATTAATCTGCTCTTTGGAGTTAATTTTTATGACTCAATCTGGGTAGCGGCTCGCAAGGAGTAAAGATTGCTAAAACTTCTGGTTTAATGTATATTTCTTAGGTTAAAAATTATGAAATACGCCGTGATTAAGCTTTCCGGAGGAGAGTATAAAGTTAAGGAAGGCGAAATATTAAAAGTTAATAAGCTCTCAAAAATAGATCCTAAAGTGATAATGTATTCAGATGGAAGCAAAATAACAATCGGAAACCCTTATTTAAATGATGTAAAAGTTGATCTTAAAGTTGAAGGTGAAGAAAAGGGTAAAAAAATAACGATCAGAAGATTTAAGGCAAAATCAAGGTATCACAAAGTAAGGGGATACAGATCCCAACTCACCGTTTTGCAAGTGGCTTCAATAGGAAAGGTTAATGAAGAAGTTAAGCATAAACCAGTTGGAGTGGGTATTAAAGAGGTTAAGACGCCCAAGAAGGTATCAAAAGGCAAAGTTAAAGGCAGATAAATATGGCACATAAAAAGGCCGGAAGTTCAAAAGCTAAACAAAAAGGTAACGTAGCTGGTAAAAGACTGGGTGTAAAGATATTTGGGGGAGAAAATGTGAAATCAGGCCAAATTATTGTTAGGCAAAGAGGAAGTCTTTATAGAGCAGGGGAGGGTGTTGGCCAGGGGAAAGACTTTACTATATTTGCAAAACGAGATGGAAAAGTGGCCTTTTCTCAAGTCACAAAGTCAAAAAAGAAAATAAGTGTTATATAAACCCGAACCTGTTTGGCGGCCAATGCCTAAAAATTATCTTTCCGATTATCTTCTCTTCAGGTAGAAATCCCCATTCTCGTGAATCTATGCTTTTAAATCTGTTATCCCCTAAAACAATGTAAGCCTCCGCAGGAATTTTAAGAATTTTTCTTTCTTCAAGAAAACTCCCAGAGTAAGTTTTGATAGAATCTTTGAGGTATTTCTCTTCCAGGATAAAACCCTGTGGATTGACGTCGTTAAATATGTTAATCTTGTCTTCTTTTATCATAAGAGATTCACCGGGTAAACCAATGACACGCTTTACAAAAACGCTTTTATTATCTTCAACGGATTTAAAAACAACTATGTCCCCTCTTTTTAGTGAACCTCTTTTATAGAAGATTTTATCCGCAAGCACTCTTTCGGCGTTTTTGAGTGCAGGTTCCATTGATACTCCAAATATTTGTTCTGGTTCAATGAGGAGTTGATTAACAATAAAGACTAATAAAACTGCTACAAGAGCCGTTAAAAACGATTCTTTTAGAAGCTTTTTCAGTGATTTAAACATGGTTTAAATGTTACAATAAGAGATGTAATGGGTCTATAGCTCAGCTGGTTAGAGCGCCTCGTTCACATCGAGGAGGTCGCAGGTTCGAATCCTGCTTGACCCACCAATTTCTAAAATCAGCGTTTTTGGGTAGTTTTGCTATCATATCAAAGGGCTTTTTGTATTGTATTGACGCTATTTCACCATTGAGGATAGAAAAATTCCAACACACTGCATTTAGTATTTCATCTTTTACCTCATTATTACCAAGTGAATAGGTTTTTTGCAGGTCACAACAATAATCTTTGAATTTTCTAATTGTTTCCAAGGTTTCTTCAGGTTTTTGGGTTTCTAGTTTATTTAAGGTATTTTGGAGTGTTTCTTTTTCTAAAACTAACTCTTTGTATTTTTGAGAATATACTTCCTGTTGGATTTCGCCATTTATGTAGATATCAACCAAGCGCTTAATCCTTGTTTCTACATTCCCTAGTTGCTTTTTAACAAGGTTTTTCTGATTTTCCACATCTTTGTACTGCATTAGGTAATTTTTAGCGTACAGGTCATAGGATTGATTTAAAATTTCAACATCTATAGGTAATTCAGATAGTTTAGTGCTGTAGAGTTTGTGCATTTCTTCTTCCTCAATATACTTTTCATGTTGTTTGCAGATACGCTTTGAGTTGGTGCAGTAGTAATAAACATATTTTCCTTGTTTCATAGTTGCAGTGTGCATACAACCACAGTCAGCACATCTTATAACCCCCCTGTAAAGAAAATAATGTTTTTGAGATTTTGGAAGATTGTTTTTAACAAGTAATTTTTGTACCTTATCAAATAAAACCATTGAAATAAGTGGGTCATAGTTTCCTTGATAAAGTTGCTTGTTGTATTCAAAAGTACCAGTGTAATCAATTCTTTTTAGCATTTCAGCAATACTGGATAGATACATTTTGTTACCTTTTTTGCTTCTAAAACCCATTTCATAAAGTTTTTGAGTAATAATGCGTAGAGAATTACCTTGTACATACATTTCAAATGCTAGTTTTACAAAAGGTGACCTATCTGGGTCTGGTTTCATTTTCTTATCAACTATGTAATAACCTATTTTTACAGACCCTGGAATTTCGCCATTTCTAAGTTTTGTTTCAATTCCATCTTTAACTTTTGACCTTAATCTTCTGGAGTAGTTAGAAGCATCAACAAACTCATGACCAATATTCATAAAATCCCTATCAGATTGGTAAATATCATTTTCAGTGATTATTTTTTGAATAAAGCCAGTTTCATATAAAGATTGAAGTAGTCCTGCTTCAGTTAAATTTCTTGCTAATCTATCAATATCCCAAGTAACAATAACACCTGCATCTTTACTTTTAATATGTGCGATTAACTCATCAAATTTAGGTCTATTACCAGCGTCTTTAGCTGATTTAGATTCTAAAATTACCTCTAAAACATTAAGATTGTTACGCCTTGCAGTTTCTAAACAAATTCTTTCCTGTGTTTCCAAGGATTTCTCTTGTTTATCATTTCTATCAGTAGATTTTCTACAGTAAATAAAACAATTATTAGTCATACATTTGTTGGTGGTGCAGGAAGAATTTTAAACTGGCGATACTTAATAACATCCCCATTATATTTGTTAGTGTACTCATTAGCAAAGTGTATCTCAGAAGTCTGTAGTTTTTCAGCAATAGTAAAAGCTGTAACGCCTGTATTTAAAACTGGTTTGGTAAGGTTTTTAGAGTGGAAATACACCCTAATACCCTTTAATTTCTGGTCATACAGGGTTTTTGAAAGATATTTGAAAAGGTAACTTCCAACAATAAAATCAGGTTTTCTGATATCTATAAATCCATATCCCCACAAGTTTGCTAAATCTTCTTTATCAATAAAGGGTAAATCACATAAAACATGATAATGCACAGCACCTCGCTTTTGAAACTCAATAACACCTAGATATTTAAATTTAGGATAGCGTTTGCGTAATTTTTGAAGAAACTTGCTTAACAATTTGTTGCAAATTCTGGGATTAGTAATATCAAAGTCACAATCACCAAAAGTAAGGGTTAGAAGTTTTACATAGTCATTGTTAAAGTTAGCAAGGGTAAGTTGGCGAATGTTGTTTAACGCCCTTATTGAGTTTCTTCTTCTGTAATCGCTACTTCTATCAACTTTCTCTTTTTGTTTAAACCCATGATTTCTTCTTGATTGAAGATTTTTTGCTTTGATAATGGGTTTTTCATGAATATACAGGTCAACATAATCCCCATAGGTAGTTGCAGTTAAGTAATATGCAGTTTTAAAGCTATCAATTACTGGTGGAATTATGACGCTACTATCAAGTAGAGAGAAGGGGGAAAGCGTGCGATTTCCATCGCTACGCTTGGCGAGAATTTCTTTTATTAAATCATCAGTTTTTGAGTGGTAGGGTTTGTAATATAAATCTTGGTTTATTTCTGGTGCTTCTAAAGGGGAGGATAAATAAGCAATAAAATCATCTATAGTTTCAGGAGATTTCATTTTTGACCCCCTGTTGCTTACAAAACAGATATATTGCTTTTCCTAAATGGGTTAGGGAGTAATAACTTTCTAAAACCTCATCATCAGAAAAAGAAATACCAAATTTTGCTTCTAAAAAGCATTTAAGTTGGTCTAATTCTTCTTTTGTAGGGGATTTAATCTCCAGCATTAACTGGAGAATATTGCTATATCACTAAATGGTCAGACCCTAAAAGTTTATTAACTTTTTGGTACTTCTGGGTTTTGTGGTTTTAACCAAAGCATTTTGTAATCATAATATAGTTTTTTAATATACTTCTCATTACTAAGCTTTTCATCCACCTCTTTAGTTTTTGAAGATAATAATTCAGATATTTCAGAAAATGTTTTGTTTTCAGTATCTTTTAATCTGGTTATTTCAACTGCTAATTCTGTGTTTTTGTGTAACCTTAATTCATAAGGATTATCTGTTAAGTTTTTATCCATTTCATCCTGCATGGTATTCCACACTTCTTTTGTTTGTTTTATGAAAGTATTAAAACTCATGGTGTAAGGGATATATATTGTTGCTACCTCTTGTTTATAATCCAGTAGTTTAAGTATTATCTGCTTTTTTGTTACTGCAAAATCAACCTTATCTGTGATAAACCCCTCATAATAATCAACATCAATAAATGAATTGAAATATATCAGTAAATATAACTGTTGTGTAAAATCAGCGTTTAATCCAACCTTCTCTCTTAACCTATCAGCATTTAGGTATAGCGTATCTTTTAGTAATACATTTTCTTCAGTCAGAGTATCTGAAAAGTTTTTACCAATAAAAGGTGTTAAATCAATACCAGTTTCAGGGTAGTTGTAGTAACTTCTCATTTGTTTGATTACTGCAACAAAGTTAGGGTCTTGCATAAACTTAGCCAAAAACTCAACAGTTTCCTTACTTGGTTTATCTAAAAACTCTATTGGATTTAATGATTTTAAGTATTTAATATCGCGTAACTCCATAGCAAAAGGAGTGTACCCCAAGCTTTAGCGAAAATCCAATCTCCCCAACATTTGGAGGATTTTAACACAACTGCGTTGTGTTGTTTCTCTTATAATGTTGGGGGATAGGGTAAACACGCGGTATAATCACTGGTAATGGAAATTAAAGAGGTTGTTGCGAAGTCAATATTAACTCCAAGTAAATTACCTGATGCGGATTTTGTTGTAAATCCATATACAGGTTGTAGATTTGGTTGTATTTACTGTTATGCGTCTTTTATGTGTAGATATGTTGGGAAAGACATAAATGATTGGGGTGAGTTTGTATATGTTAAAACAAACGCCGCTGAATTGCTGAAAACTGCGGTACTAAAACTTAAAAATAAAGGTATTGGTAAAAGAATATTGTTTAGCTCGGTAACAGACCCTTACCAAGGAGTAGAAGCGAAATATCAAATTACAAGAAAATGCTTAGAAGTGTTAGTTGACGCAGATTATCAAGGATTAGTTAGTATATTAACAAAATCAGATTTGGTATTGAGAGATATTGATTTGTTTCAAAAGCTTAAAAATATTGAAATTGGGTTAACAATTACCAGCTTTGAAGATGGTATATCAAGATATTTTGAAAAATATGCACCTAATGTTACCCAAAGATTTGAAGCTTTAAGGAAACTAAATTCTGAAGGTTTAAAAACCTATGCGTTTGTAGGACCATTACTTCCACATTTTGTCGCGTACCCTGAAAAATTAGATGAATTATTTAAAAAGATTAAGGAAACAGGTACTAATGATATCTATGTAGAGCATATTAATTTGAGTACCTATATTCTGAATAGGCTAAAAAAGGAAGCTGTAGGATTAGATAAGGCTGTGCTTGAGAAATTTTATTCCTCTAAAAACAAAGATTATCGCGACCAATTAGACCTGATAATTAAAGACTGTGTTAAAAAGCACCAGTTGAATATTAGGTTGGAAAGTGCAATCTATCACAAAGAATCATTAAATTCTGCTAACATAACATTATGAGTTGGCTATTATTGATTTTAATTAGCGTTGTCTTATCATCTTTTGTGTCTATCCTACAAAGGATAATGTTAAAGGATAAGGATAGTGACCCCTTTATATTTTCAGTTGTATTTCAACTAATTGTTGCAGGTTTGATAGGTGCTTTCGCCCTTTCAACAGGGAAACTTGTATTCAGTAACATGAGTAATATTTTGGTAAACCTTATTTTCATGACTGTGTTATATGGATTAGGTAACATCTTTATTTTCAAGTCTCTAAAACAAACTGAAGCATCTAAATTTGTGGTCATTTTTGCTAGTAGGGCGTTATTTTCAACTATTGGGTTTGTTTTAATATTGGGTCAGTCTTATGGGTTAAAGGAATTAGTAGGTACAATTCTAATAATATTAAGCGTAATTATTGTGAATTACAGAAAAGGTACGCTTTCAGTTTCCAAAAGCGATATACCAGCATTGTTAGCAGGGTTATGCTTTGGTCTAGCAAATATAAATGACAAAATTATTCTGGAGTCTATACCCTTATACCCATTTGTGTTTATAGCTTTTTTATTTCCATCATTGTTAATGCTAGCTATCAAGCCACAGATAATTTTAAAATTAAATACAGTTTTTAATAAAAGTCTAATCAAAACAATGTTGATTACATCACTATTTTATGGGATTGGTGCTATAACTTTCTTTTCAGCTTTACAGATTGCAGAGTTTCCTTCAAAAGTGGTAACTATTAACCTAGTGGGAGTTATATTGACTGTGTTTATGGGAATTTTGTTACTCAAAGAAAAAGATAATGCTTTGTTGAAAATAGTAGGCGCAGTTATAAGTGTTGTTGGAATTTATTTAGTCTCATAGTTACTACAAGTTATTCCAACATAGTCCAGAATGGTCCACCAGTTAGTATGTTTAACGATGTTGAAATAAAATCACTCTCTTTAGGGGGTTCTAAACTTTCGGGGACATTAGATAAAGTTTTGGAACCAAAAGGTGCTGTCCTTTTTTCTCACAATGCATCGGGAAATAAAGAAGATCCCATAATAGTAACTCTTCATGACCATTTTTATCATCAGTACAAATTTACAGCTTTAAGATATAACTTTTATTATGTTTCAAAAATTGATTTTAGAGAGGTTAAGTTTGAAGATCTCATAATGGATCTTGATAGTGCCTATTCTTTGCTTCTTGATAATGCACCGGTTAAAAATGTATTTCTTGTGGGTAAGTCTATAGGTGGTGTAGTGTCGCTAGAGTACTTAATACAAAATAACCTAAGATCTCCGGTCATCATATTAGGCTTTTATGAGCCAGCGATTACAAATTACATAACCGAGGAAAGATTAAGGGAGTTAAAATCTCCAGTTCTTGTGCTGCAAGGGGAAAATGACGAATATATAAAGGCTTTCGATGTCAGGACGGTTCTTGAAAGAAACCATTTGAATTTTAAACTTACTGAATTGAAAGGGGGAGCTCACAATTTAGCTTCAAATGACGAGAATATAAGAAAAAGCGAGGATATTTTAAATGAGATAATCCAGAGCATAACCGACTTTGTTGGGGAATTCAGTTCTTAAATTTATCAGATAGGGCGTCCCAGAACTCTTCGTAATCACCATCGTACCCAAGAGCCCATAAACCCACTCCCAATAAGTTTTCGTCCAAAACAATATCATACTTCTTCTTAAGAGATTCCTCATTTTCAAAATGCAAAACTCTTAGCGCGCCGTTTTCCTGACTGTTATATATTAAATAAGGCGTTTCAGACGTGGGGTCCCATACGGCTTTTTCAAGGGGGATATTTTTGTTGTCTTTAATCATTGCGTAATACTGCGATATTGAGTACCCGTTTGAAGGGTTTCCTATAACTCTTTTGGAGTCTGGTTCAGGTTTTTCAATCAGGAAGTTATAGCCATAATAGGGTACGCCGAGTATAAGCTTGTGCTCCGACACATATTTTTTGTAGTCTTTAATGGCGTTGGAAACATCATAATCATATTTTTCAGGTGAACCGTTTATTGGAGCGACAGGACCTGCATTCTCAGAGGTTGGCTGATGAAAGTCATAAGCCATTACAAATAAAGCGTCCGAAGCTTCTGCAAGTTTTGTGGGGTTAGTAACCCTCTTCCTTTTGTATGAATCTGCGAAGGAAGCGACAACAACTCGCGAATCTTGGAACGTTTCATCTAGGCTGTCATTCATAAATTTTACAAACAAAGCGTAAGCATCTGATACCTCTTCCGTTGTTTCGTCTGCATGCTCAAAATCAATATTTAGATCTTTTATGCTTTTAGCGTCTAGCTCCTGCTTAACATTTGCCAGAAGAGCATCCCAGCATTTCCTGCAAGAGAGGAAGGCATCAATGGATTCATCATTCTCTCCTGTTATAGTTAAGGAAAATCTGATTTTCCACAATTTTGAATATTCAATGACTTTTTTTAACTTTTCACTTTCTTTCCAGTTTTTAAATCCGTCCTCAACGTTTCCTTCCGCATCTTTTTCTACAAAATTGCCGTTTTCGTCAACTTTTAAAGAAAAGTATGCGATGTCCGTGAGTTTGTCATATTCAATATATTTGGAATTGTTTAACATCCAGTAGGGAAGGTATCCATAAACGACTCTTTTTGGAGGTTTACTAAATAGTGAGTTTATTACTTGTATGGTTTCTCCGATGGGGGAGAAGAACACTACATCCGTCTTCCTTAATATAATAAAAACCAACGCTAAAAGTAAAAGGTTTATTGTTGCGATATGAAGTATAATTACCCTTGGAGTAAAAAATTTTTTCACTTAGGTATTTTAACAATGAAACTACCTTTAAGAAAAGCTTTAATTTGTATCTTAATAGTTTTGGTGTCTTTCCTTGTCTACTCAAGAAAAGTCAACCTAAACGAGGATGCTTTATTTGAGAGTAAGTTTGAGAACCCTTCGGATATTGAGTTTAAAGTAGAACCTTGCTTTTTTGAGGATAGCCTGACTTATAAGTACTATGAGGATAGGAAAGGGGAAGGAGATGTACAAAAAAATATCGGCTATATTAATAATAAGTTTGGTCTTTATGTTTATTCCACTGAAAACTTCATAAAAAAGGCTGACGAGCTCATTAACTCAAATGGTGGGGACTGGGGTTACGTACTGATTCCTTATAATGTAAGAGATTATGATGGATCTAAATGGAGAAAGATATTTGACCTTCTTAACAAAAAACATCTTATTCCTATAATCCAGTTATGGGACTTTTCGGCAAAAAGTTATAAGAAGGATACGGAAAAGGCCGCAAACTTTTTAAATAAACTCCTCTGGCCTATAGAAAAGAAATACATAAGTGTTTATAACGAAACAAACGATTCCAGATTTTGGAAAGGAAAGGTTAATCCAAAAGAATATGCGGAAGTGCTTGATTTTACAATAAAAACGTTCAAATCTTATGACAAGGGATTTTTTATGCTAAACGGTGCCTTTAATTCAACAGCTCCGAATCTCAATGGGTATATGGATGAGGAACTCTACTTGGTAAGAATGAATGACAGTACACCTGGTATTTTTTCAAAGCTCGATGGGTGGGCAAGTCATCCATACCCAATGCCTGCATATCTTGGAAAACCGTCTGAATACGGAAGGCAAAGTGTGAGAGGTTATGAATGGGAACTTGATGTGTTAAAGAATCGTTTCGGAATAGAAACTATTCCTGTGTTTATTACTGAAACAGGCTGGCCTCATGCAGAAGGGAAGAATCATAACTACGGCTTTTACGATTCAAACACAGTAGCCTCATATATTAAGGAGACTTTTGAAAAAGTATGGCTCAAGGATGATAGGGTTGTAGCTATAACACCATTTACCATTTACTATGACCCTCCTTTTGATCACTTTTCATGGGTGAAGAAAGATGGAAGTGTTTACCCGCAGTTTGATCTTATCAAAAGCTTAAAAAAAGTTTCAGGAAGGCCTCCGGTACTTACCTATGTTGAGAAAGAGGTTATCACCTGCCCCTGATATAATTTTCATATGACTACAGCAGAAAAAATCGCAAGCAACACAGTCTCTCAATTTCTGGGAAAGTTTGTGAGCATGGGTGTGACCATTATTCTCACAATGCTTATCACTAGGGTCTACGGTGTGGAGGGGTACGGCGCTTTTAACCTTATGGTCTCATTTCCGGCTTTATTTTATATAATAAGCGACTTTGGAATTAATGCTATTTCAACTAGAGAGCTCTCTCTTGATGATAAAGATATTAATCTTCATATCGGTAATGTCTTTATACTAAGGTTTTTATTATCAGTGGTTTTAATACTTTTGGCTTCAGTATTGCTGCTCTTTTTGCCTTATGACACAAAAATTAAAGCTGGTGTATTAATAAGTCTTTTACTTATCCTTACGACCTCCTTTAACTCTTCCTCAAATGTCGGTTTTCAAGTGAGGCTAAGATACGATCTCACAACATACGCAAATTCAGTCGGCAGTCTGATGTCTTTGCTGTTATCGTCCGTAATCATCTTTTCTAAAGGCAGTATTTTCCTGATTGTAGCCAGCTTTATATTTTCCGAATTCATTAAAGCCTTATTAAGTTTTATGTTCTTAAAGAAAGTCGGAATAACGCCCATTTTTAAATTTGATTCAAATCTTTCAAAAAGACTCTTTGTCAGCTCAATTCCTCTGGGACTTATGTTTATTTTTAGCCAAATAAATTTTAAAGCAGATTCGGTGTTGCTATCTTTTTTAAAACTACCCGCTTCATTAAACTTAAACAACATTCAAACTGTTGGAATATACGGCCTTCCTTACAAGGTGTTTGAAGTGTCGCTTATTGTACCCACTTTTTTTATGAATTCCGTTTACCCAATAATGGTCAAAAACTTTAGCATCAGCAAAGAAAGACTTTTTTCAACATTTTCAAAGTCAACGTTAATACTTTTCCTTTCTGGAATATTATGCGCTCTTTTCGGGTTTTTCTTATCGGAATTTGTTATTTTCGCGCTTGGAGGAAAAGGTTTTTATCAATCAGTTTTTATTCTAAAAGTGCTACTTGGCACTATCTTTATTTTTTATCTTACGCAGCCCCTATCATGGCTTATTGTTACATTAAAAGGTCAAAATTACCTTCCCTTTATTTATTTGAGTGCGTCTATAGCCAATCTACTTTTAAATGTTTTGTTAATACCTAAATATTCATTTTACGCATCAGTTCATATAACATGGATAAGCGAATTACTTATTTTATTTCTACTAGCTTTAACTGCTCGAAGGCTCTGGATTAAATTGTAATGCTCTTTTCCGTAATCATCCCTACTTACAACAGGAAGCGGGAGATTCTTAAATGCCTTAAGTCAATTTACAATCAGGATTTTCCATCTGACAAATTTGAGATCATTGTTGTTGATGACGCCTCTACCGACGGGACTCATAAACTTCTTTTAAAAGAGGATGTGACTATTTTAAGATTAAAAGAAAGATCAGGTCCTTCAGTAGCAAGAAACTTCGGGGCTTCCAAAGCGAGGGGGAAATACCTTGCTTTTACAGATTCTGATTGTTTAGTGCCAAAAAACTGGCTTTTATCCTTTTCTGATGTTTTTAGACGATATCCGGATCTCTTCTCGGCAGGGGGGAGCTATGTAAACTTAGGGAAGTCAATCTACTGTAGGTATGAAAGCTATGTTTATAAACGTTATGTAAGAGAGGAGAAAGAATATATAAGTAAGGAAAGAAACGAACTTCCTTTTGCTCTTGGTAACATAGCATACAGAAAGGATGCTTTTTGGGAGCTTGGAGGATTTAATGAGAGGATACCTTATTATTGTTCAGGAGAGGATGCTCTACTTAAAGAAAAAGGGTTAAAAAGAAGAAAAAGATTTTTATACGTTCCTGTTCCAATTCTTCACGATAACAAACTTACTTTTAAATCTTTTTTCAGGCAGTCAATGCATAGGGGATGCGGTGTTCTTTTATACTCAAAGCTTAAAGGAAGAATGCAAAGTAAACGGGAAATTACAGTAAGGCTTTTTTTATCTCCTTTGCACCTTTTTTATTCTTTGGTATCGGCAAGGTTTAGGATAGACATGGTTTATTGTGAGACCTTAGCTTTTATCTTTAGAAATGTTGGAAAACTGAAATTTTATGAAGATATTGAGAGGCTAAAAGTATGACAAACATTTTATTTATTGATCACGCAAGTGTGGTTGGCGGTGCACAGCTCGTATTAATGAATTATTTGAAGTATCTTAATAAAAATAAATATAAGAAAGTATTAATTACTTCAGGGAGTAGGGTAGAACTCCTTAAAGATTATAAAAAATATTCTGATTCTTTGTATATTTTGGATTTCCCAAAATTAAAAAGGTTTTCTCCCTTTGTGATAATTGATCTTTTTAAACTTGTGTTACAGATATTAATAATTATTTATAAAGAAAAGATAAGCTTGGTTGTCACAAATACTGAAAGGGGAATGTATCCTGGAACGATAGCCTCTTTTTTAACCGGAAGAAAGGTAATTTGGTGCGTGAGAGACTACTGTTACTCAAGGATTTTATTTAGCTTGCTTAAATGGGTTCCATCAAAAATTATTTACGTTTCTGAAAGCTTAATAAACTTTTATGGAGTAAAAGGGGATAAGAATATAGTAGTTCATGTATCAAGTGACATGTATTTAAGGTTAAGAAAGGTTTCTAGTCGCGATATTCAAAGGTTTAAAAACGACTACGGTTTAAAGGGAAAGTTTGTGATAGGTTTTATTGGAAGACTGGCCAGATGGAAAGGAATAGACATACTGGTAAAATCAATTTTAGATCTGAAAAAACGAAATATTGTGTGTCTTATTGCGGGAGTGTTTGACGATAAGGAGGAAGAGTTCTTAAAAGAGATAGCTAACATTCTGAAATATAGTGAAAAAGGTAGAATTATTTTTCTGGGGTATAGGAAAGATGTAGCTTTGATTTTAAAGTGTCTGGATCTTTTTGTTCATCCTGCAAGAGAACCAGAACCTTATGCCACAAGTATTATTGAAGCTTTAATGACGAGGCTTCCTGTTGTTGCTACGGATTTGGGAGGTACTTCCGAAATAATATTTGGTAAAAAAACAGGAATTTCAATTGATAGCGAGAGTAGTAAGGAACTAACAAAAGTTTTAAAAGAAGTTATAAGAAGTAAAAGGTTAAGGGAGAAAGTTTCTCTTGCCGGATATGATATGGTAATGAAGGAAAATCTGATTCAGATGGAGATAAATAAACTTGAAACATTATTTGAAGAGGTTTTAGGCAGATGAAAATGTATCTTTTATTTTTACTCTTGTTTGTGTTCTTAACAGCTTCCTTAGGACAGTTTAGTGTTATAGCTTCAGGGGAAAACCTAAAAATTTATCTTTTTGAAATCCTGGCCTTTGCATTCTCAGTCGTAGGAGGTTTTTACCTGTTGAATTTAAAAAGGAAAATAATTATTCCCGCCTTCATTTTATTCGCCTTGCTCTTTACCTGTTATTCGTTGATCACCCTTTTTATAAGCATAGGGGAAGTAACGATACCTAAGGCCGTCTTTTCCGGTTTTTACATCGCGAGGTTTCTTATATATGTTATGGTCTCTTTGATTATTTATAATTTAGTTCACAAAGATAAGAAATTACAGAACAAAACATCAAAGATTTTGATTGTTTCATCTTTACTTGTAAGTGTATTTGGCTTTATACAGCTTGCAATCTTTCCTGATCTGTCAAAACTTTCTTTGGAACTTGGGTGGGATCCTCACATAAACAGATTAACTTCAAGCTTCTTTGATCCCAATTTTGCAGGGGCTTACATTGTTCTTGGGTTTATTCTTCTTTTAAGCAGGTTCAATGAGTTATTTAGTTATCGGAAGACTTTAGGTATTCTTGTGTTAATAATCCATGTTCTTGCAATTTTCCTGACATTTTCAAGAAGCACGTGGCTGATGCTAGGTGTATTTGTGCTCATTACAGGTCTTTTAAGGTCTAAAAAAGTAAACATTTTGATATTTATGGTATTATTTTTTTCGGTTTATTTTTTTGTTCCAAGAGTTCAAACAAGACTAAGTGGGGTTACCGACCCATCAGATTCAGCGAGATACAGGCTGATATCTTGGCAAAATGCCCTTAGCATAGCAAAAACTAATCTCTGGTTTGGTATCGGGTTTAATAATTACAGGTATTATCAGGATGCTTACGGTTTTTTTGATTTTAGAGATTCTACGGGAGGGCATTCGGGATCGGGATCTGATTCAAGCTTGCTTCTTGTTTTGGCAACAACAGGAATTTTCGGTCTTATCTCATATTTATTGATTTACGCAAGTTTTCTTATAAAAACCGGGAAGGGCATTTTTTTAACGAGGAGGTTATCCTATCCATTTGTATCTTTTTCTTCCATTTTGTCACTGTTTGTACATAGCCAGTTTGTAAACTCTTTATTTTATCCCCAAATTCTGCTTTGGATGTGGACTTTGTTTGCAATATCTTATGATGAGACCTAACGCTTATCAAATTTAACAGTTATTGAGGATGTGGACTCATTACCTGCTGTATCAATAGCTGTGACCTTCACCACATTAGGGCCTTCCTTTACAGCTATGAGTGTTTGAAAGTTTCCCTCGCTATCAACTATCGTTAAATGTGAGTTAACAAATACAGACGCTTCTTCATTCACAGACCCTTTTACCGGTATTCTACTGTCAACACTTTCTATTTCTTCACCGTTTTTAGGAGAAGTTATGAAGATTTCAGGTTTTTTTAGATCATAAATTACATAAAGCGTTTCGGATTTATCACTTTCAACTTTATTAGGGGCTTCTGATTTGGCGAAAATAATGTTCTGACCTTCTAACAGACTTACATTTTCAAAAGTGAATTTTCCTTCCTGATCACTTGTAGTGTTGTCTGCTTCGGGCCCGTTCACAAAAAGTTTGACTTTGCTTTGAGGTTCAGAAAAACCTTTTAATGTAACAAATTTTGATTTTGTAGCTTTTGGAGTATCAGTGAAACTCGGTGTAGCACTTTGAAGTTTTTCCTCATCTTTCTTTTGCCTATCAAGAGATAAAAGACTGTAAACTGAGAAAATCTTCGGTCCAAGAAATTGAAGGGTCAGAAGGAATAAAGTGAGAACCGCGAAAATACCAAATATTGCTGCAAGTAGTTTTTTGTAAAGAACAACGTCTTCTTCATTGCTTAAGGCTTTTGGACCTGCATATTTAAATCTACTCTTTAATTTAAAATCTCTTTTGATCATAATCTGGAGCCAGAGGTGGGAATTGAACCCACAACCTATCCCTTACGAAGGGATTGCTCTGCCTTTGAGCCACTCTGGCGTAGCAAAAACATTCTACAACAAAAAGAACTTTGGAGCGGGAGACGGGATTTGAACCCGCGGCCTCTTCCTTGGGAAGGAAGCATTCTGCCACTGAACTACTCCCGCATTTATAAACCACTTAATTATAACTTTTATAAGTTTAACAGCCAACACAAAACTTGGTTTATTTCAACCGTTATGAATATCAGCACGATCAACAAATAACGAACCTTTTACGGTAGTGCCAGCGTTTGACTCGGGAAAATTAAGGCTTGACTCCCATTTGGTAAAAAGCCTATTTTACTGGAATTAGCTGAAAGGATTTTAGTCCATTCGGATCCATTCCCATATCTTCCTTCTGCTATTTCCCACAGGGTGTCGCCTGACCTTACGTTATATTGACTTCCTTTGATATCCCCAGGTTTATAATCATTAGCTACCCACGCGGCGAAAATGGATTCTATCTTTCTTTCCTGAACTGTTTCTTTTTCTTCTACTTTAGTAACTTCCTTTGTAGAGTCCTTTTCTTCCGTTGGAGTTACAGTCGGTTCAGGTGTCGGTGTAGCTCTTTCAATTTTAATGCCTTCGCCGATTTCAGGTTTAGTTGGCCTATTAAAATATCTATATGATAAGTAACCAAGTGCAATGATTATAATACCCGCTATTATAGCTGTTGTAGCACTTCTTGATGGATTAACATCAATTTCTTTCTGCTCCATTTATCCTCCTAGTTTAATGTTTATACTAATTTTTTATTCTCTGGAATTTATTTTTGGATCTGCCTCCTTGAGTATTTGGGCAGTTAGAAGGGGACCTTGGCGGTCCCGACCGGATTCGAACCGGCGATCTTTTCCGTGACAGGGAAACGTGTTTGGCCTCTACACTACGGGACCATAAGGTCCCACTAAAGGTTGGTATCTTTATGTGTGGACCCCCTACGTACATGCCCATCCTAACAAATGGATTTTTTTAAGTCAATGATGCTAATATGAAAAAATATGGAGAGCAGGTATTCTAACGCTTTTGTTTCAAAACTACTAAAAGAGGTTGCCGCTGCGTATGAAGTGACCGGAGAGGACCGTTTTAGAATTAGAGCTTATCAAAATGCCGCGACCGCGATTGAACACGCTACATCGGAGGTAAAGGATTTGTGGGAAGAAGGCAAGCTTACTGAAATCCCGGGTATTGGTTCAAGCATAGCTGGGCATCTTGACGAGTACTTTAGAACAGGGAAAGTTAGGCATTTTGAAGCTAGTTTTAATAAACTTCCTGGAGGTATGTTTGGGCTCTTTGGGATACATGGGATAGGGGCTAAGACCGCCTACAGGCTTGCTAAGGAGCTTAATATTAAAAGGAGGGAAGATTCATTAGAAGTGGTGAAAAAGGCTGCACTTGAGGGCAAAATAAGCCAAATTGAGGGTTTTGGGGAACAAAAGGAGAAAGAAATTCTTGAGGCTATAGAAAAACTAAAGCCCAATAAAGAAGGAAGGAAAAGGTTGCTTTTACCCACAGCCAGCTGGGTTTCCGAGAAAATCTCAAATTACATGCGTGGTATCAAGGAGGTTTTGGACATAAAGCCACTTGGATCCCTTAGGAGGCGGGTAGTGACAGTTGGGGATATTGATTTTGCAGTTTCTACTAGGTCGGCGAACAAGGTAATTGATCACTTTGTTAGCTTTCCTGATACAAGCGAAATTTTGAATAAAGGTGACGTTAAGGCAAGTATCTTACTAAAAAGCGGCGTTAGGGTTGATCTTATGACTGAAAAGCCGGATGCGTTTGGGGCTCTTTTACAACATTTCACAGGCTCTAAAGCCCATAATATTTCTTTAAGAAAATTTGCCCTTGAAAAGAGTTATTCGTTATCCGAGCACGGTATAAAGGTTAAAGGAAAGGTTAAAGAATTTTCGGATGAGGAATCTTTCTACAGTTTTTTAGGACTTGCATACATAGAGCCTGAATTAAGGGAAGATTCAGGTGAAATAGAAGCAGCGAAGGTGAAAAAACTTCCTAAACTTATAGAACTTAAAGATATAAGAGGCGACCTTCATCTGCATACTAATTTTTCTGACGGAAATAACACTTTGGATGAGATGGTAAAAAAAGCAAGAGAGTTTAAATATGAATATATCGGTATTTCGGATCATGCACCTAGTATAAACTCACGAGGTGAGAAAGAAGTTTTATCCTTGATAAATAAGACAAAGAAGCATATTGAATCAATAAATAACTCAAATGATTCAATGAGAGTACTATTTGGATACGAAGTTAACATTCTTACTGATGTGTCAGTCTCCCTTCCTGATGACTATTTAAAAATTTTAGACTATGCTATAGGCTCCATTCATACAAGTTTTAATCAAAGCAAAGAAAAAATAACGGAAAGGCTTACATACGCTATAAAGAATCCTTATATCGGCTTTATTGCTCATCCCTCGGGAAGGCTTCTTGAGCAAAGAGATTCTTATGAGGTAGACTGGGAGAAGGTTTTTAAAGAAGTTTTGGAAAGAAATAAGATTCTTGAAATTAATGCACATCCGGAAAGATTGGATCTTCCTGACATGCTTGTTAGAGAAGCTGTAAAAAAAGGTGTTAAGCTAATAATAAATACAGATGCACATGATCTTGAAGATTATTCATTAATGAGGTATGGTATAGATGTTGCAAGGAGAGGTTGGGTTGAAAGCCGAAGTGTAGTTAACACCCTCCCTCTAAAGGAGTTTTTAAAGGTTTTTAGTAGGAAGTTTTTGTAAAGGAATTATGTTTAACATTTTAATTTTTGTTGGTTTTCTTGTTCTCTTAGTGGTTTATTTTATTTCAACATACAACCTTCTTGTCACATTGAAAAATAGGATTTCGGAAGCATGGAGTGGTATAGATGTTCAGCTTAAAAGAAGATCAAGTTTAATTCCCAATTTAGTTGAAACCGTAAAAGGTTATGCTTCTCATGAAAAAAGTGTTTTTGAGAATGTGACCAAAGCGAGAGCTGCCTTAATGTCCGCAACGGATCCTAGAGCTGCTGCTGAAGCTGACAATATGCTTACCGGTGCTCTTAAGTCACTTTTTGCAGTTGCAGAAGCATACCCGGAGCTTAAGGCTTCAGAAAATTTTAGAAAACTTCAGTCGGATTTAGCGGAGATTGAAGATAAAATTGCTTATTCAAGACAGTTCTATAACGCGAATGTCTTGGATTTCAATAATAAAATAGCAGTTTTTCCAAATATGATTTTAGCTTCTCTTTTTAATTTTAAAGCGGCTGAATTCTTTAAGGCTTCAGAAGAAGAGAAAAAGGATATTGCTGTTAGTTTTAAAGAGTCTTAGTCCCATTTATCTCTGGTTTTTTTTAAGCTTTTAACTATAATAACTGCATGATTTCCACATCGGATGTAGAAAAAGTAGCCAGACTTTCTAAACTTGAAATTAGCGGGACAGAAGTTAAAAAATTTCAAACACTTTTATCAGAGGCAATAGACTACATCAAAGTTCTTAATGAGCTAGATACTACTGATATTAAACCTACATCTCAAGTATCGGGTAAGGTAAATATTTTTGATGAGGACTTTGTAAGAAAATCTTTAAGTATGAAAGATGTTTTGAGAAACGCGAAGGAAAAGAAAGAAAGTTTTTTTGTTACAAAATCTGTTATAAAAAAGAATGAAAAAATTAAATGAACTCTCAATTAAAGAGAGCTTGGAAGGCTTAAAAGAACTAAAATTTACTCCCCAAGATTTAGTCTTTGCCTGTCTTGATGAGATAAAAACAAAAGATGAAGATTTGAGGGCATTTGTTACTTTAGTAAGAGAGGAAGCTCTTAAAAGTGCGGCTAGGGCTGATGATCTTATCAGGGAACTTGGGGGTGAGGCCTTTGCTAGATTTCCTTTGCTAGGAGTTCCTTATGCTTTAAAAGATAATTTTTGTACGGAGAATGTATTAACAACAGCTTCATCAAATATCATAAGAAATTTTTCACCACCTTATGAATCAACCGTTTCTAAAAAACTTAAAGAAGCGGGGGCTATCCTCTTAGGCAAGACAAATCTTGACGCCTTTGCTCACGGTTCTTCAACTGAAGCCTCCGATTTTTTTACGACCAAAAATCCCTATGACATCACCAGATTGCCGGGAGGCTCCTCGGGAGGATCAGCGGCCGCTGTAGCATCCAACATGTGTATTTTTGCCGTTGGTTCTGAAACAGCCGGGTCAATAAGACAGCCAGCCGCTTGGTGCGGAGTAGTTGGCCTTAAACCCACTTACGGAAGGGTAAGCAGGTATGGTGTTATCTCTATGGCTTCATCTACGGATTCACCGGGACCGCTTACTAAGACGGTTTGGGATGCTGCATTTATACTTAACATAATTTCGGGTAAGGACGAGTTTGACGCGACTTCCACCGATATAGATGTTTCCGATTTTACACGGTCTGTAGGAAGGACAGAAACGAAATTAAAGATAGGGATAGCTAAATCCTACTTTGTTAAAGGAATGGATGAGGGTGTTAAGTCTAAAGTTTTAGAAGCTGTTGGGGTATTGAAAAAAGAAGGATACAGCGTAAAAGAGGTGGATTTATTAGATCCGAAGTACTCTGTTGCAGTTTACACGATTATTCAAAGGTCGGAAGTATCATCCAATCTGGCTCGTTTTGATGGGATAAGGTATGGTTTTGATCGCTCTAGCTTCGGATTTGAAGCCAAAAAGAGAATTATGCTTGGGACATACACTCTTTCAGCAGGGTATTATGACCAATTCTATGCCAAAGCACAGAAAGTAAGGACTTTAATCATTGAGGATTTTAAAAGGGCTTTTAGTGAGGTTGATGTTATTGTTGGACCTATCTCTCCTTGCACAGCTTTAAAGGAAGGTGCAACAAAAGATAATGCGATGTTTGGGGAAATTCAGGATATGCTTCTTGAACCAAGCTCAATGGCTGGTATAACCGGTATTTCTGTCCCTTGCGGTTTTTCAAATGGTCTTCCTGTAGGATTTGGGATTATGGCTGATAAATTCAATGAAGAGAAAGTGTTAAATTTGGCTGCTTCATATGAGGCTAGTAGGGGTGAATTATAAATTTATGGGCTTATTAGATTTTCTTTTTGGCAAAAAATTTTTTAGGACAACTGTTTCTTCGTTGACTGAAGATAAGATTAAAAATGACTGGGTAAAGATTGAGCAGTTAATAAAACTTTCTGGCCCAAGTAATTTAAAACAGGCTCTACTACTTGCGGATAGATCACTTGATAGCGCTTTGAGGGATATTTTTGCGGGAGAAACTATGGGTGAGCGTTTAAAAATGGCATCCACAAGATTTGACAGGTATCTTTATGATGATATCTGGAAAGCTCATAAAATAAGAAATACAATGGTTCACGAGGCTAATTTTGATCCACCGTACTACGTTATTAATAAATCCGTAGAGGACTTAAAAAGAGCTCTTACTGCTTTGGGGGTTAAGATATGAAGCTTGAACTTGTTTTGGGACTTGAAATCCACATTCAGCTGAAGCTTAAAAGTAAAATGTTTTGCAGATGTTCCGCCGATATTTATCAGTCGGAACCTAATACTCTCACATGTCCTGTTTGCCTTGGCTTGCCTGGAGCGCTCCCTGTTCCAAATAGGGAAGCAATTAAGTCAACGCAACTCCTCGGAGCTGCATTGAACTGTAAACTAAGTGGGTTTTCAAAATTTGACAGAAAAAACTACTTTTATCCCGATTTACCAAAGGGTTATCAGATAAGCCAGTATGATCTACCTCTTTGTGTAGATGGTCATTTGGATCTTTTTAGTAAAAGAGTAGGAATCACAAGGGTACATTTGGAGGAGGATACGGGAAAATCAATACATGAAAATGGTTTAACACTTCTTGACTTTAATAAATCGGGACTGGCTCTTGTTGAAGTTGTTACGGAGCCTGACTTTAGAACTTCTACAGAGGCAGTGGAGCTTTCAAAGTTAATACAAAGAATAGTAAGATATCTTCAAATTTCGGACGCAGATATGGAAAAAGGCCAGTTAAGACTTGAAGCCAATGTATCTCTTAGAAAACAAGGTAGTGAGAAACTACCCACTTATAAGGTTGAGATTAAGAACATAAATTCATTCAGGTTTTTAGAGAAAGCTATAAAATATGAAGTGACACGACAATCTAAACTTTTTGAGTCAGGATTAATGCCCGAACAAGAAAATAGAGGATGGGATGACATTAAAAGTGTAACTTTGTCTCAAAGAGAAAAAGAGGAGGCCCATGATTATAGATATTTTCCCGAGCCGGATATTCCTCCGATGGAGTTTAGCAGTAAATACCTGAAGGAAATAAAGGCCAGAGTTCCCGAACTTCCCGATAAAAAAGTGGAGAGATTTGTTAGGATATATGGGATTGGGGTTGACACGGCAAGAGTGCTTTGCGAAAGTTTAGAGCTTTCTGAAAAGTTTGAAAAAGCTTCCAAAGAAACCGATCCTAAAAGGTTGGCCAACCTTCTCGTTAATAAAACGGATTTAAGGAATTTAGACGTAGATAATTTGTTAAAAAGAATAAAAGTTAAAGAAGATTTGTTAGATGAATCCGCACTTAAAGTGATCGTTAAAGACGTTATTAATCTAAAAGAAAATGTGAAAGCCATAAAAGATTATAAATCGGGGAAAGAGCAGTCAATTATGTTTCTTCTTGGCGCTGTTATGAAAAAGGCAAATGGTAAAGCAGATCCTTTGCTCGTCAAGGAAATTTTAAGGAAAGAGATAAATGAATCTTGAATTTGATCCAACAAAATTACCTTACAAGTTTGTGGATTCTCCTTCTGATGCTAAAAGTGCTTTTGAGGATCTTTTAAAAGAGGAGGTTATTTCAGTTGATACCGAATGTACTGGTTTAGATCCCTATAACTCTAAAATTCTGCTCATTCAAATAGGAAAGAAAGATATGGCCTATGTCTTTGATGCCAGAAAGATAGACTGTGATACTTTAAAGCCTCTACTTGAGGATCCAAAAAAGCTAAAAGTTTTGCAAAATGCCAAATTTGATTATGAGATGTTAAAGGCGCATTGCGGAATAACTTTAAATAATATTTTTGACTCAATGCTTGCTGAGAGGATACTTACTTGTGGTTTGGAAAGAAGTAACTCACTCGCAGCGATTGCGGAAAAGCACACAGGTTTAAGTTTGGATAAGGACATCAGAAAGACTTTCGAAGGTCTTATAACACAAGTAAATGAACAGCAAGTTAGATATGCGGCTCTTGATGTGTTAATACTTTTTCCTGTGTTTAAAAGGCAGTGGGAGCTTTTACAAAAAGAGGATCTTGTTAAGGTAGCAAAACTTGAATTTGGAGTTGTGAGGGTTGTGGGTGAAATGGAGCTTAAGGGTTTATGCATTAACTCTTCTAAATGGAGAAAGATTATAAGGGAGCTGGAGAAGAAAAGAGATGAAACTGCTTCAAAAATCCAAGAGACCATACGACCTTTATACAAAGTTCAGCAAATGGGTCTATTTGGCGGTTCTGCTGATGTGCTAAATCTGAACAGCCAGCCCCAGCTTCTGGATCTTTTTAACAATAAGTTGAACATAGATATAGGTTCAACCGGAGACTCCGTTTTGGAAACCGTAAAACATCCTGTAGCCGACCTGATAAGGGAGTACAGAGGTCATGAAAAATTAATATCCGCCTTTGGTGAAAGCATTTTGGAAAAAGTCAATAAAAAGACGGGGAGGATTCATCCTGATTTTCAGCAGATTGGTGCTGATACAGGTAGGTTTTCATGCAGCAACCCTAATTTCCAACAAATACCGAGAGAATCTGAAGTTGCTCCTTTCAGATCATGTTTTGTTCCGGCCGAAGGGTATAAATATGTTGTGGCCGATTACTCAAGTATGGAAATGAGGATAGTGGCGGATTTGACTGGTGATGAAAGACTGATAAAAGCGTTTGAGAAGGATTGGGACGTGCATTCCGCAACTGCAGCCTTGATGTTTAATAAGGAATATTCATCGGATTTTAAAAAGAAGTATCCAGATTTAAGACAAACTTCAAAAAACATAAATTTCGGTCTGGTTTATGGTATGGGACCAGGAAGGTTGGGAATGATGATAGGGGTGGATGCAGCTACAGCCAAAGGATATATGGATAAATATTTTGAGACCTTTAAAAACGTGAAAATATGGCTTGACAGTGCTTCAAAGCTCGCTGTACGAAATGGTTATAGTATGACTCCCATAGGTAGAAAGAGGTGGTATCTAATGCCTGATAAGTCAGACCCAAATTACGATAAAATAATTGCCTCCATAGAAAGACAAGGTAAAAACCATCCTATACAAGGAGCTAACGCTGACGCCACAAAATACTCTCTGGTTTTTCTTTTTGACCGCCTTAAAAAGGAAGGTGTGGATGGGGCGATTACTCACACTGTTCATGATGAGATTGTTTGTGAGGTGCGTGAAGATCAGGCGAATGATTGGGCTAAAATTCAGCAAGAGGAAATGGAAAGGGGTGCAAGAGTATTTATGAAGCATTGCCCACCCAAAGCTCAAGCTGTTGTCGGTGACGTTTGGGAGCATTAATTTTTGGATATTACTTGTTTCCTGTAGTAAAATAGAAGCATGGTTATATGTCATAGATGCGGACAAAGACCCGCGGTAATTCAGACTACAAGAAATATAGATGGAAGGCAGGTTTACGTTAGCCTTTGCGAGGTTTGTTTTCAGGAAATTCAAAAGGAGGCTTCGTCAACATCTAACCTTGACAAATTCGGCAGAGATCTTACTCTTGCCGCTAAAGAAGGAAAACTTGATCCTGTAATAGGAAGGAAAAAAGAGATTGAAAGAGTCGTACACATCCTTTCAAGACGAACTAAGAATAACCCTGTCCTTATTGGGGAGCCTGGTGTTGGCAAGACAGCAATTGTTGAAGGTTTAGCCCAGAAGATAGTTGATGGGCAGGTCCCGGAAACTTTGAGAGGAAAAAGAGTGGTATCTTTGGATATCGCATCCGTCCTTGCAGGTACGTCACATAGGGGTCAGTTTGAAGAACGCTTAAAAAAAATCATTGAGGAGGTAGTAAAAGCTCAAGGTCATATAATTCTTTTTGTTGATGAACTGCACACTGTTGTAGGAGCAGGGGCTGCGGAAGGAGCAATTGATGCTGCAAATATGTTAAAGCCCGCTTTAGCAAGAGGGGAGCTTCAAATGGTTGGAGCAACGACCTTAGATGAATACAGAAAGTATGTTGAAAAAGACAGAGCTCTTGAGAGAAGGTTTCAACCAATCGTAGTTTCCCAACCCGATGTCCCAGAAACCGTTGAAATTCTTAGAGGCTTAAGGCCTCAATATGAAAAACACCATCAAGTTACAATAACCGAAGAAGCAATCCAGGCATCAGCTACTCTTTCCAATAGATATATCAATGACAGATTTTTACCTGATAAAGCTATAGACCTTATTGATGAAGCATCTGCGCAAGTTAGATTAGCGGCTGTAAAAGAACCTCAAAACTTAAAGCAGGTTGAAGAAGAGCTTTCTAAATTAAGAGAACAGAAAAATACAGAAAAAACCCAGTCCGTCAAACAAAAAATAGAAGATAAAATAACTGAATTAAATAAAGTCAAAGAAGATCTTACAGAAATCTGGATGAAAACTAAGCTAGAAGACATTCCCGAAGTGAAAAAGGAGGACATTGTTAAGGTAGTATCCAGAATGACGGGAATACCACTTGAAGAGTTGAGCGTTGTGGAGAAAGAGAGGCTCTTAAAGCTGGAAGAGCGGCTTCATGAAAAAATTATTGGTCAGGATGAGGCTGTAACCAACGTTTCTGAAGCGATTAGAAGAGCTAGAGCTGGTCTTAAAGACCCCAAGAGGCCTATAGCTACTTTTTTGTTCCTAGGGCCTACCGGAACAGGCAAAACGGAACTGTCGAAGGCTCTCGCAGAGGTTTTGTACGGCAGTGAGGAAATGCTTGTTAGGCTTGATATGAGCGAATATATGGAAAAACATACCGTCAGCAAGATGATAGGCGCTCCTCCGGGGTATGTCGGTTTTGATGAAGGTGGACAACTAACCGAAATTGTTAGAAGAAAACCGTACTCAATTATTCTCCTTGATGAAATAGAAAAAGCACATCCAGATGTGTTTAATTCACTTCTTCAGGTAATGGATGACGGAAGACTTACTGACAGCCATGGAAGAACTGTTGACTTCAAAAACACAATTATCATTCTAACCTCAAATATAGGTTCGGATACAATTTATCAGTCAACGATTGGCTTTGGAGAAGGAACTCCAGTTCAGAAAGTTGATAATTCCGAAAGCTTAAAAGAAAAGCTTATGTCTGTTTTAAAGGAAAGCTTCAGGCCGGAATTTCTTAACAGGCTTGATGAAATAGTGATCTTTAAGGCTCTAACTATAGCGGAAGTTAGAAAGATTACGGAAATACAGCTTGTAAAGACCCAAAAGCTTCTTGATGAATTAGGGATTAAGATAGAAGTAAGCGACAAAGTAAAGACATACCTAGCCGAGAAAGGTTACGACTTAAATTACGGTGCTAGACCATTAAAAAGGCTGATTCAAAGAGAAATAGAAAATGCTGTTTCCAACCGCATAATTTCAGGGGATATCAAAGAAGGGGATACAGTGCTTGTGGAGTCGGATAAAAGTGGAATTAAACTTTCTGTTAAAGCTAAAGTGGAGGTTGGTAGCTAGGGTTGCCAATAATTATAAATTTTGATAGCCTATCTGAACTATGAACGAGACATCATTTGAAGTCGGGGATACCGTAAAAGTTCATTATAAAATAACTGAAGGTGGAGAAAGCCGTGTCCAACCTTATCAGGGAATTGTAATTTCAAAGAGGGGAAGCGGTGTTTCTAAAACCTTTATTGTGAGGCGTGTTTCTTCCCAAAATGTAGGTGTTGAGAGAATCTTTCCATTGTTTTCTCCTAATATAGACAAAATTGAAGTAATAAAAAGGGGGAAAGTAAGAAAAGCCAAACTTTATTTTTTAAGAAATAGGGTAGGGAAGGCCGCGACCAAGGTAGACTCTGCCGAATAACTTTTGAAATGGTTAAAGAACAGTTAAAAGACAAAAAGATTAAGTGCGCTATCTGCAAAAAGGAAATATTAGAATCAGAAGGGATAAAAAAATTGAGGGGGGTAGTTATAGTTTGTAAAGATTGCAACGAAAAAGAAAAGAAACAAAAAAAGGAAGGGGAGGTCTGCGAGTTTTGTTAATCTTCATATAGCACTTTATGCTTTTTCTTCACCGCCTTCTACCTATTAACATTAATCATAGTAATAAAGCTATTAAAATTCTAATTCTTTCCGACACACTTTTTTATTCCGGGATGGCTCTTTCAGAAGTTGTGTTTGGTGTGTTTGTTGTGAGCAGTATAAAGGGTGCAACAGTCGTGGATTTAGGAATAGGCCATGCAATATTTATGGTTGGCGTTTTACTCACAGAGCCGTTTATATCAAAAATTTATGATTCTGCTTTAGATATAACGACGTCATATTACGGATTTATACTTGGTAATCTGTTCAAAAGTATATTTAGGTTCGGTTTTATTTTTTTAAACTCTGTGACCCTTTTTTACATTTTTTATTTTTTGCTTGGTATAGTTCATTCCATAGAATACCCATCTTTTATAAAACTTTTCACAAAGCACATGGATAAAGGTTTGGAATCGTCGGAATGGGGAATAAAAGACTCATTTATATCTCTAGGAAAGGTGATTACTTTTTTTGTTAGTGGAATTATAGCTGTCAAGTTAGGATACGGTTACTTGTTTGCTCTTTCGGGTCTAATTATGCTCGTTTCTGGTGTTTTCCTTCCCTTGGTTTACAGAAAAGACTTTATTTCGTAGATAAAACGTTGTTTCAGTTTATTACTGTGTTATGATAAAAATATGAGAACTAAAGTTATTGTATTGGCTCTTTTTATTACCATTGTTGTTCTCGGGATTTTCATCATTTGGCAGCTTAAGCTAAGAAATGACATTTTAACCAAGTACAGTCTTGCCTGCGGGGGAGACTGGTCGTATATGAATAAATGTCCGATTGGATCTTATTGTAGAGATTTGGGATATGGAAAATTGGCGGGGGGAGTTTGCACCACTTACTTGGATTCTCTATTTACCAGATAGTGCTCTCTTTGTAAGAGCCATTTAATACTGCGGAAACATTTTGCCCTCTTTAGTTTCGGTTATATATTTTTCTGGATCAAAGGTAATTTCAAATATCTCTTTAATTCTTCAAACAAGTTTATGAAGTTTATTTCTCTATAAGGAAACAGAGATTTTACTTTGTTGACATAAGGTAGGTATCTCTGGTCGTATTCATCGTTGTTAGAGCAAATATCGGTGCAATAAACAATAGAGCAGTTGTGGGAATAAACGGAATCAACAAGCCTTTTAATGTTGGCTGCATGCTCTGTTGGTGTTATTTCTGAAAAAATATCATTTGAAGTGGCCATAATAAGAAACATATTAGGTCTATAATCAATGGCTTCTGGGTTGATTTTATTCAATAAATCTTTTGTAGTTGCACCATCAAAGCCGGAATTGATACATCTGATGCCCCAAGATGGAATTTTCCAGTCTGATATCTTCTTCTGCAATTCTTCCTTTAAAACATATTCAAAAATTTCCCGCCAGTTCGGATGGACCCACTCCGCAGAAGTAATAGAATCACCTAGAAAGATAATCTTATAGGCGCCCGTCTCAAGTAAATATGATTTTAATTTTTCGAGAGTAATCATTTTTTGGTGAGGGCGGTGAGGATCGAACTCACGACACGCGGCTTAAAAGGCCGCTGCTCTACCACTGAGCTACGCCCCCAAGAAACGAGTTAATTTTAATTGTTTTTACCTTCTACCTCAATAGGAGAGGGTAAAAAACCCAGACCTTTATAAGATCTGGGCTTTATCTATCACAAGTAGATAATAAGATGAAGTTTTTCGGCGCCGAATGCAGAGCTGATCCCTAACACAATGTTAGAGATTGGTACCAACCATACCCACCGATCATCAAGGTTTATAGAGGCATTTCGGGCATCGTATACCGTAAGAAAAAGGCTAATAGCAACAGCTATAAAGATAATTAGTATGCCCGTACTAAATACCTTCTCGTCCACCATTCTTGAAAGAGCATCAATGAATATTGACGCTAAGAGTCCTGTGAGGGGGATGCAGGTGAGAATCAAAACCCACTTAAGAATTAGGTTCGCTGTGCCCTCGTATAGACCTAGGAAAATCCCTCCCGCATATGCAAACAGAGTCCCTACTGTGCCGACTAGCGCAGTAAGCAGTAACCAAAACCCAACGTTAGATGCTAACGTGAGAAAAGAATTTACGGTTTTCATCTCTATTCTCCTTTGCCCTTGATTAACTGCATTGTAATATGAAAATGTTTGTTGTCAAACTTATTCAATGTTAGTAATATGGTGAACGTTTTTGAACAAATTCGAACGTATTTCATTTATAAAGCTTTTTTATTATGAAGTCATTTTAAATTACCACAGTATTCTAAAGATGGCGTCGCAGATAATGGTAGATTACGAACACCAATAGCTAGCGGAAGCATAGAATGGAGCTCTTGAAGTGAAGTATTTAGTATTGTTTTAGATTTTCCGGGAGCAGAATTGGTTTTTAGTCCATTTCTTACTTCCATAAGCGTATATTTTACCGCCCCTATTTTCACACAAGACCCGGAATATATATTTGCAGGTGGCTGTCCCGCCATAATATCAAGCTGAATCACAACTTTGGTTTTTCCGTTACCAATGTCTGTCAGCTTAGCTGTGCCCTGATTTTTATTCGTGTACTGAGAGATCAGTGTTACCATTATCCCCTTTGCAGCTACATTTGGAGTTGGGGATATGGTACTAGATTCGATAGGAAAACTTAACTTTTCTGATTCTCACTGGAAACTTTCCAGTATTTTGTCGGTTTCTTTAAATAGATCAGAATAAAGCTTGACGGGTGTCCAACCCTCAACATCCGCTTTTATTCGGCGTAAATAATTTAGGCAAATCTGCTTTTCATGAATGTCACTCAACATATTGCGTCGAATCCTTTTGACGTAAGGTTTTGAGAGTATAAGAACGAAATCCCTGTCTCTGTTGGTAATAATATCTATAGATGTTTCGCCATGACTTCCTCTACCGCTTGTATGGCTGATGATATTGTTGCTCATGCTTATCTGAATCATATCCTTTGTTAGGGGACCATAATCTGTGGATGTTTCATGCATCCACTTGCCAATTTTCGTATCATAAAATGATCTGGAAATTTGACCACCAAACTGGATATCTTTGATACTCTTAACTAAGGTAATTGTTCCGACGCCCAAATATTTTATATCCGCCTCAGAATATGATTTAGGGGTTATGAGAAATTTTTCTAAACATACTCCGTCATTATTGCTATCGCAATCGGATTTATTAATAAAAAAATTGTTTGGTACCTAAAAAAATAGCCGTATTTATCACTATTATAAGTGCCTACAATTGGATTTTTACTTTGATTGAGTCTGGTCAAATAAATAGTTGTAGTTATACATAACAATGCGGAAGCGGTGATAATAAAAATTATTTTTTCTTCATATTTAAATATGGTGAGTCGGCAGGGATTCGCCCTTCGAAAACTCGGGGTAAAAACCCTGAACCAACAGCTTAAAAACCCGGCTGTGCTGGATCTACCGTTGAGCTCGTGTGACCCTGGGGGGGATTCGAACCCACATGAAGGTTAAACTCCGCAGGTTTTTGGGACCTGCGCGTCTACTGATTCCGCCACCGCGCCAAATGTACGGGGTTTGAGACTGCGCCGGTGGAAACTTGCTACCGATAGACCGAGGATGATGAAGATCATGACCAAGATTAATCGTTTTACGGTGCCTAAATATAATATTGTTTAATCATATTTTATCAATAATTCTTAGTCTAGTATAATGCTCCTTAGTAATTAAAAAGCTAGAACAAATCTGGGCTATTTTATTTATTTTGTCTGTTGCTAACTCACTGTGAAAATTACTATACAGGAATGAGGTGGGAATGGGTAATGAAACAGATTCTTTGGTAGTATTGCGTACTTTTCCTTCGGGAATTGGCTTCCGATTGGAGGGTGCAAAAACAAGGATTTTGTTGCTCTTTTACAATCAGATTCAGAAATAATCTTTTCAAAAGGAGCTGCTACTCTTAGAAAAGAGAGAAAACCAAAAAGGGAGTGATCTCAACCCCATATTCGAAGGAAACAAAAATAAAGAAGTTTCCCAAGAAAGAGAGACAAATCCACAACTACGTACGAAAACAAAAAGAGGCCAAAATGTACACGAAGCGCTCAAAGCTCATCTACAAAGTTGCAGCATTACTGACCATAGTGTCAATAATGTTCGCAGCTCTTCCGACAACTGCATATAGTACGACTCCAACACCGACTGTTGTGCCAACGGAAACCGAAGACAAAATTTCAGCGATGGCAACGACAACGTTCACAGTAAGTTCAACTCAAGAGTGGCAAAACACAGGAGTAACACTGCAAGCAGGGGACACATATGAAATCAGTTATGTGTCGGGGACATGGACGGTGGATTATATAACACCGTTTCCATACGTCGGTCCAGCGGGATATTCACCGCAAGTTGACCAGACAATTCCCCAGGATTGCAAAGAGTATCCTTCTTACCCATATGCTCTCCTTTTTGGAGGAGTCGATGGGAGCCTTGCGTTTCCGGTAGGTATGGGAGGAACATTCGTTGCTGCAGTTTCGGGACCGCTATTTCTGCGAATCAACGATTCGCAATATTGCATGGATGACAATGCTGGATCTGTGACAATGCAAATTGTCTCACCCGGCGAGGCCAATCCGCCAACTGTAAGTTGGATTAAGCCCGTTGGAAACTCTCAGACCTTTAATGCTTCTTGTCCATCGACTGTTGCACTTGAAGTATCTGCGACCGATGATACTGGCATTACGAGAGTGGACTTCCGGCGATGGGATGCTGTAAATAACATTTGGGTAAACCTCTCTACCGATACTTCCGTACCGTATCAGGCGAGCGTAGACGTCTGCGCGTTAAATATTGGATTGAACTATATCATCGCATATGCGTATGACGTCTATGGGAACCGTACCGGAGAGTACATCTACATCAGAAGGGTAGATGTATTGATTTCCTTCAGCTCGTCGACCTACAGCATAGGGGAAGATCAGGGAACGGCGATCATTACAGTAAACCTGAGCGGTTCATCCGGGCAAACGGTCGCAGTTGGTTACACCACCAGCAACGGGACGGCAACAGCCGGAAGTGATTACGGGAGTACGGGTGGAACGTTGAGCTTCGCTGCCGGCCAGACGAGCCGCACCTTCGGAGTATCAATCTTTAACGATACTCAGGTGGAGGGGAGCGAGACAGTCAATCTGTCGTTGAGTAATCCCGTCAATGCGACGTTGGGCAACCCTTCGAATGCCACGCTCACGATCGTGGACAACGACTCTGGCGGCTGGGATTTCGACCTCGGGTTTAGACCGAATCCGAATGGGTATGGCTTTAACAATGCGCTGTTACTTCTTCCTCCATACTTCTACACCTCCGAAGAATCACGTTCACTATTTGGAGATGAGGTTGTATGTATTCCTTTGCTGGGCCCAAGCAAATGCACTAACAAGAAGACAGCTGAGGAGTGGAAGTCTATGGCAATCCCATTCCCCGAACTATATTCATTCCCTGACGGATACTGTGATGGTATGGCAGTGATGAGCCTAAGGTACTTCGAACAACCTGGAGATTACAATACGTATGCTCTCAGTTGGAATGACGCCAAAATGTTGATCACCAATTACCAATTACTACAGTCCACTTCAGTTGCGTATGAGGCAATTGCTGCTGCGAAATCGCAAACTCCTGAAGATGTGATTAACAAACTGAAAGTGTCGCTTTTAGCCGCATCTCCGGATCCGGATCCATACGTGTTGCACATCACCCCTTCAGATCTAACAGCCGGGCATACACTAGTGCCATATCGACTGACTGATCAGGGAGGTGGGAAATGGCTAATTTGGGTCTATGATCCAAATCGTCATGGAGATTCCAGTCACTATGTCATGGTTGATACAACCAGTACCGATACCTGGGAATATACCGGCACGTTTGGGAAATGGACTGGAGATGGCAATCCACTTCAGATAGAACATACTATGTCTGTTGTGAAAATCTCAAAGTATCAAGCAGTCCAGATAGGAAAATGTCCCTGGTGTCAGCCCGCGGCAGGTATAACTCCCACTGGTCAGGTGTTTCTCAGGGGTCGCGGCCATTTGTTGATCGATGATATCTCAAGTGGTGGTAGTATTGGCTATGTTGGTGTCCAGTTTGTTAACCAAATAGCTGGAGCATTTGCAATACCGGTATTTGGAAGCGGATTGGTTCCGGAAGAGCCAACGTACTACCTGCCGATCGGGTGGAACCACGTCTACAATATCCAACTGGATGGTTCCACTCTCACACAGGCAGAGCCTGTATTACTTCGCGAGTTCGGTCCCCTGTTCACTGCGGGAATAGACACAACTCTTACGCCATCCTCTTTGAACTCGTTGGCGATTGCAACCGATGATGGTTTGGAGATATTCTATACACCAAACCAATCAGGTCAGGCAAAACTGATACTGGCAAGTGACGCTGACCCGAATGCAAGTTACGGGTTTGTAGTGGGTGCTACTTTCGATTCAGGCCAGGGTCTGGCGATGAGGGATGATACAGCAAATCACCAGTTAGTTTTCGCACAAAGCACTTCGTACGCAACCTATTCTGCGAAACTGACCCGTGTGGATCAATCAGGGGAACATGTGTTCTACCATGCGGGAATACCCATAACTGGCGATGTTCATCGTCTGGATTACGGAACTTGGAACGGGAGCGGAGCAATGACGCTTCTGATAGATCACGGGAACGGCACAGTTGACACCGTTTTACTGGACAATCAGTATTCGTCCACGACTCACAATGTCTACCTCCCGTTAATCGTGAAGTAGTCAACCTTCTGAATTTTTCTAGAAAGGAGATGAGAATCTGAATCTAAATTGGTGATTAAATCTCGTTGTCTAGGGTTAAACACAGCAAACTCTCCGGGAGGGCTAATATCCTTTCTTCATCCAATTGGATGATCTATTTTACACATAATAGAGGAGAGTTTTTTACTGGGAGAACCTTTGTTCGGAGTGCGAGCTTGTTTCTAGATGTGCGAAGGGACGGGGTCTTCGTAACCTTCGGTTCAGAGTAAACGACCCGCCACTCTGTGCCGCGGGAGATACTCGCCCCGCAAGGTTAGCCCACTTTCCCGTTTTTCGAACACCTAATGGGTTTTCATAAAGACTGGCCTAAACCACGTGAATAAAATTTAAAAAGTTTTTTATCTTAAACGTTTTAGAGCGAATTTTATAATATTTACAAAAAAGTATATAAGAACAAAGTAATATGCAACTAAAACACAAAAGTAAATAATATCGTCAAACCCAGAGCTTACCGCCCACGAGACTAAATATAAAAATATCGAAGCTAAGAAGATTTTGATAAGGCCAGGAAGTGTCAGTTTCATGATTCCAATCTATCATAATTTTCAAATAGTTTGATTGGTGACCCTGGGGGGATTCGAACCCCCGATATCCACCCTGAAAAGGTGGCGTCCTGAACCGCTAGACGACAGGGCCAAATCGTTGAAAGAACCCTATAAATTCTATCAACTAAAAAGGATCCAAACAAGCTTATCTGCTATAATTTACAGCTAGACCGTATGAATATCCTAAGAAATATCCTAATGTTTATTACATCCATAGTGCTGACTTTGGTTCCCCAAAAAACATATACTGAAGGTCTGATCGGTCAGCCTTCTTCTTTTCTCCCAAATGAAGCTGTGACCGAAAACGACAAAACAGTATCCAAGCTGCTTTTTAGGGGTCTTTATACCTATAACAAGGAGGGAAAGCTTGTTGAAGATTTGGCAGATTCTTATGATATCTCCGATGACGGACTTTCTTACACGGTTTATTTAAAAAAAGGGCAGAAGTGGTCAAACAGTGCGGAAATTACGGCTGATGACCTTTTGTTTTCAGCTTTCACAAGTGAACAGTTGAAAGAAGTGGCAACTGACAAGATAGACAAGTACACCATAAGGTATACATTGCCTAATAAATTTTCACCGTTTTTGAGTCTTTTAACTATGGGTGTGTCACCGCAGGTAAATGTTAACTCAAAGGTTCAACCTATCTCGTCCGGTCCCTATAAGGTTTTAAGACTGAAAAAAGACGGTCCAGTTATAAGGGAGGTTATACTCCAGAAGTTAAATGGTAGTTACAATATTAATAATATAACCTTCAGGTACTATGAAAACTATAATCAGCTCTTTACTGCAGGTAAACTTGGTGAGGTAACTGGATTTATATCTCCTGAAGAGTTATCGTGGCCAAGTTTTACTAAAAAAACCTATTTTCAAGGCGGGATCTATTATTCTTTAATTTTTAATTTGCGAAACAGTAAGTTAAATAACCTGGATATTAGGAAGAAACTTCTCGCAGGAACGCCGATTGAATACCTGGCCGAAAAACGGGGGGTGAGAGTTAGTGGTCCGATAAGTGAGAGCATTTTCACTAAAGACGACATTAAAAAGCAAACTTATGACCCAAACATCAGTGATAATTTAAATCTTGACTTAACCCTAACTCTTCCTGACACCAAGGAGCACATTGAATGCGGGGAGGACTTAAAAGAGGCGTGGAAAAAGCTAGGCGTAAATTTAACATTAAAACCTGTTAAGTCAGATGTAATAGAATCAGAAGTTTTAGAAAAAAGAGATTTTGAAATACTTTTGTATGGACAGGAGGTGTCAAGGGATCCTGATAGGTATGTTCTATGGCATTCTACAAGAGTTAATTATCCGGGCCTTAACATTTCCGGATTTGAGAATATCAGGCTAGACAGGTCTCTTGAGGAGGGCAGAAAGGCACTTTCAGAGGAAGAAAGGATGAAACATTATAATATTTTCCAAGAAGTTATAAATGAAAATGTGCCTTCTATATATCTTTACCACCCTTTCATGAAATATTACATTTCCGAAAAGGTTAAGACCACGGAAGGTGCTAACATTTACTATATTCATGATAGATTTGTGGATTTTAGAAACTGGGATATTCTGTAAAAACAGCTAGTTACACAATCTTCGGACGAACTTTTCAGATAATTGTATAATTATAAGAAGTTACGGTGGCTGTAGCTCAACGGTTAGAGCGCTTCCCTGTGGAGGAAGAAGTTGCGGGTTCAATTCCCGTCAGCCACCCCAAAATCCCGTGCTACCGTTCAAATTTGGTCACCTACCAACGAGTATAAGGTTGGTAAATCAACATTTGGTTTTTTAGATTTCTCAAGTGAGCTTTTACCGTTTA
>MEUZ01000002.1 GCA_001772615.1 candidate division WWE3 bacterium RIFCSPHIGHO2_01_FULL_40_23 | reverse complement strand
TAATAATGACGCCGAAGATTTGCGCTAATGTGGTGAATTGAGGTAGGGGGTTATTTACATCTGGTGGAACCGCCGCGGCATATACCATACGTTAAATATTCTTTCCAAAGTTATTACAACTCTTAAGGCTCGGGTGTAACATCAGTAATTACTGTATTTGTAGCCCCAAGTATACTAATTACAACAGTCCTTATAACAAAAGCTCCGATTACAACGATAAAGCCGATTACTGCGTTAGTAAGCCATTCTCTTGCAACCTGTGTATTCTTTGGATCTCCCTGGCTCATTATATATCTAATACCTCCAAGGATAAGATAAATAATGGTAAGGGCTATACCTACCCCAAGAACTACGTTAATAATGACGCCGAAGATTTGCGCTAATGTGGTGAATTGAGGTAGGGGGTTATTTACATCTGGTGGAACCGCCGCGGCATATACCATATTTCTCCTTAACTAACTTTTACTTGTTTAAGTATTATACGTATCTTTTTAGGTGTCAAGAGCAACTTAATGGGACAAGACTTCTGCGACAACATCGATAGACCTTTTCAGGTAGAAGGCCGCTGTATCCACTCCTTACAAAAGTTTATACATATTTTAATATAATATGTAATTTCCACCGTGTTACGTGATTGTATGAATTGTTACTATATGGAAGGTTTCTGGAAATATTATTGTTTACGTTTGGAGTGTATCTGTTATGTATAAAAAGTTACTGGTTGCCGCTACAGCTTTCTATTTCTTTTTAACATCTTTGGTAACCGTTAACAATTACCATCTTCTAAGAACAAATGCTGATGACATAGGGAGCATAATTTATAAGATTGAGTGCTCGTTAGAGCTTGATCTCGCCTGTTTGTTCATTGGGCACGCCACCCCTGTTGTTATCCCAATATCGATTCTATTCTTAATATTTAGAACACCTCTGGCATTTCCCGTTTTGCAGGCGCTATTAGTTTCCTGTGTTGCCTTAGTAATATTTAAGTATGCATCCTACGAACTTAAAAGCGAGTCTGAAGCGTTCCTGGCTTCCATACTCTTTTTAGTAAACCCTTTTGTTCAGTCCGCTTCAGTTTATGAATTCAAAACCCCCGTTGCCTCAATGTTTTTTTTGGCATTGGGTTTATATTTTATGTACAGGGGACGAGACAGGCCTTATTTTTTCATTTCTCTTTTCCTGCTTACCTTTCAGGAAGATGTAGCGTTAACAACCGCCTTTATGGGATTTAGCGGTTTCATTTACCATTACAGAAACACAAAGGCAAAACCTGTTTACCTTATCTCCGGCTTACTCGCCTTGGTATATTTCCTTCTGTCTCTGATTTTAATAAAAAATGCCGGTTTGGAAAAAGGCTTTATAGCTCCGGTCTTTTATGACAGATACAGTGCTATTAGACACCCGCTGTCGGCAGTTTCACCTCTTGGGGTTGGATACACACTGCTTCTTTTCTGGCCTCTTCTTTTTATCCCTTTCCTTAGTCCCGTTTTACTAATAGGAGCGATTCCCAGATTCTTACTTAATATATTAAGCCGTAATTTAATGACTGTTAATCTGCTCCTTTACTACCACAGCGCAACCATTTTGCCTTTTTGTTTTTCCGCTTTTATTAAATCTCTGCACAGATTTAAGCACCGTACGGCAGTGTTAGTTATTTGTATGGTAATTAACCTTGTGCTTTCTGTTTGGTACGGCCCCTTCTTTCTGCACTATTTTAAAAATGCTGACGGCAACCAGAGTGCCAAGACGTTCTGGCAACTGAAAGGTACGATAGAGCAAGGATCAACAATTTCAGCTCAGAACAACCTTGTTGCGTACTTTTACCTGGGGAACAAGGCCAGAAAATTCCCTTGCAACAAAGAAAGCGCCGATTATGTGGTACTCCTTCCGAGAGATATTTATCCGCCTGGAGTGAGGACCCTTGCAATGTATAATCAGATTTCTATGTCTCTTGACCAATACAAGAGCTACATTGAAGATGTATTTACCGATGAGAATTATGGTGTTTGGTATTACAAAAATGGCATTCTCCTCTTTAAAAGAGGTTTTTCCCGTGATAAAAACGAGACCGCCTACAAAATTTTTGTTAAAGATTATGAACATCTTATTCGTTTAACGCGGATGAAGATGGGAGGGGGGATGTTTAGTACGGTTGAGGAAAGGGTGGGTAGGGCAAATGTCTGGGAGGGAATGTGCAATAGAGCCCTGATGTGACCAGCAGCTTTTTATCCACAGTCCTAATCAGATGCTATAATTTCGTTGATGGTGAAGTTGAAATTCTGGGCCCTTTGTTTGGCTACGCTGTTGCTTTTTTTACTACCTGTCGCGGTTTCAAAAACTTCTTTTGCGGATGAGCTTTCAGACATCGGGAAAAAAATTACCAAAACCGAAAAAAAGCTTGGCGATTTAAACGATGAAAAAAAAGAGCTTGAAGAAAAAATAGAAGATCTTATAAAAAACCTCTCGGCAACGGAAGCGGACATAACATCAGTTTCTCAAAAAATTTCCTCAATGGAAGCAAAACTTTCAGAAATTAATAAGGCCCTAGATGAAAAAAAGAAAGAGCTTTCGGATAAGGTTGCATTAAGAGATAAAATCGTAAGATTTTATTATGAGAGAAACGCATTATCTGATTTTGAAATTTTTCTTCTTTCTTTAGGTGACTTGACGGAAGAAGAAAGCGGGTTGTCGGGATTTCAAAGGCTCTCGCAGGCTTACGCCGCTAATAAAGTAATAACGCAAAATATCATAAATACAATTGTGTATTTAAACGGGGAGATAAACCAGTATGAAAAAGATAAAAAAGACGCGGAAGATATTAAAACAAGTCTTGACGTGCAAAAGCAAAAACTCGCACAGCTTAAAAGCAACCTTGCCGCGGCTCATGCGGAGGCGGTTGAGGAGTTAAACTCTTTGGAGGACGAAATTAAAAAAGTAAACGACACTCTCTCTGAACTTTCTTCAAAACAACAGCAGCTATTAAGGGAAAAACTTGGCGCCACATCAGAAAGTAGTACGGTGGGGGATGATGAGCAGTCGTCATCAACTCTTCCAAAACCTTCATTTAAGCCCGCATTTGCCTTTTTTACTTACGGCTACCCGCATAGAGTGGGCGCCAACCAGTACGGAATGTATGGCAGATCAAAAGCGGGGCAGAATTATAAAGACATAATTAAAGCTTATTTTAAAAATGTTGAAATAAGCGGTTCGTGCGACAAAAGTAAAACCATCCCGGTTAAGGGCTATGGAAACTTAAAACTTGAGGACACATATCTTCTTGGCATAGCGGAGATGCCCGAAGCCTGGGGCGGAAAAGGCGGGTTTGAAGCTCTTAAAGCGCAGGTGGTTCTCGCTAGAACTTACGCGCTAAATTACACGGGGTACTATTGGGATAGTAAAAGCGGATCGCTTAAAAAGCGCTCAGGCTCCGTTTCAATTTGTACGACGCAGTCATGCCAAGTTTATAACGGCGGAAAAAAAGGCGGTTACTGGAAAAAAGCTGTAGAAGAAACTTGCGGTGTAACAGTTAAATATAACGACGCGCCCATTACCGCCTGGTATGCGTCAACATCAGGAGGGTACACAAGGACATCAGGTCAGGTATGGGGGTCTGAACGCCCGTGGTCAAAAGGGATAAGAGATGCGTCCTGTTCGGGAAACATCTTTGATTGTGCATATGACGGGCCAAAATACGGCAACTCCCCCTGGTTTCATAAGGCTTGGGGTGTAAATAAGTCAACGGGCAACGCGTGGATGAAAGCTAGCGAAGTCGAGGACATTTTTAATGCCTACCTTCTTTCGGAAAAGGGTTCTTCGTATAATAAAAATCTTTCCCCCGTTGATAAAGGTGGATGGTCTTCGGATAAAGTTAAAGATAAACTGGAAGAGCTTGGGGTTAAGCCCGTCGGGAAAGTGAAAAATATCAGCATGAAAGATGACGGCGCAGGCTTCACTACAAGCGTGGTTTTAACTTCGGATAATTATTCCGGTAAATCTTTTGACGGCTATAAATTTAAATCAGTTTTTAATTTAAGGTCCCCCGGGACTCTTATTATCTGGACTTCCTTTTACGATGTTCTTGTTGAGGATTAAAAACACTGTGTATCCTTTGTTCAATGCAGTTTACGAAAAAAGAGGTTATTTTACTTCTTACTCTCTTTTTAATAATTTTCGCTCCGGCTACGGACCCTGATTTTTTTTGGCACTTAAAATATGGGGAGGGGATTTTATCATCGCGAGTGGTTCCAAGCACCGATACTTATTCTTATACAATGGCAGGTTACAAGTGGGCAGACTCTTACTGGATGCCGCAGGTTATTTTTGCACTTCTTGTTAACAATATCGGTTATTTTTCAGTGCCGCTTCTTTTTTCTTTACTAATCTCCACCTTCTTTATTTTTTTAACGAAAGATTGGGGTAGTTACTACACAAAGTTTATAACCCTTCTGTTCCTATTTCTAGTTCTCTCTCTTTTTGCAACTTCTGTGAGGCCCCTTATGTTTAGTACTGTTTTGATGTTTGCTCTGGTAGGGATTTTATCCTCTAATCGCTTACAAAAATATATTTTTTTCGCACCCCTGCTGTTTCTTTTTTGGGTAAATTCACATGCGGATTTTATGCTTGGCCTTTTTGTATTTGGGGTTTACGTGTTCGTTTTGTTTGTTGAGGTTTTGAACGCCAGATCAACCCTCAAAGATTTTTATAGATACACTTCAATCTTTATTGCAAGCGCAGCCATGACTCTTGTCCAGCCTTCGGGAACAAGCTTACATAAGACGTTACTAAAGGAACTGGAAAGCTCTTCTCTTCATAGAGCGAGCATCTCCGAATTTACAACAGTTTCTTTTACTGGGGCAAAAACTCATTATATTACAACAGTTTTCTTTATAGCAGTGTTAGTGTTTTATATGCTGAATGAAAAGGAACTATTACTTGAGTCACGGGAGAAAAAGTTTCTTACTTTGATAATCATTTCGTTTATTCTCCTTTCTATAAGATCCACTTATTTTTTAAGAGTTTTATCTGTGGTATCAGCGCCGTTTTTATATGCGTTTTTTAAAAAGGGTGAGAGTTTTTATCTCCGGATAGGAATAATCATGAAATCCTCCCGGTATTTAAGCCTGTACTCCAGGATCACGTTTTCAATGTTGCTGTTCTCCATTTTCATCAAAAATTTTGAAGGTTCGATAAACTTAATATCAATTTCGGATAGGGGGAAGTATCCGTATGATGCCGTCAACTTTATTAAAGAGAATAGACTACCAGGAAATATGTTTAACTCCTATGGGTGGGGAGGATATTTAATATTTACCCTACCGGAACACAAAACTTTTATTGACGGGCGAATGGCTTCATGGAAAATAGGGGATTTCTCTATCCTGAGGGAATACCTGGAAATAGAAATGGCAGACGAAGGAGAATTTAATGCTTACTCGGAAAAATATGACTTTTCTTTCGTGCTATTTCCAAAACAGTCAAGGTTTATAAAAAAACTTAAAGAGAATCCGTTGTGGGAGACTTTGTACGAGGACGATATCGCGGTAGTGGCCAAAAAGCGTGATAATAGCCTTGTATATGTGTATAATTAGGCTATGTTTGAGGCCTTAAGCACCTGCTTTTCCGCCCTGATCTCAAATCCCAAGGGAATTTCATTTGATGGTGAGGATGCCGATGAAAAAATCCTCCTTCTTTTAAGAAGGCACATCATAACAAATGTCAGGTGGGTTTTAACTTCTTTTGCCTTTGCCATTCTTCCTTTTGCCCTTACATACTTTTTAAGTCTTTACCCGTCAACTTTACCGGTATTTCTTCCTTTCCCTTACATAATTGCTTTGTATTTTTCCTGGTATTTGTTTGTTTTTATTTATACTTTTGAGGCTTATCTGAACTGGTACTTCAATGTTTATATAGTTACCGATAAACGCGTGGTTGACGTTGATTTTTTCTCTCTCTTAAGCAGGCAGGTTTCGGATGCTCCTATTTCAAACATTCAGGATGTCACATATAATGTCCAGGGAATTTTCCAGACGATTTTTGATTACGGCACCGTTACCATGCAGACGGCGGGGGAAAAGGAGCATCTGGAATTTGATCTTGTTCCAAGGCCCGCATTTGTACAAAACGAGTTGTCCGATTTAGCCACAAAAGCAAGCAATGGAGACATTTAATAGAACACCATTTTTAAATCCTGATCTTTCTTTTCTTAATTATCTTTTTTTGATTAAAGCCGTGCTTGTTTTCGGGAGCCTTGTTTATTTTTTGTTTTCTTTGATTGTGATCAGGCAGGTTGATCTTTTGAGCAAAACCTTAAAGACAAAGGTTTCGCCGTTTCTACTTGCGGGGGCGGTATTAAATTCTATGTTTGCTTTGGCGCTTTTATTATTTTCGTTATTGGAGCTATAAATGCAGGGAAAATTTACGGTAAAAGTTCAAAAAATTGGAGGTGTTAAACCGGGTGATTCCCACTCTTTTTCAGTGCCTCTTGTTGTTGAGCCCGAAGATGAGGTGAGTATAAGAAGAGGTCTCCTTTACTCCACGGTTGAGGTAATAAGCAGTACTTCGTTTGATCCGAACCTTGTTGTTAAAGTAATCACGGACACACTCCAAAATGAGTATTTTAATAATCCCGAAGGGACCCCTCTTCAATGTCTTGAAAAATGTGTTACCTCAATAAGAGATCGTGTGTTTACGCTCCTTTCGGATCCCAAAGTCATAAATGTGGGCGTGATTGAGTTTAATACGGTTATTTCCGTGCTTTGGGGAAGCGTTTTATACGTTGTGCAGTACGGCGATGGATGTTCTTATCTTGTAAGGGAAGGTAAAATCAAGCCGATAAATACTTCAAGTGAAGGGAATTTTTCGGTCGCTTCGGGAGTGGTTAAAGATGGGGATATTGTAATTCTTGGGTCAAAGGGGTTTTGCGAAAAGTATTCGCCCGAGACATTGATTGGTGCAAGTCCTTCGGTGGTTTCCGGCTCGGATGCCGCTGCTGTTTTCCTTAAGTTTTACGCAGTCAAAACCGACGCGGCGTCACCTTTAGATATAAGGGACCCGCTTTATGAAAAAATCAAAGTAAGAAGAGGCAACGGAACCGAAGCAAAAAGAAAAATCCTTGCAGTGTTTGCGGTGGTTCTTGCTGTTTTGCTTTTTATATCCGTGGCTTACGCTTTCAGGAGAAACAGGGCGCAGGTGAAAAGTGAAAGCATAGCATCGGTTGTGGAAAGCGGAAGAAACGCCTTGGAAGAAGCCGATAAGCTTCTTGGAACGGATGACGAAAAGGCAAGAAACATATTAAAGGAAGGTAAAAAGGCATTGGAAGAAGCTCAAAAGAAGTTTTCTTCAAAAGAGATTGACGGGCTTATTTCAGAAGCTAACGTGAAGCTTGAGCAGGTGGATAAGATCAGAAAGATTGAAGACCGCGTTTTTTATGATTTAAAAATTGACGATAAAGAGGGAAATCCTTCTGAAATATCGGTAAGCGGAAGCGGAAGCGCTTTTGTAGTTGACAAAGATAAAAGCAAGTTTTACAGGCTTTCGTTTTTGTCCTCCCCACAGGTTTCAGTTGTTGAAAGCACACAGGCCGCAACGCCTAAGTATTTATCTTCGGTGGAGTCGGGGGTTGCCTTTGTGGGAGCTGATGCTTTTTACGCTTATGACTCCGGAAGTAATAAGATTTCAAAAACCGGTGGGAGTCTTCCCGCTTCGTTTGGGGAGATAAAGGCTTTTGGGTCATATCTTGGGAATTTGTATGTGGTCCATGGCGGGAAAATCTTAAAAAACGGCACCTCGTGGGTAGAGGATCAGGCGCTTTCCGATACCGTTTCAATGGCAATTGACGGAAGCATTTATGTTTTAACTAAGGGAGGGTCCGTTTTAAAATACACATCGGGAGAGAAAGAGAACTTTAATGTCAGGGGACTGGAGGGGGGATTTAAGGAGCCTGTTACTGTATATACCACAGCTGATCTTTCCAATTTGTATGTTCTTGACAGGGGCGGCAAGAGGGTTGCTGTCTTTGGAAAGGATGGGTCTTTAAAGGCGCAGTACGTGCTTTCCGGCGACTCACAGGCATGGGATGATTTAAAAAGCCTTTCCGTTTCCGTGGATGAGAAGACAATTCTTGTCCTTTCCTCCTCAAAAATTTATAAAATAGAGCTTTAGGTTGTTTCCGCCTCGTATATTTGTTATAATACACACTGGAATGACGATTCTTGCCGAAAACAGAAAGGCTTTCCATGAAATGGAGGTGCTTGAAAAGCACACGGCCGGAATATCGCTTTTCGGGTATGAGGTGAAGGCGATCAAAGAGGGGAAAGCCGATTTTGAAGGCAGTTTTGTTAAGGTGGTTGACGGAAAGCCTGAAATTTTTAATTTATTTATTGGAAGCTACTCAAAGCGGGGAGAGGCCGTTCACGGAGATCCAAGGAGGGCAAGATGGCTTCTTTTAAAGGATTACGAGATAAAAAGACTTGCCGCGGAATCTTCACAAAAGGGTTTTTCCATAGTTCCTTTAAAATTTATTTTGGATCATGGGCTTATAAAGCTTGAGATTGCTCTTGCGAGAGGGAAAAAGAAGTTTGAGAAAAAGGCGGATTTAAAGGAAAAGCAGGAGGAAGTGGATTTAAGAAGAGCTGCAAACGAAGCGATCCCGTGAAAATGGGTACGTTGTCATTCCCGCGAAAGCGGGAATCTAAAATGGGGATGAAGGGATTTGATTGGAAGGTTTATATTTAGGAGTCAGGCCGAAGCGCTAATCTTCGTAAAAATTAGCAAAGTATAACTGTCAACGAATATGTTGATCAGCCGGTTTACGCTTACGTTTAAGCCGGCGCAGCTGCCGTTTTTAACGGCGGAGTTCTTGCGGATCAGCCCCGGCGGAACTGCAAAGAGCTTTATAAAACCGGGATGAGGTTTTAAGTTTTGGCTAAGCTTAAGGCCAAGAAGAGTTAATCTTCAAACTTTTGCCTTTGAGGGAGTTAAGGTTTGCCAAGGCGGCCTCCCTTAAGATAAAGCTTTGGCTACGCTTGTATTGCTTTTGGATGTAATCTTTTAAGACGGGGGTTCAACTCCCCCCATCTCCACCACACTTCGCTCTTCACTTCGTTCAGAGCTTCGCGTGGCAGGCCGTGCGAAGTGTGTCCCGCGTAGCTCCGAAGGAGCGTAGTGGGACTACGAACAGTTCACACTTATAGTATAATGCACATTGTTGTTTTATACTTATATTTTAAAACTCTCGAATAATACTTTTTACGTGGGATCTACACGTAATCTTAAAGATCGAATTATATATCACAGTAAAGGGTTAGTTCCTTCTACGGCTAGGTTCTTACCTGTTAAACTGGTATTCTATAGTGCATTTGAAATAAAATCTTTAGCTTTGAAGTTTGAGAGGTATTTAAAATCCTCTTCAGGCTTTGCATTTAGAAACAAACACTTGGTGTGCATTTCTTAGGACGCGTGACCAACTCCCCCCATCTCCACCAAGAAGTCCTACTTTTTCTCAAATTCCAGATCGAATTTAACTTCAAATAAGTTGATGCAGGTTTTATAAGTTAACTTATCTAAGAGCGGTAACTTATCTGCATTATTTGTAATAAAGCATATTAGCGAATAACTGTGTTTGCCTTGGGGAATAGACCCTTTAAGTATTGTTTTGTTTCCATCGATGGCTTTTTCCGTTATCCAAGTTTTATCAAAAGTAAGAATATTCTGAAGACTTACGTTGTTTATATATACATTTATTATTCCAACTAGTAAGGTAAGCACGACTACCAGAAGATAGTAGTAATTTGGGAAGTAAGCCTCGGTTGATGCCTCTACAATAAATACAAATGAAACAAGAAGTAATGGCCCGATAAATAAACTTACAAAGCTCTGAAATAAGTAAGTAACTCTTCTGTCAAAAAATATCTTTTTGTCGGTTTCTATGAAGGGTATAGGTTTAAAATAAAAAAAAGAGGACTTGCTTAGAGGCATTCTTCCTAGATTTGTGGACCATTTATCTTTTAGTGCAACGGTTTCTTCGGTTACAATATTCTCTTCATTAAAGTAGGTCGTAACTACGTCTTTTAGAGGCTTCACGTGATGATTTTACCAAAGTTTACTCACTTGGGCAGAGGGGTGGGAGTTCTTCGGGTGAAATTCCGCAGTCTTTTGGAATTTTGGGAAGGGTGCCGCCCGGAACCGTTAGCTCCTTACAGTTGAGCTCGTTATAAGCAAAGTTCTTCAAATTCTTTTTTATAAGAGTTTCACAGCTTAACCTTGTGGAAGAATTTACACTTTTATCTCTGTACAGATCATTTACACATTTATACCTCTCGTCAACCCCGAGCCTTTGTGCTTCCTCCCACTCCCTAAAAACTCCTATGGCGGACTGGCCTGAATTAAACCTCAAGCTGTCAAGAATTTTTTGGATAATAACCTCTAAAACTGCATTTTTGAGAGTTGATCTTCCTATCGCATCGGCAAGCATAGCGGCTTTAATAAGATCGTCAAAGCTTGATGAGCATTTATTTTGCAGTGCCTTCTCTATTTGCTTTAGCGCCTTTTCAACAAATTTTCTGGCTTCCTCTTCGCTATTCGGTGGGGGCGGCGGTTCATCAGCTAAAGCAATTCTGGTTAAGAAATTAAAACCGGATTTACCGTCTATTTTTACTGAAGGAAAAACTTCGGGGCGGCCCCAAACATAAGCGAGCAACATAAGAAAATTGTTGACGCTTGGGTCGTAGTCGGCGTCAATAAAATAATCAATATCCGCAAAAATGTTTTTAGTCATTTTAATTCTAAGTTCTTTAGCGCCCGCGAAATTCTCCCTTTCCATTCTCCTTACCTGAAAGATGGATGAAAGAGCCGTATACCCATCGCTTGAAGAAGTCTTGCTTGTGGCTTCAAGGTTTTTTATAAGATAGCCTTTTGTTTCTTCTAAAAGAGTGTCCTGTGAGTTAAGGTTTGAGTCTATTGAACCCTCAACATTTGCGACAGGAAGGTCTTTGGTTGCAATTTCACCCGCGCGCTTTCTAGCTTCGGTTAGATAATCTTTGTATTTCGGAAGTACATCCAAAGCTTTAAAGCTTTCAAAAGGATCTCCCCCGCTGTAAAAGACTTTGTTAATATGATCATAAATAGTAGGATCCTTGTGGAAAATGTTATTTTGTATAGCTAAAGTTATAGCTTCAATTTGAGGCATGGTGAAACCGGGTTTGTTTGCACGGATAAGATCAGTTAAAACGTCTTTTGACAGCTTAACCGGAATAAAAGTTGCCTGTTTAGTTATCTGAACGACAAGAAGGTTGTCATAGCCTATCGGAACTGTTGTGTTCATAAACATTAGATTGTCATATTCGGGGTTTCTAATCGGTGAGACAACTGCGTATTTGGTGTTTGTGTGGTCTTTGGTTGAAATATTTTTTAAGAATGCACACCCTGCCGGATCAAACTCCGTAACGGTTGGGAGGCAGAATTGATTAAGTTTTGGATCTTTTCTTATTTCAGAGATAGTTTTGCCGCCATCCAAATCAAATATAAGGTATAAGGGTTCAATATTATCAAAATGTGAATTTTCAATTTCAAAGTCAACGCCGAAACCAAAATCAGTGGGAAGGGCCGGAGCATTCTCGCTTGTTGGCATTGAAAAATAGGGGGTGAGCTTATAAACGTCTCCCCCGAAACCCGAGTAGTTAGGCGGAACCACAAGATAAACTTTGATATTGTTTGAAAGTTCAGCCCTTAAAACACCGCCCTCGCTTCCGATCGCTGCCGATACTATTTTCTCTTCCTTTATCTCCCCATAAGGAGATTCTTCACCCGCGGTGCCTCTAACACGGTTTGTGTCCGAAACCTCGTTTAATCCTTTCTTTCCCACTTCATCCTTTGGTTTGAGTAATGATTCAAAAGGAATTTTTTTAAAGATAAAGATGGCCGCCACGATCACTGCTAATATAGCAGCCACAAGGATAACACCGCAGACGAACAGAAAAATGTGCACTGCACCCTTTTCTTTGTTTGCTTTAAGGATGTTATGTAAAGTGGGCATTAATTAAAAGCTATCACTGATGATTAGGCGGCGCAATGGGAAAACCTGTTAGGTTTGGGTGATAATTTGAAGTATTTGGCTTTCTTCATTTATTACTGTGGCCCTTAATGCTTTGGCTTTTTCTTTGGTTTTTTCATCCGCGTTAATAAGATAACCTTTTCCAACGGCTTCAAGCATCTTAAGATCGGCCTCGGAGTCGCCCATTGCCAAAGACTTCTCAAGATTTATGTTGTTTTTATCCGCGTACTCCCTGATTGTACCGGCTTTGGAGTTTTTGCCGGAATAGTCATTTAGCCCTTTTCCAGTGAAAACGCCGTTTTTTATTTCAAAATCAAGTCCTAGGGCGTCATCGGCTTCAAGGTAATCCTTTATATATTCGGCAAGAAAGTCCGCCTCGTTTGTTACAAGAATTATTCTAAATCCGTCTGTTTTAAGCTTTTTAATTGCGGGAATTGCATAGTCGTAAAAATTTCTGTTTGCGCTTTTTACAAACTCTAATGTTACGGGGAATACTTCGGCTGTTTTGTGACCTTTAATTATTCCTCCTATAGCTTTTGCGACGTCTTCACTGGCTTTAAAGTAATCAAGACCCGAAAGCCTGTTTAGTAATAATTTTAGGTCAAGGCTGACCAAAACCTTTTTAGAAAAGCCTCCTTGTGAGATCAGAAATTCCATCCAGTCCTGAAATAAGTAGCCGTTATACAAAGTATGATCAAGGTCTAGAAAAGCGGCTTTTTGCATGCAGGAATTATAGCAGGGTGAGCACTTTAGTATGTCATTCTGACCCTGGAGCAACCTTTCCGTCATCCCGGGCTTGACCCGGGATCCCATGGGATCTCTACAGCGATTCCAATGGGATTCCTGCTTTCACAGGAATGACGCAGCTATAACTATGAGTTCATTGATCACATCTACTATAAGATGTATACTTGATTTAAATTGTTTCTACAACCTTTCTAACGTTGTGGATATCTTGTTTAAAACTATCCTTGACATTTTATTTCCTCCTTTTTGCGCTGGATGCGGTAAATTCGGAGTTGTTATCTGCTTAAAATGTATTGAAAGGATAGAGTTTAACCACCTAAATACCTGTCTTGTGTGCGGGGGCCAAAGTATAAAAGGATTCACTCATCCTTCCTGCGCTACCTTTTACACGCCTGAAAGGTTTATTTCTCCTTTTGTTTACAGCGACCTTGTACGAAAGGCTATCCTTGAGGGGAAGTTTCGGGGAAAGACCTTTTATCTTTATGAAACTTTGGCGGATATTGCCTATTACTACCTTTATGAAGTAGGTATCGCTTTTGGCAACGAGGCTCTTGTTATTCCCGTTCCGTTAAGTCATGAAAAACTTAGCTTAAGGGGGTTTAATCAAAGTGATGTCATAGCGCAAGTTCTTGCGGCAAGGTTTGGTGTACCTTTTGTGGGGAATGTTCTTAAGAAAATTAAAGAAACCCGCCCGCAGTCCCGTCTTGCAAGAGGTGAGAGGTTTGTGAATGTGTCTGGGGTTTTTCAGGTTTCCGCGTTAGTTCATGGCAAAGATGTGCTTTTAGTTGATGATGTCTGTACAACCGGGGCCACATTTTTGTCCTGCTGTAGAGCTTTGAAGGAAGCGGGGACAAGGTTTGTGTGGTGTTTTTCCCTTGCGAGGGCCGTTAATTAAGTACAGGCCTTTACCTAAAAAAGCGTGCAAAATGTTTAAGTGTGTAGTAAATTATACTTAAAAGGGTAGGGGTTTAGCCTGTTCTTGGAGGGTTGGCAGAGCGGTAATGCAGCGGCTTGCTAAGCCGTGACGGGTAATACCCGTCCACAGGTTCGAATCCTGTACCCTCCGCCATAAAATTTTACTGCGGTTGTCAGGATTCGAATGCCGCAGTCCGAGCTTGTCGAGGACGAGGCGGGGTCGCGAGCCTTAGAGTTTGTTGGAACGAAGCAGGATTTGATTGTCGTTCCTTCTGCTAGACATTTATGGATGTATTTAAAACTGCGCTTAGCTTTGTAAATCCCCCGAAAAAAGATTCCGAAAAATCGGAAATTAGACTTCCTGTTACTGATAGGGAAAAAGAAATTCCACCTAACAGAGAAGTTCTCCTTACATGGTCCTCCCCCTCAAGGACTTTCAGGCAAAGGTCGCCTCAATTTTATAAAAAACTCGGTTCTTTGATTTTTGTGGTATCGGTTCTTCTTGTTCTTGCCGGGCAGTTTTTCCTAATCGCGGTTCTTGTGAGCATTTTTGTTTTGTTTTATGTCCTTTCTTCCATTCCGCCCGAGAAGGTGAAGCATGAAATAGACAATTACGGAATTTACTATTACGGGAGGCAATACTACTGGTCCGATTTTAAATATTACTTTCTGACGAAGGAGGAAGGTTTTGATATTTTAAATGTTGATACCAGGGAGCCGTATCCGGGGAGAATGTTTTTAATTCTGGAGGGAGTTTCGGTTTCACAGGTAAAGGATATTTTGGACAAGCATCTTCCAATGAGATCCGAACCTCCTCATACTGTTTTTGATAAGGCCTTTAGACACGTTTCCGGTAAAATCTCCCTTGAGTGACGGTATTACCATCCTGCCCAAGTTCTTATTGATGATAAAATATAACCTATTGTGTGCCTGTAGTTCAGCGGATAGAACGTCAGGTTGCGGACCTGAAGATCGGAGGTTCAAATCCCCCCAGGCACACCACGTAACTCCCGATAACCCAAATTGTCCCGCTTTACGTTTCCGCCGGATGGGTTTTCTCTTTCGGTGGATTTTTTTATTTTACCGTGGGATGGAGGTTTTTTGCTATTTAATCTTTTCCCATCTGATTTCGTCGCGGCCAAAGACCTGCACTGTTACCGGTTTCATATTTTCAACTTCATGAAGAAGTTCAAGAAGATCCCCCCCTTCCTTTAATCCATCAAAAAAGTGGCGTCTCCTTTCACGCTTACTTTCAACGTCAACGGTATGGCTGTATGCTCTCCATATTATTGCCGCGGTTTGTGAATGGGCGTAGGTAATATCCTGGTCGCTGTAGGGAATCATCGCCTCTGTGGCGGTTCCCCTCTCATCCTCCGATACTTCAAAGGAAGTTGAAAGGTCCGGTAGACCTTCATTGTACCCCGATTTCTTTAGAAGACTGTACAGCCTTTGCTCCTCCATCATGGAGACAAATTCGTTAAAAACATTTTCATTTTCACCTAGAGATGACGGGTGGGTTTCTCTATAGTCCGCAAGTTTGTCGTGCCCCCACTCATGAGAAAGCCCAAGAAGTAGGTTGGCCCTGCTAATTTGGGGGGAAATTGAATTAGAATTTATAACAAGGATATTAGGTCCTCCCACCCCCAACCGTTTGTTATTAAGTAAACCAAGCACAGATTCCGTGCTTTTTGACCAACCTAACATTTTTTTCTGAAGATCCGTGTCAGGGTATAAACTTGAGTCAAGAAGAAGAACCTCTCCTGCCTCAATTTTTCCTCTCATCCAGCTTAGGGGTTCCACAAGTATCTCGGGGATCTTACGAGGATCAAGGTTAAATCCGATAATAACATCCTCCCACGCCTCGTCTGTAATCTGTTTAGGATCAGTGCCTTGGGGCAGGCTTTCCGGATCTACCGTTTTGAAGTATCTAACGGTTGTGTAAAAGTTTCTTATATCCCACACAAAAGGGTGGAGTTTTAATTTTGGGATCTCAACACCCGCTTCTATTTGCTCGGAAGTGCTTCTTGAGGTCTTCTGCGCGATTTCGGTTTGCATTACTGAATATGCCTCTACTCTTTCGGGGGTAAGGGTTGAATAAAAAGCAAGAAAAGTATCGGAAACCACCTCCGTTTTAAAGAATTCTTCCGCAAGAGCAATTCTTTCGGAAGTGGAAGGCGTTTCAATGTATTTTTCCATGAAGGCATCCGATTCGGCTTCGTATCTTAAGGCTTTTTCCACACTCATTAAGTTAAATTTTAACACGCCCAGCTCACTGTTTTGATGAATCTAGCAAATGTGGGAGTTGAGGTGTTAAAGTATAATGATACAAAGATGAACGAAAAGCTAAAGTATGCAAAAAAGATTATGGAGGAGGGGTGGAAAGCCCGTGAAGCGCTGGAGTTTGAAAAAGCCGAGAAACTGCTAAATGAAGCCCTAAAAATTTTTGAGGAAGAGGGGGATCACTTTAATCTAATAGAAGCAACCGATCACCTCGCTTACAGTAAAAAGTTAAAGGGGTTAGTTCTTATTAATGAAGGCCTGAACTTATCAATAGAGGCCCTAAAGACAGCGGATGAGCGCGGTATGGAACGAGCACTCCCACTTCGCGCCATAATGTCTCTTGCCAACGCTTTTGGAAATTTTGAGGTGGCCTTGAAGTACTGCGAAGAGGCCCTGCCTCTTTTTGATAAGTCAATGCCAAAAGCCGATATTCTTTCACACAAAGCTACGTTTCTTCTAAGAACAGGGCATATCAGGGAGGCTGGGCGGGTAATAGATGAGGCGCTTAAGCTGTGCGAAAAAAATTGGGAAAAGGAAAGGGAGCCTCACAGATCAATCTGGAAAAGCAAAGCTCTTCTTACCAAAGGCCTTATTTTATATAATAGGAAAAAGTTAAAAGAGGCCAGAGAGTATGGTGAAGAAGCAAAAAAGCTAGCGCAGAAGAAGGATTTAAAAACCAGGCTTATTGAGATTAACTTGTTCCTTGATTTATTTGCTTAATTGGTTCAATGCCGTAAAGGTCGCCTTTTTTATTCATCTCCCTTAACCTTGTAGTAAATAAGCTTTACTGTTTCCGTTATAACAAAATACAATGCAACAAGCATAAAAACCGTTGCCATTTGTGAAACTTCAGGTTGTTTAAAGCCAAATATCGCCCTCCCCATGCTTGAAAAAGGTATAAAAATTGCGGATATAAAAGTAACAACTGTGAGAATCACAATCCATGAACTTGGTTTTGAACCTTTCAAAAAGAAGTGAGATGTCCTTATGGAAAATAAAAGCGCAAGTTCCGTTAAGACACTTTCGGTAAACCATAAGGTTTGAAGTGATGCGGACCCGAACCTTAAAAAATAAAAGAAAGTGGTGAAGTCAAAAAAAGTACTCACAAGTCCAAGAAGTAAAGCGAGAGCGATAATTGATTTTACTGCGTATTTTTTTGGTTTTTTTAAATTTTCGCCGGAGACTGTATCGGTTGAGACGGCAATCATTGGAAAATCCGTGAGAAGGTTAACAAGAAGTATCTGAATCGGAAGCATTGGGAGAAAAGGAATGAAAAGAGAAGAAAAGGCCAGCGCGATAAAATTTCCGAAATTACTTGTAAGAGTGGTTCTTATGTATTTTATGGTATTTGTGAATGTGGTTCGTCCTTCTTTAACCCCGTTAATTATTGTCTCAAGGCTTTTTGAGAGGAGGATGATATCGGCCGCGTCCTTTGTGACATCCGAGGCATTATCTACGACAAGCCCCACGTGTGCCTCCTTTACGGCCGGTGCGTCGTTAAATCCCTCACCAAGAAATCCGACCGTATGCTTTTCTTTAAGCCTTTTTATGATGTCAAATTTCTGTTCGGGGGAAACTCTTGCAAAAATTATTATCTTGTCCAAGAATTTCGTTTTCTCACCTTCACTTAAAAGGTCATAGTCTTTTCCGGTTATAATTTCTTCCCCGTCTTTTATAAGACCTATTTCCCTGCCGATGTTTGCGGCAACTTCGGGGGCATCCCCTGTCAGTATTCTTATTTGAATCCCAAGTTTTTCGGCTTCTAGAATTGCGTTTTTGGCACTGTGTTTTAAAGGGTCCGAAAATGAAATGATGCCTTCAAAAGTTAAATTTCTCTCTTCATTTTTTATATCTAAAGCATCATCATTTATGTTTTTTGAGGCGACCGCTATTGTTCTTTTCCCGTTATGGCCTGCGGTTTTTACAAAGGAAATAACCTCATTTGAATTGGAAAAGTCTTTGTTTAAGCAAAGCTCCGAAATCTCCTCGTAAGCTCCCCTTACTATTAATGTCATCCTACCATCGCCTTTTATTATTACGCTGTTTCTTCTTCTTACGGGATCAAACGGAAGCTCTGCAATTTTGTTCGTGTTTAACGCCTCTTCTTTTTCTTTCTCTTCGTGAGCTTTCCAGATTGCTGTGTCAAAAGAATCGGTAGGCGTGTCCCCTCCCTTAGGAAGAATGGAACCTAAAAGCGCAAGCTTTAAGACACGTTTCTTATCGTTTGAGAAGACTTCCGAAACGGTAAGTTTATTTTCCGTTATGGTTCCGGTTTTATCTGTGCACAAAATATCAATGCTTCCAAGGTCTTCAATTGCGGAGAGCCTTTTTGGAACAACTTTTTTATGCGCAAGTCTTAAAGCGCCGGTTGAAAGTGAAATTGTAATTACAAGAGGGAGGGCTTCCGGTATGACCCCAACTGCGAGGGCTATGGAAAAAACTGCTAGCTCACCTATGTTTAAACCTGCTCCTTTAAATAACAAGTGCAACGCAAGCACAAATAATATAGTTCCTGCCATTACCCAAATGATCGCTTTACTTAGCTCCTCTATTCTTTTGCTAAACCCGCTTTGAGTTTCGGTTTCAAGAGTGAGCTTTGCTATTCTGCCAAGTTCGGTGTTGTTTCCGATAGCTATCACAATTGCAGTAGTTTCGCCTGATGAAAGAAGAGTTCCTGAAAAGCCTGTGTTGTGTGCCTCGGCAATTTCAGATGGAGTCTGTGTTAACGGTTCTGAAGTTTTAACTACTGGAACTGACTCCCCAGTTAAAATGCTCTCATCAACTTGAATGTCATTTCCATCAATAAATCTTACTTCTGCGGGGATTAAATCCCCGGCCTTAAGAAGAAGAATGTCCCCCTCCACCACATCTTCGTCGTTTATTGTTTTCATTTCTCCGTCCCTTTTTACATTTGTAGTCCAAGATATAAGTTTTCTTAACTTTCCAAGTGAAACTTCGGCCCTATATTCTTGGAAAAATCCAAGCAGAGCGTTTATAAGAACAAAAGCGATAATTATCAGCCCGTCAAGCGCTTCACCTAAAAGGAATGAGATTAGAGAAGCGATTATGAGAAGGTATCCGAAAGAGGTTTTAAATTGCGATAAAAGTATTTCCCAGGGTCTTATCTGATGGGCGGACAGTGTGTTTAATCCTTTGAGCTGCCTTTTTTTAACATCCCCTTCTTTTAAACCCTCCATTGAGGATTCAAGTTTAGAAAGAATATCTTTCTTAGAAAGGACAGAGGTATCAGGATATAGCACACTATAATAATAGTTTAGGGCAGAGTTTTTGCATACTTCTAAATGCCGTACTTTTCCATAAGTTTAAAAATGTATTCGTCTTCAAGGCTCAAGTTTTGAAGAAATTTTGGGTTTGGGCGAAACCTGTATTTTTCTATGTCTATTTTAAGATTTTTTGTTACTTTGACGCCTTCTTTTTCAAGTTTTTCTTTTTGATTTTGGGCTGTGTGCTCAAGGCAGGTTGTGCTTATTCTTCCTGCGTTATTTATTACCCTCCACCATGGGAGTTTGTCGCTTTCATCAGAAATATGAAGAACCCATCCAACCTGGATTGCGGCCCTTGGAATTCCCGCCATTAGCGCAACCTGTCCGTAGCTTACGACTTTTCCTTCCGGCACTCTTCTTACAATTTCAAAAACCTTTTCTTTAAACTTGGACACTTTAATCTTTAATTAGCTCAATCACTTTATCTTTTTCGTTAAGAACTACTTTGTCAAATTTATCTACGAATCCTATTAGACCTAGTAACGGATACGGCTGATCTTTAACAAAATAAACCATTGCGTTTTCTATTCTAAAGTCCGGATGGTGAAAAGCGCAGGTATGCCCATAACCTTCCTTTATTGCGTTTCCAACACCCAGGATTTTAATATGAACCCCTTTTCTTATTGAACTCTCCGAAAAACCCAAATGTTTCAGGGCATAGTCCCACGGAAATATGTTAAACGTTGCTCCCGTATCCAGGTAGCATGTGGTGGCGGGCCCTGTTTTATGATTAGAGAAGACTAGGAGGATTATTCTTGGAGCGTATACAATTAGTTCCTTCCCGGTTTCTGGACTCCTATAATAGTCCGGCGTTAATTTGATTTTTGACCTCATGGGATAAATATCATATCTATAGGTAATACTTTATCCAGAATGTAATTGGTACCTATCTTTTTCATCTTGTTGGAGAGTTTTTTCAGATCTTCATCGGCAGCTAGTACAGCTTGTGTTTTAGGATCTAAAGCCACCCATTTATTTTGGTATTTTTCTTTATACTCTATAAGTTTCTTTTTCTCTGATGATTTCATCGTTTGAATATACCACAGACACTATTATATAACAATACATTTTGCTACGATACAATTCCTAAACTCATTCTTCCTCACTTACAGTATGGCCTTTCAGCATATGTTTAGAATTTTAATTATTACTTTGATTTCTGGAAGACGGGCTGTTGTCTCTTCTCCGATACTTTTCCCCATTATCGCCTGGCCGATGGGAGATGTGTATGAAATTATGTTTTTTGAAAGATCAGAGTCTGCTTCGCCTAGTATTTTGTAGGTTGCGGTTTCACCATTTATCAGAAGTTCTACAGTTGAGCCAAACCCGATTTTTGCCTGATCTTTATTTATGCTTTCGGTAACTTTAGCGTTTTTTATTTCCTCGTTTATCTGAAAAAGCCTGGCGGTTAAATGATGGATTTTCTCTTCCAGAAATTCAAAAAAGTTATTCTCATGCCACCCTCCTCCCCCTTCAGAGGATTCAGCCATTTCCGAGGTGGCGTTCTTTAACTCTTCTTTTACCTTTTTCTTTTGGTCAAGGAGCTTTTTAAAGCCTTCATCTGTAACAAAGTTTTCCATAAGCGAAAGGTATCAGATAAGATTGACTTGCGGCAAGTGGGATGGTATATGTTATGTTACATGGCTGAGATACAATCAGTCACGGGTTAAGCTATAGAAGCTCCACATAACGGAGTTTTTTTGTTAGAGTAACAGTATGCTTAGCTTTCAGATCAACCTTTTATCCGTTCTTCTTGGTTCGGTTGCTTCAATGGCGATAGGATTTTTGTGGTATTCGCCTTTTATGTTTGGAAAACACTGGATGAAGGCGATGGGTTTTGATGCAAAAAGCATGGAGAAGATGAAGGAAAGTATGGATATGAGAAAAACTTACTCCCTTGCTTTTCTTTCATCGCTGGTAACTACCTACGTTTTAAATGTCGTAACCCTGAATTTTGATGTTTTATACGTTTGGGAAGGAGTTATTGCCTCTTTTATATTGTGGCTTGGGTTTATCGCACCCGTAAAATTTATCGATTTTCTTTTTTCAAGAAAATCTACGGATCTGTTTTTAATAGACAGTTTTTATCAGCTTTCATGTCTTGTTATCGCGTCCGTTATATTCGTTCTGGTTTCATCAGGTTTTTAACTTTTGTTTGCTTTGTGTTTCCTATAGTATAGAATGACGCTATCTTGAAGGAAAAGGAGACTTTTGATGGGTACCATGAGATATCCAACTCATGATGCGGTTGCGAAACTGTGGAAGGATGCAGACCAAACCGTGAGGGAAAGGCTATGCGAGTTAGCCGGTCTGAAGCGGGACATAGCTAACTATTATTGGGGGCCTCTGTCTTGGTATGTAAGGGAGAAACTTTTTGAAGCGGCCAATGGTCCGAAGTTTGATCCGCCCGCTCCACAAAAGTAAAAAGCCCCCCAACTAGTTGTTAGGGGGTTCTTTTTTGCCGCCATTTCTTTTATAGGGTTTTTGTCTAATTGGGGTACAATTGATTTCAGTAAGTTCCGTGGAGGGGTAGCCAAGCGGTTCAAGGCGGCGCTCTCGAAAAGCGTTTGGGGGCAACCCCAACGTGGGTTCGAATCCCACCCCCTCCGCCAGAAAAATCTGTAGGAGGGTAGTTGGAAAAGGGGAAGCTTTGAAAGGTAGTATTCGGTGGGATGAGAATAGCGGCTGAAATTTCTTAAACAGTTAACGTTATAGGGATTATTTCTCTTTTAAAAGGGTTGAGCATGAGTCCTAAAGCTTCCAAAGTAGTAGCTCCCAAAAGGTTTTCGTCGCCTTTTTTTGCGAACACCACTGGTGCTCCGCCTGTTAAACCTTTGTAATGAAACCTTGCTATTCCCACCCTTCTTTTAACGGTTTTACCGTTTGCCATGATGAACTCTTTTACGGTTTCGGGTTTAATGCCAACCTTTTTCAGTACATTTCCATCAACAAAAGAGTAAAAAGCTCCTGAATCCACAAGGAAGTTAACCTCCTCCTGCCTCTTTATGTTGGCGGGGTTTGAGATCTTTAATTTTAAATTAGTAAGCCCCATTATGTTAATATAATATAAGTTGTAGTAAATATCAATAAATTGTGTGTTGTCTGCTTATGCGTTTACTGAAGAGTGGCAATAGTTAGATTTGGATTTTTTAAAGAAACCCCACACATTTAATTTCCATTTTATCTATAACATCTCCCTCAAGAAAACTGAACATTCCCTTAACTTTATTGCCGTCCAGCACCTTGGGCAGCCAATGGAAATCGTCAGGCCACATATTTCCAAAAGGGATTTCATTGATGTTGAACCACTTGGGGTTCATCTCTTCGCTTTCGGTTGGTGCGCCCTCCCAAATGTCCGAAATATATACATGCACGGTTTGATCCCATTTCGGGTTCAAAGGAAAGGAGAAGTCTAGTATCGCTACTTTTGCTAAATTACTTGCTATTACGCTTATCTCTTCACACGCTTCCCTGATTGCGGCTTCTTCTATTGATTCCCCATCCTTAACTTTCCCACCTACTCCGTTCCACTTTCCTTCCCCGAAACCCCGTTTTTTCATAGCTAGCAAAATCTTTTCTATCTTTTTTTGTTTACTCCTTTTCACAAGAAGAAGTACTGTTGCATCTCTCATACTGATATTTAGAATAACCAAAACTGACTATAATTTAGTGGTTTATGGATCATGTGGCAATACTAAAAAAAGAATGGGGTTTGCTAAAGAAAATACTTAGCGGTCAAAAGACCGTGGAATCCAGGTGGTATAAAACACAAGTTGCTCCGTGGGACAAGATTTTTAAGGGCGACGTTGTTTATTTCAAGGATTCGGGACGCCCCGTAACTTTGAAAGCAAAGGTTTTAGATGTACATCAATACTTTGTGAAGGACAATAAGCAGGCCTTGGGGTTAATGAAGAAATATACCCTTCGTGATCTAGGCGCGGCCGATATTCCACAAGAAATTAGAAATTACATACTAAATAAGAAGTACGCCATTTTTGTTCTGCTTAGCGAGATATCGGAAGTGCCAGCGTTTAACATTGACAAAACAGGTTATGGGATGCAAAGTGCTTGGATGTGCGTAGGGGATATTAATAAAGTTAAAGTCTGATCTTGTTATAATCTTCTTATGAAAAAGGTTTTTTTGATAAGGCATGGGAATGCATATGATGAAAGCTGGAGGGAGGGTCCTGAATCTGCGCTTAATGAATCCGGAATGAAGCATGCGGAAGCTCTAGCGGAAAGATTTAAAGATTTCAGAGTGGATGAAGTGTTTTGCAGTACGATGGAAAGGTCAAAAAATACTTGCAAAATTTTTCTTAAATACCATTCTGATGTTAAGGCAGAGTATAGGGATGATGTCAGGGAGGTTTTAGACGAAGCATTTGCATCGGATCATGAAAAACTTGAGCATCTAAAAGGTATTTTTGATCCTATATGCTCGCAGGTTTGTGATTCGTTTAAGAGGATTCTTTCAGAATCAAAAGGCGAGAACGTTTTTATATTTACTCATGGGCATTGGATAAGGTTTCTTGTTCTTAAAATCCTTGAGGGGAGTATTGACGGGTTTTTTAATATGAATGTGGATTTTGCTTCCGTGACTATGGTTGAAGTTAAAAGCCCGGATAAAATGGTTCTTCATTTATTTAACGATGCTTCACATACAAAAGGGCTTCCATATGGTTGCTGCGCTTGGTAAAGATTTTTGGAAGTTTTAGAGTTAATATTGGTTTGTTGCTTTTTATGGAGGGATCGCATAGAGGCCCAGTGCGCGAATCTGGAAAGTTCGTTGGGGAGTAATCCCCTCGCGGGTTCGAATCCCGCTCCCTCCGCCACTAAAATCAGCAAAGAGTTCGTGGGAGGAGGGGAGGGTTGAAAGATCTGTACTAAGCGGGATGAGAATGCCGCAGCGAGCGGAGCGAGTGAGCTACCGTTCAAATTTGGTCACCTACCAACGAGTATAAGGTTGGTAAATCAACATTTGGTTTTTTAGATTTCTCAAGTGAGCTT
>MEUZ01000001.1:188841-258503 GCA_001772615.1 candidate division WWE3 bacterium RIFCSPHIGHO2_01_FULL_40_23 | reverse complement strand
AAGGATAATTCACTTAGTCAAATCAACTCTTTATGTTATATTAGAAAGGAAAAGTACTTAAAGAAGGTGACCAAATTTGAACGGTCTCCCATTACGACTTCAACTAAAGCACACGTCTTTGCCATCCCCGCGCCTGTCCGCCTCCCGCTGAAAGAGTGAATCCATAACGTCATCCCGGCGAAAGCCGGGATCCCCCTGGATCTTCTGTAGAGATGCCGGATCAAGTCCGGCACGACATAAAGTCAATTCAGGATGACACTCCAGAATATAATATGTAATAATAATGACCAGGATGTTAAACAAAACTTTGACAACCCTTTTATTTCTATTCACGGTTTTCTTCTTATCTTTAATTGTTACCTCTAGCAGACCTTCCTATGCCGGAGGAACATGCGGAACGGAAAGCACAAGTGACATTGGTTACGTGTGCCTTCCCACCCCCAATAACTGTAACTTGGACACTCCCGTTTGCGGTGTATCAGGAGGTGAAGGTTTTCCCTGCTCGTTTTCATGCACAGGCTGTACTTCAAGTTCGCAATGCAGCGGGTTCTCCGGCACACCATACTGCAACATTGGCACCGGAGCGTGTGTAGAATGCAACTCCAACGCAGACTGTGAAGCTTCAGGCAAAACAGATTACACATGCAATAGCAGTGGACAATGCATACCACCCTCCTGTACGGCGCCCGGTGGGGATTGCGTATACGGCCCCTCTGACCTCATTAGAGAATGCTGCAGTGCAAGCGGGGTAAATTACACTTGCAACACAGCCACGGAAAGATGTGAACTCGAGTCCGGATCTTTACCCACCTGCGAGTGCGCCGGTAGTGGAGATTGTGAGAGTTTGTATAGTGAAACGTGGGAATGTGTACCAAATTCGGCAGGTAATACAGTGTGCACCGCATCCGGCTCCAAAAATGGGATATGTATAGACCAACCCGCGACTGCATCCTCTTACAATTGTGTAGGAGGCACTAACTGCAGTGTAGTGTATGACACCTCGGGAACCTATCCTACAATAAGTGCTTGCATAGCCGCAGGCTGCGCGTCTGCTGCCCCGCCCCCGGGCGACGCACTTTCAGGATCTGGAGCTCTCCCCAGCCCTCTTGATCCGGGAGGACTCATTGAAAGAATAGTTCTTTTTCTTATCCCCATTGCAATACTTATTGCTCTTTTTAGAATAATCCAAGGAGGTTACCTCATTATCACAAGCGAAGGGAGCGAAACAAAAATATCGGAAGGCAAGGAAATTTTAACTTCCGCCGTAGTCGGCCTCATATTTTCTCTTGCGGGCCTAGCAGTGCTCCGAGTCCTCATCAATACATTCATTGGGATATAAACTCTTACACCTCTGCGATGTTTGTCATTCCCGCTTTCGCGGGGATGACGAGTATTCTCTCATGCACAGCAAGGATTCAACAGATCTGGGATATAGTGTATTATTACTGCATGTTTGATATCCTAAACCAGGTTCTTTCGCATGATCCAACCGGCGGGAAATTTGGCACGATCGGGGATTTCTTCGGCGTTGCGTTAAATGTCGCAATGGGCTCAAGCATAGCCATTGCCACAATTGCAATAATTTACGCGGGAGTTCAATACATCATGAGTGAGGGAGATCCAAAGGCCATCGCATCCGCCCAGAAGTATCTTACAGTCAGCGTAGTAGCCTTTATAATAACCATTGCGGCATTTGTCATTAAAAATGTGATTTTAAATATTTTAGGCGCACAGGGAGAGGTAACAAATGTCAGATCGAATTAACATAAAACTAAAATCTATCCTTGTTATCACACTTCTTTTCTTTGCCTCAAACTTTGTATTTCCAAATCCGGCCAACGCGGCGGCATGCAAAAGTGATCCGGCAACAGCGGAGGAGGCCGTTGATGATCTTCCGTCAACCATCGCTTGTTATGTCTCAACTGCCCTAAATATCCTAGTTGTCGTTTCGGGATCTGTATTTGTGCTTATGGTCTTTTACGCCGCGGTTAAGTTCTCCTTGTCGCAAGGTGATCCGAAGGGAATAGAAGGGGCAAAAGCCACACTGACCTGGGCTGTAATAGGGTTTCTGGTGGTGATTGGAGTTTATGTAATCTTTGCGATACTGACGGGCATACTTGGAGTGAGCGGAGACTTCAGCCTTGAAGCGCAGATAAGAGGCCTGATAGAGTGGCTCAAAAATAACTAAAGATATTCGGATGAGAAAAGTTATTCCCTTCACAATTATAATAATTCTCTTTTTGGGTTTTCTTATCTTTTTAAAAGCGCGGAAAGCCTATGCAACCCATATTTGCGGAACCTGCCCTGCAGGAGAAACTTGTGACCCTAACGGGAACGAGTGTGCGGGAGCCCCTGGATGCCTATACAGATGTTGCGAGGATCATGGCTGCTGCCCGGCGGGATCTGATTGTGATGATAGCGGTGACGAGACACCCCCTCCACCCCCTCCCGCCACGACATGCACAGCTCCTCCCCCCTCGGGGGACAATACCTGCACAATAAGGGGCAAAGCCTGGGTCAAAGGAGTTGACGAAAGGGGTATAGCAATAGACCCCTACGGCATAGAAAACCTCGGCCTCCTCTGGGTCAAAAAGCCCCTTGATCCCCTTGATGTGAGGGACAACTACACCTACAAAAGCGTTAAAAGCGGAGGCGATTATACGGTGGAGATGGGTGGGGTCACATGCGGCGAGCCTCTATTCTTTTTAGTCACGTGCGAAAATAAAGTCCTTGAAACTATAAGCGTTGAAAATATCCCAAGCGGAGGTAGCGCAAAAGTTGATTTTCAGTATGATTTAAGCTTTGATATTCCAAGAAACGGCGACTGCGGGGATAACTCAAATGTCTGTGTAAGACCTGTTCCCGATGAAAATGATACCTGCGTTGACCGCGTTGACAATCCAAAATACAACGTACGCTACCCTTTCGGCCCTCCAAGCTTTAAAGAAAGCGTGGGTTTCCTGGAATTTTGCGCGGGCAACTTAGTAGGATGTTTGAGCACAATAGTCGGGTCGGCGAAATACGCTCTCGGAAGCACCTTAGCTTTATCTACAACCGAAGCAACAGCGGATACTTTCGCAAGAACGCAGGCCATACAGGCGGGTTTTGGGCCGATTCCAAAGGATGCACTCCCTGACTGCAACGAAATTTACAATATGAACCAGCTCTCAAGCGGAATAAACAGGGGAAGAAGCGGCTTCACGATCCGAGGAGCCACAAGACCGGAAAAAGAAAAAGAAATATGTAAAGCGGCTCAAGACAGCCATCCGACATATCCCGTATGTAAAGAAGGCACAGTAACTAAAACGTTTAGTGACTTCGTACTGCCGGGTGACCCGCCCGAACCGGGAAAGCTTGATGATGAATACTTCCCACATTACCTCTGTGTCCTTGACGATAACGACGGAATTGCAAACGCCGACTCGGAACCCTGGCTTAGCAACACAAATTACGCGTGCAGCGGATTTAACTGCACTCCCGATCCAGCATCATCCACCTACAATCCGGCTCTAACAAGAACTCCGGTTTCCCTTAAAGGGTCCGAGTTTTCAATAAGAGGAGCGGAAAACGTTAGCTCGCTCCTTGCCTCTCTATACACAAGGCCTGGGAAAAACATATATGAAAGAAAAACAGACAGATGCGAAGAAGCAAGTTCCCAGATAAGAATCTCAAGAACAAGAAATCTGATTATTGAATGCACAAAGGAAGCAAAGGGGGGAGCCGCGTTTAATCTTTATGTAACAGGAGAGCAGTTAATAAACGCTTTCCAAAACGCGCTCTCCGTATGCATACCCGGCGCGGGCTATAATGAAAGCGCCTGCAACGCCATAAAGGCGAACTCCGAAGAAAATGCCACTCTTTACTTTAAACTTCCGTATGTGGATCTTGTAAATAAATCTTTTGCAAACTATACCGACTCCATAATAAGACCCGGAAAGTGCACGCCCGAAACCGGCGCGGTGGGGACTCTATCAGGCAAAGGTGTGATTTCAGGTGAATTTAAAAAAGCCCCTTATGTATCCGATGGATTTGGAACTCCCGTAACGGGAAAAGACATAATCTACCAAACTTTTGACCGTCCGAGAGAGCCCCTGTAAGGTTTCTGCTTGCTAAAGTTTTTAAAATTGAGTCAGTAAATAGACAATATCTCTTCTTGTCCTTAGATCCCTCATCAAAGCTTCCTGGGACAAAAACGGGACAAGGTACCCGTTTGCCGAGTCATAAAGATAAAGCTTCTGCAAAGAACCTGGCCTTACGGTAAAATCAGAAGCCGATAACTTTCTATCAAGGTCAAAGCTGTAAGTGGGATCTTTTGGAATTGAGGGACGAAACTTAAAACTTCCCGCCGCAAATTCTCTCTTTGACTGAACTGTTATCTTTTCAGGAAAGAATTTCTGCATGGTTACTAAAACATCCCCTTTTCCATCAATTGGTTTTGTGAGAACCATCCCGCCAGTACCGGCAGTTTGAATCAACAACGATCCATTAAGAAGAAGATTGTAGAAAAAGTTTTCGTGTGTTGGATTTGGCACATTCTCACCTGAAATGTACTCGTCGCCTTCAACATTTTCTTCAGTTCTACCTGTGTACACCGTTTGAAAAGAGAGCTCGTTTCGCTTATCAAGCGGAAGCGCATTATTCAGATAATCAACGTAACCTCTGATAAATATCTCCGCCGTAGTGTTAATATAAAACCTAACCTCCCTATCATACTCATAAACAACCTCTTTTATATTTAGCTCTTTGGTTAGATCCCTAATACCCTTTCCTTGAGCAAGAAAAACGTAGCTGTCCTTATTTACTTTTTGCAGACTGTCTTCTGCTACGCTCACATTCACAAAAACACCTTTGTTATCAAGCCCAAGAAAATCTATTTTCTTGTCTCCCTCTTTACTTACATTCTGTACAATCTCTCTTTGCTTAGCCGCTATCTCCTCTTTTTCCTTTTGTGTAAGCGGAAGCCTAAATAAAGACGGGTTTTGAAAAAAAGCCGCAAGAATGAGAAGTGTAAAAGCCCCAATTAATAAAGCAAGTGCTCTCCTGCTCTGAAAAAAATTATAAATTCTCTCAAACACAAAGATATTATAACAAAAGAATTTGGCAATTAATGGTAAGAGGCATCATAATCGTTGAAAAGAGGACCGTGAATCTCGGGAGGCCTGCAGCTTGATCTCGCTGCACTGCTAAAGTCGCTGATTGGGTCACAGGAGAAAACAAAACATGGGTTTACGGTGTAGGCTGAATTTGTAGAACCTGACCTTATTTCAAAATGCAAATGCGGGCCCGTGGAATTTCCCGTGTTGCCAAGCTTACCAACCCCCTCACCGTAGGAAACAGTGTCTCCAACACTTACGGACAAAGAACTTAAATGGGCAAAATATATGTACATGTTGGTTCCGCATTCACCGTAATCGGTGCAATCCTCCTCCCCCGAAACTTTTAGAATAACGTGGTTCCCAAAACCGTTTCCACAGCCTTTACCCCCGCCCGTACAGCTTGAGTTGGCAAAAAACACAACGGCATCTCCCTGATAAGGTGATGTCAGCGCGGGTTCGCTATAATCGTGGTTAGTATTAAGATCTAAACCGCCGTGCAGATAATTTACAGATGTCCTGCACTCCCCATAACAGCTTCCCTGCCCAAAGAAAATGCTGTCAGGCACATCAATAAGTTTGGGGCTTCCAAACGGCTCCATTTTTGAAAAAAGGTCGTTATCAAACCCCTTCGGAACGACAGAGCAGGAGCTGCCGCCTCCCCCAACGGTTCCAGTACCACCACCGCTTGTAATCCCAGTCGCCCCTCCTCTGCCAACCGTTGAGGTCCCTGACATCGGGGCCGTCATAATATTAATAACCATATAAAAAATTGCGCCTATCAAAAAAATAGGCACGCCTATCGCAAGCATTCCAAGTTTTAATAAATTAGAAAACTCCTTTGCGATCTTATCTATCGCCCCTGAAATATCAAGCTTTATAAAGGAAACAAAAATACTCCAAACCTTTTCCCCGACGTAAGTTAAGGCCGCAGCCGCGGCGGCCGGAATCGTACCTACACCCGTAACACCCGCCCCAGCGATGATGCTCATAACCGCTTTATTGACGATACTTCTGACAAGCCCCCCGGTAAGCGTGGTTACAATCCCCCTAAGAATCGGACTTCTTGCAATAAGTTTGGCGATTTTCCCAAGAGTTCCGTCAAGAAACTTTCCGATGGAGGTCATTAACCTGTTGACAAAGGGGATTCTGAATTTTCCCACAACGGGAAGATCATAGCCCTTCGCGCTCGTCGCCTTGGCAAAAACGCTTATGGCAAATCTTAACGGGTTGTCAATAAACATTTTGGCCGAGTAAGCCTGCCCTAAAAAAGGAAGTGCCCTTCTAATCCTGTTCCAGACGAAAGTTTGAAACAGCCTTCCTTCTGCGGCCGAGTCAATATATTCGTTATAGGTAAAAACATTATTTCTAAAATCAACAAGCTTTGCCCATCCCGCAAGCTTCTTGTCATCAACCTCATTAAGAGCATCTTTTAACTCACCGTCTTTTGAATTAACAGCATCGCCCCATAACCCTTTAAGCTCTTTCCGCTGCTCCGCCCTATCCTTATCCGTAAGCGAGTCAAGAAACCCTTTTAAGTCATTCTCATCTTTTTTTAAATCCGTGATCCTTGCTTCAATGCTGGCTCTTGTTGCAGGGTCACTTTCAGTCTTAAGCTGCGCCTCAAGCCTCGCTCTTGCTTTTTGTGTAAGCTTTAGCGCTCTTTCTTTTCTAGGAGTGGTCAAAGCTTTATCAAGCCTTGCGTTAAGAGTTTTGATAGTGGAGTCTTTTTCCCTAAGCTCCGAAACCTCGGCATTAATTCTACTTTCATCAGCATGAAGAAGGTCTAGCTGATCCTGCAAAGCCCTTTGTGTATCAGGATCAGTTGTTGCGGCAAGCCTTCTTTCAAGTGACGCAATGTTTGACCCAATGCTTGATAAGGCCGTCTCCTTGGCAAGAATGTTAGCTCCGAAATTTGCAACTTTTGTATCTTTATTTACGACTTGAGATAAAGCAAAAGCAAAATTAAGCTGAACCGTGTCAAACTTCCTGCCTCTTTCAGAGGCTGTATTTCCAAAAACAACGAAATTTCTGATTGAATTTGAAAGGTCGTTAACGCTTGAGAATTCTTTTGCCTGTGGTCCCCCCGGCTCGTTTACATACTTTTGCGCATATGAAATCGCGTGAAGGCTCATCTTCTTTTGCGCTTCGGTTGCCTCTCTCGTAGGGTTTAAAAGAGGATCCCATACTCCGGCAAGCTCGGTTCTAACGCTTAAATCCTTAAAACCTAAAACCGCGTTTATCCACTCTTCGCCCGTTTCCCTAAGATTTTGCTCAAAACCTTTTTTCTTCCACACTTCGGGATCAAAACTTATCCCGATCCCCATCGCCCCGGGAAGCTCCTGATATTCTTCTTCTATAGCCTGAAGTTCTTCGGCCGCAACTCCCGACTCCACTTCTGAAATCCCGTATCTTATCTTAAGACCGTTTGTAAAATCTTTTTCAAAAAGCTCGCCGATCTGATTGGGCAAACCCAAAACGGAGCCCTGCACATTAATTGCGGATGTTAAATCCGTTAAAAATGGGTCGGGAAAGATTTTCCTTGGTCTTCCTCTTTTTCCTTTAAGCGGACGGGTTCCGGGGTAATAACCCGGGTAAAGAATAGGCGGCGCCATGGTTTAAATAGTAGCAAATACTTGAACTTTTTAATATATGGGCTTAATATCTACTCAAGAATATGAGTACTTTAAAAAAGGCAGTACCGCTGTTTGTAACCTTATTTCTTATTGCGATTATTTTTGCGCGTCCCGGGCTTGCCTCTTGCGGAGACGGGACAAGACCTCCGGGCTCAACTTTCTGGCAGACTGTTATCGGTGTGATCCTTGGGGATGAAAGCACCCAAAGGTCTCTTGGGGTCGGCGCGTTTCAGGCTTTAATAGACTCTTTTTATATAGGCATGACGGGCTACCCGACTGATTGTTTTTCAGATACTTCGGATTGGCCTGACTTAAACCTTACCGGACAGGGTACGGGCCTTAGAAACGGAAGCCTCTTAGCCCTATCCACCTCAACTCTGCAGGGGGCAGTGGACACACCACCTCCCGCAACCCTTGCTCTTTACTTTAACGGAATAAAAGAGGATTCGCCTGTTTTCCAGGAAGCGCAAGCCGCAACCATTTCCAACCCTTTTAAAAGCGTTTATGAAATATGGAAAGGCTTTAGAAATGCTTCGTACGGACTCCTTGCCGCTTTTGTGCTCGTTATTTCAGTCATGATTTCAATGAGATCAAAAATAGATCCGCAAACGGCAGTAACGGCGCAGGCCGCAATTCCGAGAATAATAATAAGTGCCATTCTTATCACCTTAAGCTATGGGATAGGAGCTATCTTTGATCAGTCCATAGGGCTTGGATGGAACAGCCCTCTCGTAAAGATAGCCGGATCTTTTATACTTGAGACAACGGGAGGCGGGGCATCGGTGCTTAAGGGAGTCAATCCTTCTTTAACAACCCCTCCATACAGCTGTAGCGAGATATCAAGTATCTCTGCGGCGTCAGATTGCGCGGCAAAAGTGCTTCTTGGTCCGATTGGGCTTGGTTTTATACTTACAATCGGCCTTACTCTTGTCGTTTTGGTAGCTCTTGTTTTCCTTGTGATATTTCTATTCGCGCTTGGCGCTGTGTATATCTTTAACTATCTTAAAATAATATTTTTGACGATATTTTCTCCTTTGATTTTTGCTATCGCGGCTATTCCCGGACAAGAGCATAGAATTAAAGACTGGTTTGTGGACATGCTTTCGGCAGTGCTAGCTCTTCCTGCAATAGTTCTTTTAATAATGCTTGGCTTTTACCTATTCTTATCGGTTCTTTGGGACAGCAGCACCCCAACACCCGGCTTTTGGAGCACAGCGCTATCGCCTCTTGTCGGCGGCATGCTTATGTTTGGAACATGGATTGTAGCCCTTCGCGCCCCCGGCATGATAAATGCCTACCTCAAACCCAAAAAATAAATGATATAATTAAACGTTACTCTGTCTTTTAGGGTTTTAAAAAGTTATAATTCATCATAAACATGCCCATAAACGAAGTCGTTCAAACAAACAAGCAGCACGCGGTTCCCCAGAACATAATGCAGGTTGAATTTAAAGTGATTGGAAGCCTTACCATGAGGCAGTTCTTTTACTTAGTAATAGCCGCGATTTTTGCATTCGGGGCGCTAAGATCAGGACTTCCAAGCTTTTTAAGGCTTCCCGTTGCGCTTTTAATAGCGGGGGCAGGCGTTGCGATCGCTTTTGTACCGGTTGAGGAAAGAGGACTTGATCAATGGGTTGCTAACTTTATAAACGCAATTTACACACCAACCCAAAGGATATGGAGAAAAGAAATAGTCCCTCCAAGCTACTTTTTATATCAAAATCTTGCCATGCTTAAATCGGAGCTTATGGCTGTAGCCCCGACTGCAAGCAGGAGAAAGCTTGAGCAGTATCTTGAACGTGAAGGTGCCGGAGCCCCTAAAGACCCTCTTGATATTGCCGAGGATTATTTTATAAACAAAGTAAAAGAAGCTTACGGCGGTGTAGTAACCACAACGGAAGAGCCGAAGCAGGTCTTCAAGCCTCTTAGGCCCTACACACCGGAAGTAAAAGGATTGGAACCAGAAATCAAAGAAGTGGGGGCTCCTAAACCCCCTAAACCAGTAGAGGAAATCCCGCAGAAACCCGAAGCCACCCCTTTTCTTGAAGCCGAAATAACACTCCCACAAGCGGAGGAACCAAAAATAAGCCCTGCACAGGTAATAATACCTCACCAATACACGCCTAAATTTTACACGGGGTCCCCCATAACACCGGACAGACTTGCGGGAAGGAGATTTACACATCTTTCAAGAACGGAAGGTGAAATAGTGCTTCCCGTAAGGGGAGAACGGGTAGTAAAACCGACTGAAGAAAAAGCGGAAAGTGACCTTTCATTAAAAACAAGGCAGCTCACCGAACTTGTTGAAAAAATAAAGAAAGGGCAGCAGCCGAAGGAAAAAAAGGAGGAGGCACCGGCCGCAAAAGTGGAGGAGGCTACAAAAGGCACAATCCAAAAAGGCGCTTCGCAAGCGGTAGCCCAACTTAAAACTGACAATCAAAGGCTGGAAAAAGAGATAGAGGAGCTTAAGAAAAAAGCCGGTCAGGCTGGAAGCAGTAAAGAAGAAAAAGATCAGATCACAAATCAGATAAAAAACCTCCAAACGGAAAAGGAGCAGGCCGACAGAGAGGTTGCACTTCTTCAGCAAAGAATTTTTGAGATGGAGCAAAAGATTAAAGAAATGGGAAGCGAACAGCCAAGGGTTATCGTGCAAAAAGTGGTGGAGAAGGTACATGTACCTGTAATACCTTCTGAATTTACACAAGGAGCACAGGCGCAAGCCCCATTGCAGAAGGCAACCTTCTCAAACATCTCACCCATCACCGGAGTCCCAAACATCATAAACGGGGTAGTAAAGGACCAGACCCAAACGCTTTTGGAAGGAGCCGTGGTAATAGTTAAAGATTCAAAAGGCGACACGGTGCGGGCTCTAAAGACAAATAAACTTGGTCAATTTTCCATAACGACACCTGTTTCAAACGGAACTTATGTTTTAGAAGTTTCAAAAGAGGGCGAAAAAAACCCTATGTCCTTTGACAGAGTGAGTATAGAAGTAAAGGGTCTGGTATTACCACCCGTTGAATTTACTGGTAAACTAAAAACATGAGTCAGAAAGTAAATTACTCAACACAAGATCACCTTGATATAGAAACAATAACTGATGATCTTGTGGTCTTAAAAAATGGAGGAGTGACACTGGTTCTTAAAACGACTGCCGTTAACTTTGACCTCCTCTCCGAAATAGAGCAGGACGCCATAATAGCCGCGTTTTCCGCCCTTTTAAACTCTCTTTCGTTCCCCATTCAGGTCATTTTAAGAAGCAAAAGACTTGATATTACAAACTACATAGAAAAAGTAAAGGCTGTTGAAAGTAAAATTAAAGACCCTCTTCTTCGTATCCAGGCGCAGTCTTACAGAAAGTTTGTGCAGGATTTAATACAAAGAAATGAAGTTTTGGATAAAAGTTTTTACGTGGCCATTCCTTCAGGGGGAACAGTTGATGTCCCAAGGCAGCAGGGAGGCGGGCCTTTTGATTTCATATCACTTTTGACAGGCTCAAGAAACAAAAGAATGACGGTAAATGTCCCGCATGTAATCAAAAATGCGACGGCCGAGTTGTATCCTAAAAGAGACAACATTGTTAAAGAATTCGCAAGAATCGGCATAAAAACAAGACAGTTAAACACCCAGGAGCTTGTTGAGTTGTTTTTTGACATTTATAATCCCTCATCAGTCCATGAGCAAAGGATAAAAGCAAGAGTGGATGATTTTAAAGTGGCGATAGTTGAACCTGCCATATTAGAGGAGTAAAGATGAAACTGCCTATAAACAAAAAGAAGGAGGACCTGGAAAAAGAAAAGAGCGCCGAGGGCTCCGCAAAGAAACTTGCGGAAGGGATGGTTGACGTTAAAGACGTTATAGCTCCATCTGCAATTGAAGTTGATTTCACGCATATAAGGGTTGGAAACACTTATTACAGAACGCTGTTTGTCGCGGGATACCCTAGGTTTGTCGGGGCCAACTGGCTTTCACCTCTTATTAATTTTGAACACACTCTTGATATATCAATGTTTTATTATCCCGTGCAGTCAAGGGGAATTCTTGACGACTTAAGAAGAAAAATTGCTGAAATGGAGGCGACAGTCAGAACGGATCGAGAGAGAGGCAAAATAGTTGATCCCACAGTAAGCGCCGCGCTTGAAGACGCGCAATCCCTTCAGGAACAGCTTGTAAAAGGAGTGGAAAAATTTTTCCAGTTTTCATTTTATGTGACTGTTCCCGCAGACACTCTTGAAGAGCTTGAGGTGGTTACCAAAAAAGTTGAATCAACTCTTGGCTCCCTTCTTCTTATTTCAAAACAGGCGTCTCTTCAGATGGAACAGGCCTTTCAAACAACTATTCCGTTATGCCTTGATAAGCTTCTCATTACGAGAAACATGGACACAACTAGCCTTGCTACAACCTTTCCGTTTACATCATCTGATCTTACGGCAAACGAAGGAATAATGTATGGCATAAACAAGCATAACGGCTCTCTTGTAATATTTGATAGGTTTTCCCTGGAAAACGCCAACACGGTGGTCTTTGCAAAATCAGGGGCAGGAAAATCATTTTTCGTTAAACTTGAAGCTTTAAGGTCTATGGTTTTTGGATCCGAGATTTTAGTCATTGACCCCGAAATGGAATACAAAAGACTTTGCGAAGCGGTAGGGGGAAACTATATTGAATTTTCCCCATCCTCCCCTTCAAGAATAAACCCATTTGATCTTTCGGGGGTTGCCATAGAAGGCGAAAATGAGCTGGGGCAAAAAATACTTTCCCTGCATACACTTTTTAAAATAATCTTTGGGAACATGACTAACGTTGAAGAAGCCGTTTTAGACAAATCTCTGATAGAAGCTTACAGAATCAAGGGAATTACAACGGATCCCGAAACGCAAAGGACAAAAGAGCCTCCGATAATGGAGGATTTATATAAAGTTCTTCTTGGATTTGAAGAGCCCGAAGCAAAAGCTCTTGCCTCAAGGCTTGAAAGATATATTAAGGGTTCTCTAGCAGGGATTTTTGACCAGAGGTCAAATATAGACATAAGAAGCAAGTTCACCGTTTTTTCCACGAGGTCTCTTGAGGATGTTTTAAGGCCTATCGCAATATACATAATACTTGATTTCATATGGACAAGAATTAAAAAAGACTTAAGAAAAAGAATTCTTGTTATTGATGAGGCGTGGTATCTGATGCAAAACAAGGATTCTGCGACATTTATATATGGCATAGCAAAAAGAGCAAGGAAATATTTCCTAGGCTTAACTACAATTACGCAAGATGTTGAGGATTTCTTATCAAGCGAGTACGGGCATGCAATAATCACGAGCTCCTCAATTCAAGTGCTTTTAAAACAGCACCCCGCGGCAATTGATAAAGTTGCCGAAACATTTTATTTGTCCGAAGGAGAAAAGAGGTTTTTATTATCGGCGGGCATCGGAGAAGGGCTGTTTTTTGCTGGAAGCAACCACGTTGCGATTAAAATTGAGGCGTCGGAAGAGGAATATAAGCTTGTTACAACAAATCCTGCTGAACTAATTAAGTTAAGAGAAAAAGGAACGTTAAAAGAACAGCCGCAGACAAAAGTGATTTACAGGCCCGTTCCAAATTACAATAAACCCGCTCCCCCACCTGCTTCACCACAGGAAGCACCTCAAGAGCCAGCTCCGCTGGGCGGAAATAATATTCCCATAATAAAAGAAGGGCAGCCGCAACCGACAGCTCAACCTCAAAAAGCGCCGCAGGTAGAAGCAGGCTACCCACAAAGCCCCGCCGCACAATCCCCAGCCCCTAAAAACCCCGATGAGGATGAGGTCTCCTCCCTTTACTAACCTGAACTACGAACATAACAAACAGAAATCAAAAATATATCTTCAAAGAAGGATTCTCGCAGCCATTGCTTTGTATTTATGAATTAATACTTTTATAGCAATGGCGAGAGGAAGGGGCCGCGCGAGTAATGAATACACAGTTCTGTAACGTACCGCGAGATCCCGTGCCTTCGAGAAGATATGTTTTTGATTTCTATCGTGCTCGTAATTATGGTTAGTAAAGGGGTTAGAATTGCATGGGCATTACGAGGTAAGTATGATCATCCCTTTCGGAGGGCTTAAAAACGCCCGGGACACCGGGGCCTATCTTTTCAGGGAGGGAGAAAACAAACTCGTCAGACTTCACATTATTAAAAACATCCATAATAAACTTTGAGTTAAAGGCAACTTCCATATCTTTGCCTGAAACCTCGGCGGAAACTTTGCTGTTATTTTCTCCGACTTCCGAGTTTGAAGATAAAACAAAAACAGCGTTCTCGGAAGAATCAACTTTAATCCTGACAACGCTTGAAGCTTCTTTGGCAAAAACATTAGAAAGCCTTAAAGCATTAACAAAATCTTTTGCAGGAAGTTTTACAACAGTAGTCCCCTTGTCCTTTTCAGGTATAAGTTTTTTATACTCCGGAAAGTCTCCATCTATCGTACGGGATGTTATAAGGACATCTCCGACTTTAAAAATTACAAGATTGCCCTCTTCACTTAGAGAAATTTCAAGAGGATCTTTCAGCGATCCGACAAGCCTTGCGACCTCAAGAAGAGTTTTTGCAGGGATAACGGCGAGGAAAGGTTTTTTAAGGTTTTTCCCGTTAAGGGAAACAATCTTTTCAGCAAGCCTGAACCCATCCACTGAAACCATATACAGACCGTCCTTTGAAGCATTTACCAAAACGCCCGTTAAAACTGGCCTGCTTTCATCCACCGCAGCGGCAAAAGCGGCCTCCAAAACGGCTTCTCCAAATAGCTTTGAGTCAATATTCAAATGGGAATCCTCCGTAAACACAGGAAGGTCGGGAAACTCTGAAGCGTCAAGCCCGTTAAACTTGGATAAAGCTTTTTCGCACGAAAGTTTAAGGATATTTCCCTCAACCTCACCCACAATGCTGGAAGGTGGGAGGTTTGAAACAAACTCTGATAAAATCCTGGCCGGAATGGTAACAGCACCCTCTCTGTCAATGGAAGCACCTATCCAAGTCGTTATCGCAGTCTCAAGATTAGTCGCTGATAATTTAAGCCTGCCGTTATCCGAAGAAATAAGAACATTTGAGAGTACGGGAAGAGATCCTTTTAAAGAAACGGCCTTACCCACGGTTGAAAGACCTTTTACAAGATTTTCCTGAAGACAGGTAAATTTCATATTAATAATTACGACGGTTTAATTACAACCCTTCTCCCAAATCCCTCTCCCGTGCTTTCAGACGCGACACCCCGGTGCTTTGAAACCTCCATATGGATAAGTCTTCTTTCCGACGCACCCATCGGTGGAAGTTCAACGGGAGAAAGTGAAAACAAAACCTTATCAACAGCCCTTTTTGTCATATCTTTAAGCCTTTCCTCTCTTTCTTGCCTGTAACCGTTCACGTCCACATTTATATAAAAGAACTTATCAAACTTTTTCGCAACCATTAAAGCGAGGACTGTCTGAAGAGCTAAAAGACCTTCTCCATGGTAACCGATAAGGGCGCCAAGGTCGTCTCCCGAAAGATCCACCCTGTAAACTTCTCCATTCTCATTTGTTTCCAAATACACATCGCTCCTTGCCGAAACGCCTATGAAATAAAGCATCTTTTCAATAATTTCTTTGATTTCAGATATTATATCTTCAGAAGGGTTCATGTTTTTATCCCAAACTTTCCGAGAAGAGGTTTTAAGCCCCCCAAACCGGAAACAAAATATTGCTGTATTAATGAAAACAGGGTTGTCACAAATATATTAAGAACAACTCCTGAAGGCAGTTTCAAACCTACAATCAAAAAGATTATAGGAGCAGTGTATAACATCTGCTCCTGCATATTATACATAACATCATCTTTAACGTCATCGGCTTTTTTAGCAAGCTTTTCAGCCTCCGACAAAGTAGGCATCATCATTTTGGATGTCAGAAATTGCAAGAGCGCGGAGAGTACCGGAAGAATAAAAAACGGATCCGGTTTTGAAAGATTAAGGTATAAAAACCCCGGGTTAATAGAGCTTCCCTGCGGAATTTTTAAAAAGTCAAGATAAATAAGCGTGTTTATAGCTTCCAACGAAGAAGAATGGTTGCCAAAGAAAATGTTTATAACGGAAAAGAGAGCAATTATCATAAGGATGGGAACAATCTGGGTAAGACATCCTGAAGCGGGATTTATCCCCATATCCTTGTACAGCTTAAGCTGTTCTTCGGCAAGCCTTGTCTTATCATGCCCATATTTTTTCTTAAGTTTCTCAAGCTCGGGCATAAGATCTTTATGCTTTTGCATAACTTTAAGTGAAGAGTGGGTAAACGGAAGGGTAACAAGCTTTACAAGAATGGACACCGCGATAATGGCAAGCCCCATATTAAAGTCAAAAATTTTATAAAAGAAAACAACAAGGTTTAATAACGGTGAAACCAGAAGTAAATTCCAAACATAGCCTAAAGCTTTAATCATAGAAGAGGATCCTCCCCACCCTTTGAAAGGGGGTTGCATCTTAACACCCTTAAAAGGCCCTTAAGACCACCCGTTAAAATACCATATTTTTCAACTGCCTGGTACGTATACTCCGAACAGGAGGGGTAAAACCTACAAATCCTAATGCTTGAATTTGGAAAAAGAAGGTCGCGAAGCATCCCCTGATCCAAAGACAGGTATTTTTGATAAAACCTGATTAAATTCAAAAGATATTTCTTCATAGTTTTTTTCCGTTATAAAAGGCTTGCCAATAAAAACATACATACCTTTTCCAGGAAACCTGTCAAGATTTTTATAAATAAGATCGATCAGTATCCGTTTCGCCCTGTGCCTCTTTACTGATCTTTTTTCTATCTTATTAGTAATAATAACCCCAAATCTTGAAGGGTACTTTTCGTTTTTACCGTCAATAAGATAAGAGAGAATAAAAAGCGGGCTATGGATTACTTTTCCAAAGCGCTTTACTTTATTAAAGTCAAACTTATCGGTAATCCTTAAGTTTTTTGGTAGCATTATTTTGAGTGTTTTGAAACGGTAAGGGCGGCTCTGCCTTTAGCTCTTCTCCTTTTCAAAACGTTTCTTCCGCCGGGCCCTGACATCCTTTTCATAAAGCCGTGCTTTTTTGCCCTTTTTCTCTTTTTCGGCTGGTATGTTCTCTTTGGCATAACCTAAGAATACTATACAAGAAGGGAGGGTTAGTCAATTTAAAAGTCATTGACAAAATTGTGGATAACTTTATAAAGTAGAGGTGTTCCTGCCAAAAATACAACCTTTATGAATCCTTCCGATCTTTACAAAGCGGCACTGGGTGAGCTCCAAACAGTGCTGACCGAATTAATTTATAAGGCATACTTTTATCCTACAAAGGTTGGTGACTGCAGTGAAAGCACCTTTGAAATAGTTTGTCCGAGCAACCATGTAAAAGATTATTTAAACAAAAAGTTTTATGGTCTTCTAAAAAACACCCTGGATAGAATAGGAAACGGAAACTACCAAATCATCTTTAAAGTTGACGAACAGAAAGTGGAGACTAAAACGGACGACCTCCCTTTGTTTGTACCTGCAAAAATCAAAGAAAGCGCTTCCAGAGAAAATCTGGATGAATACAATAATCTTTCTCAAAAATATACATTTGAAACATTCATAGTAGGCCCAAGCAACAGGCTCGCCCACGCAATAGCAACAGCTATAACCGAAAATCCGGGAAAGGTCTATAACCCGTTCTTCCTCCATGCAGGCGTCGGCCTTGGGAAAACGCATCTGATCCAAGCCATCGGAAATCATATTTTAAAAAGCGCTCCTAAAACAAAAGTAGTTTATGCAACCGCCGAATCTTTTATGAACGAACTTATTGAGGCTATTCAGGAGGGGCGGAATAAAAACTACATTGCAAATAAATTTAGAAACAAATTCAGAAAAGCCGATGTGCTTCTAATTGATGACATACAGTTTATAGCGGGAAGAGGGGAGGCAACGCAGGAGGAGTTCTTTCACACCTTTAACGCTTTATACATGGCGCAAAAACAGATAGTTCTCACGTCGGATAGGCCGCCGAAAGAGCTTTCAAGGCTTGATGTAAGGATAACATCAAGATTTTCAAGTGGGGTAGTGGCTGACATGCAAAAACCGGATGTGGAAACAAGAAGCGCAATTTTAAGAGAGAAAAGAAATCAGATGCGGGCAGAGGTAGAGAACGATGTAGTTGATTATATTGCCCAGATTGTAGAGACGAATATCAGAGAGCTTGAGGGGGCTTTTCTTCAGATAATAACGCAAGCAAAAGCGGAAGGGCTAGCAGTCACAAAGGAGTACAGCGCCAAAGTTTTAGGCCAGGTAATACCTGGGAAAATAAATGTGAATATTAACGAGGTGCTAAAAGCAGTCTGCAATTACTACAGCATAAAAATGACTGACTTAAAAGGACCAAAAAGGCTTAAAGAGTATGTCCTTCCAAGGCAGGTCTCCATGTTTCTTTTAAAGAAATATTCGGGAACGCCGTTTATGGCAATAGGTGATCTCCTCGGAGGAAGAGATCATACAACGATAATGCACGGATCTGAAAAAATAGAGAAAGAAATAAACGCCGACACAAGGCTAAGGCAGGACATTGTAAATATAAAAAGGACTCTTAATATAAATGTGGATTAGTCAGAGCATAAAAACGGCAAAGCATGCATTGTGGACAAGTTGGCTTGTTTATCCACAAAGGTTTCCACAAGGTTTTTATCTTTTTCAACATCTTTTTAAGTTATCACAGTAACAAGCTTCGGGTTTTTTAGATTAATTTGGCAATAAAGTACTGCATATAAACACAAACCGTTATTGGTATGGTATTAACAAAAGGTTAAATTACCCGAAATTCACTTAACCACATCCCCTATATCTGTAACTTCTAAATATGTAATACAAGAGTAGAAATGAAAGGGGGTTTGCAAACTCTCTTGATACGATGCCCTATATCATGTTACAAATAGGCTATGCTAAAGAGGCTTCATACATTCCTCTTTTTTTCTTTAATATTTTTCCTTCCGGTTAATCTTGGGAAACACTTCATTTTTAACTGGTCTTACACTTCCAATATTCTTGTTGACTACCTGATCCCCACTTTTTATGTAACGGATTTGATAATTATTGGCATTTTCATTCTTTTTGATCTTGACATCATTAAAAACAGGCCCAGATACAGATTTACTTCAGGGGTTCTTCCTCTTTTTGCTTTTCTTTTTCTTTATATAGTTTCCGTTTCTTTCAGCGTTTTTTCTTATCCTTCCTTGTATAAACTGGTTAAAATTTATGAATTTATTTTCCTTTTTCTTTATGTTTCACTTAATTTTTCTATTGAAAGAGATCTTAAAAAACTTGCTGGAGTAATTTCATTTCCATTGTTTTTTGAAAGCTTCTTAGGTTTTGCCCAATGGGTTAAAAAAGCTTCTTTGTTTAGTAACTACTTGTTTTTTGGAGAAATACCCTACACTTACAGGACCTTAGGTGTTTCTTATGAGGGATTTTTTGGAAGAGCTGTTATACCGCCTTACGGTACACTCCCCCACCCAAACGTCCTTGGCGGGTTTCTTGCGATTTCTTTATCCATACTCCTTTATTCTTTTTTTAAATCAAAAAGGCTGTCTCTTTTTCAAGTTCTCGCTTTTCTTTACGGGCTGCTGGTCTTATTTTTGACTTTAAGCACCTCTTCTATTTTGGCTTTCTTTCTGGGAGTTTCTCTGCTCGTTCTTTTAAGGAGATTTAAGAAAGAGTTCCTTTTTAAAGGAGCTTTTTTCCTGATCATTTTTTTAAATCTCTTCCTCCCCGTTGTTATGAATGAGATTAAATCCGAAAGAGCCTCAATTTATAGAAGAGACGATCTTTTAAAAGCCAGTGTGAAGATGATTAAAGGTAATCCTTTGACAGGAGTCGGCTTGAATATGTTTACCATAAATCTTGAAAAATACGGTGGGGTTAGGGGTATTATCAAGTTTATTCAGCCTGTTCATAACGTGTTTTATTTAGTCGCTTCGGAGTCAGGAATAGTAACTCTTGTGTTTTTTTCGGGGTTTTTATACCTCATTTTTATGAAGGTTTTATCTAAAGGGCATGAAGTTTTTCCTCTTATTTTAATTTTAGAGGTGTTTTTTATCGGCACTTTTGATCATTACCCCTTTACTATTCAGCAAGGGTTTATTCTTACTTGGTTGACACTGGGTATGGGGTTATCTACAATTGTTTTACATGAAAAAAGCCTTGCCCCTACCTAAATTAAGGGTTTTGTTCCTTCTTTTGTTAACTTCAGTACTTCTTACAGCATGCTCTTTGCAGGACATTCCTGTGGTTGGGAAATACCTTGGTTCAAAGCCTGGAGTTACGGGAAAGCCTGCAAGTCTTACAATGTGGGGTTTGTGGGAGCCCAAAGAGGTGATGGACTCGGTTATCGCCGACTACAAAAAAATGCACCCGAATGTTGACATTATGTATGAGGAGAGGTCTTTTGTAAGCCTGAAAAGCTATAAAGAGTCTATTTTTACAAGGCTTTCGGAAGGTTCCGCGCCTGATATCATACGCGTTCATAATTCCTGGGTTCCTTCCTTACAGGGAAACCTTTCTCCTGCCCCTTCAAGTATTTTTTCAGCCACCGATTATGAAAATATGTTTTATCCCGTGGCTAAAGAGAGCGCCGTTTCCGAGGGCAAGGTTTACGCGGTCCCCCTTCATTATGATGGTCTCGCTCTTTTGTATAACAAACAGATGTTTAACGAAGGTGGCATTTCCTCACCTCCTGCGACCTGGGAGGAATTTAGGATCGTGGCTTCCAGGCTTGCAAAGAAAGATAAGGCCGGAAACCTGGAGGTAGCGGGCGCAGCAATAGGTTCGGCCAATAACATAGACCATTTTTCTTCAATTCTTGGGCTCCTTTTTTCACAGGGAGGTATAAAGGTTCCTGACGACTTAAACAGCCAGGCCGCGGCGGACGCTCTTACCTTTTACACTAATTTTGTGACTGTTGAGAAAGTGTGGAGTGATGTTTTGCCACCGTCGGTAGAGGCTTTTGCAGACAACAAAGTGGCAATGGTTTTTGCGCCATCATGGGAAGTTTTAAATATTCTAAACAGAAACCCTAATATTAATATGGGAATTGCTCCTGTTCCAAGAGCTTTGGATCTTGAAGGAAACCCCATTGTTATTGATTGGGGAAGTTTCTGGATGGAGGCTGTTTCTAAAAACAGTTCAAGTCCTGATGCCGCGTGGGAGTTTTTAAAGTATTTATCAACCGAGGAGGTTCAAAGAAAGCTTTACAGCGAGCAGTCAAAGGCAAGGCCTTTTGGGGAGCCTTACAGTTTGAAATCTTTGCAGGGGGATTTGTCGGGAAACGCGTATCTTGATGTTTACGTTAAAACGGCAGAGACCGCAAAAAGCGGTGTCCTTTCCTCCAAATCGGGAAATGATAAAGAGGTTGACCTTCTTAAAACCGCCGTTAATACCGTTTTATCCGGCGAGCCTGCTTCGGAGGCTCTCTCCACAGCCCAAAAATCCTTTGGAAAATAAGCCCCTAAAATCAGTAGTATACTCTCTGTTATGTCTTTGATTTTGGGTATTGAGACCTCATGCGATGAAACCGCTGCAGCTGTTGTTAGGGATGGCAGCGAAGTTGTAGCCTCCGTTCTTGCGACTTCCTCCGACATTCATTTAAAAACGGGAGGGGTTATACCCGAAGTTGCAGCAAGAAAACAAGTTGAATATATAATTCCCGTGGTTGAGGGCTGTCTGTTAAAAGCTGGCGTTGAGTCAGCAGGGCTATCTGCGATTGCTGTTACGGTTGGACCAGGTTTAATTGGCTCCCTGATAGTTGGGGTGGAGACTGCCAAAGCCCTTTCACTTGCTTGGGGCAAGCCTCTTATACCCGTTAACCATCTGGTTGGTCACATATACGGTAACTTTATTAATAAGGATCCTTCGGAAATAAAATTTCCTGCAGTTGTTCTGATAGTGAGTGGAGGGCACACCGACCTTGTACTTATGAAAGGTCACGGGAATTTTAAATACATTGGCGGCACTCTGGACGATGCCTGCGGTGAAGCGTTTGATAAGTCTGCAAGGCTTTTGGGACTTGCCCCTTACATGGGTGGCCCGGCCATAGCAAAAGCCGCCCTTGTTTGGGAGGAGACACTTAAAAAAGGAGAAGTTAAAACAAGCTTTACTTTTAAAAGGCCGATGATTGGATCCAAAGATTTTAATTTCTCGTTTTCCGGCATTAAAACAGCAGTAATGGCCAAGGTTAAAAACCGCCATCCCGCGATTGGTCCAGCAGCGTCATTCTGGCGACAGCCAGAATCTAAAAACGTAGATTCCGGCTTTCGCTGGAATGACAAACAGGGTGCAGGATTTAATAGTGATGCCTATGAAATCGCCTATGAATTCCAGGAAGCCATTACGGACGTCCTTGTTGCAAAAACCGTTAAAGCCGCAAAAGAATATAACGTAAACTCCGTGATGCTTGCGGGCGGTGTTTCTGCTAACACTAATCTTAGGGAGAAATTTAAAAACGCGCTTTTAAAAACTTCACATAAATTGTTTGTTCCCCCAATTGAGCTTTGCACCGACAATGCAATTTACATCGCCTCCTGCGCCCACTTTAATTTCAAACCTGTGTCTTATGAAAAAGTTATCGCCGACCCGTCTTTGACGATTATGAGTTCAGCAGCTTTACAATAATGATTATTTTGTAATATGCTATATTAATGCACAACCAATTCAGGACAAACGGAAGCAGCAATGTTCTCCTTTTAATAATTGTTGTAGCCCTTGTATCCGTTTTGGGCACTTCTTTGGTATTAAAAACAAGGACAGCCGAACCGCCTTTATCTACTAATACAGCAGAAGATGCGGAGAGTTCTTCCGGAAATACGTTCAAACACTCTAAGCTTAATTTTGAAGTTACCTATCCAGACACAGTCTTTCCCAAAGAATTAGAAAATGGAGTACAGCTTATCGCAAAAAAATATGAGAATAAAAATATAGACTTTCCAACACCGGAGTTGTCAATCCAAAAATTGCCCGAGCAAGGCGTTGGGTTTGGGGGAGAAAGGACGCTTCTGAAAAAGGAAACGGCAGCTTTAGGTAATAAAGAACAGGTAGCTTTAGAGGTATATCGAGTTAATGTGGAAGATAAAGACAGCCCCTTATATAACTCTTCTTTGGATATTGAAATAACGTGAGGATATAACGCTGGTAAAAATGTATGGTCTTTTAGGAGCTTAACTACGGAACAGGATCTCAATAATAAGGTCGCTTTTGTAAAAGAAGTCCTCTCCTCATTTAAAATCTCTGAATAGCTAGGTTAGTTCACAGACCGTTTCTTGTTTTATCCCCCTCTTCCCCCGTCCGTTTCCCCAAAAAATATTTTAAAGAAGAGTAAGATAAAACCGCCGTAATTTATGACGGCCAGAGTCAAGGCTGTGACCAGTCCTATAACCAGACCCTTGATTACAGGAATTCTTTCTTTACTCAGGTTAAGTATTGTTGTTATTAGTACAACTTCAAGTATCGATGTTATCGGGAGGATAAAAAATAAGAGCGGGTATACCGCCGCGTCTTCGGGGGGTATCGGGTAGCCCGGTCCTGTAAAATTGACGTAGGTAACAAAGATTACACGAAAAATCAGGCATAAAAAATAATAAAGGGACATTATTAATATGGCTTTTTTTAAAGATATATAGTACCCGAAGGTTTTAACCAGGGTTGTTATTATAATCCCTCCTATAACCCCGACGGTAAAAGCGTATAGGCCAAGAAAAATAAGTGCCACAGCTGGATTCATGTTTTTATTTTATCAGTATATTTGGTATTATGGTTTATAGTTTAAAAAGCGGTTGAGTCCGAAGTAATGTCGCCGGATGAAGCTAAGAGAAGAAATCTTAATGAAATTAGAACCCTTCGGGAATGCCCGTAATAGCTGTAAATTAAGTCCTGAAGTGAGTTTACTCTACTTCGGGGGAATAAAGATGGTACCGTGAAGTACAAGCTTCACTTGACTTCATGGCCATGGAGTGAGCTTTGCTCTGCTTCATGAGCGCGGACTTAAAAGGCCGTTCTTTAATCGCAAGAGAGTTTTGTGTTTAAAGAACGGTTTTTTTAAGGCAAAGTTATGAACCTGAAAAGATTTATAAAAGACAATTGGATGCTAATTCTTGCGATACTTTATGTTTTGTTTCCTCTTGATTTTATACCGGATTTTGTCCCTATTTTGGGTTATGGGGATGACATAGCCGCCCTGCTTCTAGCGCTTTTAATTAGATTTTTGTCGCATGCCAAAGAAGAAAGGATAAAAACAGAGATCCTGGGTCAAGCACGGGATGACAAGGGCGATAATATAATTGATGGAGAAATTGTGGAGTAGTTTATGAAAGAAGCCAAAATGGAGAAAACTTATAACCCCAAGGATGTTGAAGATAGGATCTATAAAATGTGGGAGAAGGGGGGCTACTTTGCTCCTAAAATCAATACTAAGAAAAAGCCCTTCACTATTATTCTCCCCCCTCCAAACGCCAACGCGCCGCTGCATTTAGGGCATGCCATGTACACCGTTGAGGACACCTTAATAAGATGGCATAGGATGCTCGGGGACCCTACCCTTTGGCTCCCTGGCGCTGATCATGCAGGTTTTGAAACGCAAGTGGTTTATGAAAAAGAGTTATCAAAGGAAGGCAAAAGCAGGTTTGATTATGACCGCGAGACTTTGTATCAAAACATCTGGGACTTTGTGCAGAAAAATAAATCCACTATGGAGAATCAGTTAAAGAGGCTTGGCTACTCCCTTGACTTCAGCCGTGAAAAATTCACTCTTGATCCTGACATTGTAAAAACCACCTACAAAACTTTTAAAAGACTTTATGATGATGGGCTTTTGTACAGGGATGCGAGATTAGTAAATTACTGCACCAAGCACGGAACGGGGTTTTCGGATCTTGAGGTGGAGCATGAGGAAAGAGATGGGTTCTTGTATTACATAGAGTTTCCCGTAAAGGGAGAAGAGAGTCTTATTATTGCAACTGCAAGGCCCGAGACAATACCCGGAGATATAGGTGTAGCCGTTCATCCTAAAGATAAGAGGTATAAAAAGTATATAGGGAAGATTGCTACTAACCCCGTAAATGGAAGCTCTCTCCCAATTGTGGCGGATGGGTTTGTAAAAATGGATTTTGGCACAGGGGTTGTAAAACTTACTTCAGCTCATGATGAGAATGACTTTGATGTTTGTAAAAAACATAAACTGCCATTAATTCAGGTAATCGGTTTTGACGGAAAGCTTACCAAGGAAGCGGGGCAGTTTGAGGGATTAAAAGTACTTCCGGCGCGGGAAAAAGTACTTTCTTACCTTAAAGAGAAGGGACTTTTTAAGAAAGAAGAGCCATATAAACATGCTGTTTCTTTGTGTTATAAATGCGGGACAATTTTGGAGCCTTTGCCTTTGCCACAATGGTACATCAGGATGAACGACACCAAAAAATCTTTATCTAAAGTTGCGGTGGAGAAAGTAAAAAACGGTGAAATAAAGATAGTGCCTAAAAGGTTTGAAAAGGTAATTCTTAGATGGCTTACTAACATTAAAGATTGGAATATATCAAGACAAATTGTTTGGGGTATGAGGATACCCGCTTGGGAATGCAAGGATTGCGGTTCGTGGGTGGTAACAGATGGCGAAGCTCCTGTTAAGTGCAAGTGTGGGTCAAGTAATTTAGTGCAGGATTCTGATACATTTGACACGTGGTTCTCCTCCGGCCAGTGGCCTTTTTCAACCTTGGGTTACCCCAACCATCCGGATTACAAATATTTTTACCCTACGTCTGTAATGGAAACCGCCTACGAAATAATCTTCTTCTGGGTTGCGAGAATGATAATGCTTGGCGTTTACGTAACAGGAAAAATTCCTTTTGAAATCGTTTACCTTCATGGTCTGGTTCGTGACCCCAAGGGCCAGAAGATGAGTAAATCCAAGAATAACGTTGTAGACCCGATGGATCTTTTGGATAAGTACGGGGCAGATGGTGTGAGAATGGGTCTTGTTATGGGAAATCCCGCGGGAAGCGACCAGTCCTTGCAGGAGCCTAAATTCATTGCGGCAAGGAATTTCGCGAACAAGCTTTGGAATATAGGCAGATTTATTCTTGGCAAAGTTGAGGAATTTGGTGACGAGGCAATTCTGAACGAGCGCGCTGATCCGAAGGCACTAAAGAAAGAAGATCAGGAGATTCTTAAGAAGAAGATTCGTCTTGTAAACGACGCTTCTAAATCTTTGAAAAAATTCAGGTTATCCGATTCTTTGGAGGCTGTTTATCAATTTGTGTGGCATGAATTTGCGGATAAATACATTGAGAGTGTTAAAGACAGAAAAGATTATGAAGTTTTTATTCCCGTTCTTCTAGAAGTTTATAAGGATTGTATTAAACTTCTTCATCCCTTTATCCCTTTTGTCACAGAAGAGATTTGGGAAAAGGTGTTTGTGAATGAAAAGACTCCACTAATTGTTTCCCTCTGGCCGGATAGACAAGATTAGTAACGAGATTCCCGCCAGAGGCGGGCAGGCGCGGGAATGACAACACAATTTGGCTATTCCATTTGACAATTTACGTTGTTAGGTTTACCTTCATCAAAAAGAGAAAAAAGGAGATTAGAGATGACAACTCTTAAGAGCTTATTGGCCGAACTTTGGGGGCTTCTTCTGAAAGTGGGAGGTTTTTACGAGAAGCACGGCGTTCCCGCTGTGGCGGCAACCGCGGGTTTCGGCCTGCTTCTTTCCCACCTGATGCTTCTCGTGTTTGGCACGGGAGGGTACCTTTCGTACCTTTCGCTTGCTTCAGGGTTGCTTCTCATTTTCGTCGGGCTTTTTCATAAGCCCTTGGAGAAGAAGCTGGTGGAAGGGGTTGACTGGGGCAAGGCTCTAAAGAGGCTTATTCCAAGGTGGGAATGGCTCATTTGGGGTATGAGGCTCTTTGCACTGGCTGCACTTATAAGAGGTGTGGCCCTGCTGCCGTACTTTGTCCCGGACAGCTCATCTTACAGGGTCGTGTCTAAACCTGCGGGACCGCCGCTTTTTGACTTTGGCCTGGGAACATACCTGATGTCCGCCCTCTTTGCTTCCGTTTTTGCTTGCAGCTGGGCGTTTATCTTCAGGTACTTCAGACTGTCAAGTTCCGATGAGAACCTGCGCGCGGCCTCATTTGCTGTGCTGATACTTTATGCGGTTGTCAACGGGGTGATTGGGGTTTCAATAACGTACTTCCTGCCACTTCTTATCTAGCAGTTTCCCCGGCCGGGTCTGAAATATAAAGATTCGGCCGGTTTTTCTTTAGGTTTATTCTTTTTCTTCTTTTTCCTTAACTTCCTTCTTTTCTTTCTCTCTTGTGGCTTTCTCTTCTTCTGTAAGCTGTTCAGTAGCTTCAACCTTTGCAACAAGCTCTTCTTCCGTTACGGGCGCTTCAACTACCTCTTCTTTCATTTCCGCATAATCAATCTTTACGACAAGGTCAAGAGGGTCCTGGTCTAAAATCTCAACTTTGGAAAGATCAACAGGAAGGTCTTTAATATGAATCCCCTGCCCTATCTCCAATAAGCCAGAGACATCAACTTTAATATCATGAGGAAGGTCGGTTGGTAGGGATTCAACCGTAATCTCATGTATTAATGTTAAAAGAATACCCTCCCCGGCCTTTACTATCGGAGACTCCCCTACTATCTCTATAGGGACCGTAGCGCTGATCTTTTCTTTAAGGTTTACTTTGTGGAAATTTACATGGTTTATTTTGTCGGTAACTGGATGATATGAAACTTCAGATACAAGGACTTTAAAAGGCTTCTCATTATCTATTGAGAGGTCAATTAAGGTGGACTCCCCTGAAGCTGTATAAATCCTTTCAAATTTTAGATAATCAACTGTAAGAGGAATGGACGGGGTGTCTTTTGCAAAGACTACTGCGGGGAGTTTTCCTTCTTTTCTGATTTTTTTGCTTTTTTTACCAAGTTCTGTTCGTTTTTTTGCAGTAAGCTCCATACTTGTCCTTTTTTAATAAGCAGGTGGAGTTCAATAAGATCATCTGCTGTAATCTCTTTCTGTCCGAAAAATGACTTTAATTCTTCTGGGGTAAGGTCCGTTGTGATCGGTTGCGCCCCGCTTCCCCCGAGTGTGATCGTAATCATGCTTTCGGCTTTGCAGTTTGGGCAAGTTACATGCGCCGTAACGGCTACTGAAGCCTCCGATATGGGCACGATGTTTGCCCCGTCAAGACTTGAACCGCATTTGTAACAGAAAGTTTTGATTAAGTGTTCTTTAATGGTTTTCTTATCCACTTGCTAGGGTATTCTATTTAAGAAAACCCGTAGTGTCAATTGACGTGGGCTGAAGAAACTACCTTAGAATCTTCTGAGTGGATGTCATCCCCGCGAAAGCGGGGATCCCATCGGATCTTCTGTAGAGATCCCGGGTCAAGCCCCGGGATGACAATGCTATTTTGTTCTTATAGTGGCCTTGAGGTCTTTTGCAAGGCTGGTTGAAAATTTGTAGGTGTCCCTTTCTTTTGTAAATGGCGGGTTGGTTTCAACGACTTCTTTTCCAAAAGGAGTGTTAAAAATAATTGAAATCGGCATTCCTTTGGTACCTGGCTGCTTCTGCCAGTAAAGTGAATAGACCTTCTCGCCTTTCCCTACCGAGATTGAGGAAGGGAGTGTGTAATTAAAGTTAATTTCGGTTCCTTCACGCGGGTTTAATATGAAAGGGACCTCAAATGTTCTTTTCCCTGATTCCTCGGAGGTAACTACGGCTTTTGTTATATCCGTTTCTGATCTGCCCGTATCCGTTCGCGAAGCTTTATGTAAAAAGCTCTCTTTTGGAACAAGAACTCTTAGATAATCCGTGTAGGGGCCTCCTGGCCAGGTCAAATCTTTCCCAAGGTGTTTGTATGAAATTGTAAGATTTACTTCAAGGGAGCCGTCCCTATAGGTATTTTTGATTTCATATTTTGCCGATTCTTCAATAAGATAATTGGCTTTATTTGCCCCAACGTTTGAGTCCACTATAAAAATATAATCGGTTTTTGTTGCACTTACTGTCCCATCCCATCCTTTCTCGGCTATGATTGGGGAAAGCTCGCTGTTTGGAAGAAAAACCAGGATATGCTTTTGGTCAAGGTTTGAAAATATCTCTTTTGCAACTTCGGAGATCTTCTCATCAGGGAGTGAAAAGATAGTTTCTAAAAGCTTACTTCCAAGAACGGTTAAAAAGGCTTTTTTCTGCTGGGACCCTTCTATGTAAGATGCTTCGGAGTAATATTGTGCTTTTTCATATAGATTTTCCGCTTTTATCTCTTCATTATATGCCGTAAGAAAGATAGGTCCCGTGGCTTTAAGAAGACCTTCCGTAAGGTATGTGTCAATTGCTACAACTCCGTTAAACTTAACCCCGTTTGCCGCTTCAAACAGCTTTAAAATAGTATTTGCCGATTCGGGAAATGACGGGTTCCAGTTTGCGTCTCTAATTCTTAAATAATCCTGCTTTGCATATTTTTTAATCGGATCATAAGAAGGGGTTTTAAAATTATTAAGGTCTAAAAGCCCGTCTATGTTGTAGATGTCATCAATGGTGATTTCTTTAATTTTGCCGTTTTCAATTTCTACCACGGCGTATGAGCCTATGAAGCCTCCGGTAGCCCTTAATTCATTGGGGTTTTCAAAAAGAATTAAATACTTTTTACTCCCGTTTACTCCGAGGAGTTTAGGAAGTGTGTAGGCTACAGCTTCAACAGTTGATAGAGCCTCTTTTGCATGCGGGATTTTTTCGGAAACCTCGTTTATTTTTGAAACATATTTTTTGGGTAAAGTTTTTACATTTAATTCTTTAATCTCTCCCTCCGCCCTTTCAAGATCTTCCCTCGCACTTTTAAAGCTTACTACAGATTTTCTGATGGCCGCCTCGCTCACCCCCGATTTTGAATTCGGTTTTAGATTATCCCAAATTTCGGTTAGAGGTTTTGCGCCGATTGAGGTATTTGTTGCGGCTGAAGATGAGTATTCTGCTATTTTTAACAGTTTTGAATAGTTTCTAAATCTTGCATCCTCTTTTAAAAGAATAAACAGCCAGCCGAGATTATTTAGGCTGTTATGAGCGCTTGTAAAACTTGCCAAGGCCTTGGAGCCGTTTTGCTGCGCCTCGGAAAGCGACAATTTTTCCAGATTTTCCGTAGCCGCATTAAGGTGGGAGTAACCCTTGTTTGCAAAATACAAAGTTTTAAGGATGGGTATAACTGCAAACAAAAGAAGAGCAAGAAAAATTGAGAAAGCTGCACCGATAAGGGGAATGGTGAGAGGTTTTGACTTTATTTTGTCAAAGGTTCTTTTAGGCTTTTCTGATTCAACTTCTGCTTTGGGGGCAAAGGTAACGCTTGGTTTTACAGGGGTTTGAGGAGGAGGCGCCGGCGCCTTTGGAGCTTCGGGCGCGGCTCCCAAAAAAGTTTCCGGTTTTATAGTTGTTATTCCTTCCCTTTCCTCTTTAGCCACAAATTTAGGAGGTTTAAAACTGCCGCCTTCAAAATCGTACCCGTACCATCTTAAAGTTTTTGTCACCCCCTCCTTCAGACTTACTTTTGAGACCCAGTTTAGGTTGTCAGTCGGGGAGATTTTAACTTCTTTTGGCTTGTTTTTATCGGAAGCGTTTTTAAATACTACTTCCGTATGGCCTTGGGAAAGATTTTTTAGAAGGTAAGTGAGCTCAATTGTTGTAACCGAGTCACTTCCTGAAAGAGTGTAGATTTTCCCTTCGGAGTCTTCATTAAATAAGGCTTTGATTATGCCTGAAACGGTATCCGTAATATACAGGTAATAATTTTTTTCAAGCCCATCGCCATAAACAACTAGGTTTTCTCTGTTTAATAAAAGGTTAACAAGTCTTCCAAGCTCACTTCCAGAAGAGAAGTCCATCCTTGGACCATAAACCTCGGGAAGCCTCACTATCCTTGAGTTAAGGTTAAACTTTTTGTAATACTCCCATACCAAAGCTTCGGCAAATCTTTTGGCTTCGGAGTATGAAAACCTTTTTTCCTCGGTCTCCGTCTGACCGAAGTAGTGGGCTATATCAAGAGAAGAGATTAAACCCTGATATATATCTATGGTTGACGCCAGCAGAAACTTTGAAGAAGACTTCTTGGAAAGATCAAGAAGGTTTTTAGTTCCGATCGCGTTTGTTAAAAGGGAATCAAGGGTAATGTTTTCGTCTCCATAAATATAACTTTCGGACGCAGCAAGATGAATTACATAATCGGCTGACTCCACGCCTTTTGGGATCCCGTCATTAATGTCACATTCAATTAAAGTGAATTTGGGGTTTTCCATTACCCCTGAAAGATACGATCTTTTGCCTGTTGAAAAGTTATCAAGAACGACAACTCTCGCATCTTTTATGAGGAGGGCTTCAACAAGGTGAGAGCCTATAAAACCCCCGCCTCCTGAAACAATCACCGTAGGGGCAAGAGCAGATTTTTTAATAATCGTTTGTTGTTTTTCTTTCATGGGCAGTTTTCTAAACTAATTATATTTGATTAGACCTTTTGTTGACAAGGAAAACATATTTTCGGATAATCCATTCGTGGAATTAAAGGATTTTCTGGCCGTTTTGCAAAAGCACTTAAAGGCCTCCCTCCTTTTAAGCTTCCTTGTTGCTATAGCCGTTTTTATAATATCTTTTTATATACCTGTAAAATACAAGGCTTCCGCGACTTTGTACGTAAAGAGGGAAGCCGAGCTAGGGAGTCCTGGCTACTTTACGTATGAGGGCTTTTATGCAATCCAGACTGCGGAGAAATATACAGAAACCGTAATCGGGTTTTTAAAAAGTATTGATGTGAGAAGCGCCGCTCTTAAATCTGTTAATCCGTCTTTTGCGTATAAAGATCTTGTTAAGCTTGATGACTATGTAACCGTGAAAAGAAGCGGGCCACAGCTTGTTCTGGTTTCCGTTGTGGGAAGAGATCGGGATTTTACCGAAAAGCTGTGGGATTCTCTTGTAGAGACTACGGTCAAAAAGTCGGAGGAGCTAAACAAGAGCGCTGACGAAAGGCTTGGGATTGATCTGGTAGAAAAAAAGCCCGTTGTGGTAAAGCTTGAGCCAAACCCTCCCCTATTTGCACTTGCCGGTTTCTTTTTAAGCCTTTTTATTTCTGTTTTTTATTTATCATTTAAAAATTATTTAAAGGGCGGGGCATGATTTTTTTAAACACTGACGGCGGGGCAAGAGGAAATCCAGGGCCTGCCGCTTTGGCTTTTGTTATTTCAGATGATAAGAACAAGGTTTTAAAAAAGGGTGGAGAATTTATAGGGAACGCGACAAATAACGTTTCCGAATATAAAGCACTTGTGAGAGGTTTGTCTGAAGTTTTGGATTTGGGTATTAAGGCTGTAAAATGTAGGCTTGACAGCGAGCTTGTTGTTAAGCAGTTAAATGGGGAGTACAGAGTTAAAGATACGCATCTTAAGGATTTGTTCTCCCATGTAAAGCTTCTCTGCGAAAAGTTTGATTTTATTGAGTTTATGCACGTTCAAAGGAATGAAAATAAAGAAGCTGATAGGATAGTTAATGAGGTTTTAGACAGCAAAGCCTGAAATACAGTTCTGCGCTCCCGTAGGGGTGGCAAGGAAGTGTTATACTTTTTGGCGTATGACTGAAGAAGCAAAAGTCAAAATTTTAACTGAAGAGTTTAGAAGCCCCACCCTTGGGGTCTTAACTTTGGAGTATGTTTTACTTAACATTTCCGAATATGTAAAGGCGGACCCTTCGTTTAAATACAAAATTATCATCGGGACTGACTCCGAAGGCAAGAACGGAAGGGAAGTTGACTTTATTACGGCTATTATCGTTCACAAGATCGGCTCGGGAGGAGTTTATTTCTGGAGAAGGTCATTGTCCTCAACTTTTTACACGCTAAGAGACCGCATTTATCAGGAGGCACTTATTTCCATGGAGTTTGCACAGGATCTTTTGGAAGTAGCCCGTAACGAAGAGGTTCTTTCCTGCAACTTTGAGATTCATCTTGACGTGGGAAGAGTTGGTGAAACGCGGGAAATCATAAATGAAGTTGTCGGGATGATAAGGGGAAGCGGATTTGAAGTTAAAACCAAGCCCGACTCTTTCGGCGCCTCAAAAATAGCCGACAGGCATACATAAATTAAACCTATTTGCCCCCGCATTTGTTTGTTATAGGATATTCATAGTCTAAATCGGGAAACAGAAAAGGAGAGAATTACAATGTTGTATCCGGGCTTGTATGCGCATCTCCCTCTGTGGAGAGCGCTGCATGCGTTCCTGTGAAAGTAGTTGCGGGTGAGATCCGGTTGCTTCAGCAGTCGGGGATTCTGAAAGCAGAGTACAACGCGAAGACCGGCTGGTACGAAATATTTCTTGCCAACTGGTCTGTCCTTCAAACGTTCTTCTACGCCTCCGGCGAGGTGCTTAGGAGATACCTCCAACCTCAAAAGCAGCAGAGGAAATAATATCTTAGGGGGCGTGCGAATGTCCTTGTCCCGTCCGCCCCCCTCATCTTTATTCCTAGTATAATCATCTTGTGGAAGAAGCCTTAAATCCCATCAGAAATTCAATTCTTAAAACGCTCGCTTATAGAAACGTCTTTTCTTATCCTTTAACTTTTCATCAGCTTTACACTTATGTAATTTCAGAAAGCGGGTTTTCCTTTGAAGAGTTTAAAGAAGCCTTGAGAAACTTGCTCACTGAAAAGATAATTTTTTATGAAGATGGTTTTTTCCATCTTGGAAGTGCAGTTATTGAAGATAGAAAGAGAAGAGAGGAGGATTCTAGAAAACTTCTTTTAAAGGCGCAAAAGATTTCAAGAATTCTTGGTGCTAACCCTTTTGTAAAGCTGATTGCCGTTACGGGAGCCGTCGCGGCGGGTAACGCTGTGGAGAATGATGACATTGATGTAATGGTAATTACAACGAAAGACCGCCTTTGGCTTGGGAGATTTTTTACGGTTTTAATGTTAAAGGCTTTAAACCTTTACAGAACCGACAAAGATGCGGGAGGAAAAATCTGCCCGAATATTTTTATTGATGAGGAAAACCTTGAGTGGGGATACGCTAAAAATGTTTATATTGCGCATGAAATTCTTCTCATGCAGCCCGTTTTTGATAGGGGTGGTTACTATTTCAGGTTTCTAAACGCGAACAGATGGTCTTTTGAATTTCTCCCTCATGTGAAAGTTAAAGCGAAAGATGAAGAATTTAAATCTCCCGAAAGATTTTTTAACTTTTTAATTACCTTTGAGTATTTGTTAATGAAGCTTCAGCTTTGGTACATGCAAAAAAGAATTACAAACGAAATTACAACGGATCGCCTTATCCATTTTAGAAGAGACGACCATTCAAGTTGGATTCTCACCTCTTATGAGGAAGGGCTTAAAAGGCTGGGAGTTGATTAGATTAACCTGTCGTTCCTGGACAGATCCCTCTAACCTATAGTTGATATAACCCTGAATATTTGATAACCTTGGTGAACAAACAGAAAGAAAAGGAGAAAAAGATGACTTACTTTCCAGGGAATGAAAGGGTCCTGTTACCGGGATCACGCCTTGCTTGGAATGTAACACTTGAACCGGGCAGAGTAGAGACGGTTGTTGTTGATGTTGTTCCTGTTCTTCTCCCTGACGGCCGTGCGGGTGTTACGCTGCAAGCGGTTGAAGATGCCCCGCTTCCTTTGGGTGTGCGTTTCGCCTGGGTTGATGAGCAGGATGTGGATTACACCCCGGTGGGCCAAGTTGTGTGGCTGACGAGGAGAAACGGTGTATTTCTTTCGCATGGTAATAGGATGCGGCCTCTCTTCAATGTTCTTGAGGTCTTTGTTGAAGAAGGGATGAAGGTAAAGGCTAAGGTTTATTTCAGCCACCTTCCCGCTACTGATAAAGAAGCTAATCCTTTTTCCATGGACGATCCTAGCGATCTGTTGGAGAGCTTTAGTCTTTAGGCCCGGCTCTTTCTCCAGTGTTACCCGCTTGTTTGGTTTCCACGCAGGCGGGTTTTTTACATATCCATGTCGCCCATGCCACCCATGCCACCGGGCATTCCTCCCATCGGGGCTTTTTCTTTTTCGGGAACTTCGGTTACCAGAGTTTCAGTAGTTAAAACCATTATCGCAACTGAAACCGCATTTTGAAGAGCGGTTCTTGCAACCTTTGCAGGATCCATAATCCCGCTTTTTACCATATCCTCAAATTCCATGGTTAAGACGTTATATCCTATGTTATTACCGCCCTTGCCCGCTTTACTACTGTCTTCCTCGCGATGCTCAAGTTCTCTTACAACCCATCCTGCGTCAACTCCCGCGTTTTCGGTTATCATTCTTAAGGGTTTATCTAAAGCGTTAAAAAGTATGGTGGCTCCGATTTGCTCATCCCCTTCAAGCTTCATTTTCTTTAAAACTTTTCTTGCTCTTAAAAGTGCTACTCCGCCTCCGGGAACAATGCCTTCTTCAACTGCGGCTTTGGTTGCGTTTACGGCGTCCTCCACTCTTAACTTTTTCTCTTTAAGCTCTGTTTCCGATGCGGCTCCTACACTTATCACCGCCACACCCCCAGAGAGTTTAGCAAGCCTTTCCTGAAGTTTTTCTTTGTCATAAGATGAGTCGGTTGTTTCAATCTGCTTTTGGATTTGGGCAATTCTTGCGTTAAGATCGGCTTTTTTGCCTTTTCCGCCAACGATAATGGTTTCGTCTTTGTCGGCTGTAATTCTATCTGCTTTTCCTAGATCATCAACCTTTACGCTGTCAAGCTTTCTTCCAACTTCCTCGCTTATAACTGTTCCACCAGTTAAAACCGCAATGTCGGCAAGCATTTCTTTTCTTCTGTCCCCAAAACCGGGGACTTTAACGGCAAGAGCATTAAATGTGCCTCTTATTTTATTTACGACGAGTGTAGCAAGCGCTTCCCCATCAACTTCATCCGCGATTATCACAAGGTTTTTGGAAACTTTAATTAGGTTTTCAAGCATGGGAAGAAGGTCTGATATCGCCGAGATCTTCTGATCCGTGATTAAAATATAAGGGCTTTCTATTGTAGCCTCCATTTTATCGGGGTTTGTGACAAAATATGGAGAGGCATAACCTTTATCAAACTGCATCCCTTCCTTATATTCAACCTCCATCTTTAGACCTTTTGATTCTTCAACCGTTATGACCCCATTATTTCCAACGTGATCCATTGCTTCCGCGATAAGATTGCCAATTTCTTCGCTTGCTCCTGAAATTGTCGCTACCTGGGCTTTTTCTTCCTTGGTAGTTATTTTTTTGGACATTGCTTTAATTTCGTTTACAACAAGCTCGGCTGCCTTTTCAAGGCCGTGTCTTACTATCATCGGATTTGCCCCCGCGGATACATTTTTTAAACCTTCATCAACGATTGCCTGTGCAAGAAGAGTTGCTGTAGTAGTTCCGTCACCTGCTACATCGTTTGTTTTTGAAGCCGCTTCTTTAACAAGCTGGGCTCCCATGTTTTCAAAAGGATCCTCAAGCTCTATTTCTTTTGCAACCGTTACCCCGTCATGGACTACCTGGGGCGCCCCCCATTTCTTATCTAATGAAACGTTTCTGCCTTTTGGTCCAAGCGTAGTGACAACGGCTTTGGCAAGCTTATCAACTCCCGCTTTTAATTTTTTTCTAGCTTCGTCTCCGTAAAGTAGCTGTTTGGCTGGCATATTAATTTCCTCCTATGTAAAACCTTAATACTTTATTTTTTAAGCAGGTAAATTTTATTCTAATTACTCAATAATTGCCAAAATGTCTTCTTCCTTAACGAGAAGGTATTCTTTGTTGTCAAGTTTAATTTCGTTTCCGCCCCATTTTTTGTAATAAACAATATCGCCGGTTTTAACGCTCATTTTAATGAGGTTTCCTTTGTCGTCATATCTTCCCGGCCCTACCGCAATTACTTTTCCTTCCTGGGGTTTTTCTTTTGCCGTGTCGGGAAGGACTATTCCTGACGGCGTGGTTGAGTCTTTTTGGGTTTTTGGTTCTATTAAAATATAATCTGAAAGAGGCTTAACTTTCATATTTTTTTCCTTCGTTAAATTTTTAGACATTATTTTAAGAGCCCTAAATTCGCTTTATTAAGCAACTCCAACCGATTGGTTATCGCTAATTGAAATTAGGGCAAAATTTGATCCGATAAATATATAGCAGACAACCCCCACGAGTGTCAAGTGGATTGTGCTGTGGGAGGATTTTCTTCCACTCCCCCCTCCAGTATCTTAACTATCTCATCGGGTGTTTTCCCATCTGCTAATGCTTCTGCTATTGCACCTCTTAAACTTTCTCTATTTTCAGGATCTAGTGCCTCCAAAACTTCGTTTATAGAAGCCAAAGCCGAGCCTTCCCCACCTTCGTTGTTTTGGCCACCTTCTGTCATCATAAATTCTCCTTAAATCAATTACTGTTTTAAATCATACCATGGGGGCTAATAACGGTCTAGGTTAAAAACTGTTGATTTTATGGGCCGGTTTGTGTAGAAGTATAATTAAGACAACTTTCAAATTATTCACAATTAGAAAGGAAGGCTGACGCCTAATACACAATCGGTTTTTTAGCAAGAGATTTAACGGGTACTTTTAGCCTTTAAGGAGACTACAATGAAGCGCGTCCTCTGTGCCTTGCTTGCGTTAGCGGTCTTTCTAACGTCAAGCGGAGTAAGTGGTATAAGCGCAGAGGAGGAGAAGAGTGACGCCCTAAACCACCGGAAGGTTTACCTGCCGCTGATCCTGAAAAATTACCCGCTGCCCCCGTATCCGGGATGGACCAAGTCCTATTATGTTGATGACTTAAGGTTTCTTCCGGATGTCGGCCGGGCTTTGGGCATTGCGGCGTACAACACGCCCAGGGCCCAGGACTGGCTTGTGGTTTTGGATCTTGGTTATCCGGGAAAATCGGGCAGTATCTGGGGAGCCTGGCCTATTTTTGTTGACGGTTTCTTTAAGGAATCTGACATTAGAGAAGCTGTAAGACAAATGGCCAGAAATTTCTGGATCTATTCGTCAAGGGATAAGCTGTCCCAATTGACGATCGGCGTTGGGGTGAATAACTCCTCAATGGACTTGGCTCTTGCTGTGGGACATGGCAAGGCCTGGGCTTTAATGGTTAATTCCATAGTCCAGGGAGCGGCCAACTACAGCAGTCAGGTTACCATCGTCGGTGCGAGTGATATGGAGCTCACGTGGAACGACCCTTACACCACCGAGCGTTGGGAAGAGGAGTACATTAAAGCAACAACCTGTGTTCCCGGGGACCCCGACAAAGGTTGTTTGCTTGATTTTGGCAACGCCGTGTGCAATGTAGACAGTGACGTATGCGAGAACGGATGGAACTATGACGAGGTGGCATATAAGTGCTGCCGTATCGGTAAAGGGAATCCGCATATCCCATACGCCCGTCCGGTTCCGGAGATTTACAACATAAATGGATACAACGCTAGGCAGTGGGCCGATGTTGCCAACTTTGTGCGTGAGCAGTATGGGGAAACCATCCGCTTCGTTGGGGTTATGACCCAAAAGCAGAGGTGCCCTCCGGGAGGACCCCAACCGCCGGGTTGCGAAGGGGCCGACAATAGCCCGGAAGAAGGGTGGCGTCAGCTAAGGGATGAGATTGTTAAACCTCCCTTAGAACAGTTGACAATTCGTTGGTCAACCGATATCACGCGAACCTACACTTATCCAAGTGTGAGCTCGCAAGTAGAGGAGTGTGAGATGATGAGGAATTTGGTTTTGACCTCTTTGGTGACGTTTGCACTTTTGAGTGGGTGCGACGCCCCACAGCCGTTACCGCCGGAGAAGGCAATTGAGTACCTCACTCAACCGGTTCAGCCGACTATCCCCGGACTGACTCCTTCGGTGGCCGGCAGGATTATGGAAGTGACTGGAGGACCGTACCCAGGCTACCGGCTAACGACACGGTGGACTGGTGTGGATACTACCGACGGCCAATCCGTTGTTGTGTTCGCAGGGGCGACAGCTAACGGCCAGGCTACCTTGATTTTGGAAAAGGGAGCGGAGGTTCCGAAGGGTTACCCCATAAGCACAATGGAGTGCACGTTGAAACTTACCGGTTTTAGCGGCACAGTGCTAGAGGTCGTTACTACTGAAGGGGATTACAGGACTACCTTTGACGTGACAACCCGTGAATGGGGTAAGGCAATCGGGGAGTGTGACCCCTAGACTTTAAGTTTGACACCCTCTGAATCAGATGTCACAGAAGTTGTGACCTCGTGTTCGGAGGGTTTTTTATTTGAAATTCGGTTTTGTTTTTGAATAAAAAAGCGGAAAGTTTGTGTTCTTTCCGCTCTGAAAAAAAACTTGTCATTCCCGCGGAAGCAGGAATCTAATCTCATGAGTTAGGGGGCGCATCATAGGCGCAACGGAAACCAGCCTGGCTATCGCTGGTCATATGGGAAGGCTTTGTGAAAACCACATAGCTTCCCGCGCTCCCGCCTTTTCGCATGCCGCCTTCGACCCATTCCCATACGTTTCCGACCATGTCGTGGACCCCTTCGGGCGTTTTGCCCGCTTCGTATTGTCCCACTTTTTGAACGCGATTGTCGGAGTAGCCGCCAACCGTGTCAATGTTTGCCTTGTCGGCTGTGGGCGGGCTGTTTCCCCATGGCCACATTCTTCCCTCCTCGCCGCGCGCGGCAAATTCCCACTGTTCCTCGGTGGGGAGTCTTCCGCCTTTTTCCTGGCAGGCCTTAACCGCTTCGTCGTAGTGCACGATGAGCGGGTAGCCATTGGAATCGTGGGCTTCATAAATATCAAGGCGAAAAGCTTCCACTTTCCACATGGTACGAAGCGGCCGGTCGCCAAAGACACTATCCTTTGGTTCACAGATTGAAGCTGCTTGATTTGTCCTGCCCGCCATAGCAAGGCAGTCTTGATAGTCTTCCTCAACCTCTTTTTCCGTACGGCCAAGTGTAGCCACCCCGCCTTTGATAAAGACGGCTTCACTTACTTCGGGACTCGGAGTCAGAGAAACCTCCGCTGACGCGGTTGATAGTGCCACCCGTGTAGCGGTTCCGACTGCGGCTGGTGTTTCCGTGAGCTGGGGGTTGCGGGATACACACGCGTAGAGCAGTACCACCAACGGAAACGCTACCATAGCTACAATAAGCTTTTTCATGGTCTCTTTCCTCTTTTCTTTGTAATAGTTTTGCTATCGGATATTTTATATCTTTATTCAGGTTTATTCCAATTGTCATCCCGGACCTGCCTGCCGAAGGCGGGCACATGATCCGGGATCTCTATGACAATCCCGCGATAAGATCCCGGGTCAAGCCCGGGATGACAGACAGTACCCGCAAAAGTGTTAGTGAATCTTAAAACATGGTTCGTTTTTGACACCCGCATTCATAAAACCTATAATACTCACACTTTACAAAACCAATAAGGAAAAGATAAGGAGATGAGAGAATGGCGGATATTAATGCCCTACCTTCCGATCTTAAGGCAATTTGGGATGGGATTGAAGAGGGTCCTATGAAGGACGCTTGGGCGGAACTTTCGCAGGATGGCTTGGTGAAGATCCTCAAAGGTCTATTGGCAAAGCAGCCAAAGAGACAGGCGGAAGCAACGGAGCTTAAGGTTCTTTCACAGAGATTTGCTTCTATGCCCTCAGCCACTTCTTCCGGAGCCGGCGTCAGCGGGGAGTTGGGAACCCTCCTCGGGGTGGTTGGAATCGGGGCGGGAGTTGGCGCGGCAATTGTGTACCACCCTGACCCACACAATTACTACTGCCGGGCTGATGTAATTGAGCGTGCCTTGGTGGCTTTGGAAGATGATGATACGCGTGTGGCCCGCTCATTTGCGGGTGGGGCTTATACCGTTCAGCAGCTTCTTGGCGGGCGATGGGTCCCAGTTCTTGAGGTTTCCGTTACAGAAAATCGTGACGGGACAACCACGGTTTCCGTTGGGAATCTCAAACTTGAGGGTGCCGCAACTGCGGCGTTGGACATTGCCGGTACTGCAGCAAGTATTGCCAGGCGGTTTGGCGGCGCTTCGAACATTCTGTCCACACTCACAGACCTTATGGGCTCAACTGCCTCCAACCTTGCCCAAGGAATCGGAAGTAAATTCAGTGTATTCACCCTGAAGCTTCAGGTGTGGGGTGCTTTGGACAAAGCCGCGAAACCTGATGAAGATGCTTACTGGGAAAAGCAGGGTGAGGAAGCACGTCAGCAGAGGCAGGCAAAGCTTCAAGAGCAGATTGAAGAAGCAAAAACGCGTTGTCCTGCTTGCGGCGTTCAGAAAGCTCCGAACGCAACAACCTGTACGCAGTGCGGGATTCCGTTCTAAAGGTCTGCCCACCATTCACACGAGGAAGTTTTGTTTTACTTTCTCGTGTGTAAACCGGCGAGTTTAACACGACCCCCTGTCATCCCTGCGGATGCAGGGATCTCTACAGCAACTCCAACGGGATCCCGGGTCAAACCCGGGATGACAAAGGTGGTTGTGAGTTGTTAAATCCGGCGGTTTGCGAAAGCAAAAATTAATCTGTCGTAAAAAGGAGAGGACAAAGTGGACGAACTGTCGAAAATACTCGATAGGTACTTTGATTTTGAGAATTGGTGGCGGTGGGTGGTTTCGGGAATCCTGATGATGTTTGCCGGCGCGGCCATCATGTTTGGCCCCTCAATTTTATCCCCCGCCAAGGCGATGGATGTTCAAAGGCGGGAGGATGGCATCCGCTTTCAGGTTCAGGAGCTGACGGAGAATCTTCCGGAGGCGCATCAGGTTCTTGACGCACACAAGCCTCCCAAGTTCCCTTCCTACTACACGGCTGATTACTCGCGGCAGTTGTCAAACGCCGATGAGTTATTGGCTCCGAAGGGAAGGATTTCCGATCTTCTACTTGCCCTTGACGAAGATCAGGAATCAAAAAACTGGGATGGAGCTTACGCGGACCTAAAAAGTCTGAACGAGGCCTTGCAGCCGACTGTCGTGGTAAACGAGCTCGCCGAGGGTAATGCGAGAGCTTACCTTCTTGAGCTTGACCGCAAGGCAATGGATATTGACAGCGGTTATCTTGTGAAGGTTGGTGATTCCATCACCTCCACGCGGCAATACATTGATGAGCTTCCAAGGAAGGTGCTATGCGATGAACCGAATCGAAAGGTTCAAACATTCAGCGCCTCCTATTTTACCCTACAGAATGGACAGGTTCAGCTCGCAGTAGCCTTCCGCGCTTTTCAAACTCCCGTAGAGGGAATCATTGATAAGCCAGCGGTGTACGATGAGGGCAAAAAGGCAGAGGAGCTCATTGCTACTGCTAGGATTCGCGCTGATGTGGACAGTGCCAATGTGGTTACTGCGTACACCCAGATTATCTCGGCGGACAAGGAAATTACAGACACGATAACTTACGTGGCCGCAAGTTCCTATAATAAAGTTAATGCCAAGAACAAATTGGCGGAGGCCAAGGGGGAGGTTGCGAAGGCACGGCAAGCCTGCTACGGCGAGGATTTCATTGCGTCGATGGCTTATGCGGACTCGGCGATTAAGAAAGCTGAAGACGCTACTGATCTTGCCGCAACGCCTACACCCACGCCACTTCCGACTAATACACCCGAGCCGACGAGCACTCCGGAGCCCTCGTCGTCCTCAAGCACATCATTGTTTGATTCGTCTGATGATGACTCCGACTCTGGTGGGAGCTGGGACAGCGGAGGTACGGATTCGGGTAGCTGGGGTTCCGATTCCGATGGCGGTTGGGACTCAGGCAGTGACTCTGGATCATGGGATACGGGAGGCGGTAGCGATAGCGGTAGTTGGGATACCGGCGGATCTGATTCTGGAAGCTGGTAAACCCCATAAGTTGACAAAGGATTTTTAAGGAGGTGTATTGACTGCAGTCCACCTCCTTTTTGTTTAGACTTAGTCCGTTGTGTCGCGGACCTTTTGTCATCCCGGGCTTGGGCCCTTGTCATCCTGAACTTGATTCAGGATCCCTGCTTTCGCCGGGATGACAAACTAATAACAAACGACAACCCTATTAAAAAGACGTATAATTACACCCGTGAAAAAACATTTTATTTTTGATGTTGACGACACCATCACAAATTCATACGAATTCAACCAGCAGATGTTTGTTGACACCTTTGATAAATATATTGACATCAAGCATTATGAAGTGGACCTATACTTAAGAGACCTTCATTTCAAATCAAGAGGAACAGCAATGCATCTTCAGTTTGATGAAGCGATTTTGCATTTCGGTTTAAAGCTTAACCCCCACGTTCTCGTTAAGGAAAACGAAGACTTGCACATAAAAAACATAGATAAAATTGAAATATTTGACGCAGTTTCGGATATTATTAAAACGCTCAATAAAGAGGGGAGGATAGTATCCGTCTGCACCAACAGGCAGTACGGATCTTTAAACAAGATAATGGAAAACAATGGCCTGTCGCAATACCTGAACTATGTTGTTTCCTGCACTGATGAAGGCCATGAAAAGCCCGACCCTTTCTGCCTTGACATGATAATTAACAAAAGCGGGTCCAAAAAAGAGGACTGCATTTATTTCGGGGATTCCCAGACCGATTACCAGTTTGCCACAAACGCGGGAATTGAATTTATTATTGTTGATCACTACCTAAACCAGAAGAAGTTTTACAAAATGATCCTCCAGTCTTTTATGTAGGTCAGGACTTTTGCTCAATCTATCCAACCTAATTCTTTGGCGGTATATCTATTTATTACAAGTCTTCCTTTAGCATTTATATCACTGTTTAGAACAGCTTGATATGTCCCATCACTTCCGCCTTTAGGGTTTTCAAATGCTTCTTTGGTTTCAAATATCTTTCCACAGTAGACGTCCGCTGTTTCTTGGGGAAAAAGCGGTTTTTTATCCGGATCCCCAAGACCTTCTCTTCTGCAAGTTGTCGCTATACTACCTGGGCTTACCAAACTGTATTTATCGTCTGCACCTAATACATGTCCTAATTCATGGATTAGGGTTTCTACATCCGTATCACCATTAGGCAGAAACCAAACCTCCTTGCCGTCAACTACTGTAGGCTCTATCCCAACTATATTAATAAAAGCGGCATTTTCATACACTGTTGAGACAAAAGCGTACTTTTTAGGGGTTTCCCTCAAATCGTCAAAGAAGACAAAAGCAAGCAGGTCAAATTTGTCCAGGTTTACCCCATTTGTTTTGGATGCTTCTCTGAAGAGTTTGTTCAGGTACCTCATATCTCTATCATAGCCATATCTAGGTATAGAAGGGATTTTAAATGGCCCAAAGGTAGAGATCTCAAAATTAATATCTGAAAATTTGTGTTTTATTGCTTCTTCTTTGTAGAACTTGTTCAGGTATCTAAATGAATAGTGTGTGTTTGTGGCGTTGCCTGGAGCGCAGTTGTTGTCATAATTCAGTACGCATAAGCTGTAAGTTTGTCTTGAGTCGTTCAGGTAGTCTGCATAGTTTTTACCGAAGGCTGCTGGAAGTTTAGTATTAGGGAGCATAAACTCGATAATTCCAAGTTTTATATTACCTCTAGCTCTATAGGAGTATGGCTTGCAGGAATATGGGTTGTATGCCCTTACGAATTTAGCCACATTACAAGCGGTTTTTGGATAAAACGGCAAAGATGTGCTATCACTGTAAACTCTGGAAGACCAGGGGCTTCCTAGATCTTCACCGGCTTTGATCTTGAGGATTAATTTATCATATGATGTGCTGTGTATAGCCCAGATGGGAATTTCGTACAGCTTATTCTCAACAGGAATAAATTGGATTTCCAAATTCCCGTCGATTGTGTACTGTTTTATAAAATACTTTGACGCATCAAACTTTTCCTGACACTCCTTCTCTCCCGGATAACAATAACCAAAGCCTCTATTTGAATCTATGTACTCGGGTTTAATGAAAGGTAAGCGATAGCTAAAACGCTCAAAAGTGTTGGCGTAGATGTCTTGTTGCGGAGGTGCTATGAGCGGCCCTTTTTGTAAGAGGGCACTCTGGTCGGAATCGGGAGTGGGGACTAGTTCCTCTTTGGCATCCTTGGTTGGAGAAGCTCCGTTCTTATCTACTTTATCATGTTTCCTCTGAAGACTTGAAAAGATCGCAACAGCTCCGAGTACTAAAAGGGTGAATATGATCAATCTTAATCTCATATGGTTACAGGAAGATGTCCTCGCCCTCATCCTGCAAAATCTCGTAAATCAGAGCGAAAATAGTTGCGTATCTTAACGCAATCACTCTATGCGAGTCTTTATTTTTCTCCAGGCAGTCAATTTCAATCTCCACATAGCTTATCTTTCGGGCCGACTTGTTTTTGGTATTTAATAATTTTTTAAACCCCAGAAGCAAAGTTAAGAACGTTTTATTGACTTCGTCCTGGTCTCTTTCGGGGTTTGATAAAACAGCAAGAGCGTCTTTATTTAACTCTTCAATTTCCTTTACTTTTTCTTCAAAACCCGGTTTGGCTCTGTTAACAAGGTGGTGTTTTGCAACATTAAAAATTCGTGAAAAGGCGTCGCTGATGTAATAGTTTGTTACTTTTATATCGGGCTCCTTGCGGATTAAATCTGCAACCATGTATGTAAACGAGAGTGATCGCCTGAAGTACTCCTGCATAAGCTCCCGCTGGCCGGTTAGCATGGCGTCGTTTGTTGCATATTGGATGGATCCTACAACGATTAAATAAACGATTCTTATTGTGACAATGGAAGCAAGTACGGCTGAAAAGATTTTAAAATAAGTGTTACTTTGCAGCGTATATTCAATGGTTACTGCCGATGTGTTTAAGGCAAACAGAGCTATAAACAGCATTATAAGAAGAGAGGTAAGAAAGCTCTCAAAAATGTTTTTTGTGATGTCCCCTGCAAAATGTTTAAATTTCAGTTTTATTGTTGATAGGGACAGTATGAACCATGCGGAACCCGCAACAAAGGCTATTGGTGTAAGGAATAAAGCAACGTTTGAGGTGTTTAAGCTTACGACGGCAGGTAAGGTAAGGGCCGCCCAAAACAACGCTCTAAGTATTACCGGCGCAAAGACTTCCGCTATCCCGCTTGTGGCTATATCCTCTTCAACGGATGTAATATCCGATTGGTAGAAATCCTTAAAAGTTCTATGTCTTAAGTGGTTTTCAATAAATTTGTGCACGCTAGATAATAAACTTTGTACAGATCCTGGAGGCCTGAGGCGGAATCGACTCACGTGTATTAAGAATCTGTAATTCGCTTTGCTCATAACAGCTTCTAAATCCCGCGAGCCCGCCTCCCTCGTCACTTCGTTCCTCAGTCCGGCAGTTCGATTCCGTTTATCGTGACTTTTTGCTTTTGTGTTCTATCCAATAAACTTTGTACAGATCCTGGAGGCCTGAGGCGGAATCGAACCGCCGATAAGAGTTTTGCAGACTCCTGCCTTACCACTTGGCGATCAGGCCCTGACTGGTATATTATACAACCAATGTTGACGGATACGAACGAAAAAGGTAAAAAAGCCCTTTTTATTTTACTTATTACTGCGGGCATTTTAACTTCGGCATTCCTGCTTTATAAAGTTTATAGACATAGAAGCGCTTTTTGGGGGCAATCGGGCCTTTCGGTTAGTGTTTCTTACGGGGATGCAGAAGTTTATTTTGATGATAGTAAGCTTGGCAATACTCCTTACCAGTCGTGGGAAGTAAAACCCGGCTCACACTTGGTAAAGGTTAAAGGGCCTTTAAATTCATATGAAGCGACGATTCCCTTTACGACAAACTCAAGAGAAGTTCCCCAAGTCGTTATTAATAGGGATCTTGGCATTTCAAGAAGCTTTTCTTCAGGGCAGAATTTTTGGATTGATTATAAAGATTTAAGTTCAAAAATAAGCCTTGTTTCGGAACCATCGCAGGCAACCGTTTTTATTGACGACGCCGAGGTTGGAAAGACACCATATTCGTCATCAGTTCTTTCCGATGGGGAGTATGACCTTCGCGTGGAAAAAGCGGGTTTTGAGCCTCAAACGGCAAGAGTTAAAATAAAGAAGAACTACAAACTTAATGTTTCGGTTCAGCTCTTTCTAATTCCGGTCCCTGATAAGTCGGCTGTCATCCCGGGGTCTAAAGTTGTTTATGATCTTTCTTCCGATCTTAATGAGTTAACCCTGGATGTTCCTCTTTGGGTAAACGGGATTGTTTACTGGAATAAAACAAGAAACACAGCTCTTAAATTCTCATATTTTATTGACTACCTTGGGAATATTTATGGAGCGGACGGCAGTCCCGTTACGGGAAATGATAAATTTGCCTTGAAAGCCGGTGATACAATAGCTTACCTTGGAAGGAAATCCGATAGTGGATTGACCAATGAGGCTAAAACTGCACTTGAAAGGTTTACTGGTATTGACCTTATAGGTAAGAAAGTGAAGGTCCTATCCACAGGTACAGGCTGGTTAAGGGTGAGATCAGAGCCGAGTTTGACCGCGAGCGAAATAGGGAGAATAAACAGCGGTGATGAGGTGTCTGTCCTTGAGGAAAGAACGGAATGGCTTAAAGTGCTTTTTGGAGACGGTAAAGAAGGTTGGGTATCCTCTTCTTATGTGGTTGAGGTCAGGCCTTAAAACCTGTTTTAACTCTGACTGCATCAAGCTCATCTTTTGCCTCCTTTAGATCAGGCTTAAGCTTCAAGGCTTTCTCAAGAGCTTCTTCCGCCAACTCATATTCCTTAAGCAGTCCGTAATATTTTCCGATCGTAAGGTAAACGCTTGAGTCATTTGGCGAAATGTCCTTTACCTCTTCAAAAAAGGTCATTGTTTTTGTCTTTAATCGATCATCAATTTCCCTCGGATCTACAGCGTCATCAACACTTAAGTAATAATAAAGAGAGAGCAGGTGTTTAAGATTGACAAGGTTTATTTTCTGAAGATTATAAGCGGTTTCCATTTCCGACAGGGCATATTGTTTTATTTTTTGCATGTCTCCTTCCTTTAAAGAGAGCGCAGCAAGAAACAAAGCAGCATTAGTCCTATGATAGGACGGCTCTTCATAATTTAGTTTTATGGCTTTATTAATATTGTCATTTGCCTCCGAGAGGTATCCCCTATACAAAAGCTTTTTACCTTTAATGTGATAGTAGTCGGCAAGAAATATATTAATTACCTTAACGGTAAATGAAACATAAATTAAAAGTGTTATCGTAAGCAAAACAGCTTTTATTTTTTTATCCACCTTTTAAGAATCTTCCATCAACCCAAGGAATAAATACAAAAGCATGCTTGCGGTAACGGTATGCCAGCCGAAGAAATCACTTACAAATAAAGCCGAAAGACCCGAAGCAAGATGAAAGTTAGTCTTTTCTTTAAGCTTGAACAAAACTGTTTTTATGATAAGAAGATAAGAGAAAAAACCAAACAGTCCAAGGTTTGAAAAAATCTCAAGATAAAAGTTATGTGGTTTGTTAAACACAAAATTCCACTCTGTTGTCTGGTTGAGCTCTTTGGGTCTGTACTTTAAAAAAGCATAAGGAAATGTTTCAGGCCCTGTTCCAATAAGAAAGTTTTTAGGAGAAGCAAATATTAAACTTTTTGTTCCCTCCCAAATTCCAAGTCTTATTGCCGTAGTGTCACCGAATCTTTTTTCAGAAGTGTCTTCATCGGCATAAGCTGCAAAACTTACCGAAAACTTTTTCCTGATGTCATTTATTGAATCAATGACCTTAGGCTTAATGACACCAGGTCTTAAAAAGCTTATTAAAAGGAAAACAAATACAAGAGACATTACAAATCTCAAGTTGTGTTTAACTACGGCTTTGTCCACAAAAGTTGAAAAGAGAATCATGGATACCCCGAATCCTAAAAGTCCCGACAAAGAATATGTAAACCAGAGAGAGGCATACGCCATAGCCGCAACCAGAAAAAAAAGGAGTTTGGCTCTTTCGTCTCTGACTGAAAGCATTTTATAAAGCGTCGGAGGGATTATGAGAATTAAATAAGCCGCGAGCCAATTAGGCTGACCGAGAGTCGCAAACACCCTTGCCTGTGAGTCCTCTTCCCAGTACCCCTTTTCATACCCAAGGTTTTGCGCTATCCCGTAAAGAGAAACGGGTATTGACCCAAGAATTATAGTTCTTAAAACGCTTTCTCTTTCTTCAGCACTTAACTCGTTTATAAAAATAAAATACATAATTGTAAAAATAATGATTGAAACAAGGCCTCCGTTAAATCTTGTGTAATAGCCCCAGATTGAAGTATAGGTTCCTATTGAAAATAGCGTTGAAAGTGTATTAGCTAGAAGAAAAAGAGAAACTGGAATAAAGAACCTACTAAATTTAAATTTAAAATCGTTTGCAAGAATTCTTTTACAACTAAAAAGAAGAAATATTAATGAAACGCAAAGATAAACAAAAGTCATTTTTGGGAATTCAAATATTTCGTTAACCCCCTTAAAAAATATCAGGGGGGTGACGCAAACAAGGAAGTGGAAAAGATAAACCATTAGGTTGTGAAGTGTTGCAACTTTTCTCATTGGCGTAGTGACAACGATCTTATCATATAAAAACCACTCTTTCTTGATGCTAATAGTTTTTCCTAGTATGATCATTTCAGGCCTGCCTATGTTTTCAAAGATTCTTATAAAACTTATTGACGAGGCCATTGTGCCTGCCGTGCTTCTCGTATCAGCGCGTGTTTTAGGTTCCATTTTTGTTATCAAATACACAGGTATTCAATTTGAGGAAAAAAGCACTTTTCTTACACTTTATTTTTCAAACCATACGGATTTTTTAACTGTGAACTCGTATTCAAGCCTTATAATGTACGGGGTTGTTTTTGCCGGGGGATTATTCTTCCTTCTTAAATCAAGGATTTTTCATGATTCACATGTAACACCTGTCGTTGCCGCTAAAATGTTTTCTTTAAAGCTTGGGAATTTTATACAAAGCTCCTTTGATGTTTACTCGGAAGGCACAATTTGGCTTTCTTATTCTTATCTTATGACTATTATTCTTTCCGTTCAGTATTATTTTAAGCTTGTTTACGGGTGGGTTTTTGTCTTGTCCCTTGCACTTTCGGTTTTGCTGACTTTAATCCTTGTCTCGGATGTTGAAAGAGAGTTGGAGATTAACACCAATGAATAAAGTTGCTAAATACTGGATGAATTTTAATCTTCTGATGTTTCTTTTTATTCTTTTAATGCTTCCTTTTGTTCCTTATGCAAAATTTAGCGGAGGAAGGGGTGCTAAAGATGATGTTCTCTCAACCTCTACGGTTAAGCCGTTTAAACCAAGCGCGGACAAAGTGCTTGAATCAAGTCCCAGCGTCTCAACCGGAAGCGCAAAGCCTGCGAGGCTGTATTACCCCTGAAGCCCGTAAACTATAAAAATAATGCTCGCAACCCATAGCGCAACGGCGTTAAGAAGAGGAGCATCCGATAAGAGGACCCTTTCGGGAGATTCACCTTCCTTCTTTTCATAAATGACATACAAATACCTTGCCACTCCATAGATAACGATTGGTATTGTAAGCATCATCCACTTTGGGCTTGCTAGTGTAGCGGGCAAGTTTTGGGCGACAAGTCTGCTTGTGTACGTGGGTGATGATTGAAAAGCAAACAGGGCGTAGGTGACAACCGAAAATGAAGCCGACATTGAAATCATGCTGTCAAGAAGGTTATCAGGGTAATGTTTCAGGGTTTCCCTTGTTTCAAGGGGTATGTGCTCCGACTGAAGTATCGTTCTTTCCGACCTTCTTTTTCCAAAAGCAAGAAGCAGGGAAACACCTATTGTTGATAGTACAAGCCATGAGGATATAGGCACTGTCGCAGCGAAGGTCCCCGCGAACACTCTTAAGACAAAGCCAGTCGCAACAGTGAGTGCGTCAAGAATTATCATGTTTCTGATGTATAACGTGTAGGCAACCTGAATTAAAAAGTAAGAAAGGATGGTAAGCACAAAAAATCTCCCAAAATTAAGAAGAGAAAGGAGAAGAGCGGTGATTATAAATAAAAAGGCAAGAAGGAGTGCAAGCCTTTCAGAGACAAGGCCCCTTGCAATGGGCCTATTGCTTTTAATAGGGTGCAACCTGTCTTTTGGCGCGTCAATTACGTCATTAAGTAGATAAACGGAGCTTGAGGTTATTGTAAAGATTACAAGAGCTTTTGTTGTAGCTATAAATACCTCTCCTTCAAAAAGATTTCCCCAGAAAAGAGGTGCCGCATAAACGCTTAAATTCTTAAGCCACTGCCTTGGGCGAAGGGTTCTGATGATGTAAAAAAGGAGTGTATTTTTCATCTCTATAATGCCTATCTTCTTTGCATCATAAGGCAATTTATTGTATAGTACAACACGCTATGCTCCTTACTCCCCATACCTTTGTTGGCGTTGCTATTGCGTCATCAATCTCAAATCCGGTAATTTCGGTTCCGTTATCTTTTGCTATGCATTTTCTTGGCGATAAGGTCCCCCACTGGGACTTTTTTTCAAACACTAATAAAGAAGACAGACTTAAAGGGTGGAGGATTTTTGCTGTAATGTCAGATTTTGGCCTCTCTGTTGCCGTAGGACTTTTTTTCACACTTTACGCACTCTGGTTTAAAGGGGAGAGCCTTCTGGCGTTAAATATTCTTCTGTGCGTGATAGCCTCCTGCCTACCGGATGCGTTGGAAGCGCCGCATGTGTTTTTTGGTTCGGAGGATGTTTTTTCAAGAACTTTGCTTTACGTTCAGCATAAAATGCAGTTCCAGGCTCCTCTTCCCTGGGGTATTATTTCGCAGGTTCTTGTAATTTTAGCTTGTCTGGCTCTCCTTTCAGGTTCATTGCTACGAGTATAAAAGAAACAATTCCTCCTATTGTTAATAAAGCCAGGAACTTGGCTCTGCCGGAAGCAAGAAGCGCTATAACCCCTATTAAAGCCGTAATAACCCAGTAAAGAATAGCAACACCTTGTTGTGAAAATCCCATGTCTAAAAGTCTGTGGTGAAGATGCCCGCGATCCCCCCAAACGGGAGACTTTTTTTGAAGAATTCTTCTTACTATCGTAACGAGAGCATCAAGAGTAGGTACTATTAACACAAGCGTGGCGACCGCTACTTTGGTTCCTGCCATAATGGACAAAACGGAAATGGTGAGGCCCATAGCGGTGGCTCCAAAACCCCACATAATTTTTGAGGGGTGCCAATTGTAAGGAAGAAGTCCGAGGCTTGCTCCGGCCGCAATAACGGCAAGTCTTGCGACATAAATCTGCTCATGGTCAATTTTTAAAAGACCTACGGCTATAACCGCTGTTATTATGCAGGTGATGGCGGTCATCCCCGAGAACTGCCCGTCAACTGCATTTGACCATGAAAGCATATTCATAACCCAAAGAATCCATATGACCGTAAAGATGTCGGCAACCGGGAAAAAGTTAAACTTCATGTCAAAAATTTCATAAGTTATCTTTATAAAATCCAGACGCATTATGCCATCAAACGGGCTTGCAAAATAAAAAATATGAAGATCGGATACTGCAAGTGTAATAATTACCGCGATCGGAAGAAGGACTAAAAGCCTTACATAAGGATTGATGCTTTTAATATCGTCCGCGAGACCGATTAATGTCGTGATAAAAGCTCCTATATATAAACCAACCGTTACTCTCGTCAGGGGAACAAATATTAAAGCGATCACAAGGAATGAAAGAAAAAACGCAACAGCTCCGCCTCTTGCCGAAGGTTTTTTTAAAATCATCCCCGGGTGCTTATCCCTCTCGGGATCCGTAACAATATCGTATTTGTAAGCAAGCTTTATGCAAAGCGGTACAAGGAGTACGCATACGGCAAGGCTAATAAAAAGATATGGTAGAAGGGAGGAAAGCCTTGGATCAAAAAGGGGTTTAAAAGGTGAGGAGGCAATATTTACAATTCTGACTTCAGATATAGTAAGAAAAACCGTAGCAAGAGTGAGGAAAGTAAGAGTTATAAAAGAGGCTTCTTTGCTCCTTAAGACCGAAAATTTGCTTAAGATTACAAGCGTTACAGTTATAAATATAAGAGTGACGACCGGTATTATATAAATATATGCGGTAGGTGCAAGCTGAAGATCCCCCCAGGGTTTTGTGTACCAGACTGGTATATAGGGGTTTAAGTATTGCTGTCTTGCCGCCGCATAAAATATCTGAAATAAAAAGAAGACCGCATTTATAAGTATTACAAATTTTGATCTTAGGTCTTTAATTTCGGGTAATTTAGGAAGTTTAAAAAGTAAACCGTTTTTTTCCATTTTTTTATCTGTACTTTGGGGTGAAATGAAGGCTTTTATACCTTTTTCCAAGCATCATTTTAGTTTCGGCTTCAAGAAACGGGATAAACGAGAAAGTAAGAAGGTTCAGTATAACAAGAGGCCCTTCCAGGTAAGTTAAAAACTTTCTGAAAAAAGACCATTCTTTTGGAATGGGAGTCACAAATTTCTGCCTTAAGAAAGTACTTGGAATCAGAAATATTAAGCCAATTGTTAAAATTAAACTTGTGATATCAGGAAGGCGGTAGGCAATTGCGGTTTGCTTGACGTTTTCATTAACAAGAGTAAGGATAGCAAAGCCGAAAGTGATAAGAAAAACCATAGTTCTAAATATTGCGTGTCTCTCGGCCTTATTTACCATCCACAATATTTTTGTGCTAAGGGGAACATCTTTTGATTTAATAAAACCTCTCATGGCAAGGGGTGTAGTCACACTTCCCCAGCCCCATCTTAAAAGCTGTTTGTATAGGCTTTGATGCGCTTTGGCGAATGATTCCCCATGTACCGCATCCGATGAGTTTGGAGTGTAAAAGATTCTCGGTTTAAAATTGCCTTTCCTTGCAAAAAAAGCTCTCCAGTAAAAAACGGTATCGTCAATTAAAGTCACGTCCCAGAAGTTTGCGTCTATAAGTGTGTCAAGCGCAATTGAGTAGCATGAAAATGTTTCTTTGGTGTCGTTGCTTAATGTCCATGTGGATAAAGTTCCAAGAGTGATGCTGTTTGCTTCAATTCTCATTAGGGTATGTACATTCCAGATATTATTATTAAATAAAAAGACTGCGGTTGAGTAAAAATGGTTAAGCCTTTTACTGCATGTTAAGTAAGCGTAGGTGAGCCTTGGTATAAACTCTTTATGAAGGTTGGTGTCTGCGTCAAAAGTGGTGAAGATTACGTCCTTTGTTTTTATTCCCATTGTTTTAAGATCCTCCACTGCGTGCTTTGCGCCCCATGTTCTGTTTGCCGCTCCCCCTCCGACTAGCTCTCCGGGAGTTCCGCTTGGATGAATGTAAAAAAGTATGTTGCCAATTTCTTTTCCATACATTTCTTTAATTTTTTCAATTGAGGCTGAAACTTCCTGCGCCCCTCTTTCCTCGCAGGTAATCGCGATAAATATGTTTTCTTTAAGAGGATAGTTTTGCTCGGCGAGACTTTTGAAGGTTGGTATAAGAACCTCAAGAGGTTCATTAACCGTTGGAATAAGGATAAGATGCTTTATGCCTGAAAGATCTTTGGGGAGTGTGTCCAGTTCGGGGAGGCTGGAAAAGGAAAGCTCTTTACATTTCTTAAACCAGTCAATCCCGATCTCATACTTATATCTTTTGTACCCGATTAAAAGGCCAACTGTGTGAACGAGAGCAAGATAGACCCAATATATTGAAAGAAAAGTTAAAAATATTGCGACAAGGTTTGGAGCTAAGATACCTAGCCAGACGGGCGAAGTTAAAACTACCCATGTCGTTAGACCGGGTAAAATTTCAAGTAGTCTGTCAAGTTTTGTTTTACTTTCACCTTCCCACATGTTTTGTTTATGATTTAGTGTCATTGCGAGCGTAGCGAGGCAATCCCGTTGTAGATTGTTTCGGGCTGCACCCTCGCAATGACTTTGGAGAGTCCTCCAACTCGCCTAAAGTGTAAAAAGCCTTCTCGCGTTTTCCGAGGTTATTTTAGCTACCTCCGTAAGGCTGGTATTTAGGATTTCGGCTATTCTGACAGCAACGATTTTAACATTTTTTGGTTCATTCCGCTTACCTCTCATACCTTCCGGCGAAAGATAGGGAGCGTCGGTTTCAATCAGTATACGGTCTTTTGGTACTGATTTTATAACTTCTTCAAGGTGTTTTGCCGAAGGGTAAGTAACAATTGCCGTAAAGGAAATGTAAAAACCAAGCTCTAGGACCCTCTTCGCAAACGCCGTGTCGCCCGTAAAGCAGTGGAAAACACCTCTTAAGCGGCCTGTTTCCCTGTAATGGTTAAGTTCTGTAATAACATCCTCATCTGCATTTCTGTTGTGAATTATTAACGGAAGGTCAAGCTGAACAGCTGTTCCTATTTGTTTTCTGAAAAGCTCTTTTTGATCTTCTTGGTTTCTCCCATTTTCGGAATAATCCAGACCACATTCCCCTATTGCAACAACCTTTTTATTTTTTGAAAGTTTGGAAATCTCCTCCCTTATGTCGGTGTTTGGCATTTCTTCATGCGGGTATATTCCTATGGATGCATACACCTCTTTGTATTCTTGAGAGAGTTTGACGGCATCGGCGCTTGTTTTAAGATTAGTGCCGATACAGATCATGGTGTTTACATTCTCACTCACTGCGCTTTGGACCACTTTTATAAGATCGGATTTAAAGGCATCCTCCTGAAGGTGGCAGTGGGAGTCAATAAGCATGGGGAAATCATATCATACTTGGGACTTTTGCCTGTGTCTTGGATGGTTTTTCCTGATTTGCTACAAACCTCGCTATCTGTATAATTGGTGTATGCAAATTAAGAGAGAAAGGAAATATAAATCAGATGGAGGCTTTGCAGTGCCCCTCATTTTAATTGTAGTTCTGCCTCTTATTGTAGCTTTAATCTATGTAGCGTCTGTACAGGTATTAAAGAGCAAAGAAAGAGTGGAAGGGCTTTTAGTTGAAGGAAAGCAGGTTGACAACACCCCTCCCGTAATATCAAAAGGCTATCCTACCGGAACTCTTGCTGCAAATACAACATCTGCCAACACGGGTGTATCCACTAATGAAAAAGCAAGCTGTAAATATGATACTGTTTCTAATACTTCTTATGTAAACATGAGATGGTCTTTTACCCCATCACCTAATAAAAGAACGCATAAGGCTACAGTCACAAATCTATCAAACGGCACTACATATAACATTTATGTAAAATGCTCTGACCAGTCAGGTAATATAAATGGTACTGATTATTCCATTGTTTTTTCAGTTGCCACGTCTACGACAGTAACACCAACTCCAACACCGACACCAAGCCCAACCGCTTCACCCACCCCAACTCCGACTCCAACCCCAACGGTTACCCCTACGCCAACTCCAACACCGACACCTACGCCTACTCCAACGCCCACCCCCACGGGAACTGTTTATAGAGCGTTTCCCAGTGACAGCTACTGGAACAAAAAGATACCGGTTGACGCGCCAAGAGATCCCCTTAGCTCAACCTACATCCAAGACTGGAAAGACCACGCAACCATAAAATATATAGCTTTGAGCGGTGCACCGGGTTACAGTGGTGGTGACACTGAAGCTAATAAGTGGGGCTACCCTGTGTATTGGGCTACTTCATCCGATCCTGTTTACTCTATTACTCCAAACCTATATGGTAAGACGATTCTTGCAAGGATACCAAGTGGTGCTACGGCCAACACAGGTACCGATAAGGTTTTAATATCTTATGATCTTTCCGGGGACCAGGTAGTTGAATTATGGCATGCGGCTTATGATAGCTTGGCGGATAAATGGACTGCCGATTCCACAAAGAGATACATACTAAGTTCAAACGGATTGGCTTGGGGTGTGGCGGGATCAAATAATGATAAAAACTTTGGTCATCGAGGAATTCCCGCGCCGGTTAGAGTAATCAGGCGTGATGAAATTAGAGCTGGCAGTATAAACCACAGACTTGAATGCTACTGGTGGGGAACGGCCGAGAAAAACTATTGGCCAATGCAGAATTTCGAGAGCGATAAGGGCGGAATACTTCCGGAGGGGATAGTCCTGCGTATAAAGCCCAGCGTTAATCTCGCGAATAAGGGGTTATCGTGGGCATCCCTGATTGTTGCCAAGACTTTACAGGATTATGGATGCATAGTGGGCGACAATGCGGGAAATGACAGAACCACAACTCACGTTGAGCGGGGTGCTGCGGAGTGGAGGGCTCTTGATCCAGGGTTTACATTAACCTCCCTGCAAAGTCTGACACCGGATGACTATGAGTTTATACAAGGCGGATACAACCCGCCCTATGTTCCATAATGTGATTTGTAAATGTTTTATTTACTCATTTTACTTGTTATAGATTCCACAGCTCTTCTTTTGCTAACTCTGCTTAGTCGAGATAACCCAGAGTTACAAAGATACGCTAGGGTTTCAGTTATTATATTAGTTTCGCTTATCGCCCTATTCATAGCCCTATACCTGAAAAATGCTTTATTTCCCTGGAACGCTGTGATTTATGATGATTTTAACCTTTAAACTTATATACTGATATAATCCATGTTTATGAATGATGATATTGACTCTCTTTATGGCAAATCGCCGGAACTTTTCCCAAAAACTATAGCTATTGCAATGGATGGCAACAGAAGGTGGACTAAAAAACACGGATTAAAAGAGATTGAGGGTCACAGGGTATCAATTGAAAACATGAAGGCAGCTATTTCAAGAGCCGGAGAGCTTGGGGTTAAATCAATAACCTTCTGGGTTTTTTCAACGGAAAACTTCAGAAGGGACAAAGAATTTCTTGATGCCATCTTCACTCTTGCCAGAGAGTATCTTGAAAGCGGGAAGTACTTTTCAGAAATAGAAAGCCGCGGCGGGAAGATAGGGATTATTGGCGACGTTTCCCTTTTTCCAAAAGATATAGCCGAAAAGGTTATGGAGTATGTGAGAAAAAGCAACCCAAAAGAGCATAAGATTGATGTAAATTTTGCTTTCGGATATGGAGGAAGAGATGAGATTTTAAGAGCAGTGAGAAAGATGATCCAAGATGATATTTCAAAGACGGAGGTTACGGAGCAAAAGTTTTCGCAGTACCTTGATTTAAAAGAGAATATAGACCTTTTAATAAGAACAGGTGGGAGGACAAGAACTTCAGGACTTCTTCCCTGGCAGGCAACGTATGCGGAGCTTTATTTTACCGAAACGTTATGCCCCGACTTTAATGTAAAAGAGTTTGAAAAAGCGGTTTTATACTTTACCTCATGCGTAAGGAACTTTGGGAGGTGACCCCGAGGGGTCACCCCGGGTCAAGCCCGGGATGACATGACGTTGTACTACCCTTCTTTTACTACGTAAGTTCCGGCAATTTTATCATGGAGACACTGCTTGTTCGGATCCCAAAGCATCCAGAGATACCCTATAAAAAGTATTATAAATGAAACAAACTTACCTACTATCTCTCTGATAAAGGCATCAACATAAGTAATCTTAGCCCCGTTTACTTTAACCACTCTTATTTTCATCACTTTCTTTCCGGGTGTCTGGCCTGTTGAACCGATAAAATAAACAAGATAGCCCCAGTTTAAGAGGGTTCCGATCACGCCTGCCATGTCTTGGAGTTTCAGCATTCCAAGGAGAAGTCCAAGGACAAAGCCGACGGAGAAAAGAATTAAAACGTCAATAAGAACAGCAAGGAATCTATCTAAAAATGAGGCAAATGGCAGCTGCGCGGCTGGTTGCGCCATAGGGGTCTCTACTGACGGCGGTTGCGTTTGTGTAACCGGTGCCGAAGTTGTTACCTGTTGCTGGTTTGTCATTTCATCCATAAGTTCTCCATGAAATAATTACAAATAGAAACTACGCTTTAAGTACACCACTACAGCCTTTTAGTGTCAAGGTTTTGATGTAAGCTTATAGATTGAAAAAATAAAGACTACAAATAAAATTGCATTTATAATTGTTAGAGCGCCCAGGACCTTTATTACAAGAAAGCCCGTGGCTAATGTCGCCGTAAAAACCGAAGGCCTGGCCGCGCTTCTATAAAGGGTTCTTAGGTTTGTGTGCTTTGAAGCCCTTTTATACTTAACGGCGTAGATTAGAAGAGAAAGAGCAAGGGTAATAAAAATCCATAAAACCGAAAGAAAGACAGCCACGTTTACAGTCTCCTCGGGAGATTTGTATATGAGCATATAAATAAGGGCGGTAAGAGAGGCCAGTACGGCCGCTATAATCGTAAAGAGGAATTTTGGCATATGCTAAAATGATACACGGAATCTTTTTATTTCATAACCTTTAGAACTGCTTTTATTAGCTATCTTTATGGATAATACTTTAACAATTTTAATTTTAGCTTTAGGTTTTGTTCTTCTTTTCATCTTTTTAGCAAGGGAAATTAAAAAGCTTAAAGGGGAAAGTGAATCGGAGAAGGTGCTTATGGAGTGGCTTAAAAGTATGAAGGGGACTTTGGAGCTTGAGCTGTCGGAGCAAAGAAGAACTTTAATGGAGCAGAATAAAATGCTTGGTGATAGGCTTGACAATGCCGCAAGGGTTGTGGGGGATGTTCAAAAAGAGCTTGGGAAAGTAAGCGAGTTTTCAAAAGGTATGAGGGATTTGCAGGACGCCTTATTATCGCCTAAATCAAGAGGCAACGTTGGGGAGCAGATTTTAGAGGACCTTCTTTCACAAATACTTCCTAAAAGCTCCTATGAAATGCAGTACATGTTTAGAGGTGGGGATAAAGTTGATGCAGTTGTAAAAACCGATAAAGGTCTAATTCCCATTGATTCAAAATTTCCTATGGAAAATTTCAGGCAGATGATTTCTTCGGAAACGGAGGAGGAGAGAAGTTCCGTTAAAAAAGTCTTTGTAAGGGATGTTAAAAAGCACGTTGATGATATTTCCAAAAAATATATCCTTCCTTCGGAGGGGACGATAGACTATGCGTTAATGTATATCCCCTCGGAATCAGTTTATTATGAAACGGCTGTTAACAACCCCGAACTTGAAAACTATGCGAGGGATAGAAAGATATTTTTTGTATCGCCCAACACTTTTTATTATTATCTCCAGGTTATTTTAATGGGCCTTCAGCAGAAAGAGCTTGCCGAAAACGCGAGGAAGATATGGGGGGCTCTGGGAACTTTAAAGAAGGAAACAGAAAAATTTGGAGGAGAGCTCACGGTTCTTGACGGGCATTTAAACAGAGCGAGAGGTTCTATGGATGGGGTGTTAAGCCGCTATTCTTCTTTCCTTGGAAAAATAGATTCTCTCAAGTTTGAAGAAAAAGAAGACAAGCTTTTAGAATGACACTTGCTTATTGTCATCCCGCTCTTGATGCGGGACCTATAATTCCAGATTCCTGCTTTCGCAGGAATGACAATAAGATCCAGGTGTTTTTGAAATAGGCTCCGGAAAGTTCATTCTGCTACAATAGTTTTATGGATGATATGCAAAATAAATCCGAAGAATACTGGAAAGAAAAGCTCACACCAAAGCAGTATAAGGTAATGAGACTTTCCGCGACCGAGCCTCCCTTTACGGGAGAGTATTACGCGACTTTTGATAACGGTGTTTATAAATGCGCGGGGTGTGGTGAGACACTTTTTTCCTCCGACACAAAGTATGACGCGGGGTGCGGGTGGCCAAGTTTCTGGAACGCAATAGGGGATGGAAAGCTTGAGCTTAAAGATGATAACAGTTTTGGGATGCACAGGATTGAGGTTTTGTGTAGTAAATGCGGCGGGCATCTCGGACATTTATTTGATGACGGGCCCGGCGATAAAGGCGGCAAACGCTACTGCATTAATTCAACCTCTTTAAATTTTGAAAAGAAGTAAAAACCTGCGGGGGGCTTAGCCGCAGGTTGAGTGCCATTCATTCGTTCTTACTTGTTCAGGTAAGACTTTGGTACACTTGGAATGTACCAGATATAGTTCCACGGCATTTTGGTAAGTTCGCTTAAGCGGCCAGTTTTCCTCTTAAGCACTATTTCATGTCCTATGGGATCACTGAACTGACATTTCCAGCCACTTACGTAACCCACACAGTCTGGTTGATACTGACTGTAGACCCCTTCTTCAAACTGGCCGGTGACGTAGTAGTAGGTGTACCATTGGTACTCGGATATGGACATGTTAACAGGCGTCGGTTCCGGCGCTTGTGTGGGCGGCACTCCCGCTGCTTGGGGTGTGGGGGCGCAAGTCGCAAGCGCCAGTACTCCCACGACGGCAATCAAGGCCAGCAAGAGTGTGCCCATCCCAAAGATTCTTTCTGTAATACTTTTGCCTTTCATCTCTTTATCCTTTCTTCACTTTTGTTGGTTTGGATTATATGAATTATAACGGACAGGAATACAAACGCAAACTATAGGATCCTACTCCTATGGGTAACAGAGTGCTTAGTTACAATGTGATAAAAGATTCAAAGTTTTTAAGCTCTCCCTCGGCTTCTTCCACTTTCTTAACCGTTGCGCTCTGCGGTCCGCTCCTGCACCACTGCGTAAACTTATCAAGATTTTCCTCCTCCCCTTCAACTTCAATGTAAACCGTTCCATCCGGTTCGTTTCTTACAAAGCCTTTTATATTAAACTCTTTTGCTTTAAGGAGTGAGGAGTATCTGAAAAACACCCCCTGAACATCACCAAAGATTTTTATATTAACGTGCTTCATAAAAGATAATAGTCAATGATTTTTTGAGCAAACCGGGCTCCTTTTTTCTGGTGTTAAGGATACCAGATTATTTATATAAAAATAACGCCTGGTAAGAGTTGTATCTTATTCAGGCGTTTGGTTGGTCTACTCGCTTTCTACCGGTTCCCCTGTTTGGATATCAACCTCCACGTAGGTTGTGCCGTCCCAGTAGAACGTCACGCCTTTGCGCCCGTGGACATCGCGCTCCGCGGCAGTTGCACGCTGATCACCACAGTGAGAGCACAGGATGACCGCCCCCGAGCGATCGTAGCGCTCAATTGGATGCCGGCAGTCCGAAAGCTCACTTACCGGGGCTGTTCTGACATCCCATTTGCGATAAACGGTAATGCCTGCAGTTGTGGGTTCAATCACGCTGATGATTCGCACGAGTTTGGCCGGCTCCTCACCTTTGACTGACTTATCATCATCAACTATCTCAACCGCAAATACGCCCCATGTCTTCGGTTGCGGCCTCCAGATCATTTTTTGCATGTCACTCTCCTTTTGTAGTTAAGCTATTATAAAAGACTCTTATCAAAATGCAACACTATGGGCTTGTGAGTGTTCTGTGGTTTACAAATTTTATAAAAGATTTTCACAGTGGGCAGATTATTGAACTGTACTTAAGGTGGTGCTAGTCTTAATTTAAATGAAGCCTGCCCAAGAATTTAATAAGGAAAAGAGAAACGGATTTGCCCTTGTGCCTGTTTTAGTTGTAATTCTGATCCTTATAACCCTGGTTGCCGGTGGCTATTTTTTGTTTCCTGCAGTCAAAGACAAACTCCCTTCCCTTAAAAAGCTTAAAAGTTTAAAGACCACAGGTGGAGAGATAACTCTTGAGGAGAAATCGGCAACCGAAAGAGTGAGGGGGAATGCGGAAGAAGACTTTCCTTTTGGCGAAATCAAAGATGACTTTATTGTAAACGGACCTTTAGAACAAAAAGGAGGAGTGTTTGTCGCAGAGCTTGCAAATAATGTTAAGGCTTATTTAGTAATTCCTCCAGGCTATGCAGCGGGCGGGGAGGTATATAGAATGACGCCGTATTTTTCCATGCCTACAAGCGAAAGGGCACCGGCTCTTCCAACCGATTTTGGCTATGGAGTTGACTTTGAATCAGAAACCGCCCATTTTGAAGGCATTGATCCGGTATATCTCGTTTTTGATCTTGATCAAGGAAAGACCGTTAAGGAAATAATTGAGGATGATAAACTTAATTTTTTCTGCATGCCTTTATCGCCTTATTTTAATCCCGCGGGATGCGCTTTTATTAAAAGAATTCCATTAAGCGAGCATACCAATAGAAAATACGCTGTTGTTTCCCCAGTAAGAAGTGTTGAGTTTAATGATCTGATGTTTATGAACACGACCATCCCGATAGGTTATGACGGCCTCTTGGTATCTCAAGTCACAACACAAGCCACTTATATTCCCATTAAATTGACCAAAGATGTTTTAACGGATGTAGTTAGAGCCAACAGGCAGAACTATTCAATCCCAAGGATAGAAGCGGTGACTCATGCAGTGAGCAATGACATCTTTTTTAATGAGCCCGTGTCTTATGGGCATATTCAGAAGGCGTTTCAGGTGGAGGAAGACCTTTATGACAGTTTTAAAGCTGCGGCGACACTTAAAAATTTTGAGGCATATTTGAATAAGGCGAAAGACAATGCCGGTGGGCTGATGGGCGAGAATGAAGCTAAGGATGTAGCTCTAAGCGTTTCTTCTTTGACTCAAGATATTGAGGAAATGAAGACAGATGTGGACGAAGACTTGAAAGAAAAATTTGAAAAAGCAGGAACAAGCTCACATTCAAGAGGATATGAATCTCTAACCGCGGTTTTTCAGATAAGAAGAATGGAGGAGGAAGGCTACAAGGACGCGACCAAGATAAGAAAAGAAATGGTTAAAAACATTAGGGATGATATCAATCAGTTTATCAGTGACGATTATGATCCGGAAATGAACGATTACATGATGCTTTTGGCATGGGTTTATGGGAGTCCTGAACTTTTTTCTTCTGTTAAGCTGGAAAATTTAAATAAAGATACCTCTTCTTTATTCACGGAGAGGATAGCATACGCGGAGAGTAATCCAAAATATGAACCTGATTACACACCTCTTGGTCCTAATCCATCAGAAGCGGACAAGAAAGCCCTGAAGGCATTGACCGACAGGGCGACATTTCCTCTACGATTTAAATGCACGGCGAATATATGGCAGATTGAGGCCGCGATAGAAGTTGCCGGCCGCATTGGAAGATGGGATTTAGTGCAAGAGTTGATGGAGCTTGGAGCCCAGGTATTGATTGACGACGTAAGATATAAAGAACAATCCAAAAGTACGGTGGCCAATGAAATGGCGGAAGCCCAGATACTGGGAGCCGATGACAATAATTGTTTAAACCAGTTATATATGCAAAAACTTCTACTCTCCACAAATATTTATGAGTGCGAGGTTCTTATGAAGAAGAATTTAAGGACTTTTGCCTGGAATTACTTGAAGTGTGACGAGGTTATGGAGAGAGGTTCCACAGCAATAACTATTCCGGAAGGATGTGGCCTTAAGCCTGAAGAAAAGCCCCCCCTTAAGTGCGAAAATAAGAAGTGATGAGTTCTGAATAAAAAAACCGGATCCTCTGGGAGTTTTCGGATCCGGTTGAATGGCACATCACATCCTCCCCCTTTTTTACAGAATGTGGTAATCAGGTTCGTTTTGCGCTCCCCAGGCAAGGTAAACAACACCCGCGCTTAGCAGGGTCGCCGCCACAAAAAGAACCGCCCATACTGTGGCGAAGAATCTTATTTCAGCGGAGTATGCCCCCATTCCCAAAAGAGTAGTGGCAATGACAGCTTTAGCCACAAACATCTTTAGGGGCAAACCCAGGACTTTGGCTAGGAACCCCGTCCCTGCCGCCATGGTGACGGCAAAAACAGTGACGCCAGCCAGTACTGCCGTAAGCTTCTTAAACATCTCAATCCTCCTTTTCGCATTTCCTTATGTTAGTGAGCATTTTAGTATAGAAAAGGGTGTTTGAAAAATCGGTTTGGGTATTGGCCCGAATGAGCTAATCCTATAGCTTTGCTTAAAAGTAAGCACTTTGTTATCATTTCCAAAACACAATCAGGAGAGACCTCGGCTATTTTTGCAGACAGAAATATGGAAAGTGGAAAAAGAATCGTCCTTACTATTTTAATACTGGTTTTGTTTACAGGTCTCGTTGAAGGGACTTTGTTGTTGTACTGGAGACAAAAAGTTTATAAAGCAACTAGAGAGGCTGAAAAAGCTATTAAGGAAAGAATGGAGGAGGAAGCTAATAAGGAAAATGCAAGGCTTACGAAATTAAATATTGAGGAAAGCGGTGTGGTAAAAACTTTAAAATCGGGAAATTTTAACAGATCTTATTTTGTACATGTTCCAAAATCTTACAATAGAAAAACAAAAGCTCCGGTGCTTTTTGTATTTCATGGAGGGGGCGATAACGCGAAAAACATTGAAAAGTACACGGGGTTTTCTGATATTTCCGAAGAAAACGATTTTTTGGTAGTTTATCCTGATGGTTATGGGGCGAGGTGGGCCGATGGAAGGGGAATTGCGCAAGGTGATTATGAAGGTTTGGATGAAATGCTTTTTATCCGTAATCTTATTAAAGAAATTAAAGAAAGGTTTGCAGTTGATGAGAATAGATTTTATGCAACCGGTTTTTCCGCAGGTGGTTATCTGGTTCATAAAATAGCCTGCGAGGAGTCCCAAAGTTTTAAGGCTTTTGCTGCAGTCGGCGCGGGTTTCCCCGGAAATTTGTCTAATTCCTGCAAGCCCGAAAAGGCAAGGTCAATTATGTTTATTTTGGGAACACAGGATCCTTCTTATTACGGATGGACAACCCCAACTGGTGTATGGATTTATTCCGCAAATGAGACCATTAAAAAATGGAATGAGTTAAACGAATGTGGAGGCGAGATGGGGAAGGAAGGCAAAGAAGTGACTTTACAGTTTTATGAAAAATGTAAGGATGGCACTGCGGTTTATCAATTCATTCTTAGCGGATGGGGCCACGACTGGCACAGATTCCCGAAAGAGGAGAATACCTTTGACACAAGCAAGGTGATAATGGATTTTTTTGAGGATGAGAAATAAGCCCCAGCAGTAAAGTTACAGGTCGGTTTTTTCTTCCGAAGAGGTAACACTGTTTTGCAAGATAGTACTATACATGAGTGCGTCTTCCGCAACCTTCAATTTGTCTTTTTGGTTAAGTATTGTTTTCAGATTTGCTAATATTTTCGCAAGATAAGGCTTCAGACTTTTTATGTTTATTTCGTTTGATCTTTTTAAAGCCTCTTTGGAAAACGTTTGAGCCGTTGCGTTTGAGTTTCTATAATAGGAAAGCGCAACCCGCTTAAGGTCCATTGAAATTGATGCAAGCTTAAGTTGTGTGTCGTTCATACATTTCTCTGAAAAAATATTTTGTTAACTTTTCATATTTTCCTCTTATTTTCCCGTTTTGAATTTCATTACTTGTATTATTATCATTTGGCCGGATATTTATAAAGGAGTTAAAATCAATAATCTTTGTTTCAAGATCAATGCCCCCGCCCCAGATATTTTCCTGAAGCGAGTCCGCATCAAGAAGAATCTTTTCAGATTTGAAATGTCTGTCGCAACCTGCTGAACATATCTCATTTTCAATATCTATTACTATCTTTATGTAAGTATCAAATAGATCCCGTAATTTTTGTATTTCTTCTTTTGTAAAAGGATTTTTCTTGGTGATAATCATTGACTGGATTATAAGGTTTGTTTTTTTGACAGCCAAGTGGGTTTGAACTAAGGAAGTGTAAAAAGCCCGGGGTCGTTTGATAAAACCCCGGGTCTGTATCATTGGAGAGGAGTAACTTAAGGAGCAGTTACCGTGATGTTCGTGTTCCCGCTCTGGCACATTTCTTTGGGAACTTTGTCCCACTCAACTTCAATAACCCCAACGGCGTTGAGGAGGGCAAGTTCGGTACAGCTTACCCCGTTGGCAACATCAACCACTTGAGTGACGCTTGCCATCTTAGCCCGGATCTGCTCCTGAAGAGCTTTGAGCGCCAGGGTTTCAGCCTCAAGCGCCGCTACCTGGGCTTGTGCCACCCGGATGCGGGCATTCTCCTCCTGAAGTTCAACCTCCGCTTTGGCCGCCGCTTGCCGAAGATCCTCGTCATTAAAATTGCGTGAACGCAGGTTGACGTAGGTAATTTTGATCGGAACGTCCTTTCGGTCAATTTCACCTTGAACCTTAGCGATGACACGCTGTTCAAACTCGGTCTTGCCGGCTTCAGTTTCCAGGACCTGTTGGGTCATGTCCGTGCCAACGGACCGCACGGCCTCGCGATTTGGCCCTTCCACGTAGTCCCTGATAGCCGACATTACTTTGCCGAGATTTAGATACTTGTCAAGAGCCAGCGGGTTGGATCCTGGGTTTTCGAAGATGAACCCGGTGTCAACATTGAATGCCGCAAGGCGCTGTGTCCCGCTTATCACAATCTTGTCGATTATCGTACCGCAAAGTGTCGAGGAGCACGCCTGCGACTCCGGGCTGGTGTCTGCAAGGTAAACGTCCGTGGCAAGAGTGCAGTATCGGAGTTCATCCACAGGGTAGACATTCACAAAATCCGCTACTACCTCATAGTGAACACCTGGTGCAAGATAGACCAGCGAACGGTCGGTCTTGACGTAAATACCAAACTCATTCGGGCCGATCTGCACTGCAGTTACCTTGTTCCACCTGGATTCAATCTCGGTTGGATAGACCCCCGGATTTGGGGTGCGGAATTCAAAGTTCCCGTCCTCCGTAAGCCGATAAGCAACACTGCCCGGCTCGACCACGAGATAGTTTTCTACCTTCCAGTCTTTCAAGAATTCTGTGGGGTAGACTCCTACCTCTGTCTTGGTTTCAGTGGATCCGTCCTCTTTGAGCCGCCATGCCACCTGGCCGGTGTTGACTGCGAGGGCGTCCTCAATGGTCCAGCCCTCCATCGGTTTGAGATAGCATTCCGCCTGAGCCGCCAGGACCTCGCGTTGGCCTTCCAAGTTGAAGTGCCAGGCGATTTTTCCCGGATCAATGCATAAGGCTGGTACAGGTTGCAACTCATCGTCGCCGGTTGGGATGTTGATGTACGTCCTTGGTGGCAGGACTACAACATAAGGCCCAACATGAAGAACGCCGACACTCCGGTAAGGAATTGATAAGCGTTCTTTGATCTCATAGCCGCTTTGTGCGGTGCTGGAGATCTTGTACTTCGAAGAAGCCCACTTGTCAGCGAACTGTACTGCCTCATCAGCAGATAAATCACCTTCGCGGAGCATTTCCACGAGCTCCGGGTTCTCAAGAGCGGTGGTGTAGTTTTCGTCCCGTTTGAAATACTTGCTGGTAATGGTAGCCTGGCCAAAGCATGCCGAAAGCAAAATCCCAGCAACTACCGCCAAAAGCAGTAGGACAAGCTTTTTTGACTTCATCGTCTTTCTCCTTTTAGGTGTGTGATTTTCCGCCAAATCACGGAAAGTTTAAAAATTATAACTATGGGGTGCTAATGAGTCAAATGTTAGGTTGGATAAGGGAAAGCTAAGGGGTGTCCCAGAATTGTATGCCGGCGCCTGCCGCAAGATTTTTAGAATCTGTTGGTGTCGCTTTGCCGGGGGATGGAAGCGGCGGGGATATTATTATGGTATCGCCGCTGTTATTAAAAGTGTCAAGTGCGGAAGCGGAGGCGAGGATTGCGGCTTTGTCGGTTCCGGCATAGTTAGTGTCGGCTGTGGTTATAAGTGAAAGAGCGGAGGCAGCGCATCCGAACGCGGCGCAATTTAATTTAGCCGTTACAAGCTGCTGCAGAAGCTGCATTCGCGCCTGATCCAAAGGAGATCTCTTGGTGCCGTCGGATTTTTTAGGAATGCTTGAATAGTAAGCCCCAAAAAGTTGTTTGGGGGTGGTGATAAGGCCTTTGTGAGGGGATATACCTATTGGCATTGGACTTGCCAGTACGGTTTGGAACACCTCGCTTGTGAAGTTGGTATGCGTCTGCCAGAAGCCCTGTGTTCTGGTTGGGCTTGGCTTGGTGTTTAAGAAAGTACACTCTACATTTTTCCCTGCTAGAAGGTCAACCGTTACTCCCGCTCCCGTGGTTGTGAAAGAAAGAGGGTCACCGGTACCCAAGTCTTTGCAGGTAATTTCTTCCAGTGTCCAGAATGAGTTTGGAAGAGTTTCTTCAAACAGGTATGAGCCGGGAAGAAGGTGTTCAAACAATTTATTATTAGCGTTTACATCATCTGCGCCAAAAACTCCCGTATCATCATCAAGAGTAAATATGCCTAATGTCCCGTTAAAGTTAAAATCGGAAAGGTCATTAGGGCTTGCGTCTTTTATTATATTAATGCTTCCTTCTTTAGTGTTTGTAAATGTGCATGTTATGGTTTCCCCCGCAGTTAGAGTGAGGCTTGCGGGATCCTGTAAGTCATTGCAGGTTACATCCGTTTTTACCCATCCTGCCGGAACTGTTTCATCTACGGAATAGCTACCAGGGGCTAACTCCTGGTCATTTGGTGTATCTTGATCAGTTAAGCTAAAGTCCGCGTAGTCACCGCCCGTGGCATCAAAGTTAAAGATTTGTGTGTCGTTTGCAGGGTCCGTTACCTTATCAATTATGATGTGCCCTTTCCTTGAATTGGTGATGGCACAGGTTTTGGCTTCTCCCGCGGCTAGGATCACTTGTCCCAAAGTGTCGCAGTCCGCACTGATTATACTGCTGTAATGTGATAAATCAGTACCGGTTCCCGCAGTTTCAGAAACTGCATGATTGCCTGCGGTTACTATTACAACGCCGGTCGTACCGCCGTTTCCAACATCCGTTGCTTTATCGCTTCCGTCAACTTGGAGGTTAAAAAGTCCCGTGTCGGTGGTCGGGTTCAAGACTTTATTAACAGTAAGTGTAGTTAAGGTAAACGGTTCACATGAGCTGTCAGCTGTTTCGTAATTATTATCCCCTGCGTAGTGAGCCATGAATGAATAAGATCCCGCCGCTAAGGGCCCTTGACTTGATGACGGGTGGGATGTTCCGGGGTCATTCCCGTCAAGGGAAACGCTTCCCGCAGAAGCTCCTGGGAGAGTGCACGTTCCATTTGTAAAGAATGTAAAATCAACATTTCCACTTGGCTCAAAGCCTGCCGCGCCGATTCCTGATACTGTTGCTTTATCGTGAATGGTATCTGTTGAAGCTTCAGAAGTTATAACACTTTCATCATTGTTATGAAGTTCAGTCACCACTGCTGGATTTGCCTTCGCTATATTAAACGGCTCGCAGTC
>MEUZ01000001.1:186883-188790 GCA_001772615.1 candidate division WWE3 bacterium RIFCSPHIGHO2_01_FULL_40_23 | reverse complement strand
GTATGCTCCGACCGAAAGGATGGAACTGTCAGCGGATTTGGCATCCCCTGCCTCCGTACCGTTATTTGCTACCGGACTTCCGCTGGAGCACGAGCCTGTGAAGTTATCAGTTAGTGTGAAGTTTGCTTCGGGAAGAGCAAAGCCTGAAACTTCCCCGGAAACGTGAGCTGTGTCATGAACTATTGTGCCAAGAGTTAATGTCCCGCCGGTTATTACATCATTATGATTTCCGTCATGGACTTGTGTTGTAACCGTAAGCGGGGCTTTATTTATCGTTACGGGTTCACAAACTCCTTGTGAACCGTTGTAGTTATCATCCCCACTGTAATCTGCTTTATAAGAGTAAGATCCTGCGCCTAGTGTCTGCAACGAGGATTCCGTTCCCACGGGAACTGTTTCATCGGTTGGAGTCCCAAGGCAGGAGCCGTCCGTATAAAAGTGATAGGTTACATTTCCACCGATTATAAAGCCGTTAACTTGAGTTTCTACAGTTGCGTTGTCATGGATTTGTGTGCCTAAAGAAACGGAACCGTTAGTAACATCAGTATGAGTATCATTGTGAACCTCTGTTACAACTGTTGTATCCGCCCTGTTTACAGTCAGTAGTTCACAGTCGCTATCGTCTCCGAGATAATTATCATTTTCCGAAATGGCAGCTTTGAAACTATAGCTTCCTGCTGCAAGCGGGCCTTGATCATCTGATGGATGAGCAACGCCTGAAACAACACCCAAAGTTCCTGATGGGCTTCCGGTGCCTTCACATGTCCCGTTATTATAAAAGGTAAATTCCACGTTTGGTAAGCTAAATCCCGAAACCTCTCCTAGGACCGAGGCTTCATCATGCACGGTTGCGCCAAGGGGAACTGAAGTTACAACATTTTCTGCAGGATCATGTATGTTTGTTGAAACAGTAAGCTGGTTCTTATTAACGGTTAGCGGTTCACAGGCGCTATCTGCCGTGTTGTTGTTTGCATCTCCATTGTAGCGCGCTTTAAAAGAGTAAAATCCGGCGGCAAGAGAACCTTGACTATCTGATGGATGAGCAATTCCTCCGGCAAGCGGAACCGTTCCTGCCGCAGCCCCTCCGGTTGTGCAGTCACCGCTTGTGTAAAAAGTAAAATCTACGGTGCCTGTAGGGTTAAACCCTCCGGTTACGGTTGCGCTGTCATGCACGGTTTCACCAAGGTTGACTTCTGTTACAGGCGCTTCAAGGCTATCGTGTATTTCGGTAGATATAGTGGGGAAGGCCGGAGTCGTTGTTACGGCTTCATCATGGCAGTCGCTTACAGCCGGATTATTATTGCCATCACCGTTGTAAGTTGCTGTCCAGTGATAGGTTCCAACCGAAGTAGTTGTGTAATTTGCGGATGTTGCTGCGCCTCCCGATAAAGTTTGTGTATCTGTAAAGACAGGGGTACTTGAACATGTCGGATCGGGTACATCATAAAGGTTAAAAGTAACTGTTCCCGTTGGATTAAATCCTCCCGTTACGTCAGCGCTGTCTGAAATGGTCCCCCCGACTACACCGCCCGCTGAAGGTGTAGTGGAAATTTGAGGTGAAACTTTAGTTACGGTTAGCGGTTCACAGGTGCTGTCTGCCGGAGTAAAGTTTGAATCTCCTGCGTAATGAGCTTTAAATGAATAACCTCCTGTGTTTAATGGACCTTGTGTAAAAGTATCTGCGTCAACGGAACCGCCTGAAAGAGTAAAAGTACCAGAAGTTGTAGTGGGTGTCCCCTCGCATACCCCATTTGTAAACCAGTCAAAAGTTACATCTCCTGCCGGAGTTCCAGCGCTTCCCGTAACGGTAACTGAATCATGGACAGTTGTTCCTGCCAAGACTGATGTAGCTACGGAGTGAGAGGTATCATGAATTGATGTTGTTACTACGGGTGCTTGAGTAACTA
>MEUZ01000001.1:0-186835 GCA_001772615.1 candidate division WWE3 bacterium RIFCSPHIGHO2_01_FULL_40_23 | reverse complement strand
GATATGGGGATCCGGGGATATTAACGGCCGAGTTGCCTGTGCCCCAATCCGCCTGCGTTGAAATATGGGCTCCCCATGTGATCAGCACTTCACATTTGCTAGCATGCGCGCCGACGCAGGTACTTGAATCAACGTGAAATTGTAAAATAATTGAGGTATCACTGTCGGCCGCATAGGATCCGTCAACAAGTGTTGGGCCGGAAAGGATGCCTGATCTAACCCATGTACCATTTCTTATTTTAAAATGCCTATCGGCTCTGGCAACGTCAAATCCTCCTGCATTTATATCTGTTGGAATAAGCCCCGATACCTGGGGTGTGAGACCGGAACATCCGGGAAGATTAGTAAGTGCCGGATCACATAAATCTAATGCGGTTACCCAGTCCTCTGAAAAAGTGTCATCCGTCATGAAATCGTAAGCGTGCTTGCCGCCTTTGGTTGTGCCGTATTTGATTATCACAGTGTGGTCCCCGGTTGTGAGGTTATCAATTGCAAGTCTTTGAACCGTGGCGTCGTCCTCATGATATGTGGAATTAGTTGAGTTAATGTTGCCGTTAGTCCATCGGCATCCGATGTCGCCTGTTGCGTAACCATCCCCGTCTTCGTTTGCACATTGCGAATATTCGTCAATCCCATCCGGCGCCGCATAAGCTGCGGATAAAAAGATAAGAAAAACAAGTAAAGAACCTGTAGTTAAGGAAAATAGGAATTTAAATAAGACTTTATAATTCAACTTTGAATGTTTATTCATCCAAATATAGCAGGGATTTTATATAAGCTACCATTTAGAGTTAATGAAGTCAAACTATTTTTTCTCCATCTTACTTTCGTCCATGTAAAACACTTCCCATAAATGGCCGTCAAGATCAGCAAAACCCCAGCCGTACATCCATCCATAATCCTGTGGATCTCTTGGGGTTGTCGCGCCTGCTTTCACTGCTTTGTGCACAAGTTCACCCACCTCTTTTCTACTTCCTACTGCCAAGGCGTTAATCACTTCCTTGCTCTTTTTTGTATCCGTAATTTCTTTTTTAGTGAATGTCTTAAAGAACTTTTTGATTAAAAGCATTGCAAATATATTTTTGCCAAGAATCAAACAAGCCGCATTTTTATCCGTGAACTTAGGATTAAACTTAAAACCAAGCTTAGTAAAAAACTCCACTGATTTATTCAGGTCTTTAACTGGGAGGTTAACAAATATTTGTGAAACCATCCATGTATTTATTTAACAGAGGTGAGAAACATCCTCAGTACACTATTTTCAGTCAGGTCTTTAATCGCCACAAGATTTGAACCTTTTACAATAAGATACACCTTATATCCTCCAATGCTATCTCCAGTGTCTGTATCTTCAAAGTTTAACACCAGCCCGGAGTTGTCCCCTGCAATAAAATCCCTCTCATCCTCATCCCACTGTATGCCCGTGAGATCCTTGTTAGGTATTTTGTTTAAATAAAATTTTAAAGTATCTGTGCCTGTATATCCTGTGAAGATAGTTATGTCCATTACCACGGGACCAGTTAATCCCAAAACTTCGTTATAGTTGTAACCAAAGATACATTTGCCATCTTCCACGATGGGTTGATCTCTAAGTGTGTTTTTAAACTTAGGATGTTTTTTAAACTTTACACCGCAGTATCCTACATCAACCCACTCGCTGTTAGGATTTAGAGTCATATCTATTGTAGTTTCTTTGTTGTCGTTTTGTTGCATCGTGTTATCATTTTGGGTCTTAGTTTCTTGTATTGGTTGATTTGTAGTTGGAGTTTTTGTGAGAGAGTTTTTCATACTGGCCAGATAAACTAATAAAAAGCCAATGACCAGCATCAATACAACAATAATGGTTACAAATATCAGGGTATTGCCTCTGTTCTTAAGTTTGTTGAATGACATCTTTTCAATTAGTAATTTCATTTCTGAATTTTAGTAAATTGTACATCATATACTTCCGGGTTTGCAAGCCGTGGATTAAAACTCAAGGCGGAAAGGTTTGGAATTCAAAGTAAGTTAAAAAGTTCTCCCGGCCTAAAGAGGTTTTGTTATTCCTTAGGTCGGGAGGGAGGTGTTACCCCCGGTGATGTTGCTCTCTTTTAATCCCCCAATATTTGAGGAAAGTTGCATACCTCTTGTGGGCGTCAACCAGTCGACGAGCGTAAAACACTCCTGCTGCGATGACAATTACAATCCCAAAGCCGACAAGAAACGCCCCCGTTAGTAGGGCAATCTCCAAAAGTGACACGGTTTTTCTCCTTTCAGCTTAAGATTATCTCAAAAAATTGTTGAGTTGCCCTTAGAAGTTTCGTGAGCCTCATACGGGTCTTAGTCGGTGTTGTAATCCTTGGGGTGATCTCCAGGATTACAGGAACTTCGGGATTCACGTACTTCTTGAGCATTTTCAGCATTGAGGCAATTTCCCCCGTTCCAGCAAGAAGACTCCCTTCCTCATCACCAACAGGGTGTACATGGATAAGTTTGATTGCATCACATACCGCCCCCAAAAGCCTTGGCCAGTCTTGAATGCCGGGACCACCGCTTCTTAATGGTCTTTGTACGTGATACGTGTCCCAGACCATCATGTGCCCTTGAGTCGCCTTCTCAATGTAAAGGCGATGGTCCGTCCCAAGCTCTGGATGGATTTCCGTGAGAATGCCTTCTCCCCAATGGTGCATGCTAGGTAGAGCTTTCATTACAGGCGAATTTGCCCTTTGAAAGAAAAGTGCGTCCCACCACGTGGGCGCCGTTGGTAAAATGCCAAGATGCCTAAGCGGCATCTTCCACAACGGGCCAAAGTTCCAGGCATCTTCGTACGAAATTACCCACCTTTCCCATTTCTTAACATTGGCAAGGTCCCAGCCGCGTAAGGGCAGAGCCTGGATTCCGTTAAAGCCCGCCCTGTATGCCAGCTTTATAGTTCTTTCGCGGGCATTTGGGCCAAGGCACCATGGGTAGAGGGATACAACGTTCACTCCGTACTTTCTCGTTGCCACGATTGTCTCTCCTTCTTTTGTTGGTTAGTTGATTTGTTGCTGGATTATATAAGAAAGTTTTGTACAAAGCTAAAGACTTAAAAGAACACTTATCAAAAGTTGAAGCTTTCGTTCTTTATGGTTTTTCCTGATAATGTTTGTGTTGACCCTTTCGTGTGATATTTTTTATACCGCTTCTCTCCCTAAGCCTTTCCACGAAAGGATAACTCCATATACAAATAGCGCCGTAGCAACGTAAATTGGTCCTAAGTGCAGTATCCAGTTATGCTCAAACAGACCAAGGTAATGCATTGGCAGAGCAACTCCCAGTCCTACAACCGGTGAAACAACTGCCGCCGTCCATGCCCACTTAAGTCCTTGTCTGACCCCATACCAAGATAACATGACTACTGTGATCCCAGTTGCCGCAATAAATCCTGCCGTGGCAACGTGAAGATGGCCAATGTAATAGAGTACGGCCGGGTTAAAGGCCATTAAATCCTGTCGCGATGCTCCGTTAATTTCGTTCACACCCAGTTCAAATCCTTCGCCCCAGAAGTTAAGCGCGAGGAATACTATGGCATATCCTACGAAAGCAACTCCCGCCAGAGCCATAAGCTTCCCGCCTTTGTCCAAAAGGTCTTTGCCGCTTCCCATTTTTTCCACCCCCTTTCAAAGTTTATTTTGCAATTATTCCAGTTTCGGCTTTTCACTACAAGAAGTAAATTATGCTACTTATTGGAGGTTTTCTGTAGGTGTTTTTCCAAGAATGAAAGGGTTTTAGCCCAGGCGTCTTTTGTTTCTTCAGGAGCGTAGTTTTGATTTGAAGGATTTGCAAAAGCGTGACCGACCTTGGGATAAATGTAAATTTCATTCTCAACTTTAAGATTTTTTAACCCCGTTTCAAACTCTTTAACGGAATCAACCGGTATGGATTGATCTTCACCCCCAAAGACCCCAAGCACAGGCCATTTTATACTTGATAGTTTATTTTGATCCGTTTCAAGACTTCCGTAATAAATAACCGTTGCGTCAAGTGGAACCCCGCTTAAAGCTAATTGAAGTGACTGTTTGCCACCAAAGCACCACCCAAGTCCTGCGATTTTATCAGCGTTCCCTTTTATTAAATACTCTCTTGCCGCTTTCATGTTATTTAATGCCTCGTCCTGATTTAGAGATGATGTAAGCTCCCTTGCTTCATCTGCAGTTTGAGCAACTTTTCCGTTGTGTAAATCTACCGCTAAAACTATGTAACCTTGCGATGCAAGTAGTTTTGCCATCTCTCTTATGTTGTCGTTTAATCCCCACCATTCATGGATCATAACAATTCCCGGGTAAGTGCCATCTTGCGCAGGTTTAGCAAGGTACCCATTTACATTTCCGTAGTAATTTACATTTTGTGATGACACTTCGTATTTAGGCGTGCTTTCTAAAGTTAATAAGTTAGTTGGTGTGGGCGATGGCGTAGTGACGGTTTGATCTTGGGATGGAGGACGCTTAGAGTATTTTTTAAACAGGAAAAACCCTAAACCAGCAATAAATATCAATCCTATTAGGATGGGCAATTTCTTTTTCATTACTTTTTTCTATCATAATTCATTTTCCGGGGCAATCGTATTATGGATGTAACGGCTTTAGCCATAGGAATCTACGAAAATGTATATAATATAGCGATGTCTTTTGGTTACTTTCCTGATTTTAAAGGTAAAAACAAACCTGCGGATCTGCTTCTATCTATACTGGGCTACCCCTACCCACCAAGAAGGAACGAGGCCCGTTTAGTGTTTAAAGAACTCAAACCGGCAAATGAGGATAAAATTCTGGATGTGGGCTGCGGTGATGGGGTTTTTACCAATGACTTAATTAAACAGGGTTATGATGTGACGGGGTTGGATGTGATGGAAGGGGCAATAAAAAAGGCGAAAGAAAGAGCTGCCAAAATGGGGTTAAGGGCAAAGTATGCAGAGGCAAGCGCGGGGAAAATGCCCTTTGAAGAGAACACTTTTGATAAAATATTTTCCATTTCCACCTTTGAACACATTAAGGATGAAGAAAACGCCTTTAATGAATGTTTTAGAGTATTAAAGCCGGAAGGTATATTTGTGCTCTCGGTGCCCACGCCAAAAATCATGCCGATTATAAAAGTTTTGATTAAACTCCCTCCAAAGATTAAGAAATTATTATTTAACTCCGTCCTTTCTCATGCCAGCACCCCTAAGCAATACCGGCAGCTGGCGGATAAAAAGTACACCCATTATCAGACTTACACGGAGGATCAATTGGTCTCAAAGCTGGAAAAAAGAGGTTTTAAGATAAATAAGATTAACTACAATATCAAGTTTTTTTCTATTCTGCCTCATTCCATTATTCATTCGCTCAAGTTTTTCGAGTGGAATAAAGACAATAAAAACAAGTATTCATTTGCCAGTGAGTTGGCGATTGTAACCACCTTTCCCTTCTTTTACCCTTTTTATCTGGCAGATGATATCTTGAGTTCTAAAGGATATAGCTTAGTTGTTAAATGCAGTAAATAGTGAATGAAATCAACATCTAAAGTATCACTCGTGAACAAAAAAATATCCGAGCAGTTTCCGCATGATTATATTGACGATAGGATCAGAAAGGCGGTAAAAATTATCGGAAACAAAGAAGTTAACAGGTATTTGGATATCGGGTGCAGCAACGGTTTAGTGACAAAGTATATTGCCGAAAAAGTGAATGCCAAAGAAGCTTATGGGGTTGATGTCGCGAATGTAAAAGAGGCGAGAAAGAGGGGTGTTAATGCTTTTGAGATTGATTTAAATGAAGACAAAGAAACCCCTTTTGCGAGCGGATACTTTGATTTAATCACATGTTTGGATACCCTGGAGCATGTTTACAACACGGATTTTGTGGTGGATGAGATATACCGGTTATTGAAGAAAGGGGGAGTAGCAGTAATAACTGTTCCAAGGACTGATAGTTTGGTGAACATCGTATTATTAGCTCTTGGTTTTCAAATGATGAGCGGGAGCACTTCTCTTGAAAAAAACTATGGAGCGTTTTCGGAAAATCGCATTTCCGGGCACATGGCGCATTTCACTAAAAAAGCTCTAATTGAAATGTTTAAATACCATAATTTCAAAATTGAAGCCTATACGGAAGCAAGCGCGGTAGAGGCCTGGTTTGGAGATCTAGGGGTTAAAGGCACAAAAATAACACCGGTCAAAAAAATGCTAGGTATTGTAATATCAAAAATACCTTTTAAAAAAGAAATTTGCGTTTTGAAAGTTAGAAAGTAAAAACATGAATGTTAAGAAATTGATTATAGAGAACACGTTGGATGAGGGTTTGGGGTCTGTTTACGAGCGGGTAATGCTGGGAGAATTTCTGGAAAATTTGATAGGTGAAATTATCGTCAGCTCAATATTAGAGTATGAGTGCCCGTTCACCAAAGGGTATGACAACTTGGTTTTTCTTAAAAAAGGAAAAGACGTGTCGGTTTATGACAGAAGCTTAGATCTGAAAAATCTTTGGAAGTTTAAAGAGAAGCCGAAGTTTGTCCCCGATTTAGGTAGCAAGAAATATAACCTGGTATGGAATTTTGCTGCAGCCCAAATAACGCCTGAAGTTATTAACCAAATGAGGAAATACTCCAATAAATATGTACTGGTGTTTACGCCAAACCTGTTTAATTATGGGGCAGTGTTTCACTTTGGATATCACCTGTTTGCAAATAAAGTGTGTACTCACGCGGAAAGAGGTTCCAGAGCCTTAAGGACAATCTTAGGGCTTAAAAACGCCATGAGAAAAGAACGAATCAAGCCGCTAAAAAGCGGTTATATTGACATTCCGTGGTGGCCTGATACCGCCGCGTCTTTTGCCGAGGTCAAAAGGAACGTTTTTAAGCAAAGTCCTGCGGTTGATTATAACTCGAAGAGATCTACTGATTTAAGGAAAGCTGAAAGGTGTCTTGAACTTGTTGATAAATGGTCCTTTCTTGAAAGAAAACCCATATTTAGGCCAGTAAGTTTTGTTTTTGCCCACCATCAGTTCGTTTTTGGAGAAGTGGAATGAAAATACTACTGACAGGGGCAGGAGGTTTTATCGGCAGGCACTTGGTAAAAGCTCTTTTAGCCAAGAATTATCGGCTTAGGTGCCTGGTAAGAAAGGGTTCGCAAACCGGTTTTTTGCCTGGTAACGTTGAGAAATTTACTGCGGATTTAACTTACTTGGCATCCCTCAACGGAATATGTACTGGCATAGATGTTGTGATCCACGGCGCCGCTTTGACAAACGTAAAAGACCTTAAAACCGAAGGCCACCGGTTTAAAGAAATCAATGTAACGGGCACGGAAAACCTTCTCAAGCAGAGCAAAGGAATAAAGAAGTTTATTTATTTAAGCAGTGTAGACGCGATGGGAATAAACACTCACAAGGTGTTAAGCGAAGAAGATAAGTGCCGCCCGGTTCAACCTTACGATCGCAGCAAATACGAAGGTGAGCTTCTCGTTAAAGGATACGCGTCAAAGTACGGTTTTACATTCACCATCTTGCGCCCTTCTATGGTGTACGGAGGCGGTGTGAGCAACCCCGAAATACTGAAGGTAGATCGGGCGATTTTAAAATTTATGAAACTTATACGGAAACACGTATTCCCCATTTTTGGAAGTGGGAAAAACAAACTGCCCCTTGTTCACGTATCAAACGTTGTCCAGGCGGTTATGAGAGTTATTGAGAACACAACTTCCACTAATCAAACATACATCATTTCAGATAAAAGGTCTTATGAATTAAATGAGCTTGTTGAGACAATAGCTAAAGAATTAAATGTCAAATATTCCGGGTTTCACGTACCGTTGCCTGTTGCTTACACAGGAGCCTTCTTTTTTGAAAAAATCAAAAACATTACAGGGATTGATTTTGGCATAACCAGAAAAAGCATTGATTACATTACCGCAAACAGGGTGTTTAACGTAACTAAAGCAATGACCGATCTGAATTACAACCCTATTGATTTAAAGGCAGGGATTAATGAGGCAGTCAGCTGGTATAAAAAGAATGGCTACCTATGAGATATACAGCTCAAGGCCCTAAGTCTGACAAATGTGTCCGGGAATATCTGGACATTGTGGTGGGAGTACTGCGGAAAGAACTCCCCGAGATAAAAAGTATTATTCTCGCAGGAGGCTTCGGGCGAGGAGAGGGAAGTCTTGAAAGGAGGGGAGATAAACTTGTCCCGGTGAACGATTTTGAAATTTATTTAGTCGTTGAATCCAAAGTTTCCGAGAAGCGGCTGAATGAAGCTGCAAACAAAGCTTCGGGAAAGCTTGGTCTGAAGAAAACAGGGGTACCTTTTCATTCTTTTTCAAAAGAAGATTATGCTGACACTTTTTACATTGATCTTAAGGCTTTCAAGACGGAGGACTTGGGGAAGATCCTGCCTATGATTAGATACTACGAGCTGCGTAACGCCGGTGCAGTAATTTGGGGTAAAGATTATTTAGCCAGAATACCTGAATTTAAGATCAAGGACCTGCCGCTTGCAGAAGGTTTAAGAGTTCTGCTCAATAGGATTGCAATGCTATCGCACTATTTCTCTACCGACTTTCTGCGCCGAACTATTTCCCGTAGCGAGAAACATGGGCTTTTGTATTTGGGAGGGAAAGCTCTGGTAGACATCCCTACGGCTCTGCTTCTGTTGAATGACAAATTTAAACCTTCATACAGAGAAAGAGCTCGGGTTTTTCACAAATGTTACAAGGACGACTTTAAAGAGTTGCATTCCAAAATCCCGGATTTGCCCAACCTAGCGCAAAAAGCCTTAGATTTCAAATTAAATCCTGATTTTTCCATAAAAATTTCTCCATTTGAGATTTTTCAGGAATATAGAATCCCTGTGGGAGAAAGCACCAAGTACTATGTTTCCCGTTTGGTAAGGAAGAAAATTGATGACTATCCCCGGCTGGCCGAAATCATTTACCATGACCTATGGGAGTTGTACTACGGTCCTTATGTTGGATTTAGATTCAGATTGAAAGGGTTTTGGCTGACAGCAGCAGTTTATGCCGCAATGAGTTTTTTGAATATTTTATACTTTTATAGAATGTGGATCTTGAGGAAGGTTTTCTATCCAAAGTGTTTGCTAAACCCGCGGGGGCCTGATTTAACAATTTTTACCAGCTTAATTTATTTAATATACTCAATTCAAGACGACAAAAGTATAGATCCTAAGATGCTTGGCAAAGCTCGGTATTACTTAGAAAAAACGTATCCGGTAAAAGAAGCTTCTCACAACCCGGAAGAAGAGTGGAACATCATAAGCCGGGTATTATCAAATGCCTATGTACTTTATTTTTTTCTTAAAATTGTATGAAAGTTCTTATCCTCTGGGTTGACGCCCTAAGACACGATTACATAAAACCGGAAACTATGCCGTTTCTTCATTCCTTAAAGGCACGGTATGGATTAAATTTTTGTGAGGGGATGCTAGGCTACGGCAGTATTTTCTCCACTTTTATCACGGGAAAGTACCCCGAAGAGACAAACCAGTTTTCCAGTTTTATCTTAAATCAACAAAGATCATTTTTGGATAAGGTTTTTTATCAGATTGTAAGAGTAGTTCCTAATCCCTATTCTTTTTATTTGATAAATCTTTTGAATTTTGCGCTTGGAAAAGATTTTTTTACTCCGGCCGTTGACCTTAAAGTTTTGAAAGAGTTCAAACAGTCGCCCGAAAAGTTTTATCATAAACGAAGCGCTCTGGCAGTTAAAACTTTATTCAACTATTTAGACGATAATTCCAAAATATACATCGGGTATAACTGGCCTTTGGTTTTTTCAAGCCGCGAGAAGTCGCGCCTTACACCATTTGTAAGAAATCGCGATCTTTCCCGAGCCAGCTACTTTAAAAGCCTTTTAAAACGCTCTGAAGCTGATTTGTATTTTATGCATTTATGGGATTTAGATTACTTTGGCCACTTGTACGGTCCGGATGTGACTTTATTGAAGGAAAAATTAATTGAACAGGATAAACATATCCGGTCAATTGTTAGTGATTTTTCCTGGGAGGAGGACTTGATAATCATCTGGTCCGACCATGGTTTGATAGAAGTTAAAAACAAAGTTAACCTGTTGGAATTTCTCCCAAAGTCCGAAAAGTACAAAGTGTTTTTGGATAGCACCATGGCCAGATTTTACCTGGAAGATAGGGGAATAGAGCAGGAAATAATGGGCGCGCTAAAAGATAAAAGTTTTGGTTATTTTGTAAGTGATGATATCAAGGAAAAGTATCACCTCAACTTTAAGGATAACAGATTTGGGGATTTAATTTACGCAGTTCATGAGGGCAGTTTAATCTATCCCAACCATTTTCAGGGATTCAACGAAGTTAAGGCAATGCATGGGTATGGACAGAACCTGGATGGCGAAAAGTCGGTGTATATTTCAAACGCCGGGAAAATAGGAGCCGGTAGGTTAATAGATTTCACACCATTTATTTTAGACAGAATGGGACTTAATTTCCTCTAATATGAGATTTTTTAAGCTGATCAAAAACCACTATATAAAAATAGCATTAACTTTTGGTTTATTCTTAATTTTTTTGTTGATTTACAAAGTTGGAATATCCAATCTCCTTAATACAGTGAAGGAAATGAATGTAATTTTACTGTTGTTGTCTGTATTTCCATTGATTTTATACATAATCTTAACAAGTTATCGCTGGCAATGTCTTTTGGCGAAAAAAAATGTTCATGTCCCGTTAAGCGACCTCTTTAGAGCCACATGTATCGGATATTTTTACTCAATAATTACACCGACGCAGGTAGGCACTCTGGCGAAAATGCTTTATTTGAGGGACAAAAGCATAAAAAAAGAGGTTTTGGTTTTAACCACTTTAACGGATAAGTTTTTGGAGGCCGTCTCCTTACTGATTATTGCATCAATAGGGACATTAATGTTTGTGCATTCCAGATGGAACAACTACATTTACGGATTTTCCATTATCTTTATTTTGGTGGGTCTTTCTACAGGCCTGCTTGACAAAAGTTTATTCGGAAGACTGGCTGTTGCTATTTACAATTTCGTCATTCCTTCCGATATTAAGTCTAGATACGGTACTAAGATTAAGAATCTGTATAGAAATATACCCACACTGGGAGAGTCTTTTTATCCTTTGATAATTTCACTTTTCGCTTGGGTGACTGTTTATACTTGTATATATCTTATTTCTCTGTCAGTTAATTTAGGAGTTTCCTTTCCTGTGTTGGTATCAGCATTGAGTTTTTCATCAGTGATTGGGTTGATACCCATTACCGTTAGCGGAATAGGAACAAGAGAGGCCGCGCTTTTACTGGTACTTGGTGAATACACAGCATCACCGGAAAAAATACTTGGGATGTCTATTGTTTCCTTTATTATTGCCCGCACGGCTCCGGCGCTGGCAGGTGCGGTTTATTTGTGGTTGTGGGAAAAAGATCGGTTAAGGGATTAATACTCTAAGCCCTACTTTGGTTAAGGTTGCAACATGCATAAGCATATTGGTGTAACTTGCATTAGCAAGAGGGCACTCACATTCTCTATTTTTTATGCTTCTTCTTATTCTGTCCGCCTCCTGGTTGAACCATGCTTTCTTAAAATCGTAATCTACAGCCCGCAAGTCTCCCATTTTGTCTCCTCTAATGCAGCACGGCCATACCTCTCCCCAGCTTGAAACCTGACAGCTGGCAACTCCCGCAAAACATGGGAAAATCTGCTCTCTTCTTTTCAACCATTTTTTTACCATGTCATAATACTCCAGTCTAAAGCTCTCCGTTATTTTAGCCATTCCTGTAAACCTTCTTTTTTTGATCCGTTCAATTAAATTATCAATAGCTTGAGAGTATTCTTCATATGATGGCGTTATGGCTTTGCCGTGAGTATCCAGCTCCTTGCGTTCTTCCGCAATCTCGGTGATGTACTGGTCGGGTTCCAAGCCTAAGGCATAGTCAAAGAGTTCTCTTGCGTCGTTAAAATTAAACTTTGATATTACTGAATGAATACCGACGGTTAAGTTGTCATAGCTTGCCTTCATTTTTTTAATGTTCTTGTAGTTCTCTTTAAAATACTCAAAATTGTTATGAGTGCGTCTTATTTGGTCGTGTTTTTCTCCAACCCCATCCAAGGAAAGGTTTATGATAATTTGTGTTTTCTTTGCCCCTTCCAAAATCTCTTTTAGCCTCCCGGGGATAATTTTGTACATTGTAGAGTTGGTTGGAATATTCAGAATAGCGGGTTCACATATTTCACATATCATTTTGCAAAGCTCGGCGATATGCGGCTGTATAAATGGTTCACCTCCCGATACCGTGACCCAGAAAGGGGCCTTGCCTATGCTTTTTAATATTTTTTTCCATTCATCCAGGACTAATTCTTCGTGCTGCTGCTTCCAGACATAGCAGGTTTTGCATCTGGAATTGCAAAATGTGGAGATAATGAAGGTGTAGTTAGCTGGTAATATCTTGGGCCATCCCAGATGATAGGCTAATTTATATTGAGGGATCTTTGATAATAGTTGTAACATAGGTCCTTAAAAGGTGTTGTCTTCCTTGTTAAATTCACTACCCGGATAAACTTCTTTACCCTGGTCATCAAAAATTTTGATAGCTTTTACCGGGCATGATCTCGCCGCTAGCAGCACCGTTTTATAGTTATTTCCTTTCGGGTCAATAACGTATGCTTTTTTGTCTTTGTCAAGTTTAAATGTTTTAGGCGCAACGGCTATGCAGGGCAGAGCGCCCACGCATTTTTCCCTGTCCACTTCAATTATCATAATTTTTTACCACTTTTAGATTACTAAAAGATGTTTTAGTTGTTTTTGACACTTCCCAGACCGTGTGATCTTTGGTCTTTAAAAAATAGTCAATTGTCCCAAGCAACCTTGAAAAACCCTCCAGTGCTATAGCGCCGATTGTATAAACAATATAAATTGGGCGCAATTCCAGGTTTTTTATAAGCACTTTCATAATTTTAAGGCCGCTGTACGTGCTAACCCTATAGTTTTGCCTATATTTTAACGCTGTATGCCCAGAGTAAATCCTTCTACGCTGTTTGATGAAGTCTAATATTGTTTCGGGACCCTTATTGTAAATAATCGCGCTTGGGTTGTAAACAACGGCGTAGGACTGGTTGTGGATGAGAGGTTCAATGCTTGCCTCGTCCACGGCGGAGGAGGGCGGGATCCGTTCAAAAATCTTCTTAAAAGCGACAATCTCTCCAATTTTTGGCTGCTTTTTTTCATCCAGGTTCAATAAATGATGGAGCCTCCATTGTAAATGAACGGCGTATCCGATAAAAGTGTCCTTGTTGTTTATAGGTATAACTCGGGCCCCCGACATGCCCACTTGCTCCTGTGACAGAGAATCAAGAAGATGCATGAACGTGTTTTTTTCAAGCATTGTGTCCGCGCTTAATAAAATAAGATTTCTGTTTTTGGCTTTTTTTACGAATAAATTGAGAGCAGAAGCTTTACCTTCTCTCTTTACTTGCTCAATTAGTTTTATTTTAGTTTCTTTTTTTTGCAGTTTTTTGACTGCGGGCACGGTTTTGTCAGTACAACCTGAAGCCACAACCAAAACTTCGGATAGGACATGACCTCCAAGTTTTTGGGAAAAAACACTATGCAGTATCTGCTTTATGTTTTTTTCCTCGTTATAGACACAAATTCCAACTGAGAATTTCATGGTACTATACTACCATGCTTGAATTGACCGAGAATAAGCTCTTGATTTCGGTATTATTTTTTGCATTTATTCTAAGGTTTTGGGGAGCGGATTTTGGCCTGCCTGTCTTTTTTACTCATACCGATGAGACTTTAACTATCGCCAAAGCCAGGGGGGAGTATAAAGTGGACTACAAAAAAGGAGAGGCTCTAAATATTATGCATTATGTGGTGCAGACGATAGACGCGGCGGTGGTTGAAAACAAGATAAGCCTCATCAAAAGTCCCAGCGCTGACCGAATGTATAGAGCCAGCACTCTTTATATTGGGCGTGTATTAAGTGCGGTACTCTCAACTATTAATGTCTTATTTATATTTTTGATTGTCAGGGAATTATTTGATGAAAAGCTCGCTCTTCTGTCGGCGCTATTTTTGAGTATAACTTTCGTAGACGTGCAGACTTCCCATTACTTAAGGCAGGATGTTTATACCCACTTTCTTGGTCTTTTATCAATTTATTTAAGTATTTTATACATCACCTCAAACAGACCGGCCCATCTTATGAGTGCTGCTTTTTCCGCGGGATTGGCAATGTCTATTAGGCTAAATGGGACGCTGTTTTTAGTTCCGCTACTAGTTTTTTTAATTCGGCAGTGGGCGAAAAAGAATATTGACATCAAAGGACTGTTTATAAAATTTGTAATCATCGGATTCTTTAGCATTGTGGGATTTGTTCTTTCACAATTTGAGTTTTTCATAACTGCGCCGGTTAACATTTGGCCGCGATTGATAACGGAGGCGATGGAAATTCAAAATAACGCTATATATGCCTCCGCCGCTAATGGAATGTCCTCTTTTAACTTTTTTTTCCAGTACGCTCTTAAGGTTGGGCTGTATTACCCGTTGTTTTTTGCGAGCATTGCCGGAGCGTTTTTCTATTTAAAATCAGATTATGGTCATAAGTTGTATGTAATGTTATTTCCTGCTTTGTATTTTGTGGTTATTGGGACGAGGTCTGTCCGCTTTGATCGGCTTCTTACTGCCATCACCCCTTTCCTGGCGTTTTTTGCCGCTTTTTTTATCTATAAATTATTTACCAGGCGGGCTCTGGCCGGATCTATAGTGGTAATCTTGATATTTTGTGTTTCTTTGGCAAGAATTGTTATTTTTGATTACTACTTAACTAAGAAAGACACCAGGGAAGTGGCTTTGGAGTGGCTTCTTGTGAATGTGACAAGGGATATGGAGGTCCATTTTTTGGGTGGAGCTCATGACATTGGATATCATACCTATGTAGCCGGGTACAATTCTAAGTTGCTGGCGGGTGCACCAAGAACTAAAGAAAATTGGAATATTGACAACAGTTTGGTTGTTCTAACCAGCCAGGACATAAGGGTATTTGAAAATTATAGGAACGCTGATAAATATAGGGAAGGCTGGGAGGAGTTTCAGAAATTTCTAAAAAGAAGCCGATTGGTCGCAAAGTTTAAAGTTGACGCGTTTGAATCCGACTTTATTGCCCCCAATTACCTGGAAGCTTCATCAACCGTGAAGTATTACCACAACCCCACTATCTGGGTTTATTCTGTTGGCGATATCAATAAGGGTAATGAGAGCGCCAATTTTTAAAGAGTTTTATGACTCGCAATACAAGGATTATCGGGAAGAGCTTGAGGTTTTGGTTAGAGATCTCGTTAAGAAATACAATATGAACCTTCTTACCGATATGGTTATTTACCACAAAGAATTTCAAAAGAGCAATCCTGTAAGAAGGTCAGTTTGAACTTTGCTCTTTACATTCTATAATCACGCTTTCGGGGAACAATCTGGCACTGTTCTTGCACTCTTCCGATTTGGCTTCTATATAGTCAATTCCGTAGTTTTTAAATCTTTCCATCCCGCTTAATCTGAATTGATCAAAATCAATAACAAGAGCCTTTTCTCCCGACCTGTCGGAGAGCTCAACAAGCTTCTCCTCCCATCTTTTTGTCATCTCAAAGTTGTAATTGAAATAACTTTGTGCGATCAAATAATTGTTGGCAATAAGGATTGCCATAACGGCAATGCCAAATGTTTTTGTGAACACACCCCTTCCCATAAAGATAAACACACTAATTATTAAAGGAATTAAATAAAATTGAGGGACGAATCTCGCTAAAGAAGAAATGGGGTTAATAAAGCATGAGATAAGTATTAGCCCTATTATTAAAAGGGCGCTTTTTCCAAGCTTTGTTTCTTTTCCTAAAGCTATTAGTGTAGCAAATCCTAAAAGTGAAATTATTAAAGCGGCCCCGAAGAGTGGGCCCCACCCGCCGACTTTTGCTCCCATTGCCCCAAAAGCCTTTGTCTCCTCCGGTGAAACCGAAAATGGATTTTTAAGGGACGCGAATTTACCTTTTCCTCTTACGTTTTCGGATTTTGAAAATGCTGACGAAAAGAGCCTTGAGACGGGGTTTTTGTTAAAGTAATTTTCCGGCATGTTGCCCTCAATGTAAGCTTCCGCTCCGCTTCCTACCACAGGATATAGCGGATTTCCTTTGTAAAGCGTGTTAGTTACATAAGGATTAAATCCTATGACTACGATACCTATGAAATAAGAGACTACTGTAACTGATGAAAAGGCAATTAGCTTATCAATTTTTTCCTTTAAAAATAAAGCTAAAAAAGGACCGGCAAGAAGAATGGTGGCGTAAGCGACCGCCGTAAGCTTAATGTTAAGAAGAATTACCAGAGTGGAAAAAAGAGTCCACAGGGAGTAGCTGTTTTTTGAGAGGTAAACTATGGCGGAAGCGCTGATAAGGCAAATAAGTAGTGACATAAGCTGTCCGTCAACGTAAAAGCTTAAGGATTGATATATGGATACGGGGTTTAAGGCGGCAAGCAAAGCAATGGAAATACTAAAAACCGGATTAATGCTCCTTACTGATGTCAGAAAAGAGGCTACTATAAGAAATGAAGCAATAATAAATAGGGGAGTGAAGATTTTTGCGGTTTCTATCTGCCCGGTTAACTTAAATATGGACGCCGACATAATCCAGGGGCCTTTTGAATAGTGGTTAAGGAGTCTGTGCATGTTGTTGGCTTCTTCGGAAGTCAGTTGTTTATAAACGGGATTCCAGCCTTTGACTAACTGAAAAATAGCCTCCTGATGATAAGCCTGCCCGTCATATGAAATGTCAAAAACTTTTGACTGGAATTTCATTACATAGAAACCTGCAAGTACAATTAGTGCAAATGCTAACAAACCAAAAGGCACCCATTTAAAACCTGATAGTTTGCCAGCGGAAATGATGAGGAATAAAGCACTTACGACTAATGAGATCATTACGGAAAGAGATGAAACTTCAAACCCCAGAAAAAATCCTAATGAGTTTAGTAAAAGCAGAGAAGCTGCAAAACATAATACTGAAGTGCCCAAACTCAAAAAAATATTTCCGATAACCGATTCTTTTAGAACGCCGTTTTCTTCGTTAATAAACCCTTGGGTTAAAAGTTCTTTTATCTTATTGAGTATTTCCATGCGGTATTATTATATTTCAGGTTGGGGGTTAAGCCAAATCAACGCTATCTAAGAACATGGATGGGTCTGGTCGATGCTATGCTGAACAGGACTTGTCATCCCCGCGAAAGCGGGGATCCCGTTGGATCTTCTGTAGAGATCCCGCATCAAGTGCGGGATGACATGGGGGTTTAAGATAGGAGGACGCCGCCGTCAACCACAATCTGACTTCCCGTCATATAAGAGGACATATCAGAAGCTAAAAATAATGCAACTTTAGCAATATCATCAGGTTCTCCCATTCTTCTCATCGGGATTTTTTTAAGAAATACTTCCAGCATTTTACTCATGTCCACAGTGCTTTCCGAAGGAATTTTCTGCTGAAGCTCTTTTACTCCCGGGGTGGCAATTCCTCCTGGCGCAATTGCGTTTACCCAAATCTTATGAGGTGCAAGCTCCAGAGCAATGTTTTTTGTGAAGCCCCACACACCGTGTTTGGAGGCGTCATAATGAGCAAGCCCAATTGACGAAGGATGCAGTGCGTCAATAGATGTAATGTTTATTATCTTTCCTCCGTTACCCTCCCGAATCATCAGGTTTGATGCATATTTTGTGCATAGAAAAACGCCTTTAAGATTAATGGCAATTACTTTTTCAAAATCGGCTAGTGTCATCTTGGAAACAGGTATTGAAGGATAAATTCCTGCGTTATTTACCAAAATATCAATTGAGCCAAAAGAGGAAACGGTCTCTCCCACCATTTTCATTACCGAGGTTTCATCGGAAACATCGGTTTTGACTGCCTTAGTATGTAAGCCGCGCGACAAAAGCTCCTGTTCCGCATCCTTTGCTTCTTGTTCTTTATAATCCGCGATTACAACGTTAGCACCAGCTTCCGCAAGCCTGCTTGCTATTCCGTAACCGATCCCTAAAGCCCCGCCGGTTACAATAGCGGTTTTCCCCGATAAATTAAGAAGTTCATAAATAGGAGTCATCAGGTTTATTGTACCCCTTTTTACAATGTCATTGGTATGTTAGATTTAATTTATGAATAAAAAATATTTACTTGTTTTGATAGTTGGTGCCGTTGTAGTTATTTTACTTGTCGTATCTTTTGTTCTAAAAGGTGGGAAAGTCGGCGGGGGTTACGATACAATCTTCCCTATGCCTTCGTCGGTTTCTAATTTTACAAAAGGGACTGATGGAAGCCAAGTCAACTTTCAGACCTCATTAAACCTTAAGCAAACCGAAGAGTTTTACAGAACGGAACTTACAAAGATGGGGCTTACTGAAAGGACGATAAATACATCCGTTACGGAAGATACCTTTAGCATGGTTTTTGATGGTCATGAGAGCGGAAAGGCTGTTGTTGTGCAGGGTGTTAACATTCAGGGAAAAACTAACGTTAATATAAGACTTGAAGCTATTTAGCTTCCCTTCTTACTAAGATGGGGGTTCCTCCATGTCCTTGTGTTCATGGTGCGCTTCCTCCTCTTCCGTATGATGGTGTTTTGCGTGTTCATCCTCCGCTGCGGTTTTGTGTGGCGCTCCCTTCCCTGCAAGTTTCTTTCCAAGAAGAATTCCAATTATAAATATTAAGATTATTCCCAAACCTATGCCACCTATTTTTAGATATTTCATCAGGTCCTCAACCCTAACGTATTTGGAGCTGCCCGTTTCATCTCCTTTTGCGCTTTCTGGTGTTGAGGTTGCAGATTCCTGCGGTTCTTCAGAAGATCCTGTTTCCTCTCTCACGACTGCTTCATCTTCTACCTCTTGGGTCACACTTGTTGGTGTTGGAGTCGGGGTTGGCGTCTGTTGCGGGGCGGCTGGAGAAAGCTCTTCCTGCTCCAGTGTTGTGAAAGTTTTATCTGATGCTTTGGTTTCGTTTCCCGCGGCGTCTTTAGCTCTTACTCTGTAGTGGTACTTTGTTTCAGGTTCAAGATCATAAAGGGATAGTTCATGGTCTTTTGTATCCAGCTCGCCGTTAGCCGTTTTGTCGTAGCTGGTGTCGGTGTCATAATCCACAAATCCGTCCGTATCCTCGTTTGTTTTCCAGGTTATTTTTGCAGATGTGTCTGTAGTATCTTTAACTTTTATGTCTGATATTTCAGGAGCTGTTAAATCAAAAAGGTTTGGGTTAATGATTCCGATGTTAAAATCTATTGGAACATCATAGTCAATTACAAGTTCGGGGTCTTTGTCCGATTCCCTTGACGAGAATTTTAAAAAGTAATCGCTTGATTGATCTTTCCCGGATATCTCAAAACCGTAGTTTGAGTATGTCCCGTCTTTCCAGCCTTTAACTGTGTTTGTAACAGTCCATTCAACCCACGTTGCGGTTTCCGTTACGGACTTGCTTGCTGTCGGGTTGTAAGTTGAGGGTTTGTTTGACCATTTAACCCCTGTTTCGCTCCATTCCGATATAACTCTGATCGCGTCTATTGTTACAGTGTTGTCGGTTAATGAATGGGAAGTTTGGTAAAGTCTTAGTTTCGCGGAATTGATGATCGCGTTGCTTGGAAGTGAACTTATATCAAACTGGACATAGGAAGCTCTTTTATCATCCGATAAGAAAATTTCTTCATCATAGGCAACTTCCAAACTTTCGGTATTAACATTGGTTGATGAGGATTTTGATCTTACGGATGCGTCTTTAACTGATTTGAGGGTTTTTGTAGATGCGTTGGCGTTTTGCCACCCTGATGTGAGTAAAAATAGAGCCGTGATAATAAGCACCGTTAATATGCTTCGTTTAAGTAAGGCAGGGTTCATTTATATTAAATATACCACTCCCCATCTTCCATGCAATACTTCAAGGTGTCATCTTTTTCGTATAGTAATAAATCCAAGAACACCGAAAATCAGAAGACTGATAATTAAAATAGCATACTCAAGGAAGTAGCTTGGCTCATTTCCCGTTGTAATATCATCAAGCGCTGCAAAGTCCACTGCAAGTAAAGATAAGACGACCACCCAGATTATGGTTCTTTTCACTTATAAAAGTATACTATTCAAAAACCGTTTTGTGGGTGATTCTGGTTGGATGGTATATCAGTTTAATATAATTGGCAAAACAGTATTCTTTAAAGTTTAGATGTCAACTTTCTTAATTTAAAGCGCTTCGTTGGTGCAAAACCTCTTAAATGTTGACAAGCTTTTGTTCGGATGCACATACTATTTATGTGCGTAGGATTCTTATTGTCCTCATACCGGTAATAATAATTGTAACTCTTTTTCTCTATAGGCAAAAACTTATTAAAGGTTTTGGGATCAAGCTCCTACCTGTCAAAGAGGTTAACAAGACAGAAGTTGACAAGAGTGATCCTAATTGGCTTGAGAACTATTGTCTTAAAGAAGTGAAAAATCTGCCCGAGGCTCCATTTGCCTTCACCGTTAAGGACGTGCATCCCCGCTCCCGTAACTCAATATCCGATGTGTACCTTCATAAATATATTCCTGATGAAAAATGGTATAAAGGTCAGACTTGTGCTATCTGGTATACATTTAAACCGGAGGACGCGTACGCCTCTGTTGGGGTGGAGTACATTTTTCACATAGACTATGTCAATGCATTTGAAGAAAATACAGACACCCTGTATACAAAAGCAATAGACGGCAGTTGGAAGAAAATCTCGCCCTTAAGCGATTCCGAGGGCGGCAGGCCGCATTATAGTTACGACGGTTTTCCTTTAGTATTTACCAGGGAAAATCAAGAACTGGGGACGGTGGAATACGCAACAGTGAGTTTTGGAAGCAGGAGCCTTTACATACACTTCTTGGTTTATGAGAAGTGAAGTTTATGAACTGCTAAAGTTTTAGTGTATTATTATTGTTATGGGTATAAGCACTTTGTTAAATTCAGGTTTGCAAGCAGGCATTCAAAATGCGGCAGTAGTTAATGGGTTGGCATCAGGTGCGAATCCTATGGACTATGCTATTCCAAGCGTTTTTGTGATGGGGTTGACTCCGCCTGAAGTCTCGCAGGTTGCGGGAGTTTCAGTAGTTCAAACTCTGAATTTTACTTTAATCGCATACGTTATAGTTGTACTAACTGCCCTGGCTATAACTGCGTATTTTTTATGGGGCAAGAAAGCAGAAGTCATAAATGAAAATATTCCAAAATAAAAAACTTGTCATCTTTGTAGGTGTTGTAGTAGCCGTTGTTTTGTTAACTTTAGTTTTAATATCAACAGGAGCTCTTAAATTTAATTTCACAGTCTCAAGCACAAAACCCTCGGTTACAACGGATCAGCCGAGTACGCAGGCTCCCGCGGAAGATAAACCGTTGACTAAAATGCCTACTCAAGAGGTAAAGCTGGCGACTCGTCCTACAACATTTAAAGATGCCGGTGGAAATCTGGAGTTTTCTATAAATCTACCTGTTGGCTGGGCGACTGCTGAAGACAACAGAGTTGACTTTGTAGCGGCTTCCGTAACGGGAGAGAAGTTTGATAATGGCCAAACATTTTATGCTAACGTTAATGCAGTTTCCGGAAAGCACCCATCCGGTGTAAAGACCTTCTCGGATTATCAGGCAAAGTGGAAAGATGCAACTTTGGAGCAATATCCAAGTATGGAATTTATTACAGACTACTCTACAAAGATAAACGATATGGATGTGTACGTGTTTGAAGTCAGCAACGCGCGCGCCGATGGCTTTCTACTTCGCCAAATACAGTACGTGTTTTTTGTAAATGATGATTATGCTCTGGTAATGACCGGAACAACGCCGCTTAATTCATGGACAAGTTATGAAGACGTAATCAAAAAGTCTGTGGAATCTGTAAAACCGGTTTCTAACTGAACTTTGTTACTTTACTGCCCGTTGACACATGTCGCATAGGATAATATTATTTTTCAATGGCGAAACTTTTTAAGTGGGATGATAAATACAGCGTAAAAGTCCCTTCTCTTGATGAACAACACAAACATTTTTTCACCCTAACAAACAGAATCCTTACAATGATTGAAAAACGTCGTAACAGCGAATTAAGAGAGTCGCTAATTTTCCTCCTTGTTGATTTGGGAAATTACGCTTTACTCCACCTTGATTATGAAGAGGATTGTATGGAGAAGTATAGGTGCTCCGGTTGTGAGGACCATCCCATTGCCCACGCCGTTTATAGAGATAAAGTCAAACAGTATCTGGGTCAGCTTAAAGAAGAAAGTGTTGACATTTATGCATTGGCTCAAGAGGTTGCGGAGTTTACGCAGAACTGGCTTTCACACCACATCTTAAGAAAAGATCGGGAGTACATTGACTGTTTAAGCCCCCACAATCTCCCGTAAGTGGGAAAACTTTCCATTCCAGCAATCAACTCATCATCTTGTCTATGAAAAGCGAGTGAAAAAGCCCGGGAATGCACAGAGTATATCCCGGGCTGACTAACCAACGGCTTAGGAAGCTGTTACTCCTTGCGGGTAATCTTACTTGGAGCTTTCTTTCTCCTTAAGGTATGGGCTTGTTGTGAGTCCCGTGCTTGGGCGGTCTTGCCACACTAATCAGTGTGTAATCCGCGTTTAGGTGGTAGATAGTGGTCCCCGACTTGGTAAGGAGGAACATCATACCGGCATCCCACAGTGCATAGGCGATGGCAAGTGCCGCAGGAACGGTTAGGCACAAAAGGAACGTCCCGTACCCCCAACCCGCCAGTGACTGCAGTGCCATCACAAGGCTCACCAGAGATGTGAGGCATACAGCAAACAAAGTCAACACATCCGTTCCTATGAGGGCTGTCTTTATGCTCTCATTCTTGACTTTTGGGAAGAGCCGCCCCGCAAAAGTAAAGAAAAGGGTTGGGCCTCCAAAAAAGATGAGGGCCCAGTGCCAAAAGGACCAGTTCAGAATGTTCATGTCCGTCTCCTTTGTTTATTAGAAAGGATAGTAGCAGAAAAGAGGAAAATATAAAATTTGTTTCGCTTAACTAATTATACGTTCTTGACGCCTTTTAAACGATGGTTGTTTGAAAAGAAAACCCCCTTGATATGATCTCGGAGGTTTTTGTGCTGACTCGGTTTGGGCTAGATTTCAATTGCAACAAGCGCTGTCTGAAACGCCAATTCCCCACCCACTTTCAACTTTTGATATTAGAAATAGTTTTATGAGAGTATAAATAGTATGGAACTTCTTCCGATTTTACTTCTTACTCTCCTGTCAGCATTTTTTGGGACTGTCACGGGCTTTGGGACCTCAACAATTATGGTTCCTGTTTTAGCAATCTGGTTTCCTTTGCCCGAGGTTTTGTTATTTGTGGGTATTATCCATTGGTTTGGTGATGTCTGGAAAATGTATTTTTTCAAGAAAGGCATCAACTGGAAGCTGATAGCTTTATTTGGTATCCCAGGCGTTCTCGCAAGTTACTTAGGAGCTTTTATACCTCTTTCCGTAAGTTCGGATATTTTAAAAAGACTTTTAGCGGTGTTTTTGTTTGTTTACACATTGTTTATAGTTTTTAGACCAAGGTGGAAATTAGCAGAGAGTAATTCTAACGCCCTTATTGGTGGCGTCCTCTCGGGCTTTTTTGCGGGATTATTCGGAGTTGGAGGTGCGGTGAGGGGAGCGTTTCTTGAAGCGTTTAAACTTCCTAAAGAGGTTTACATTTTTACGTCAGGAGTTATAGCCCTCTTTATAGATAGCTCAAGACTCATTAGGTATTTTCAGGGAGGTGTTAAGCTTACGGATTTTTCAATTAGAGATTTAATTTTAGCGATTCTGGTTTCGTTTATGGGAGCTTACCTTGCTAAAAGATTCGTAGATAAAGTTCCGCAAAGAAAGTTTAGGCATGTGGTAGGGTTTGGACTTTTGTTTGCAAGCGTCATGCTGTTTCTTGGATTGTAGCCTGTTCAACGTTTGTTAGAGTGCGGTTTCGGGGTCAGGGATACTTTGAAGCTGTTTTTGCAAGTCAGCATCGCCACTACCCCTGAAAGTTATTAAGGCTTTGTCGTTGGTTTTGATTTCCTGATTTAGAAGCTCTTCATTTTTAATTCCGTTTAAGTAAAATTCCAAAGCTCCACTTGCTCCGGTGCAGAAAGTTTGTCCTGTACCTGTAGTTAAGCAGTCTTTAGTTAGTTTTAATGGCAGGGTGTCAAAGAAATCACCCCAAGTAATGCCCGCTTCTTTTACGTGAACAATGTTTGGGTTGTCTTTTTTAATATAAACATCCGGCGAAAGATTGTGGTACATGGATGCGGTAAAAATTCTGAATGTATTGTTTGTGTAGATGGCAAAGCTTGCTTTGTAATCAGCGGATTGTGTAGGTTGTTGAGTGGGTTCTTTTGCAATTTCTTTTTCTGGATAAGTTCCTTCGGCTTGCGGTTCTTCCGGCTTTCTTGAAGAGTTGAGATAGAAAAGTATGAGGGCAAAACCTAATCCTGTTATAAGTAGAGTTACGATAACTTTTACTTTACTCACAAAGCAATTATAACAGTACTAGCATTTTTGAGAGTCTTTTTAAATTAAAAAATGAAGAAACCAATTAATTAACCTATAGTGTATAGATCCCTAAGGCGTTTACTTTGCCTCCGCTTTCTACCATAATAAATTTATGCGACGGCCCAACGGATTTAGCCCTGTTTATGTGCTATTAGTGATTCTGGCCCTACTTATAGCCGGAGGGGCTGTTTTTATTCTATTTAAGTCCTCAAAAGCTCCTGAAACTCCAGCACCAAAGGTTACAGATACCGAGCAAGACGTACCCGAATGGAAAACTTACGAAGACAAAGAAGCGGGTTTTTCTTTTAAATATCCTTCTTCAGTTCTTCTAAACGGAGATGGGAAAGGCGCAAAACAACCGGTGCTTGCGGTATCTGCCGAAAAGTTGTTAAGCATTCCTGAAGATCTGCCTATGAATATGGGGCGTACCGCCGCTTTGGCGGAAAAAGCCCGCTTGGCAAAAGGAGAAGGTGAAAATTTAGTAAAAATCGGTTTGCTAAATGGCAGGTTACAATATCACTGGCAGCATTTGAAGTTTGTGATGTGAGATTTGGGCGTTCTGTGGCTTTTTACCCCGGGGAGTATCGGGTTATTGTTAGTCTGGCAGGTCCTAAGGAATCAATAATTTCCGCTATGCCGGAGTTTTTTAAAGTTGATTCAGTAAACTGCGGTGACGAGAAAGTATGGGATTTGGATAAAATGGATGAGTTTAGGACAACTCTTGAAAAAGGGGAAGGGAAGGGCGCGGCGCAGGAATGGTTTGATACGTTTGAAAAGATTATTTCCTCGTTTAAGCTTTCAGAATAGTTTTTGAAGGATTATCAGCCAGGGGTGCGGTTACTCAAAGATCCTCTCACCCAAGTTTTTCGCAGCCTCTTCAAAAAAAGCTTGCCATTTATTTTCGTCAATAGGCTCCATGAGTTTTGGATAATCTTTCAACTCCTTTGCCAAAAGAAACTGTGTCCCCAACTTAATTGGGTCAATATTCCAATCAAATTTTGATTTTGCTTTTGAAATTATGTTTTCCAGGGAATAAGGGTATTTGTTAATTATCATGTAAAGATCCATGAAGTCTCTGCTTCTGGGTTTTTGATATATTGTAAAAAGCTTATTTACCGCGATATCAAGCACGCTGTCAACCAAAACTCCGTTAACTAATTTTGGGTTTTCAATAGGAGTAAAAGGAAAATAAGTAAATTCTGTTTTTAGTACTTCATCACCAAAGTTTAAAAAAATCAAATTCCGGTTAAAGCTGGTGTTAAAGTCAAAAGTATTGTAGTTCAGAGAATTTTTTAATGATTTGGTAAAGACTATCAAAGGCTCGGTTTCAATATCCTTATCGGAGAAAAAATCCAAGTCTTCGGAGTACCTATAAGGTATGTAGTATTCTGCCAGTGTAGTGCCTCCTGATAGATAGAATATTTTTGAGAGGTCGCTCGTTTTGCTGAAAGCGTCTAGGAACTTTTGCTGCCTCGCTGTGAGTATCTTAAAATTACTCATTGTATATCTAACAGGAATTTAAAATAGTCCCTTTTCTTTTGATCTATATGCAGTTTGTGCAGATTTTCTTCTACACTTTTTCTGCTAAGCTTCTCCCCGCCCAGTCCGAAATTTATAAGCTGCTCTAACTTCCAGATTTTGTACTGCTCCGGATAATTCTTCAACTTTTCTAGGTCAGTTGACCAGTTATACATACTTACATTATATCATTGTTTTATACGATTTATGGCTAGCGAATGGGGGTTTTAAAAGAGGCGCCGCTTCGTAAATGTTTTTACCGCTTCTTCGGCCTCACTATCAAACCGCAAAAACGCTCCTACATGCCCTCGTTAAATTGACAAGCCGGCTTTGGCAAGGAGTTTAAAAGGGATAGAGAAGAATTTTGTATAAGTTTCTGGGAATGTAACTATCTCTCCGCCAAACTTCTTTTTATAATTGCTAAAATTTCTCCATTCTCTTGTAAATGTTGGGTACCTGTCATCTTCAATTCCCTCTAAGTCAATAATTTCGTACCCTTTTTGTTTAAACAGTAAATATGACTCCCACAAAAGTTTATATCCCGAGCGATTCTTTTCTCCTTTTTCAGAAATTCCCGCATGAAAGCCCCAAATATTATTATTAAAACCTAAATAAAGCTGTGATGCACAAAGATCGCCCTCGCTATTGTAAGCACTCATCAAATGTGAATCTTCGTTAAAGACCTCACATTTTCTTTTTAATTCTTCAAAACTCTGCACATAAAACTTTTTCTTTCGTCCGGTCCGGGAAAGTATTTTATAAAAACCTCCTAACCCGCTTACTAAGTTTTTTTCCTCCGTAATTTTTACCCCTTCTATCTTTGCCCTTCTCACCAGGTTTCTCGCGTTACTTGATAGATCACTCCAAAGACTGCTTTGGTCCTTCCTTAAATCAATAAATATGGTTTTGGTGGCAAGATTGGGCGTACCAACTTTTATAAAATTATGATTTTTGATTAACTTTAAGTCTTGGTCCAGCCCCGGTTCAAATTTTAAAATAATAACCCTCATTTCTTTGCACATTTCATCCAACTCTTCCAGGTCTGGATTCATGAGGCTCTTTGGTCTTTGAAGTTTGGCTGTAAGGCCGGCAAACGTAGGTTTAAACCTGACAACAGCGCCGTTTTTAAGCCTTGCTTCCCGCCAGCCATACATTTTCAGGTATTCTGTCCATTTATTAGATTGACGAATATCCAGGATCATCTCAAATGCTATTATTGCACGGATGTCTTTTCTTGAACTTTTTATTCACAGAGTTATATTCAGCGCACATTCGGATTTCAATGGGGATATAAAGGTTATAAAAGTTTTTGGCAACACCAAGTTTATCTTTGGCGGAGGTGTTCAATCTTTAAAATACGACTCCCCGGAGGCTCGCGGCAGTTATTGGGAAATCACTTCTTACTTGATTAAAGAAAATAAAGAAATTGTTAGATCTGCTCTGATATTAGGACTTGGGGGAGCAACTATCCAGCATTTCATGAGCGAAGTTTATCCGGGAATAAAGATAACAAGTGTTGAGATTGATCCGGTGATAATTGAAGTGGCAAAAAAATATTTTGATACCGAAAAAATTCTAAATCACAAGGTTATTGAAGCAGATTCTTTTGAGGTGCTATCAAAACCGGATGCTTTTGGTATCAGAAGTAAATTTGACGTAATTGTAGTTGACACTCATGAACCGCCCATATTTTCAAAGATTCCAACACAGGCCGGTTTTTTAAAACAAATATTTAACTTATGCGAAAACGGAGGTTTAGTAGTTTTTAGCTTTGTAGTTTCAAAAGATAACAATGAGGTAGGATTGGCTTTTTTAAAGATGGTTTCAGAGTATTTTACTGACGTGCAGGTACTTAATGTTAATGGTGCGGCGATTTGTGACAACTGGTTAATCTATGGTAAAAAACAACTACGGGTTTTATAGCTAAGTAGTATCAGATATTTTAAATCTGAAACATTAACATTAAACCGTTTGTATTAATTGGGACTTTCTTTATCCCAGCCTAACTCCCATCGCTCAGTCTCTTTGGGGTCGCCGCCTTCGGTGGAAGCAAAGACGATCGCATCCAAATCAAGGCTCTCGGCATTGGCGCAGTTTGCCAACTCCTTTTTCAGGGCATTCAGCTCCGCCAACGGAATGTTGGGGGTTGCAATGATGACGGAGCCACTCTGCCAAGCATCCATCAGCAGGTTGTACAGACTGAAGAAAAGCCTCTCTTCATCGTCCGTAATTTCGCCTACGGTTGTAAGCAAAACGGTTTTCATTGATTCCTCCGTGGTTTTTAGGATGTGGGAATTATAGCCCATGCCAAACTCAAAGTAAAGACTATAGGGTTTTATGTATTACGATCATCATTTCTTGAAATAACTGGGTACCTTATAAATCTGTTGATACAGAACTTAATGCCTCCTGCGCGCTTTTAAGGTTTACATTGTAAAAGACGGCTTTTTCAAATTCTTTCTTAGCATTTTCTTTATCGTTTTGTTTTAAATATATTTCTCCTCGGATTAGATAAAGCTCTGAAAAAGCTCTATTGCCATTACTTAAAACTCTGTCAGTTACGGAGAAAACTTTTTTGTAATCTCCCAATTCAAAGTAAGCTTGAATAGGTTCTATCTGATACCAAAGAGTTCTAAAAGGAAGCCTATCCTCAACTTTCTCAAACTCCTCAACCGATCTTTCATATTGCCCTAAGTTATAATAAGCAACCGATAAATTAAAGCGCGAATAAATATCATTGGGGTTTGCTTCCAGCTTCCTTTGAGCGTTTTGCGCCGCTTTTTTCCAGGCTTTTTGTTCATCCTTATCTTCCCCTAAGATTTCCTCCGCTATCTCAACTTTATCCTTCGGAACCAAAACCAAATATTCAAAGTTAAACTTTTCCCACATTGTGTTAAATACGTCATAGGTGAACCATAAGTTTTTATTTTGCAAAGAGTCATCCTGGATGATTTGTTTTTTAGAATCATCATATCCTTTAACTACTCTAAAATGCCCAATATCCTCATTTACCTTTGTCCACGTTCTTGTAATAACCGGGATGTCGTAGGCAATAAGGAGCTTGATCTTTTCCATATCGCCGCCCGGCCTATGGAACGGTGCAAGCCCGTATTCTTTTGCTTTCTCCGCCATTTCGGCTAAAGTTACGGATTTGTCGTCATTATCCCCTTTAGGATGTTGATAAGGTCTTAAATCCTGGCCTAACTTTGTCTGGGTTTCGTTTATTCCAAAGTATGAAAGAGCCATGGATAACGAAGCGGGCCCGCAGTTATTAAAGGTTTGAAAGGTATGATAGCCGTTTGGCAGTATTTTTCTTTGAGGAGGGGAAATTAGGTTTATTTTAGGAGTTGGGGAAGAAACGGAGTGGGTGGAGATTGTTGGAGAAGGAGTGAGTTGCGTTGTGTTTTGAACAGGTTTTTCCGAAGTAGAACTTCCGGAATAATAATTTATTACTGCCGTAACGAGAAAATAAGCTGAAACAACACCCAGTATCATGGGCAGCACTATATTTTTAAGTACTTGAGGTATTTTCATCAGCTTTAAGCCAGTTTATCAAAATAACATAAAAACGGACACCAGTCGGAAACATTACTGTTTCCTCAAGGTGTCCGTCGAGCCTTCCGATCAGCGTAAGGGGCCTTTAAATGGTGGCCTCGCTAGCTGCGGCAATATTGAAAGTGCCCGTAATTGACAGGGCCGTTGCCATCTAGGTAAATGAGCTCTCCCCTGATGTCGGTGATGGTCCCGCGGTCAGCGAAAGTCTCCCGAAGGAAACTTTCCGTAGCGCAAACCTCTTGGCCGATGCGAAACTGGTTACCAACCAGCCAACACCAGTACTACACAGACAATTAGAATCTTTCTAGCCATTGTATCCTCCGGGTTTGTGGGCTAATTAGTTACCAATCTCACACTAAGTTAAGGAAATATGAAATTATAGTAGGTGTGGCGTAAAAGTATAATATAAAAGTGAAGAGTGAGGATCCCACAAAATTAATAACTGGCTTAATAAATTTTATAAGGTTTGCCTATTCTCCTGAAGAGAAAACTAAAGAATCAAAAGAAGGAGAAAAGACGATATTTTTTAGAAAAGGCGGAAAGTCCTTATGCTACATTGAAACTAAGAATGGGGTATATACCGTCACGGTTGTTATTGGTGCCAGCTTAAATGAAAAGGTTCAACAAGCTGATATTAGCTTGAAAGCTAAAGACATATTTAAGAAGGCAAAACAGTTTCACGATGGTAAATGGCTATTTTTTGAAATAAAGACGAATAGGGACATAGATGATGTAAAATCGCTCCTTGCTATCAAACGGCCTCTTAGGAAGAAATGAACTTTAAACCCCTTTGCTGATTTGGTGCTTTCAAGGAAAGGTTACTTTTCGTACACGTAGAAATTCATGAAAAACGTACTTCCCCCAAAATCAGCCGTCATGTATTCTACCGTGTTTAATTTCTTGTTTTCGCGCGTAAATATTAAGGGAAAGCCATCATACATTGTAAATGGTCGTCCTGCGTCCTCATCGCTTATTGGAGATATCTTCTTCCAGCTCTTGTCCATCGCTTCAGTAATAAGTGTGTCAACATTTTCCGTGAAAGTGTTTGCTACGTCTATGCGAAAAGCATAGTCAACGCCGACCGATGGGTATGCTTCTTCGTCACTGTATTTGTACCACAAACCGCAACCTTCTGTTTCAAACCATTTGTCCTCCGGGATAAATTTTTTGAGAGAAATGTCCGGAACGCCGTACTCTTGTACGTCTTCTCCGTTTACATCTTTCTCAAGTCCCTTGTTTGCAAAAGGAACCTTTGGGAGATTTCTAATTTCAAGCTTGCAGTATTTATCAAGCCACTCCGGGTCACTCTTATCAACCTTTACATCTTGCTGATCCTTAACCCAGAGATATTTTGTTCCAAGACCTTCATAAATCCTGCCTCGGAATATTACTAGGGCAATAATGACAACGGCAAGGAGAGTGAAGCCAAGCTTTTTTGCAAGTGCTTTGGACATTTGATTAAGTATGAACCCGGAAAGTTATAGTTGTCAATTCCGGCGCCCAGTCAAACTTTTCAATCCCAGGAACAGCAGTTATACAGATTTGGAAAGAACCTTCCAGCTAGAGCAAAATGGTTTATTGTGGCAATTGACCGCATTTTTTTAAGTAATCTGCTTTAGCTTTTTCATAATCAGCTTTTGCTGTATCTAAAGTTGCCCTACTTGTTTGCCATTGCGCTTTAAGCGTCGCGCAATAATTAGGACCGGTTTTAGGCGGTACGCAACTATTAACTACACTTTCAGATTGTTGCACTACTGATTCAGCTTGTTTCACAAGCGCGTCTGCTTCTTTTAATTGTGCCTTTATGTCATCACTACATCCGGTTTCAGTATTAGATTTTGGAGGGGCAACCGCCGGTTTTTCCTCTGTTGGTGCAACGATAATGACCTTGGGAACAAGGTTTTGCTCGGGGCACCCTGGATTTCCTCCCATGTACCTTCCCCCTGAATAAGTAAGAAGATCCCAACACGCACTTTTACCGGACGGGTAGTTGCAGCTATATCCGCTTTCTGTTGTTGGAAGCCTTTCTTTAACGCCACCTCCGGTGGTTCCTCCCTTTTGCGAGCATTCATCAAAAAAAGATTGAACGCTTGGCGAGTATTTGGCTTCTTCTTTTTGTCCCTCGCTAACGCATCCAAAGCATGGCAATGCCTGTCCTCCTGCACTTTCTATTAAGGGTTTTGCGTCTTTCCAGGAATCCTGCCATTCTTTGGTGCTTGCAGGTCCGTATTTGTATGAATAAGTTTTTGCGCTCCAGGCAAATTTGGAAGCCGGTTCAATTGATCTAACAAAATCCGTAATACAAACTCCTTTATAGCAAACGTTTCTTCTTACTGTGGGCCATGTTCTTTTTGGATGAGGAAGAAAGGCTGCGTACGCTGTTTTAGAGTATGAAAGTTTAAATAAGCTTTGATTAGTTGAGGCTTCAAGGCCTTTAAGCCAGTATAACTGTGCCATAAGTTTAGCCGATATATAGCGCAGGGTTTCTTTATCATTTTGTATAATCGCAACGTCTCCAAATTCTTTAAGTATTTCTATTTTTTCAATGCTTACTTTAAGCGCTTCTTGCGCTTCGGCATTCGTCAAACTCATGGTGAAGGGACGAGGTTCTTCAAAAGTAGCTTCCCAGTTTTTTATATCATGTACAGAGGATATTTCTGTCGCCCATTCTTTTAGCGACAAGTTGTAATCATAAAGTGTATCTTTCTCTGATACATCAAGAGTGGCTAGGTTAGTAATTACATTTGCTGCCTTATTATTCACAGCATTAATGAATATTTCAGAATCTATATTAGCTTTTCCTGTTGCTAAAAATTCGTCCCCCGAAGACTGCGCAGCAAAAACTTCTGCTGTATTTTCTTGTATAAAGTTGATATCTTTTGCAAGATCTTGATAATTTGAGGTCTTTGGTAACTTCAAAAAGATAGTGATGGCAACACCGGCAATAACCACAAGCGCAACAAATCCTGCTATTACCTTGGTATTTTTAAAAAAACTCATATGAGTCTCCATTCTTTATTGTTTGCTTCCTGAAAATGTTCCACTTGTCTCTTTACCTTTGCCCGTGCAGCTTGGACCCTTAAATGAACCGCTAAAGTTATTACCGTTGACAGTTCCACTAAATGTAACTGCCCCGCCTTTAACGCTTCCACTCCAGCTTACGTTGTTTCCGGAAACGGAACCGGTAACGCTGCCGCTTAGCCCTATATCCAAACTTACGTTGCCACTAACACTATTATCTTTTACTGCAAGAGTTGCACTCCACCCACTACTATATTTTGTGCACTCGGAAGGTGATTTTATGGTGTAGCTTCCGCTCCATTTTCCGCTCACATCTACGATTGGAGTTGGTGTGTCATTGTTACCGCTTGGGCTAGGACCTTTTGATGGTTCAGGTGTATTTGTTGGTTGAGTTGTCTGTTGATCCTGCGTTTGGCTTCCTTTATTTGAATTTGAAGATTTGGAATTTTCTTGCGCCTTCCTGGAACTGTTTTTAAATGAGAAATAAGCTAAGCCTAAAATTGTTAGAAGAACTGCTGCGGCGATGACGAAATAGGTACTGGTAAAACCGCGTTCTCTATAAGAACGTCTTGGCAGGATCTTCATGAATTAAGTATACATTAGTTGGTGGGGTGTCAACAGCTCACAGCTGGGAAACTCTCTATGATCAGCGTCTTTCCTATGATTGAGTGCGCATGGTTCCCGGCTCCATGTTCCTCTTGGTAATATAAACGCTTAGATAAGTATTTTTTGAAGATAGGGTTTTTATAAATAATCTAAACGATCAATTGTTATTTGGTGGTGTCTTCTTCCACCGGTTGTGAACCGGTATCTACGGAGCCTCCATTAGCTTTTAAGCTAACTTTTCCGCCAATTGCTACCCCTGTCACAACAAGCGCGGCTACCAGTATCATGAAACCTAATATGATTCCTATAACAAAAGAAAGAATTTTTTTAAAAGTACCTATTGCTTCCTTCTCCTGTTTAATTTTTCCTTGTTTGATGAAGTACATTACCGCAACGATTGTTACAAGCCCTGCAATACCGGCTCCCAGACCAACCATTGCCCCAAAGTTAAAGAATTGTTCAACCAAGCTTTTTCCCAACTCTATCCCCCAAGAAGGCATAGGCGGTTGTGAATTAGCTGCCATGAACTCAAAAATCCCGCCCGCGCTAAATCCGATCAGCGCCGCCGTAAAACCGGAAATCATTATTAACCACGCGGTTCCGCTGATTCGGCCAGCCGGTCCGACCCCAAGAAAATAATGTCCCAAGCCCATTACAACCATCAGAAGTAACAAGATAACCCAAGCCGGTGTCAAATACCCTACGATGGTCCTCGCCTGCTCAAGCCCATCCATAGTTAGCTTTGTCTGCTCCGGCTTGATTCCAAGCAGCGGTAAAGCGTCCTTTGCCGGAGTTTGGGCTGTCAGTTTGGCGAGTGCGGGTTGCCCAAAAGTCTGAACCGGTAATTCCCACTCGGCTACCGGCAGGTATAAAATGAGATCCTTATCCTTCCCGTTGAGGTAATCAAATAAGCGGTCGATATTTGTCTCCGCCAGTTCTTTGAAACGATCCGCACTTAGTACTTTGTCTAAAGACAAAAATGGTGCCAGCTCTTTTGCTACTTCCGGCGGTAGGTCCTTCCCGCCACTCTCCTTTCTTATTGCGTCTTCCAGACCCGTTCGCATTTTTGTAATCTGATCCTGCAGTTGTTGATAAACGCCCCCTTTTTCTAGAGACGTCTTCCATAACTTTGATGAAAGAACCCTAAACTTAAATGCGCCCACCAGAAGAAAGAGCAAGAAAACAAAAAGGAAAACTATCCCCAATCCTGTTCTTAGTATTCGCTTTATCATTCCTTTCATTTTATCAGAGAAGTTGTTAATGCAATAGGTAGAGGTTCACATGAAAATTATAATCTCAAGCGGATGAAGTTAGAAAAAGTTTGATATAAAAAGCAAAATAGCCAATCAATTTCTCAAATGGCTGTCTGTGCAAAATTTAGACCCTTAGCGAGCCACGGAACCCTCTAGCGGCATAGTAAGATTCCGCACCGTTGTGATACACGAAGACATTGTCGTAGCGGCGATCAGCAAAGAGGGCGCCGCCTAAGTTTCTAATATCAGAAGGTGTTTTTATCCAACTTGACGTTTTCGTATCGAAATTTCCAAGTTTCTGCAACTCTTTATATTGTTCTTCAGTTAAAAGCTCAATGCCCATGGCAACTGCCATATCAATAGTGTTATCTTTTGGTTTAAATTCTTTTCTTGCCTCCAGCGCTTCACGGTCGTAACAAACATTTCTGCGGCCTTTAGGACTTTCCGCTGAACAATCGTAAAAAATGTATTCGCCTGTCTTTTTATTAAGACCTACAACATCCGGTTCACCGTAAGTTTTCTCCATTTCATTGAGTGACCACAGTTTTTCTCCGCCAGCTGGCGGATCCAGTTTTGTTTGTATGTTAGCCCATGCAAGACCTTTGTGGCGGTTCATGTTTTTCTCAAAACGGGCTTTCAATACTCTAAGTAGTTCTTCACGTTGTTCTGGTGACAACTCCTTTAGTGCTATTTTGTTTTGAGTTTTCATGAGGACATTATATTACCAAGTTCTAACCTCTACTATAGGTGATTTTACAAATGTTGATATAAAGGGAAATTTTACTGGCTCGCTAAGTGAGGCACTTTTCGAACCTTTGACTGGGATTTATTCGATATCAAGGGATTTTTGAATGAAATTGGAACCAACTTAATTAAGTAATTGATGTAGGTCGCCTCTACATCAATTCCGAACTTATATCCCAAGGTAATAAGCGACTTTGGGATCCAGATCTGTAGTGAAGTACTCCGAAAGCTTAAGGACTGCTACCCAAAGAACCTCAACCACTTCTTCATCATCGGGCTGTGAGTGATCTTCTGAGGACAGTTGGCATACCACATAAACAACTCGAACAGGGAATTGGGGGTGGTTGCGCTCAGAGATTATATTTCTTGCGATTACTGTATAGCCTGTTTCTTCCTTAGCTTCCCTTACAGCAGTTGCTGTGGTTTTCTCTTCATCTTCGACGGTACCACCAGGAAACGCATATGTTAGTTTTGCATCCCCAGAGCCTTTCTCTACCTTTCTCCTCTTGATAATCAAAACCTCTTCCTTGAGGTTCTTTACGATTGCTAATGCGATTGTCTTCATTGGCACCTCCTCTTCAAAGATATATTAATTATTAAATTTGAACAAATGGATAAAAAAGCTATAGCTCTACTGGCTCCCCATTGTTGTATTTATACGAAGTTTAATACCAGTATTCGCCTAAAAACCGAACATTGTATAATCCGAATATGAATAATGTTCATAAAGAACTGGGTATTTGGGATTTCTTTTACAGGGAAGTTCCTAATGTGATTCAAATAATCGGTCTTCCTTTAATAATAGTTTCATACTTGTTTAACAATATGGCGGTAATTTCCGTTGTTTTTTACATTACAGTATGGTTGGTAAGAGGTTACCTCGATTCTCAAATAAAGGATTACGGATTCGATAAACAACAGTTGAAAGCAGCAAGCAATCTTATAGATGTGGTTGTTATAGCAACCTGGGCTTTGTGGAGTATCCATCTTTTTATAAATTATGTAGGTAAATAGGGCAAACAAAAACCGCCTTGGGGATGTGTGAGTAAATCTTTTTCACACTTCCTTACGGCGGTTCTTTGGTTTCCAACGATTCTATGTCGGCTAACCAGTTAGAGGATGCTTACTTGCTGATCGGGCTGGAACTTCAAGCGTTTGTGTTGGTAGTTGCGGGCAGCTTCCTTGAGCAATTGAACAGCCTGGAACAGAGTGGCGTCAACGCTTTGAAGACCCATCACGGAACGCTTTTCATCTTCGGCGGTGATCACGGTGACGGTAGCATTTCCTTTTTCCATCGTAATCATGACACGCCCAGCCATCGCATACGCCATGACCTTGACGCCGTAGGCGTTTGCACTATGACCTTTCCATTCAGCTTTCTGGATGTACTCTTGAAGACCACCGAACCAGACAGTCCGCTCAAAGTCCTTGACCGCCTTGTCAATGTCCTTCCTGGCACGCAGTATCTTCCGTTTCTCGGTGGTGGGGACGGCGAACACATGATTGGGAACAGTGTGTCCACGAACTTCGTCCATCCGTTGAAGCAATGCCGAGGTAATGAGTCGGATATTCAGCGTTCCAGTCTTCTGGAAGTACAGCAGCCTGTCGTTTTCAGCACATTTGTGGCAGATAACTTCCTTGGGGACATATTCGTTGTCCTTGATTTCGTAGATGGTGACCTCGCCACGACTAAGGTCAGCACCGCAACGACCACAGTTGTTGCTCATTTTTTGTTCTCCTTATCTGGGATTGTGGGATAGATTTCAAACGATTATAACAACATTATATCATTACATACCCTATAGTGTCAAAGACTGATAATGTTTGTATCTTTTGTTTTTTGGATAGGTGCATAATACATCAGCAACCAACAGTTGTCATTTCGATATGGCTTATTAGGTTTACTTTACTTTGCTTTACTATTTTACAAACTTACTTGGATTTTGTAGGCTGTTCTTATGATGAATAGGCGTTTAACGGTTTCTCAGCGTATCTTTGTTGAAAAATATATTGAGACTGGTTCTTTAACGGAAGCAGCATTGATCGCATATAAGGATGTTAAGGACAGGCACATAGCATCGGTTATAGGAAGCCAAAACATAAGAAAACCCTCAATACTTCTGCATCTGCACAATTATGATGAAAGGTTGGATTTACCTGATTATGTGCTATTTGAGAAACTCAAAGAAGCATTAGACGCTGTTAAGTATATTCGCAACCCAGTAACAAAAGAGCAGGTTGCAGTACCAGATCACAACAGCCAGTTAAAAGCATTAGAGTTTATTTTTAAGCTGAAAAACTATTTTACTGAGGCGGATAAACCAGAACCATCGAGGTCAGGTATTGAAGTCAAGTTTCGATACAACAAGATAAAGTAAATTTGCGGTAGCCTTCTGGACATTGGGAGTCCCAGCAATCGAGCTGGGGTGTTCTCGCTTGTGAAAAGGATTTTCCAGGAACGATCAGGCTGTAGGTGATAAAATCAGCATATTAGATTATATGAGATTAGATGTGTCCCCTTTGTGGGAAGAAATTAAAATATATGATCAGGTAAGTCTTGTAATGCAGTTGCTGGATTTATTTTCCAAAGGCACAAAAGATTCTACAAGAAAACTTGTATATGTGAGGAACACAAACGACGACGAGTTCGTTAAAAAAGATGTTTCATTATGTGGATTTAAGAACGAAGAAACATTGACCGAACTGAGAAATAATAAGGTTTTCAAAAGTTTCAGGAAGATCAACAAAGCAGTATTGCCTTCGTACTCAGCAAAAATTGATTGGAAAAATCTGCAAAAATACGCAGAAAAACTTCACGACCTTGAAGCTGTAGATTCTTACGCACTTGAAAGACTCAAAAAAAGTATGTTTCAGACTATATTCGAGATTACAAAAAAAGAACACAGTAACGAGTTTGTGGTAACGGAAAAGATTTTAGGTACTTATTTTGACAATCCAGGGTTGGCACAAAAGCTGAGGAGAGAAGATAGCCCAGATACGAAAGCCCCGTTCCTGACCGTTCTACGAGCCTTAGAACAGGAGAAAAAGATACAGTTGCTGGAAATAGCTTTTGATTTTAGAAAACTTCCGTTACCTGCAAAAGAAATGGATTTTGAAAGAAACATACCGATTGGTGAGGAGATAGAGTTCTTTCCCGCAGATCATTGTTTTGTAAATGTAAAAGTAACCGATGTTGCAACACTCAAAAGGGTATTTGGTACAACCAAGTCCACCTATCTGGGAAAACCTAAGTTATTTGAAAAACAAGGATGCGGCTATTTGCAGTACGGAAGCAGCAAACCAGTCAAAATAGGAAAGGCTTCATCAAAACATTGGAAGTTACTTGCTTTTACTTTTGACGCTTTAGGTGCAGAAAGAACAACCCCATCTGTCTTTGAGGTAATCGCAAATAAAAAAGACCTACAAAAATCAAAATCCGCAAGCAACCCAACAACAATGCTGTCGGTAATCGAATACGCCAACAAGGAACTGCAAAAAGGAAATAAACTCAAAGGTAGATTAGCCATTGTTGTCGATGAAAAAAGAAATACAGTAAAAGCTACCTTTGTTTAGAGTGCCTTTTCCTTGACCATTTTTGATCTGTTTGACTGCAACCATAATTTTGTTATTCCCCCTTTATAAACACTAACTCATTTTCATCAAGAACACTCTCAAACACTCCGCACATTTTGTACAACAAGGTCTCTCTACAATAAATCCATGAGACCAGAAAAGATTTATGAGCAAAAACCCTTCACAATAAATGACATCGCACTTGCAGCAGCAGTTGTGTGCTTTCATCCGTTAATAGGTATAGAAAAATCCCCAGTCAATCCACAAAAGGCAGTTTTCCTGTTCGAGGATTCTGACCAGGTGCGGGAGCTTGCCGATAAGTTTTGGAGGAAAGACCTATTTGTCGAGGCTTCGGAATACTTTTCAAACATCAAGTTTTTGAAAGGGCGAATAAACGCTGAGCAGGTATGAAAGCGGATTTAACTGCACAACTAAAAAAAGTTCACGAAGTTGAGGTTGATGAAAAAGCAATGTTGGAATATCTGCGGCAATTGGCTTGTTTTCTGATGTCGCTGCATGAAGACAAGAAAGATGTAAGGAGAAAAGATGAAAAAAGAACAAGAAAATCAAACTGAAAACCCATTATCAAACTGGATAGTGTTTCCAAGAAACATTGCCAGTTTATACAAAAACGGTGAAATAAACCGAGCAGAGTTTTTCGTATATTGTTACCTGCGTATACAATGCAATCCTTATGGTATTTGCACAACTCACATGGAGGCTATAAGAGATGATGTTTTCGGAAAAGAAGGCGGTAAGAAATCAGTTTCAAAAAACTATGTTAATAAAATACTTTTGTCCTTAAAAAGTAAGAGGTTATTGTTTTATATGGATAGAACTGGGAGGTCAGGTTCGTTTGAGGTTCATTTTCCAGATTTTATTGATCCTAACAAGAAAATAACCAGCATCGAGCACTTGTTTATCAAGGAGGCAAGTCAGCAGGAAGTTGGTACTGTAGGCGACAAAAAGTCAGAGGATAGTACAGAGGTTGAAGTTAAAAATCAGAAGTTGGAGATGTTGGATAGTGCTGGTGTAGCAATTAAACAGGGTGTTAATGATTCAAAGGAGTTCAGAGGTTATAATAACCATACCGATATTGAAAAGAAGATTGAAAACACCTTATCGGTTTCTAATAAAGTAGGAAACGAGAGCGAAGAAAAGTCCGATGCCGAATATGTTTGTAAGAACCCAACAAGACTATTCCGCCCAAGCTTATACAGCGAACTTAAAGCGAAGGAGATTGCCGAAGCAGTTCACGAACAATGTATGGATAACTACCTTAGCCTTATAAGAAATGAGCAGTTTTGGGCTTTGGAGAAGGCGTATGGTGAGTACAAGGAAGATGTAGCAAACGGGAAGTATGTCGGTAACCACGCTGCTTATCTAACTGGTATTGTTAGGAGGATGTTAAAAGAACGAATAGGAAAGTAATTATTTCTGCCTTATTTTGAAATATGTACGGATTAGAAGATATAAAACCAAAGACAGGCACAATGTTAAAATCTGTGTGCTACAAACGAGTTTCAACACCAAACCAGGCTCTTACAGGACATAGCTTGGAAGTGCAAGACCAACTTTTTCAAAACTTTGTGAGTCAAAACAACATAACCATTTTGAAAGTATTTGAAGATTCGGGGCGAAGTGCGAGAGACCTGGACAGACCTGATATGGAAGAACTGCTGGATTACTGTGATGACAATGCTGCCACGGTTGATCTCGTACTGGTTCAAGACTCAAGCAGACTGGCAAGAAATGTTGCGGATCATCTGACAGTTAAGGCGTTCCTGAAAAAAAGAAACATAAAACTAATTCCATTAGATGGTTCTTATTATGGCGACACAGACGAGGGCGACTTCCTTGATGTAATTGTTGCGGCGGTCAACCAATTGGAATCGAGGCGTACTGGTAAAAAAACGAAAAGGATCATGAAGGCACTTGCAGAAAAAGGGATGAAACCAGGAAAAAGTCCACTCGGATTTTGTAACTCATTTCAAAAGGACAAACCGATTTACCCTGACCCAGAAAGGAAACATTTTATTTACAAGGCTTATGAAATGTGGATTTCTGGAAACCACACCGTCTACTCAATAACAAACATTTTATACGAGCAGGGTCTGAGAAATACTTCTGGTGGTAAGGTCAATAAAAATACAATGACCAACATCCTTAAAAACATACTCTATTGTGGCGGGCTGTCTTATGACGGGGTAATATATGAAAAGGCGGCTCACGAACCAATTGTGCCAGTTGATTGGTATAAGAAATCTCTACTTATGTTTGAAAAAAGAAACAAAGGTGCAAACCGCACAAGAAAATATACCACCCTGTTAGCTGGGTATGCCCATTGTCTCAAGTGCGGCAGTTTAATGGCTGCCGAGTACCACCCAAAAGGTAACTATTTTAGATGTAAGACTTGTGAGAAAACCTATGTTTCATTGGAGAAAGCAGATAAAAGAGTATCCGCATTTTTTCATGGCACGGTATTTACCGAAAAGGCATTAAATAATTTACGAAATGTGCTGTTGGAAGTAAAACAGGAGCAAGGTACAAGCGTTCCTGAACAACTTAAAACGCTTAGACAAAGGAGAGACATACTTGATAAAAAGATGAAGGTGCTTGAAGATAAAATGTTTGGTGGAGATGAACTTGTTGAATCGGAAAGAATCAAGGCACGCTACCAGCCGTTGAAGGAAGAACTAAAACAAGTAGATGCACAGATAATAGAAATGGATAAGCCCTCAACTAACCTCAAAGATTCAGAAATTGAGAAAGTGATCCAGGGTATGAAAAATATAGGTGAGCTTTACGACGCAATGACCAAGGTTCAACAAAAGCAGTTTCTCCGCTTCTTCATTTCAAAGGCGTTTCTGGAAAAAGAACGAACAATAACCAGTTTCGAGTTTGTACCAGAGTTTGAGGCGTTGGTATCACGAAACTTGGTTCGGATACGGTCTAATTGGCTCCGGCGATAGGATTCGAACCTACAACCATCTCCTTATGCCAGCAATCTGTTTAATACCCCAAAATCCCATGCTCTCTAATTTCCTTCGCCAACGGATCAAATTTATTATTAAGATCCTGTGGGTTATATGGGTGAATTTCAATCATTGGGTCAATTCTAGATGATATCTTAGTAAGCTCCATCATTTCCTTTAAAGAGTCTTTTCCAAAGGATTTTGAAACTACACATAAGTCTAAGTCACTGTCAGGTCTGTTAGTTTTTTTTGCATAAGATCCAAAAATTATAATTTTATCAACGGGCACACCGTTAGCTTGAAACGCCTTTCTCAATGTTTTTATTAAATTTTTGGGCTCGTCCCTTAATAATGTTTTCCTATCCATGAATATAGCCTTTCTATTTTTGTAAACCATTCTTCTGTATATTCCTTTGTTGCCATTTTATATAACTGATACTTGATATCATCATATCTTGCCTGGACATTATATTTAGTAATTTGGGCAAGATCTTCTAAATCCTGTTGTGTAAATGCTATGCTTGAAAGTTCTGCTAGCTTGACAAGGTTGTGGGTATAAGGTGGGGAGTCATTCTGTAGTTTGGTGATGGCTCCTTTCAGTGATTTTTCTAGCGCAAGCTCACCAAGGAACAGTGCCCAATCATAATGCTTTGATTTAATTAAATCTCTGGCTGTATCCAAATTTCTTTTGGCACTTTCTCTCCACGATTTTATTATTTCTTCCTGACTCATGGGCTGATTTTACTATATTTCTGGCTCCGGCGATAGGATTCGAACCTACAATCATCTCCTTAACAGGGAGCCGCGATACCGTTTCGCCACGCCGGAATATGGAGGCATTTTAGCTTATATGAGCTCTATGTTCAATGTTCCGTTAAGATTCCCGCTTTCGCGGGAATGACAGCAGGTGAGGTGGTAGGTGCGGGATCTGTTGTAGATTGCTTCGGGCTTTGCCTTCGCAATGACTTTGTTAAAACTCCCATTATTGCAATGATGAAAGGGACTTTCTTCAACCTTCGCTGACTGTGGACACGATGGCAACGGTTGTCACCCAGCATCTGGTATATTAATACTGTGAGCTGGTTTGTTTACTCTCTTATTTCCGTTTTGTTTTTCACGGCCAACAACCTTTTCCTTAGGCTGCTTGCCGTAAAAAGTGAAAATCCCAGAACTTCATCCATGGTATTTAACTTGTGGGGAGCCTTGTTTGGTTTTTTGCTGTTTCTTATTGACACAAACTTTTCGTTCTCTTTTCCGGCTATATCGCTTACGGGGTGGTTCTATATTCTCCTAGTGGTTTTATTCTATGGCCTGTATGAAAGAAGCCATTTTTACGTTAGAAAAGAAGTTGACGCTTCAACTGCAACCATTCTTTTTAGGCTGGCCCCTGTGATAGCTTTTTTCGGAGCGATCTATTTGTATAGTGAACAATTGACTCTGCTTAAAGTACTGGGCGCGCTTCTTATTGTTGGAGCTAACATTCTTGTAGTTTATAAAAAAGGCAGTGTGTCTTTTGATAAAAACTTTGTGTTAGCTTTTGCCTGCAGTTTATTTCTGGGATTGGGGTGGCTTCTTGACAAAAGAGCTTCTTCTTTTACCACTTCCGAGTTTTACACCGCTTTAATATGGTTTTTGCCTATCATCTTTATTTTTCTTCCTTTTATTAGTCTTAAAGACATCAAGAGGGAGTTTAAACTTGGCTCCTGGAAGAGCCCGCTGACGGCCTTTTTTAATGTTTACGGATATTATTTGTATATAAAAGCCTTATCTTTGGGCGAAGCCTCAAAGGTTACCGTAGTGGTTTCCACCTCATCAAGTCTGACAATTCTAGCGGGAATTGTTATCCTTCATGAAAAGAGCCATTGGCGGCTTAAAATTTTAGCCGGAATACTGGCATTTGTTGGAGTTTTGTTGTTAAAGTAGTTCACACACTTCTTATCTTAGGTTTGGTTTGCTTGTTTGTTCATGTTAATATCGCTTGAAAACTGAAAAAAGGAGATGAGCAGAATGAAACCTCTAGCAGATCGCACGCCTGATGGTCAGTACAAAAGGCTCCTGTGGAGAATTCTTCGCTATGGAGAGCGGGTTCAGTCACAACAAGGGATTGATGCCATTACCTACATGGCCCCGGGGATAATGAGATTCCGTTTGAACAACGGATTTCCTGTTATCACAGAGAGAAACATGGATCCGAAAACTTCGGAACGCTTGCCCGTAACAATCTGGCAGCAGGCTATCGGGGAGATATTTGCCTTCATTAACGGAGCCAGAACTTTAGGGGAACTTGAAGCTCACGGATGCTACTGGTGGGATAAGTGGGCCACTCCTGAAAAGTGTGCCAAGCGCGGGCTTGAACCCGGCGATCTTGGTCCCGGTTCTTACGGCGCGGCGTTTCACAATTTTCCTACTGCGGAAGGTGGATCGTTCAATCAGTTTGAATACATTCTGCGGCAGATGAGGGAACAGCCTCAATTGAGGACCCACTTTGTCTCGCCGTGGATTCCTCAATACGCAATCCGTGTTACGGGGAGGCAGCAGAAAGTGGTTGTGGTTCCGTGCCATGGCTGGGTTCATCTAAGGATCCTAAATGGCAAGCTGACCCTTCACATGTTCCAGAGATCTGGTGACGCGGGGGTGGGGGTGCCATCTAACATGGTGCAGTACTTCGCGTTGTTAATGGCGATTGCGCAGGTTTTAGGTGTGGAAGCTTATGAGTTTATTCACACCATTTCCGACGCGCATATTTTTGTGGACCAGCTTCCTGCCGTCAAGACTATGCTTGAGCGGGAGTCAAGGCCGTTTCCTACGATGGTTCTTGATCAAAGTATCACGGATCTCTTTGCTTTCAGAAGGGGGCACTTCACTCTGTCGGATTACAACCCGCACCCCGGAATTAAAGGCATTCCGGTAGCAATCTGAAGAGAGCAAAGAAAGGAGCAAAGGAGTATGACCATATCTTTGATTGCGGCCGTTTCCAAAAATGGCGTGATCGGGAAAGATGGAAAGGTGCCTTGGAACTTGCCGGCGGATCTTAAGTACTTCGCCGATAAAACCGGAGGCCACCCTGTAATCATGGGCCATAAGACCTTTAGGTCCATAAGAGACAATCTGGGTGGGCCGCTTCCGGGGAGAAAGAACGTGGTCCTGGTAAGCAGGCCCGCTGTATGTGATGGGTGTGAGACTGCTTTAACCATTGACGAAGCTCTCCTGAAAGCGGGCTACATGAAGGATAAGGAGGTGTTTATTATCGGGGGAGAGCTTGTGTACAGAATGTTTCTCCCTCTAGCGGACTTTCTTTATATCACTAGGGTGGACGTTGAAGTTGGTGGGGATGCCTCCTTCCCTAGATACAGTGAGTTTGAATGGGAGCTTGTGAGCTCCGATCCGCGTACCAAAGACGCCAAAAACCCTTTTGATTACACCTTTGAAGTGTACAAAAGGAAAAAGGTCTATGTGGATCTTGCCCACGCGCGGACACCCGATCAACTGGCTGTAATGAGCCGGATTACGGCTGAAGGTGTGTGCCCTTTCTGCCCTGAAAACCTTGCCAAGTATCATCACAAGGAGATTATCAGGGAAGGAAAATTCTGGGTTCTCACCTTAACCCAATGGCCAAAGTCAAACACCCGTATTCACCTTCTGGCCATTTACAAGTTCCATGCGGAAACTCTTTCGGAGATGAACCCCCAAGCCGGAGTGGAGTTGTTTGAACTGCTCACTTGGGCGGAAGCTTTCTTCAAAGTGATCGGAGGGATGTTCTTTTTGAGGTTTGGAGAGAGCTCATATTCCGGAGCCAGTGTGAAGCACTTACACGTTCAGTTTGTGGTTCCTGATATGGGTAAGCCCGATTTTGAGCCCGTGAGGTTCAAGGTTGGAACAGTTCGTAAGCCGGAAGGTAATTAACCAACCGGCTTATTTTTCTGCCATTAAGTCCACATAAATAATTTCTACCCCGGATGCTTTTAGAATGTCCTCGCCATCCAAAACCCCATACCCTCCTCCATAATACAATTTTGATATTCCCGAACGCGCAACGAGTTTTGCACATGGAGGGCAGGGAAACACACTAACATACATAGAGCTTCCCTTTAAGGGAATTCCCTTCTTGGCGGCTTGGGAGATTAAATCTGCTTCCGCGTGAATTGCTGTTGACAATTCTATGTTTACCCCTTTATGGAAATTGTTTCTAGGGTCACCGTTTGCATAGGGAGAATGAGGTGATGGAAGGTGCCTGTTGTGCGCAATAATAATGATTTTCTTGTTTTTAACTATTGCCGCCCCCACTCTTCTCCACCAGTCGGAAGCTCTTTCTGAAGCTTTAAGGGTTTCTCTAATTGCGTTTTTATCAAATTCTTCCGAGGATATCTTCTGATCGGCTTCAATAGGCTTTTGCTCCATAGATTTATGTTTGTCCCAGCGGAGGAATATCGGGTCATAGAAAACACTAGCTTTCTTTAAGTACTTTTCAGAAAGTTCTTTTGTCACATCTTCGTCAGGAACTACAATGTTGTATTTGTAGTTGTTGAGTTTTTGAAGATCATTATGTTTTAAGATTTTTGCTTTAGAGATTAAGCCCCATGATTCAAGGGATTTTAAAACAAGCTTTGGATCAAGTGCCCTAATCTCTTTTGAGAGGTGATCAAATTCCAGAATAATATCTTTTCCGAAAATATAAATGACTTTGGCATCTTTATGTTTTTCAATGAACCTTCTATACCCTTCATGTAAAACCGGAATGTAAGCTACTATAACTTTTTTCATTTTTTTACTTCTTCAAGGGACTCTTCAATCGCTTGTAAAAGTTTAGGGGTTAGTATTTTCTCAAGTCTTCCCGCCATACTTATTTGAAGCCTTCTTATTTTTGCGCTTGTTGACGTGGTTGCCATCGGGTCTAAAACCACAACCTTGCCGCAATATTTTTTAAGTTCAATAAGCTCTTCTTTTGTGTATGTTTCTTGAGTGGCAATTAAAACATCAGGTTTTGCCATTTTTATGAGCGCCCATCTTGGAGCGTTGATGGCTTTGAGCACAACAGCATCTACATATCTCATGTGGGATAAAATTTCCATTCTTTCCGTGTGGGGAACTATCGGCCTGTCAGGCCCTTTTCTTTTTCTCACTTTTTCATCGCTGTCAACGCCGACTATCAGAAAGTCCCCGAATTTTTTTGCAGTCTCAAGGTATCTTGCATGCCCTATATGAACCATATCAAATGTTCCCGAAGTCAGAACTATCCTTAAACCAAGGCCTTTGCAATGGCCTATAATCGGTTCCAGATCCGTATAATTAGCAAAACAGCGGTCTTTAAAATTTGAATCGTAGCTTAAGATTCCTCTTCTTATTGAATTGTTTGAATTTAGTCCCGGCATATATTGGGCAGAGTGTAAGTATTATTTACAACATTCTGGTATCTTTGCAATAGTTTTATGGGATTATGTATTGAAGTCCATCTGAATATGATCTACTATGATTTTGGCTAACTGCCCATTTTGTCCCATCTGATTGATTATAAAAATATGGCTGAAAGGGCTTTATGAATTATAAAATCCTGAAAAAAGCGGATTTGTCTTTGTTTAAATCATTGGAGAGAGAAGTTGGAAGACAGAAAGAGGGGCTTGAGATGATTCCTTCTGAAAACTATACGAGTGCGGCGGTTTTGGATGCGGTGGGGTCAATTTTAACTAATAAGTATTCGGAGGGTTATCCGTATAAAAGGTATCACGCCGGTAATGAATTTATTGATGAAATAGAAGAGCTGGCGCAGGAAAGAGCCAAAAAGCTGTTTAATGTGCCTTATGTTAATGTACAGCCTTATTCAGGAAGCCCTGCAAATCATGCGGTTTATCTTGCTGTTTTAAAACCTGGGGATACAGTTTTAGGTATGAACCTTTATGATGGTGGGCACTTAACTCACGGATGGAAAACAAGCTTTTCCGGCCTTTATTACCATAGCGTTCCGTATCATGTGAATTCCGAAGGTGTTGTGGATTTTTCGGAGGTTATCAGGCTTGTATCCGAACACAAGCCAAAGCTCATATGGGTTGGAGGTTCAGCGTACACCAAAGAGTATGAATTTGAAGTTTTTTCAAAAATAGCGGATGACGTGGGGGCTTATCTTGCCGCTGACATCGCCCACGTTGCTGGTCTTGTTGCGGGCGGTGCGCATAAAAGCCCGGCTCCCTTTGTGCATATTATTACATCCACAACACATATAACTTTAAGGGGACCAAGGGGTGCAATGATAATGGTAACCAAAAAAGGATTAAAGAAAGACCCGGAGCTAGGGGACAAAATAGATAAAGCTGTATTTCCGGGATTGCAAGGGGGTCCTCATAACCACGTAATCGCGGGCATTGCGGTTTGCCTTAAAGAGACGTCTTCCGAGAAATTTAAAAAATATGCTAAGCAGGTTGTTAGAAACGCCAAGGCCCTTGCAAGGTCTTTAAAAAAGGAGGGTTTGAAGTTAGTTGGGGGCGGCACCGATAACCACTTGCTCCTTGTTGATTTAACGCAAACAAACGGGGTGGGAAGCGGCATTTTTGTGCAGGATGCTTTAAGTATTTCCGGTATTACTGTGAATAAAAATATGATTCCCATGGAACCCTCCTCTCCGTTTTATCCTTCTGGGATTAGGCTTGGGTCCCCCGCCATAACTTCAAGGGGAATGAAAGAAAAGGAAATGGAAAAGATAGGAAAGTGGGTGGCTTCGGTTATAAGGGAAGCTGAAAAATATAAACTTCCCGAGGGTAAAGATGAAAGAGCCGCGTATTTAAAGAAATTCAGAAGAGATATTGCGAAGAATAAAAACCTTCTTAAGATTAGAGAAGAAATAAAAAAGCTCTGCAAACGCTTCCCCGTCCCCGGGATAGATTAAAAGGTAAAACGGGCAGGTTGTGTTTCTAACCTGCCCCGAATACTTTACCCGCAAAGGGCGGCCCGAACCTTCTCTTTAAAGTCGGGTTTCTCCCTTTGGTCTGCCTCCAAGAATCGAATTGCCCCTCTGTCGTAATAGAAAACTCCTGCGTGGTCCACGTCTTCATACAGCTCAAATCGGTAAGCCATCGCTGTGTTTCTGGCGTGTACCGTAAAACCCGCCTTCTCAAGGGCTTCTATGATCTTTTTAACATCCGTGTCCAAATCACCTGTGAGAGCTACTTTGTTACCTTCTCTTCTGCTAACATCTTTTACTCTCCTTATTCTCTATTGTTGAAGATTGTGTGCTTTGAGGCAGTTTTTTAATAGAGAGGCTATGGTTATTGGGCCAATGCCTCCGGGGACAGGTGTTATATATCCTGCCCTCATTATAACATTATTAAAATCAACTTCGGCTTTTGGCGAGCCACAGTCAATAACAAAAACCCCTTCTTTAACAAAGTCTTTCTTCATAAAGTCACTAAGCCCAGTTCCCGTTACGAGAATGTCAGCTTGTTTACAAATTTCTTTTAGATTTTTTGTTTTGCTGTGACATAAAGTTACAGTACAGTCCTTATTTAGTAAAAGGGCTGAAAGAGGTTTTCCAAGAATTAAAGACCTTCCGATTATAACGGCGTGTTTTCCCATTAATGGGTTACTGATATCGGGTTGTGCAGTGTCTTTTACTTTGTCATCCCGGCGAAGGCCGGGATCTAGGCTTATAGATTCTGGATCAGGTCCAGAATGACATGGATCAAGTCCGGTATGGCACACGTAGGCATATTCTAGTGTTTTAAGTACAGCCTCTGCTGTAGCAGATACTAAAACACTGCTTCTGCCTTGCAGTAATGCACCTAGGTTATAAGGATTCATGCCATCAATGTCTTTTTTAGAATCTATTTTTGAAACGAGCTTTAATAAATCCAGATGGGAGGGAATGGGAGTTTGAATGAAAAATCCCGTGACGGAGGAATCTACGTTTAGCTTTTGGATGAGATTTCCCACCTCTTCTTCAGTTATGTCATTCTGGTATTTATGAAGTTCGGTTTTAATTCCAACTTCGTCAGCTCTCTTTATTTTATTTTTAATGTAGATGTTTGTTGCCTCGTCCTCACCGATTTGAATTATCGCAAGTTTTAAATTCAATTTATTCTTTAGGATTTCGGATTTAACTTCTGAAAGTATTTGAGCTGCTATTTCTTTCCCGTTAATAATTTGCGCTGCCATTGAGATATTTTATAACAAGGCCGTGAGGTGTGCGAATGCGAGGTCTCATACAGCCATCCTGAACTGACTTCATGTCATCCCGGGCTTGACCCGGGATCTCTTCTAGATTCTGGCATGACAAGACCAAGAGGAAAAGGCCTGGGTTAGTGTACGCCAGGCCTTGCGATGGGGGCGTTATTGATGTGATTGGACTAAGTTCTTTTCGAAATCAACGATCGGTATGCCAAACGTATTTGCGAAGCTCTTCGCCTCATCTTTGGAAGCGAAGCCGTTTCGCATTATGGAAGACGGGTGTTCACGCTTGGTGTCAGCATCCACTATCCTCCATCTCCCCTCCCAGAAAATCAATACATACCCGTTCATCCTTACCTCCTTTCTCCCGTTTCCTATAGTATACACCTTTTGAAAACTTCCACGCATCTTGTTATACTATAAGATAACTCTAAAAAAGAAGGGATAAAGACACATGGCAACCATTGTTGTAAGATCTTTTGCTTCTGAGATGGAAAGGGCGAGAGGGGACCTGACCGCAGCTGAGTATCTGGGAGATGTTTCAGACCCGCAGGAACTTTTGGATCTCATCATTTCAGGTGCTTCCAGATACCTTCAGTATAATGAGGGGGCGAGGGTTCTTTCCGGTTTTGATGAGGCTATGAATCTTCTCGGCGCGGTGAAAACCGGCCCCGGCAAGTACACCTATCGCGGCCAGCCTCTAGTATAAGACCCTTTTCCGACCCAAAAACCCAAGGCGTTGTTTCCAAACTCCTTGGGTTTATTTATTTCTAGATTGCTTCACCCTCGGCACTGGCTCGGGTTCGCAATAACTTGAGATATTCAGGGCAGGCTTGATCCTCGTCATCCTGAACCCCTGCCTTCGCAGGGGCAGGCTTGATTCAGGATCTATAATTTTAGATTCTGGCTTGCGCCAGAATGACAATTGCGCAGTTGTTTGAATGATATTGTAGATTCTGGTTGGAGTTCACCCCTATGAAAACGGGTGATCAGGATTATGAAGCAATCTTACTTACTCATACCTTAACGCCTCAATGGGGGAGAGTTTTGAGGCTTTTATTGCAGGGGTGATTCCAAATATAATCCCTATCACAGCTGAAAAGAAAAAAGCAAGGAGAACATAAAAGAAGTTAATTTCCGTGGTTATAAAATTCCCCACAACAAGAGAAAGTAAAATCCCTGCGATAACCCCCGCGAGTCCGCCAAGAACACTAATTACAACGGCTTCAGTTAGAAATTGAAGCAGAATGTCCCTTCTTCTAGCGCCAAGAGCCTTTCTTAAGCCAATTTCACGAGTCCTTTCCGTTACGGAAACAAGCATTATATTCATAATTCCAACCCCGCCGACAATTAAAGAAATCGCCGCAACCCCTCCCAATCCCGCCGATAAAACTCCAAGTATCCTTCCGATAAGAGCTAGGGTATCTTCCTGTGTTGACACGGTAAAATCTTCTTTCTCTAAATCCTTAAGCAATAGTTTTTCAATCTTTTCTTTTGCAATGTTTATATCTTTGTCGTTTTCAACTTTTATAAAAAACCAGTTTGGCCTGTCAACTCCTAAAAGCGACCTTGCGGGCCCAAGAGGAATTAAAATTACGTTATCAAGATCTCTTCCGAAAATATTTCCCCTTTCTTTCTGCACTCCTAGTACTTTAAACCTTCTTTTTTGTATGGTTATGTCTTTGCCAAGAGGATTTGAGGCCCCAAAGAGTTTTTCCTTTACCTTAAAACCTATGACTACAAAATTACCAGGCTCGTTTTTGGCAAAAGCTTTCCCCTCAACTATTTCTATGTTTAAAGCATCAAAGTAATTTCCCGTAACGCCGTAAATAGATGTGTCGGAGGTTTCTTTATTTTTATATTTTGTTACACCTACCCCCTGGATTGAGGGAACAACTTCGCTGATTTCATTCACCCCGTTTTCTAAAAGTGAGGTAAACCTAAATTCAAGTTTATTGGTAACTACTCCGCCGGGGCCTCTTCCGCCGCCCGGCTCTCCCGGAATTATTACCAAAAGATTGGCGCCGAAGCTTTCCAGCTGATCTCTTATTGTCTTTCCAAGGCCTGAAACAAGAGAAACCAGAAGGATCACCGACGCCACGCCGATTACTACCCCAAGAACCGTAAGGGCCGATCTTCCTTTATTTACCCTGATCGCCTTAAGAGAAATCTTTAAAATTTCAGACAAATTCATTTATGATCTTATGAAGAGTTTCCTCCTGCTCTTTTTTGTAAAAAACTTCAAAAAGGCCATAGGAAAACTCAAAACCGTCTTTGCTTAATTCCCCTTCTTTTCTTAGTTTAATCATCTCTTTTTTACTTGGAAGAACCGAGGTATCTTTTATCTTTTTAAGACCTCCCCAGTCAAGGGAGAGGTACTTTGAAAAAAGGTTCCAGGGCACTTTTACATGCTCCTTGTTGTTTACAGAGTTTAAATTGGCAAAAACCACGTATTTTATTCCGTTTTCCTTAAAAAGATCAACGACAATATCCACGTGTCCTTCGTCTATAGGCCCGTAGTACCTTATAGTAAAATCGTAGAATTCAATAAAAGATTTGTATGAGAAGTTTTGTCCGCTTATGACGGTTTTCAGAACATTAGGCGGAAGGAGCTTATAAAGTTTTTCTATTTGAGGCTCAAGATAGAGCTCCTGATGGTCGGGGGCGATTAAAAATTTATTATTGACAAGCTTTTTCCAAAGATCAAAGTTCATGTATTTTGCGCCTGAAAAGTCTTTGTGCAGGCCAAGATTACACTGCTTGAAGAATTGCTCCAGGTCACTGGTCGGGATAATGTTTTTAAAGGGATTTATAGGCTTTCTCCCGTTGGATTTTCTTTCTTTGTTGACTTTTATGAGGAGACTTTCGGGTGTAAGCTCGGTACCAAATTTAGCTTTAAAACCAAGAAAATTTAAGGCGTTGGCATAAACGCTTAATTTACAGAGTTCAGGCGTTTGGGGAAGAGATCTTTTAAGCTTAATTGCAGGTTTAACCTTATGTTTAAAGTCAAGCTGAATCATAATCATTTCTGACACCCTGTAGTAAATTTATATCCTATAGATTTATGGAAGTTTGCCACCCGCTCTTGCCAAGCTTTTGCTTCGGGGTTAAATCTTTAACTCTCCTTAGAATACATAGGCTTTTTAAGAAGGTCAAATCGGGGGACGAAGTAAAATGGAGGTAAAGATTTAATTTTTAGTAAGAGTATCTTTTACGATTTTTCCGTCACTTATAAAAATATTTCTTTTTGCGGTGTTTGCCACATTTTGATCGTGCGTTACAATGACTACCGTTTTTCCTTCCTTATTTAACTGCGTTAAAATTTTTAAAACTTCGTCTCCCGATTTTGAATCAAGGTTTCCCGTTGGTTCGTCGGCAAGAATTATTTGAGGATCATTCATAAGAGATCTTGCTATCGCGACTCTTTGCTGCTGACCTCCCGATAACTGCGAAGGCTTATTCTGCATTCTGTCTTTAAGCCCGACTCTTTCAAGTAATTTTTTTGCTCTTTCCTCTGTGTCGTTTTTATTTTTACTGTAAAGAGCGGGGAGTTTCACATTATCAAGTGAAGAGGTTTTTGGCAGAAGATTAAAAGACTGGAAAATAAAACCAACTTTTCTGTTTCTTATTTTTGCAAGCTCTGAATCGGAAAAACCGCTGACGTCAACATCTTCAAAAAAATAACTTCCGGATGAGAGTGCATCCAAAAAACCAATTACATGCATTAATGTTGACTTGCCCGACCCCGAAGGCCCGATTATTGCCGCAAATTCCCCGTCTTTAATCTCAAGCGAGACTTTGTCTAAGGCCTTAATTTCAACCCCGTCCATTTTGTAGATTTTTGAGATATCCCTTAACTTGATTAGCATGTGAATATGAATCTCCATGTCATCCCGCACTTGATGCGGGATCTGTAATCCTAGATTCTGGCTTTCACCAGAATGACAATTCGCGTGCCAGAGTGACAATTCGCGTGCCAGAGTGACACGTGTGTATTAGATCTACTTTACTTTCACTCCTTCCTTCAGGCCCTCACCTTTTATTACCTCCTCGCCCTCGGTAAGACCGTTTAGTATTTCCACCAGTTCAACGGAGTCAATGCCGGTTTCCACCCTTCTTTTTATAGCCCTTCCTCGCTCTTTTACCCACACAAAGCTTCCTTCGTCATCCTCTTCTACGTACTCAAAAGGAATCACAACCACCGCCTCTTTTGAAGAGACTTCTATATCTGTTTCGCCATTTAGCCCGATTATAGGTGTAACGTTTGTATCTTCAAAAGTCACTTTTACATTTACGGCCGTTGATCCGCTGTCCGTTGTTTTGGTCTTGGCGCCGATTTCAGAAATCTGCCCTTTAAACTTTTCATTTGGCCTTCCATCAAGAAGAATCGTGGCCCTTTGCCCGATTTTTATTTCGGCGATTTCGGTTTCGTCAACTTCAGCGGTAAAGTTTAAAGCCTGTGTGTTTACAATTGAGAATAACCTACCTCCCGAAAGAACTTCGGACCCCTCTCTGATATCTTCCAGGGCCAAAACTCCGCTTGAGGGGGCGGTGATGTTTGTGTTATTTAAGTTTTGTTTTGCTGATAGATAAGAGGAGTAAGCCGAATTAGCTTTTTGTTTTAATGATTCTTTAGTGTTTTTCAGTTCACTTAACTCGGCAACGGCTGTCTGGTAATTTGTTTCGGCAGTTCTTAGATCCTCTTTATTGTCCCTTGAATTGTCTCCGTTGTATCTTTCCTGGGCGTGATCCCTTAGAAGTTTTTTCGCTTTAACATCGGCCTCTGCCGCAAGGATGTCAAAATAATTGGAATCAAGGTTTGTGTTTGCCAAAGTAAGATCCGATGACGCTGTGTCCAAAGAAGCCTTTAATGACGCGGGGTTGAGGGTAATTATTATGTCACCCTCCTTTACAGAGCTTCCGTTTCTAACATTGATTTTTTCAATGTTTGCTTTGACTTGTGAAAACTTTATGTACTTGTCTGAAACATCTGTTTCTCCAGGAGCGTTAACATACTTTGTGATGTTTTTAATCTCGGCTTTGGCTGACGTAATTTTTACTCCATTTGAGCTTTGTCTATAAATAAAAAGAAGCGTTAAGCCAATACCTGCAATGATTGCGATGGAAATTTTCTTGTGCGACTTAAAAAAGCTAAACATAACGTTAGCTAGTATATACGCCCGTCATGCTTTTGAAAAATAACCGTTATACTGGTACTCTTATGCCGGAAGGGAGAAAGATATGGAGCTTAAAATCCTCGCGACTTACAGGGTTATCTCTCCCATTGAGGTAGAATGGACAGGTAATAAAATAACCCTTGAGGAAGGTTGTGAGGTTCAATATAATGGGCAATCAACCTCAAAACTTGGGTACAAGAGGTTTGAGCTTTTGAAAGGGGGAGGAGAACTTGAAGGGGCTCTGATTTTTATTGAAGACTCTAAAGCCACGGAGGTTTATCTGGCTTTAGTATGGGATCCGGATATCTAACACGTATCCGGTTTTTTATTTCCATTTTTCACAGCAAGTTACCGGCCACTACCTTGTGATTGTTTGACTTAAGTTAATGTATAGACTACTATCTATGCGTGTCAGTTAAGAGCTATTGTACAACATGTTTTAAAGCTTTAAGCGTTCAGTCTAGGATGCTTATTTACTCTTTTCTTGCTAAAAGCGGCAAAGCGAACGTTTCACAGCTAGTAGGTTTTGTAAAGCTAAAGCAACCGACTATCTCTTATCATCTTAAGGAAATGGAAAAATCGGGAATCCTTGCATCGGAAAAATCAGGCAAGGAGGTGTACTACCGAATTTCTCATGTTTGCCCTTTTGATAAAGAGAAGTGCGTGCTTGATTGACCTTTGATGTGTCATCCCGCACCCCTGCCTTCGCAGGGGCAGGCTCGATGCGGGATCTCTACAGAAGATCCGATGGGATCCCGGGTCAAGCCTGCCTACCGGCAGGCCCGGGATGACATAGTGTCAGTTCAGGATGGGAAATTATGAACAATATGCTTGAAATAAAAAATCTGAAAGTAAAAGTTGAAGATAAAGAAATATTAAAAGGGCTAAGTATGAAAATTGGCAAGGGTGAGGTGCATGCCCTAATGGGGCCAAACGGTTCCGGTAAAAGCACTCTTGCGCAAAGCATCATGGGGCACCCGAAATACGACGTTTTTAGCGGAAAAGTTCTTTTTAACGGGAAAGACCTGTTAAAGCTTGATGTTTCTGAAAGAGCAAAGGAAGGTGTTTTTCTTGCGTTTCAATATCCGAGCGAGGTCTCGGGGATTACTGTAGCCAACTTTTTAAGGCTTGTTTACAACAATTTCGCCGCTGCAAGAGATGAAAAGGGATTAAGCCCCGTAGCTTTTCGGAAGGTATTAAAAGAAAAAATGGCATTTTTGAAGATTGACGAAAGCTTTGCCGAAAGATATTTAAACGAAGGTTTTTCAGGAGGGGAGAAAAAAAGATGCGAAATTTTGCAGATGGCCGTTGTCTCACCCAAGCTTGCAATCCTTGATGAAACAGACAGCGGTTTGGACATTGACGCTTTGAGGGTTGTTTCGGAAGGTGTTAACAGGCTTCGTAAAGAGACCGGGCTTTCTGTTTTGGTGATTACTCACTACACAAGAGTTTTGAAGTATATAAAGCCCGATTTTGTGCATGTGATGAAGGATGGGGTTATTGTGAAAGAAGGTGGGCACGATCTTGCAGAAGAGCTTGAGGTTAAAGGCTACGCTCTTTTAGAAAGTTAAAGCTAAATATCCTTAACTTTCCACAGGAAGACCTTATGCAATCTAAACAGAGTAGACCTAAAAGCATAATAGACAACACATATAAGCTTGGCTTCCATGACGAGTTTAAATACTCTTTTATCTCAAAAAAAGGTTTGAGCCAGGAAACCGTTAAAGAAATCTCATACATCAAAGGGGAGCCTTCCTGGATGACTGACTTCAGGCTTAAGTCATATGAGGCTTTTAAAAATAAAGAAATGCCCTCATGGATTGCAGACAAAAAAGACATTGACGATATTAAATTTGATGAAATTTATTACTACTTAAAGCCAACTGAAAAGACAGAAAAAAGCTGGGACGAGGTTCCCGATGAGATTAAAAGAACTTTTGATAAGATAGGCGTCCCGCAGGCCGAAAGAGAGTTTCTTGGCGGTGTAAAGTCGCAGTATGACTCGGAAGTTGTTTACGGCTCTTTGTTAAAAGAGCTTTCGGATCAAGGTGTTATCTTTTTAGGCACTGACGAAGCTTTAAAAAAATATCCCGAAATATTTAAAGAGTATTTTGGAACGGTTGTTCCCCCAAAAGACAATAAGTTTGCCGCACTAAACAGCGCCGTATGGAGCGGGGGCTCTTTTGTTTATGTTCCAAAAGGAGTTCAAGTTAAAAGGCCGCTCCAGGCTTATTTTAGAATTAACGCAAGAAACGCGGGGCAGTTTGAAAGAACCTTAATAATCGCTGAAGAAGGAAGCTATGTTGCCTATGTAGAAGGATGTTCAGCCCCAGCCTATAGTAGTGGTTCGCTTCATGCGGCGGTGGTTGAAATTATCGTTAAAAAAGGTGCAAGGGTCAGGTACACAACAATCCAAAACTGGTACAAAAATGTTTATAACCTAGTGACAAAGCGCGCGGTTGCTTATGAAGACGCGGTAATGGAATGGGTTGATGGGAATATCGGCTCAAGACTTACGGTAAAGTTTCCATCCGTTTATCTTCTTGGAAAAGGAGCTAGAGGCGAGATATTATCAATAGCTTACGCAGGAGAAGGGCAGCATCAGCATGCCGGGGGGAAGGTGATGCATGCTGCCCCTTCCACAACCTCAAGAATAACCTCAAAGTCTATAAGCGCAAACGGCGGAAGGACGTCCTACCGCGGGCTTGTGGAGGTAAATGAGGGATGCAAAGGTGTTAAATCCAGAGTTGAATGTGATGCGCTTATTTTAGACGCCGATTCAAGATCCGACACTTATCCCGTTATGAGAATTAACGAATCGGATGTAAATATTGAGCATGAAGCAACCGTCAGCCGTATAGGCGAGGAGCAGTTGTTTTACTTAATGAGCAGAGGTTTGTCAAAAGCGGAGGCCATAAATCTTGTTGTGTCAGGTTTCATGGAGCCAATCGTCAAAGAATTGCCGCTGGAATATGCGGTGGAGCTAAATAAACTTATTGAGCTTGAGATGGAGGGAAGCGTTGGATGAAAGTTTCCGGTAAGACTTTTGAGCTAATTAGGCTTGATGGGAAATATCAGGTAGTGAATGTTTCACCCGTCCTAAAACAGGTTATTCTGGAAGTTCCAAGGGGAAGCGTATCAAAGTCACTTGATGTGATTTTGGATAAGGAGGGGTCTTCAGTTGAGATTCTTGGAGTTTACGCGGGCCTTTCATCAGAAAAGATTGATTTGACGGTAAATGTAATTCACAAAGCTTTTAATACTAAATCTCTTACACAGATAAGAGGTGTTTTAAAAGATTCGTCAAGCTCCTTGTTTAAAGGTGTGATTAAAATTGAAAAGAAGGCGCAGAAAACGGATTCTTATCTTGACCACGACGTTTTAATTCTGGGGGATAAGGCAAGAAATGAATCACAACCTATGCTTGAGATTGAAGCGGATGATGTTAAAGCCACTCACGGAGCAACAACAGGGAGAATAAGCGAGGAGGAAATTTTTTATCTTATGAGCAGGGGCTTATCAAGAGAAGAAGCGGTGAAGATTATTCTTGAAGGTTTTTTTGAAGCGGTTTTCGGAAAAATTACAGATGGTAAAATTAGGGAAGAAATAAAAAGTATTATTTTAGAAAGGTTATCAAAATATGGCTGATTTTGTAAAAGTAGCAAACACAAAGGATATACCGGTTAATTCAATTAAACCTTTCAGGATAAACGGAGTTCCCGTTGCCATTGCAAACTTAAACGGGGAGTTTCTTGCGATCTCCGATGTATGCACTCACGATGGGGGGGATTTGGGAGATGGTGAAGTTGTTGACGGATGCTGTGTTGAGTGCCCAAGGCATGGTGGTAAGTTTGATCTTAAGACGGGTGATGTGACGGGGCCTCCCCCAACCGTAAAAATAAAGACTTATGAAGTTAAGCTTGAAGGAGATGACATTTACGTCTTTCTTGAGGAGTGGTAAGAAAAATATCCCCTTACTGTTATGTTTGACGTAGCTAAAGTAAAAAGTGATTTCCCAATATTAAGCCGAGAGATAAACGGTAAAAAACTTTCATATCTTGATAATGCGGCGACGAGCCAAAAGCCCCAAGTGGTTATTGACGCGATAAATAATTTTTATAAAAACCATAATGCCAATGTCCACCGCGGTGTCCACACTTTATCTGAAGAGGCAACAGCTATGTATGAAGAGGCTAGAGAAAAAGTTGCAAGATTTATAAATGCAAGGCATCCCGAGGAAATTATTTTCACAAAGGGTACTACTGAAGCCGTTAACCTAGTCGCCTATTCTTGGGGAAGAAAAAATATTAAGAAAGGGGATACGATTGCCGTAACGGAAATTGAGCATCATAGCAATATCATCCCTTGGCAGATTCTGGCAAAAGAGAAAAACGCAAATCTTAAGGTCTTAAGCATTGACGAGGAGGGTTTTGTTACGGGGTCTTTGCAAGGTTTAAAGCCTAAGATTGTTGCAGTTTCCCATGCATCAAATGTGCTGGGGACTATCCAGGAAATTAAAGATATTTCAAGAGAAGCTCACTTGGAAGGTGCTTTGGTTTTTGTTGATGGAGCGCAGGCTGTGCCTCATATGAAGGTTGATGTTTTAAGCCTTGATTGTGATTTTTACGCTTTTTCAGGTCATAAGATGCTCTCCCCTATGGGAATTGGGGTTTTGTATGTAAAGAAGGAAATTTTGGAAAATATGGAACCTTATCAGGTCGGGGGCGGAATGATCAAGGAGGTGTTTTTTGACCGGGCCACTTACGCCGATATCCCTGGGAGATTTGAAGCGGGCACTCCTAATGTTTCAGGTGCTGTTGGTTTGGGGGCTGGTATAGATTACCTTAATAGGATTGGGATGGAAAATATTAGTGAGCATGAAGTAGGACTTTTAAATTATTCTTTGGCTAAATTAAATCTGGTGCCGGGGCTTAAAACTTATGGTCCCACTGATGTTAAAAGAAGGACGGGTTTAATAGCGTTCACTCTTGAGGGTATCCATCCTCACGATCTCGCGTCAGTTTTAGATACGGAAGGGGTTGCTATAAGAAGCGGCCATCACTGCACGATGCCTTTGCACAACAAATTAAAGATTCCCGCTACGGCAAGAGCCAGTTTTTATCTTTATAATACAAAGGAAGATGTGGACGCACTTTTATACGGAATAGAAAAGGCGGAAAGGATTTTAAAAAGGTAATTATGGATATTTATAGAGAAGAACTAATGGATCATTTTAAAAACCCGCGAAATTACAAGAAGCTTCCTACTCCGACAAAAAGCGTTCATGAAAGCAATCCGTTATGTGGGGATATGATTGATCTTGAAGTGCTTGTTGAGAATGGGGTCATTAAAGATATAGGCTTTAGCGGAGCGGGGTGTGCGATAAGTATTGCTTCGGCTTCAATTCTTACCGAAAAGGTAAAAGGTATGCGGGTGAAGGACGCAAAAAAAATAACCAAAATGGAAGTAGCCCAGAGTGTTAACCCTGATCTAACCATAAGCAGAGTTAAATGTGCCACCCTTTCTCTTTCAGCCCTGCACAAAGCGCTAGTTTAAGCCGTTTTTGTTAAAATAAAGGATATGGAAAAGAAAAAAGTTGACTCTAAAATTACAAAAGAAATGAATCTTGGAGAGGTTGTTTTCCAGCACCCGCAACTTTCGGAGACCCTCCTTGATTATGGGCTTCATTGCGTTGGGTGCTTCGCAAATTCATTTGACACTATTGAAATGGGTGCAAAAGTTCATGGTATGACTGATGGGGAAATTGATGAAATGATTGCAAGGCTTAATGAAGTTTTGGAGGTGGGTGAGTAGGTTAAAGCATGAAGAAGATCACGAAAGTAATTGTGGATAGGAATTTATGTATAGGAGCAGGGACCTGTGTGACCACGGCAGGGGAAGTCTTTAAGCTTGATGAGGAAAACAAAGCTGTTGTTGTAAATATAAAGGGAGCAGATATTTCCGATCTTTTAATTGCGGCGCAGTCATGCCCCACGGCCGCCATTTCTTTATATGATGAGGATGGAAATCCGATATTTCCAAGTGTAAAATAATTTCAATGGAAAATGTTGATTTTCTTATTGTCGGCGGAGGAATTTCGGGAACCACGGCTGCGGAAACCATAAGAGTGCAAGACCCAGCTTCAAGAATTTTAATAATTGAAGATGAAAATTATCCGCTGTATTCAAGAGTTAAAATCCCTTTTTATGTAAAAGGCGAAAGAGCGCGGGAAGATATTTTCTTAAGGGATTTCAAACATTACTCCGATAAAAATATAGAATATCTTTGTGGGAAGAAGGTTGTATCTCTGGACCCCAAAAATCAGTTTGTAAAAACGGAAGACGGAACCGGTTTCCACTACGGGAAACTGCTTCTCACTACCGGAGGAGTCCCAAAAAAACTCAATAAGTATAAAAATGAACATTCTTTGCAAACTATTGAAGATGCCGATAAAGTTGTGGAAGATGTTAAAAAGGCTAAAAAGGGCGTAATAATCGGAAGCGGGTTTATTGCACTTGAATTTGTGGACATATTTTCTCATTATGGTCTTGAAACGCATCTTTGCGTATCAAAGGAGGGCTTCTGGGCGAACTTTTTACAAAAAGAAGTTTCGGATCTCATCTGTAAACTGTTAAAGGAAAGAGGAGTTAAGATTTATTACGGTGAGGATTCACCTTTTGTAACTGATGAGGATACAATAGTCGGAACAGGTATAGGACTTGATCTTTCAAAGAGTTTTTTTGAAGGTGCCGGTTTGAACTTTGACGCGGGTCTGGTTGTTGATCAGACTTTAAAAACCGATTTTGATAATGTTTACGCATCGGGAGATCTTGCTAAATTTTTCAGTAAGAAACTTGATAGGTATGTGAGATATGGCAACTGGACTAATGCCGCAGTTTCAGGAAAGTACGCTGGGTTTAATATGCTTTCTAAAAACGAGGTTTTTGATAATCTTTCCGCGTATTCAATTACGCATGATAAGTTAAGTATAGTTTTCCTGGGATTTGCCGGTCTTGATGGCAGTACGGAGGTAAAGACTAAAGTTATTTCGGATCGGGAGTGTATTCAATACTTTATTCGCAGGGGGAAGCTTGATGGGTGCATTCTTGTTAACCGCCCGCAGGATAGACAAAACCTTCAAAACGTCATAGAGAGCAGGGAGGAGTTTGCTCTTTAATAAAGAAGGAGTTGGTTGCCACTTTTAGGTGTGGGTTTTATAATTACCTCGGATGCCTTACCAGATCGCAACATCAAATCTTGACCTTCCGGAGGCAAGCCGTGAGCTGGTTTTAGAAAAGCTTTCTAAAATTGAGAAGTTTGTTAGGGATGTTGGAGAGGAGTTGGTGGATATCAGAGCTGTTTTGGAAAAAGGGCCAAGATTTGGATTTAGGGCCAAGGTTGAAGTGTGGGCAGGGGGAAGGTCTTTTGTTGCAACAGGCGCGGGTATTAGTTTTGAAGGTACAATTGATGATGCCGTGGAAGAGATTATTAGGCAGATAACCAAGCATAAAGGCAAGGCTTACGGCAAAAATAAAGAAATGCTAAGAAAGTTAAAGCGTTTCGTTTTTTTCTTTGGTGAAGGGGAGTAATCATGAAGTATAAGAAGTATATTGTTGCGTTTTTATTAATGATGTCACTAGGGCTTTTAGTAGGGTATGTTTACCGCAATCAAGAAAGCCTTAAGAGAAGATTTGTCGGTGTAAGGATAACGGATGTTACTTATCAAAAGCTTTCACCTTCTTCGGTAAGAGTTTCATTTAAGACAAGCGCTCCTGTATCTGCCAAGCTTATTTATGGGACGACCGAGCTTTACGGCGTTGAAACTTCCGAAAGCGCTGTTTCAAAAGAGCACTCAATATTGTTAAACGGCCTTCTTCCTGGGAAAGATCATAATTTTAAGGTTGTTATAAAAGATGAAAAAGGAGGAGTTAAAGAGTCTGATAATTACCTCATTAAAGCCAATTGATATAACGTAGTCTGCCATATTTATTTGTCATTGCGAACGAAGTGAAGCAATCTTATAATCCTTACGAGATGGTTTGGGGCGCGTAGCTCAGTGGAAGAGCGCCACTCTTATAAAGTGGATGTCGATGGTTCGATCCCATCCGCGCCCACCAAACACTCGGAGTGAATTGGCAAATAAAGTGAACTTTAGATTGGGAACTGAAGATCGAATGCCGCACCCTGAAGTTAAGCGAAGCGCATACTTCAGGGGAGGCGGGGTCGCGAGCCGTAGAAAATCTAGGAACGTAAGCGACGTAGATTTTCTAGGACGCGTGACCGATCCCATCCGCGCCCACCATTCGACTCGTTCGCTCGCTCATGGCAAGCCACTAATTTAAATTTTCAACCCACCAAAGTCTTTTAAGTGTAACGGTGGGTCAGATATTTCCTCTCCACGGCTTCAAAACCCGCATCCTTTAGGGCTTCTGAAACCGCCTTTTTGACCGCATGAGTTGAAACTTCATCTTGATATTCCATTGAAAGCTTACGGACTGCTTCTTTAGTAATATCTTCGGAGAGTTTTCCACCGATTATACCTGCGTTAAGACAGGCTTTGCGTACTGATTTGAAGATTTTATAGGGGTGAAACTTTTGTAAGCTCCCGTCCCTTTTCCTTACCTCTGTTATATCGGCACCCGTTATATGAAGTGAAGTAAGTTCATACGTGGAAGCTTCCTCCGTTAGGCCCCTGTCGTTTAAGGTATGCAGTACCGTTTCTTTAATCTTATTTGAGAAAACAATCTCATTCTCACTAAGATTTTTCCAAACCTCCAAAGCTATTTCACTCGCCTGCTCTTTTGTACCCTTTCCTATATGACGCATTGAATAATATATAGATCTTGCAAGTTTTGATTTATCAAACTTTTCCCTGCGGCCATTGTTTTTTTCCACCCATTTTAATTTCATATTAAACCTCAAGCTCCTGCCCGACTTTAAAAATGTATTTGGCCAGCGCCATGATTAATACTATTCCAAGAAGTCCCAGAAACATTGGGATTAGCCAGTCGGATTTTAAAGTTGTGATTATCCAGATTCCCACTAACCAAAGAGTTAATCCAATTCCAAGCCTCATTAAGCCCCGCCTTTCCTGCTTCCAGGTTTGAAAACTTTTTAGCCCAACTCCAAAATAAGCTAGCATAATAATGACTATAAGGGGAAGAACAAAGACAAGATTATAAAGAAGAAGAAGCGGCAAGGCTTTAATGTAGCCAAAACCTTGCTGGGACATAAGTGTAAGAATGGCAAGGTATGGGGCTCCTGTACATGGGAGTTCAATCAATGTAACAATAAATCCGAAAAAAGCAGCGGACAAGAGGTTTAGATGGCTTGTCTGCACTCTCTCTTCTATTGTAGTGACAAATCTCTTTGGTATTGCTAAAGAAAACCATCTGCCGTACCAGAAAAAATCCTTGATCTCAAGGGTTCCCGCTACAATGACAAAAGCCCCTATTACAAAGTAAAAAATCTGGCTGATAAACGTAATGCTTCTCACGGCGTTAAAGGCACCAAGTAAAGTTAAGCCTCCCAAAAGATAAGTTATATAAACTCCTGCCGTATAGGAAAAGCCGTTTTTTAAAACCAGCTTTTTGTCCCCTACTTTTAAGAGTGTTGAGAGCAGGAGGAGCAGGACTCCAATTACGCATGGATTTATGGCATCAATTGACCCAAGCCCGATAATTATTGGTATAGAAAGCTGTGCGGCTCCCGCCCATTTATACTCCTGGGCTAATGCAAGCGTAGGCATTAAGAGGTTGAGGGATATTAAAAATGTTGTGAGGTAAAGAATTCTTTTAAAGAGCATTATCCTCTTCCTAAAGCCGGAAATTTGATTGGGTTTATTTTTAAGTTTTCTTCTACTTCTGAAGGAGATTTATTGCCAAAAATAAGTAGAATTACATCTCTGTCCTGCCAGATATAATCTCTAAACTCGTCATTTTGCTTTCCGTTAACAAACATTCTCCATGTGCCCACCTCTTTGTTTGGACATTTGTCCCCGTCTTTGAGGTCAAAAGCATTACCTTTGTCAAACGGTATTCCAATATCATCAAAAGAAGAACCAAGAGTTAAAGGTTTGGTGTCTAAAATCTCTTTCTTTTGGGTGTCATAAGGCAGGCGATCATGCCAGTGGAAAACATTTTGTTCTTCATGAGTATGTACCTTTGCAAGCGGCCCGACTTCCGAAGGCAAAAGTTTTTTCTCTCCGCAGGCCTCAATAGCAAGGTATGCGTGGATGTGTGCTGTCCAGAAGCATCTACCGTCTTCAAGACAGGTAACAACCCCAGACTTTAATGCTCCGGAGCTGATAGTAACAATAAGCGAGTACCCGACAATTCCAGCGACTGCCGATACGGCAAAAAGAATCATTAACTCTTTAAATCGTTTTGTAAAAAGGAAAAATACTGCTGCTGCCAGAAGGAGAGCACCTACTATAATTACCCCTGTTTTTAAAGTTGGGCTAAGAGTAAATCCTGGCTGATTTAAGGGTTCTGAAACGATAATTGGGAAAGTAAAGCTCTCCTTTTCATCATCATGCAGGAATTCGTATAGTATCTTGTACTCTCCGGAGGAGGGAAATGTGATTTCAAATATGTAGTTAATTTCTTCCCCCTCTATCTTTTTAGGTTCTGCCCTTGTATTTAGGATGTCATTTCCTTTGGAATCTTTTACATTTACTAAGATGTCTAAACTTTCCTCGGTTTTATTAGTTTCTTTGTCTTTTACTTCCAGCCAGATGGTAAGAGGAGTTTTGGCAGGAAAAAGATCCGGCTCAACTATAGTGACTTTGATATCCTCCGGCTCTTCCCCTGCTACGTCTACATGAGCGTAAGCGTAAAACTTGTTTAATGAGAGAATTATTGTAAGGGTTATTAAGAAACAAGCGAATTTGCGGAAGAAAGCGGGTTTGAGCATTAAGAAAATATTACCCGAAATGGGCTCTGCGGGCAACGTAGTCAGTTTTATGCGGTGTATGAAAAAATAAACCGAGGGGGTTGTGCAAAACTCCTCGGTTTGTATGGATTAGTTTTAACCCTGGGGTTCTTTGAGCTCATCACCCAGGTATTCTTTCCACGCATCAAGAACCTTTTGTGGGGCTTGGCGAATCAGCTTATTGAACTCAGCCTGGGCTTTCTCAACCTGGTCCATGGTCACGTCTCTTAAAGACATGTCCCAGCAACCAAGAAGGCTTAAGCTCCCAGCCCTGATGATGAGGTCTAAAACCACCAGCCTCCGAAAAATCTTTTCATCCTCCCCTTTAAGATCGTGCTTCACAATGTACTGATTGGTGTCCATGCTCTGTCTCCTTTCGAATTGGTTTTCCCAATTGTACTATAGGACTTAGTAATAAGAAAGTGCACTATGAAACGCTTGTTTGACCTATAATAGTATGAATAGTAGAATCGGATAAACTTTATGGAGAATGGAGGCTAAGATGTCCGCAGGAGTTAACATTACGGCGGGGGAAGGGAACGTTAGTATTGGAGGAGATGTTGTTGGCGATCTAGCCAATCTTCAAATTATTGTGGTAATTAAGACACCTTCAGGGGAAACTACCCTAAGCGGTAACACCCCGGTGGAGGTTATTGCTCGCATGCTGGAAGTTCTTAAGAATGCTTATCCCAATTTTAACATTGCCGGCTTGCTCAAGGGAGTTGCAGCAAAGTTGGGACTGTCATTTGAAGAGAAAATTCCAGAGTACAAATACCCCGATAAAACTAGTTGTTGGGGGGAGGGTGATCACCAAAAAAACGAGCGGGACGCCAAGGGCCTCTGCATTCACTGTGGAAGGAAGTAATTTTGAAACGCCCGGGGAAGCTACAAGCTTAATCGGGCGTTTTGCTTTGTTTGGAATTTTATGCCTCTTCTTTCTTTATGAGCTCAACAATGCCCAGGTCCTCAAGGAATCGCAGAGCCTCACTCATGACGAAATACTCGGTTTTAATTGCCTTTCTACCGATAATGTCAGGCGGCGTTCTCCAGTGCGGTGATGCATACTGCACTACCTCATCAAACACATCGCTGTTTTTAAAAAGCAGGTAGACGCCAGTATACTTGTTTTGGAAAACAGCAATGTCAGCACCCTCTTCCAGTTTCTGCTTTGCTTCCTCAAGGTCACTTGCGACCACTGCCCTCAAATGCTTGGTAATTGGAGCAGGCGTGTGGTGACGGTGATGTTTCATGTTCCTCTCCTTATCTCTTTGACTAACCCATATCCTAGATCAATCGGAAATTTCTGTCACTTTGTTTTGAAAATGGGATATGAAAAATTAAAGTTCTGAAAGCTCGGTTTTTTCTTCTTCGCTTCTTTCAATGTATTCCAGGTATTTTTCGGTCGTTGAAATCCTCTTATGTCCGGCAAGTTTTGAAATAAGATCAAGCCTTGCCCCTTCCCTTAAATGGTGGGCGACAAAAGTATGGCGAAGGTCATTGACTTTTGCGTGTTCAATACCGCCAAGCCTGTAGTATCTGTCTATAGTTGCCCTGATATTTCTCACAAGAAGAGGGTTGCTATTTTTAGTAGTAAACAAATGGCCGGATTTAACCTCGCCTCTTATATCAAGGTAGTCCTTGATGGCTTTTTGAGCGGCTTGATTAAGTGGGACTTCCCTTCCAAGATGAGTTCCAAGTGGAGGTACTTTTAGACTCCCCGGGTTTCCAAACGCAACGTCCTCTGTTCTAAGCTTTGCAAGTTCACCTATCCTTATCCCCGTTTGAAGCAAAAGCTCAACGATCGCAAGAGTCCTTTTGTCGTTTTTGCAGGCATCGCGCAGCGCTCTGTATTCAACTTTGGAAAGGATCCTTGGTGCCTTGGGGCTGATTTTTGGATGCGTAAGGTCAGTTGCAGGGTCAGTTTCAATGTAGCCCTCAACTTTAAGGTATTTAAAAAAGGTTTTAGTGGAATTGGTCTTTCTTGAGATAGTTTTGAGGGTAAAACTCTCATTTAAAAGCTTTTTCATGAAATCTTTAAGGTCCTCAAGCGTAACTTCATGCACGAGGTTTCTGCCCTTTTTATAAAGAAATTCCGAAAGCTGTTCTATGTCTTTGCCATAGGCTATAATAGTGGCGTCGGAACGCTTGTTTTTTTGCAGGTGCTCCACAAAGTTTGTATGAGCCGTTTTTAGCGGGATCATGGTTAAGTTAGCCTTTCAATAATTCAGTATTATAGGGCTAGGTTATCATTTATGGTTTACACTGTCAATTAATATTATGGGGCTTTTAGAGACTCTTTTTTAGTTAATTTATTATGTCTAAATTTAAATTCATTGTACTATCGGGCTTGCTAATCCTTGCAACCTATAATATTACCAAAACTACGCTTGAAATTTATGGGAGCAGTAAGAGGCTTGATGAGCTTAAGTCGGACCTTGAGGCTAAACGCAAAGAGAATGATGAGTTAAAAAAGGAGTATACCTATAAGAGCAGTGACCAGTTTGTTGAGGAGGAGGCAAGAAACAAGCTCAATTTTGTTAAGCCGGGTGAAAAACTTTTAATACCTGTTTCAGGGTCAGAGCCGGAGGTAAAGGGTGAGCTTAAGGGAGAGGCAGGTGTGGTCCAAAAGGAAGAAAGCAACTTAAACAGGTGGTTAAAGCTATTCTTTGACAAGCAGATATTTTTTGACTAAAATGACTGCGAACTTTCTTGACGCGGGGTGGAGGAACAGCACCTCGTCAGGCTCATAATCTGAAGGTCCCGGTGCAAATCCGGGCCCCGCAACCAGAAAAGTTTTATGCTTTAACTTCCCCTGATACAATTTGATAATGGAAAAGGTCTTTTTAAATTCTGATTTTTATTACTATAAAAAGGGAACTAACCCTAGGCTTATACTTCATTCCGGGACGCATGGGGATGAATATGAGGTTATTGATTTGGTGGTTTCGGCTTGTGAAAAACATTTTGACTTGTTGCCTGATTTTGTTCTTGTGCCATATGTTTCCCCTTCTGCAGTTAGGCAGAGGACAAGGGTTAACGGAGATGGCGATGATATGAACCGGATTTTTACCGATTCCTCCATTTCGGAAGAAGTCAAGCTGAATATGAAGATTCTTAATGGTCTGAAAGCCGATCTTTTCGTTAGCTTTCATGAAGATAGCGGGCAGGAGTGCTTTTACTTATATGATGGGGGTTATGAGAGTGACAAAAAAGCTTTGGTGGAGGCCGCTATGAAGAAAATCAGGGAGGAAGGGGTGTGTTTATTAAACGGCTTTGACGACCCATCTGATCCCGATCTTGGGTACGAATTTAAAGACGGTTACAGGTTTTGGCCGCGCGTTAAGGATGGGAGGAAAGATGGCAGTTTTATCACTACGTGGTCTTTAAACGAGGAAATTACCAAGCGTGCGATGATACCCGAAATCCCCGGCAAGGTTGATGCTTCCAAGAAGAATGCAATTATTAATGCACTGTTTGAGCTTATAATAAACTGGTTTTTATAATCTTATTGACCGTTATCTATATTTTTGCTATTATTACCTAAGTTATTCTAATTAAAGAAGTTCTTTTGAGGGGCGATTTTCAGTGGAGGGACTTTCGGAAAGGAGAGTGCAAAATGTTAGCAGGAAATTGGGTTGCCCAAGATTCTCTTATTCTTCATGCTTTGGAGGGGGGGATTCGGTGCAGTGGACAGCCCTGCGGATGCTGGCAAAACCAGTATCCGAGGTCTTTCCGTCTGTTGCTAAGATGTACGATGATAGCATCTTCATCTGGATGGCACCCATCAAAAGGTGGGTCTGCATTTTAATGAAAGACGGAAAGCTAGTGTGCGTCATGCGGACCCAGCCGGTGGTTCCCTGTTGGATTCTTGAGGAGGAGAGGCTTGATACGCAACTGGCGATTGGTGAATCATTGAGGCAGTTGCAATACATGCATGCGAACCAATGGTAGATACCCCGCTTGTTTTTTTAAGCGGGGCTTTTTTTACCTCTATTTAACGTTGAGTTCTAAAACATACGTTACCCTATAGTTTTACAATTTGTTAAAATCCTGTATAATTTGCTTCACGAAATTTAACAAGAACTGGAGAGAGTGATGTCTAAATCGAAACAAAGTCCTGTTGGACAAGGGGCTGCGACGCAAACTGCGCAGCCTCAAATGCAGGCGCAAGTGCCATCCATGGTCGCAATTCAGACTAATGATGGCGTTTCAGCTTTAACGCATTTTCAAGATATTCTTCGGGGTGCGGATCCTAACCGTGAGTTTTATTTGGTGATTTGGCAGGGCGATCTTCGGGGCTCCCATTGGTGTGATGTTAGGGTTATTACACCGGATTACGAGGAGGGTAGTGTGATTGGGGGAGTCCTTTTCAGGGTCTATCACGGTACTCCGACAGACTTGGTATCGTTTCAGCTGGAGGCTGGCGGGTTGAAACTTCCCCCCAACGCCTTGGCTCTGATAGTTGAGTTTGACCCCACGGTGGCGTATCAACCAGCCAACAACTCGCACGTTGAACGCTTTGTGACAGCTGTGAGAGGGCATGCATTGCAACATGACATCCCGATGGCCATTTTGTGGCCGTCATGACAATCAGATCCGGATGAGCTTGAAAAGCAAGTCCGGATTTTTTTATATGTTGCTATAGTGGATCCATTAGATCCCTGCTTTCGCAGGGATGACAAAGTCAGATCGGGGATGTCAACATTTTTAGTTCGGGGTGGTTAAAACCAGTTCTCATTTCCTGATATAATTCAATAGCCTAATGCGCCAGCGTAGTTCAACGGTGGAACGGAGCCCTCATAAAGCTCATGCTGTTGGTTCGACTCCAACCGCTGGCACCACACTTCGCTCCTTCGGAGCTTCGCGTGGCAAGCCACTAAAGCTTACCGAAGTGTGCCCTTCCGAAGCTACGAAGTAGCGTAGGAGGGCAGAGAGTAGGCTCTCAATTCGTGGCGCAGCCATTGCGTCCACTCATTCCATATCTTAAAATTAAATAAAAGTAAGGTATCATGCAAAAAAATCTACAAAACCAAAACTTTTCAGAATCTCCGCCACAGCCCACAGGGATCTATACCGGGAATAATAAAAACGGTTGGGTTAAGGTTTTACTTTTAATTCTCCTTACTCTCATATTGCTTGCAGGTGTTTTTTACGCCGGAACTATGTTTAGAGGCCTCCAAAAGCAAGATAAAAACTTGCAAACGGACACGACTCCTAGTCCTGCGGATGCTCTACCATCGGAAGAAGCAATGCCCACTGTGACTCCGCAAGCCGTTGGCATTGTAACTGGCAAAATCTTCTATCCAAAGGATAACAATATTTTTTCATATGACACCAAGTCAAAAGAGATAACAAAATGGACAAGCTACCCCAAGAATAAAAGCTCTTCACCTGCTTATGATGAAAAAGGAAAACAAATCCCGGATATTGAAATCAGGCATATTAAAGTAGTAGATGGCGCCACACTTGGTTTTGTAAAATGCGGAATTGTTAAGGGTGATTTCGGTTGCGGTTTATATACTCTTAATCTGGAAACAAAGGAAATTAGTGAGAGAAAAAAATTGAGCAACGATTTGTTTGTTCTGACAGCAGGTTTTTCTTTACCAAATAAGTTTTCCTATTTGGTTTCGGCGATTATAACAGGTGAAAAATGGCAGTTATTTTTCTTTAATGACGGTCTTTTGAAAACGTTGGAAGATGTTTCTACTGGGTCATATGGACGTGGAGGTTTTATTGAGGATAGTGAAAAAATTAGATTTTCTAAAGATGGAAAATATTTACTGCAAATCTCAACCTCATCTCCTCGTAACCCGAGTGACTTTAACGTTTATGTCTATAATTTATCCGATTTTTCAAAGCAAGTGATTTCAGGGGCCACCCAGCCGGAATGGTTGGATGACAAAACAATTGTGTATAGAAAGTATGAGAAAAAGGGAGATGGCCTGTATCTATACAACATCACCACAAAAACACAAAGGAAGATTGAAGGAATAGATGAAGCGTCGTACAGTCCAAGTGTTTTAACAGGATCGAATAAAATTCTATATACGGTTTATCCCGACAAACAAATCTGGCTTTACGACTTCACCACTAAGAAAAATAGCAAGGTGCTAGACAAGGCCATTTTTGGTTCTTGGGTAACTCCTACTAAAATTATTTATGAAGAGATTGAGCTTTGTAATGGAAAAGTGGATTGTGGAGGTATGATGGGAGAATACGAGACCAAGTCAATCAGCGTTTTTGACTTGGAAACAAAAGTTAAAGATGTCATCTCGGATCTGGAGTCAACTTACGAAGCGGCCTCGGAGTATTGATATGAGTTTTGTTATATCCCACTTTAATTTGACCCTCTCTTACTGGCGGCAGTAAGCCGCAATCTTCTTTTTTCTACATCTTACCTCATTTGTGTTAAATTTAACTGAAAGGAATTTATATGAAAAAAAGAATTTTAACTGGCGACAATACAACGGGCAGGCTTCACCTCGGGCATTACGTGGGAAGCCTTGAGAATAGAGTTAAGCTTCAGCATGAATATGAAACCTTCATAATCTTAGCCGACATGCACGCTCTGGCATATCCCAAGTATGTAGCAGATACCGAAACTGTCTCGGATTCGGTATTGCAGGTTGCAATAGACAATCTTGCGGTTGGGCTTGACCCTAAAGAAGTAACAATCTTTCCTGACTCTGCTATACCTGAAATAAGCGAACTTGCCCTGTTATTTAGCATGCTTGTTGCGCATAATATGGTTTTAAGAAACCCCACAGTCAAAGAGGAAATAAGGGATAAAAACCTAGGTGACAACTTTTCGGTCGGCTTTATTAACTTTCCGATCTTAATGGCCGCGGATATATTATCGGTTCAAGCTGATCTGGTCCCTGTCGGGGAGGATCAAAGCCCGCACGTTGAGCTTACAAGGGAGATAGCAAGAAAATTCAACTCAACATATAAGAAGGTTCTAAAGGAGCCAGAAGGGCTGGTTGGCAGAGTTAAAAGACTTGTTGGAACAGACGGCAATTCGAAGATGACCAAATCGCTTGATAATTGCATTTACATATCAGATTCCTCGGAAGAATTAAAAAGAAAAGTAATGAATATGTACACGGATCCAAAAAGAATCCACCCCACAGATCCGGGTACCGTAGAGGGAAATCCTGTTTTTACCTATCATGACGCGTTTAATCCTAACAAAGAAGAAGTAAAGGATCTTAAAAACAGATACAGGGAAGGAAAAGTCGGGGACATTGAGGTTAAAGAAAAACTTTATAAAGCGCTTAATAATCTACTGGAGCCAGTTAGAGATGAAAGAAAAAAGTATGAATCTGATTTATCACTGGTTTCAGAAATAATAAAAACGGGTGTTAAAAAAGTAAGAGAAGAAGCGAAGAAAACCCTGGAAGAAGTGAAGGGAGCAATGAGGTTAAACTACTGATTTAATGATATACTTATTCCCGCTAATATATGCCAAAAACCGCAGATCCAAGAGAGAAAAATCAGAAACCCAACGGTAAAAACGAAGGAAAGAGCATCTTTTCAAATGTCTTTTTTTACGCTTTTTTGTTCCTCATACTTTTTGGGATTATCTCGTCCGCATCTTACAGCGAAATAGGAGTTTCCAAAAAGCCGATAAGCGACGCGCTTTCTTTAATTAACGCCGGGGAGGTAAATAAAGTTACTGTTGAAGGGGATAGTATAAGGCTTGAGCTTAAAGATGGGACAAAGGTTTTGTCACATAAGGAAGAAACTATTAGTTTTGATGACATCCTTAAAAATAACAATATTGATACTTCAAAGGTTCCCGGCGGTATAGAAGTTAAAGTAGGAATTCCCTGGGGGGCCTTGCTTTTTAACTTCGCTCCTGCGCTTTTATCTCTTGCTCTGCTTTTGTTTTTACTTAGGCAGATGAGAGGGGCAGGCTCTGACATGTTTAGCTTTGGGAAGTCAAAGGCAAAGCTTTTTAATGAAAAAAGCCCGCAGGTTAAGTTTTCTGATGTGGCGGGAAGTGACGAGGCAAAAGCGGAGCTTGTTGAGATTGTTGATTTTTTAAAAAACCCGTCTAAATACATGGCTCTTGGTGCAAGAATTCCAAAAGGAGTTTTGCTTGTCGGGCCCGCGGGAGTCGGAAAAACGCTTCTTGCCAAAGCAATTTCGGGTGAGGCCGGGGTGCCATTTTTCAGCGTTGCGGGAAGTGAGTTTATGGAAATGCTTGTGGGGGTTGGAAGCGCTAGGGTCAGGGATCTTTTTGAAATAGCCAAAGCCGCCCAGCCTTCCCTTATATTTATTGATGAAGTTGATGCGATAGGAAGACAAAGAGGGATGGGTATTGGTGGAGGGCATGATGAGCGCGAGCAAACTTTAAATCAGATTTTAGTTGAGATGGATGGTTTTGACCCAAGGACAAGTGTAATAGTAATTGCGGCTTCCGTCACAGGAGATACTCCAGTAATGATTAAAGAGAACGATGTTGTAAGTCTTAGGCCGATAAGCGAGATTGTTGACAGATATTACGAACCTTTTGAGGAGGGTGTGGAAATCTCATCGCCCAGTCTCCAAGCTTTGTCTTATGAACAAAACGGTAAAACAATAACACCTAAATTTACAGACGTTAGGGGAGTTTTTAGACATAAAGTTAACGAGATTTATGAAATTGAGTATTTGGGCGGAAAGGTAAGAGCTACCGGTAACCATTCAGTTTTTATTTGGGAGGGCGAAAAAGTTGTCGCAAAGCCTGTAACTCTGTTAAAAAAAGGAGATGTTTTAGTTGATATAACTCCAAAGAAGTTTGATGAATTGGGCGGCGGTAAGGAAAAGTTTGAGGTTTATATAAAGGTGGGCGAGAAGAACGCACAGCTGCAAGAAACCTTTGACCTGGTAATGCAGAATAAAGGGGTCATGTCGCAAAGCCAGCTCTCGGATCTAACAGGTTTTGCTCAAACTACAGTTTCGCTATGGCATAGAGGAGTCAATGGTCCTAGAGAGTTGAGTAACAAATATTACATTCATGATATCCCCGATGAAATTAAAGTAACTCCGGATTTAATGAGGCTTTTTGGCTACTACACTGCGGAGGGGTATGCTAGGAAAGAAGTAGACTTTTGTTTTAATGAGAAAGAAGTTGATTATATTGAAGATGTAAAGAAGTTGATGTTTGATATCTTTGGTCTCTCACCTCATTTAGAACGGCACAAAACTCATGGTGCAGTTAATATAATTTATCACTCAGTTCCTGTTGCAAATGTTTTCAAAACATATTGCGGTAGCGGCGCCCGTAACAAGCATGCTCCAACGTTTTTGTTTGAAGCTCCTTTTGAATATTTTAAAGAATACTTGTGCGGATATTCCCGTGGTGATGGCCATATAAACAAACAAGGTGAATTAATAGTAGTTTCTGTCAGTAAACGTTTGATAACTGAACTGGTCTGGCTTGCTCGGATCCATGGTATGAAAGCCTTTTTTACTAGCTTTGCAACTAGAGGAGGTAGGGTTATTAATGGCGGTAAACCTTTGGCATCATCGACAGCTTACAGATTGGGGTTAGGTAAATACTATAATTTATTCAATGGCTTGGATAAATCTAGGATTGACCAAAGGTTTAAAAAACCTGTTATAAAGAAAATTAGGAAATTAGATTTTGATGGATACGTTTACGATTTTTGTGGATGTTCAAACGAAGCATTTTTTATAGGCATAAATCCTATAGTAGGGCACAACACGAACCGCCCTGACATGTTGGATCCGGCTTTAATAAGGCCGGGGCGGTTTGATAGAAGGGTTATCCTTACACTTCCTGATCTTAGAGAAAGGCAGGAAATTATTAAAATTCACATGAGGGGGAAACCTTTTGTAAGTGAAATAAATACCGAAAGGCTTGCAAAAAGAACAGTCGGGTTTTCGGGCGCCGATATAGAAAACATGCTTAATGAAGCTGCTATTTTTGCGGCAAGATTTGGCAAAAAAGCTATTGAAGAAAAAGATCTTGAAGAGGCGGCGTTAAAAGTTCAGCTTGGTCCGGAGAAAAAGAAAATGCAGTCGGAGGAGGAAAAAAAGATGGTTGCTTATCATGAAGCAGGGCACGCGCTTGTTGCATCTCTTACGGAGGGAATGGATCCGGTGCACAGGATTTCAATTATCTCAAGAGGTCTTTCTCTCGGCTTTACTCTTTTCCCGCCCGCTACCGAAAGGTATAACGAAACAAAGTCAAGGCTGCTTTCTATGATTACGACTTCTCTTGGCGGGAGAGCCGCAGAAGAGCTTGTATTTAAAGAACAAACCGTGGGGGCTTCAAACGATATAGAAAAAGCTACGGAAATAGCAAGAAGAATGGTTACGGAATTTGGGATGAGTGATCTGGGTCCTATTTCCTTTAATGGGAAAGAGGAAAGATTTTGGCTTGCTAGAGAGATTGGCGAGAGTTCTTCATACAGCCAGGAAGTAGCCGCCAAAATTGACGCAGAGGTTAAAAAGATTATTGATGAATCTTATTCTAAAGCGAGGAAAATTCTTGTTGAAAACAGGGAGAAGCTTGATAAGGTAGCCGAAGAACTTATTAAGAAAGAAAGCCTTGACTCCGACGAATTTAAAGCGCTGATCGGGTTGGAATAAATAAGGTCTATGCAAAGGCTTTTGTTAATTGATACGTATAACTATATCCACAGAGCATACCACGCCCTTCCTAAAACTTTTAAGGATTTAAATGGACAACCAACTAATGCGGTTTATGGTTTTACCTCAATGCTTATTTCAACGCTTGAAATTTTAAAACCTGTGTATGTGATTGCCGCGCTTGACGATCTGACCCAACCCACTTTCAGAGACGCCGATTTTTCACAGTATAAGGCAAACCGGAAGGAGATGGAGGAGGAGTTGTCCTCGCAGATTCCGAAAATTGAAGAGATAATTACTGCGTTTGGCATTCCAAAACTTGTTGTTGGGGGATATGAAGCCGATGATATTATCGGCACTATATCGGCGCAGGCGGAAGAGAAGGGTGTTGAGGTTGTGGTTGTTTCAAATGACCGCGATATCCTTCAGCTTCTTTCAGGGAGTGTTAAGGTTTTTATGCCCGATAATTCAAAAGAGGGCGGGAAGTTTTTTGGTATTAAAGAGTTTAGGGAAAAATACGGGTTTGAGCCCGAAAACCTTGTGGATTATAAAGCTTTAAGAGGGGACGCAAGCGATAATATACCGGGGGTTTTTGGAATTGGTGAGAAAACAGCGTCATCTTTGATACAAAAGTTTGAGACTATCGAAAATATGTATGAGAATCTAAATGAAATTAAAGAAACTTCCCTTAAAGAGAAACTTAAAAGGGGTAAGGATAGCGCTTTCTTGTCAAAGAAAATTGCGACAATTGTGAGAAGCACCCCCGTTTCTTTTGATCCTTCATTAAGTAAATTAAAGCAGGTTGATAGAATTAAAGTTGTTGAAGTGTTAAAAAGATATAACTTTAAGTCACTGATTAGGAGAATGGGGTTTGAGGAGGAAAGTGGAGGAGTAAAGAAAGTTGAAATTGATAAGTCCCAGCTTTCCATGCTTTAGTTTACATTGCCATTCCCGTGTAAACGAGAATCCAAGTAAAAAGGCCGGAGTGTTTATTCCCCAGCCTACTGTAGCGGGTCATCTCACACTTTCTTTTTCAATCTCCTGGAGGTAGTGAAGGATCCTGTTAAGCCTATTGGGCCAGCTTGTGCTCACAACGTACTTTACGCCCTTTGCCGTATCCGCAGTTGTAAAAAGAATAGTTGGGATTATCTTCTGAAGCTCCTTGGCTTGACCCGCGGCACGATCCCTTCCATATACAGTATCTCTTTCTATTATCACCGCAACGACGCCTTCCTTACCGAGCAGGGCAGCTGCATCATGGTAGCTGCGCGAGATTAGCACGTCGTAACCTTTGTGATTCAGGCACTTTATTAGTACATGAAGCACAGGATTTCCTATGCAAATAACCTTTTTCATACCTTCTCTCCTTTAATTTGATCCCCTTTTTATAGCATTAAATTTTGCATGTGTGAAATCACTGCGAAACCCGAATGCAGGGTTTGTGAGATTTAAAATTATTCAAGATACTTCTTGCAATCTTCTTTTTTGCTTACATAAAGCTCCCAGTTATTAATGCAGGTTTGGTAATTCTCCTGCCTTATTTTGTCGGCTTCACTTTTGGCGGTGCTGTTAAGTTCTTCAGACAGTTTGTTTATTTCTTCAACCAACCTGTTATGCTCCTCTATCTGCGCGTTATCCGATTCGGTAAGCCAAAGCTTGTTTTCCATCTTATTTAAGATGTACTTAGAAATTTCAAGAGCTCTTTGGAACAAGCTAAAAAGCTTGCTGACTTTGCTCTGATCGTATAACTCATTTCCCCTAGCTTCCCTCCACTCATCATATGTTGATGTCAGCGCACTTACCGAATCTCTCCATGATTTCAGGGTTGCATCATCATAGGTTGCAGGTATGTAGCCTCCAAAATGAATGACAATAACCTGGGTCGGGCACCCGTTGACATTTTTATTTACTGCGGAAACGCCTATGTCCTCATAGTTTTTTTCGGTAAGGAGAGTTTTAAGATCTCTGCTTTCAAGTCTTAAATCCAGTAGTTCATTGGCGTCAAAATAGCCTTGGATGCTATATTCTGCCGTAAGAACATTTGAGTACTCGGCTTTTTCCGTTTCCAAAGTTAAGTAAGCTTTACCATCCTTGTTTTTCGTATCAAAGTTATTGTTATCAAGTATGAAGTTTGCCCTTGCCTCCGTGGATTTTAAAAGTGGATCTGAAGTTTTTAGAGTTTTAAGGTTAAGCTCTTCCCTTACTTTATTTACTCCTTCCACAAACTGCTTGTAATCAAGAGTCACAACATTTGATGCAAATTCATCGCTTTCTATTTTTCTCCATGTTGATTTAAGATTATTTTGCCTGCTGTAAGGAAGTATGAAATCAACGGCGTTTTTATCTATAAAACCAAGCTCAAACCTTGAATCAAGGCTTAACTTCCTGTTATCTCCCAAAACAAGAAACTTGTTTTCAGGGACAGTCACTACTTTACACTCCGGTATATTTTTTCCTCCGAAAGTTGACCTCGGTTTATATGTGTAAGGCTCGTGAAGCTTTGTTCCATTTCTTATTACAAAGCCGTCCCTAATTTCAATTTTATCTCTTGGGAGACCTATAACCCTTTTTATATATTCAACCCTGTTTTGGGTTGAGAGGTCCTTACCTTGAAATGAAACTATGTCCCCAAAGCCAATTTTCGGAACTTCGATTTTTAATTTATTAAGCGGAAGTAGAAGGTGAAGAAAAAGCCCCGGTTTTACTCTATCTTTATTTTCTTTAACTGCCTGATCGTAGTTTTCAGAGCCACCTTCCTTTTCATCCCAGTAAAGAGTGGGGTACATTGAGCCCGTTCCTGCGAGAGAAATTTCAGTCGGCTTGTTAAGAAGAAAATTTATTAAGGGGTTTTTTGTATCAACGTTTCTTAAACCAAGATAGATTAACGCGAGGATAACAATTGGAACTATTATAACGGGTATTAGTACTTTGAGCAGAAAAGTTTTTATACCCGACATTGCGTAATTATACAAGGATTGTGTCCTTTGGGTCTATTAAAAAACCGCAGTGTTTTACCGCGGTTTGGGTTTGGAGTTTTTTGAAAGAGCTAAAAGGAGATATTTTGGTTCTCCGCGCACTCCCTTAACTTCATATAGTCCTAGGAGGCTACCTTGGTCTCTTACCCTCAACTCCAAGACATCACCTGCTTTTGGAAGAGGCTTATCAGCATGCTGCCATCCGACAAATTCTGTATCCCCTGTAACGTCTCCTGCACCAAGATATAGCCCATCTCTCCAGAGTTCAACTTGCATCTTTTTCTCCTCTCATAAACTTCAAGGTGGTGCTTGCCTTCCATCCTTTTACATGGTTTTAAGAATTTTACCCTTTGTGCACGATACGTCAAATGTAGTACATTTCTAGAATGAATGAAAAAGAAAGAGTGGTAGAAATTACAAAGCTTTTAAGGGAAAAGTTTCCAAATCCTAAAACCGAACTTAATTTTAGTAATCCTTACCAGCTGGTATGTGCAGTAATTTTAGCTGCGATGTGTACCGATAAGCTGGTTAATAAAATAACGCCGGAGTTTTTTAAAAGATTTCCCGATCCCAAAACACTTGCAAATGCCGATATAGAAGAAATTAAAAAATACATTAGCAGTGTTAACTTTTACAATAATAAAGCAAAATCATTAAGCGGGATGGCAAAAACTCTTGTTGTTGAATACGGTGGCGTAGTCCCTAGCACGATGGAGAAACTTATGAGGCTCCCAGGAGTTGCAAGGAAATCAGCGAACGTAATTTTAAATGAAGTTTTTGATATTGCCCAAGGTTTTGTTGTTGATACTCATGTGACAAGAGTTTCTCAAAGACTTGGGCTTACAATGCAAAAAGACCCTGTAAAAATAGAACAGGATTTAATGAAAGCGTTTGACAAGAAGGATTGGAGGCTTTTAAGCGGTGCCATTGTGCTTCACGGAAGATACACCTGTACCGCAAGAAAACCTAACTGCGCCGAATGTGTTTTAAATAAAGTCTGTCCCTCCGCGTTTAAAGTGTGATTTATTCAGTTACCACAACTTCTCCGAAGCGAGTGGGATTTAGGTGATCGTGGTACTTCCAGGTCCCGATCTTCTCAAAGGTGAAAGAATATGTTTCTCCTTTACCCATTCCTTTTAACTGGTCAAATCCCGGATAGACCTGATGGGTCGGATGAACCGCGGAAGCAACCCAGGTCTGCCCTTCGGTTTCATTTCTCCAAACTACAGTTTCTCCCTGCGTAACGGTAACGGATTTCGGATTAAATCCTTCGCTAGTGACGGTGACTGTAACGGGGGATTCAGTTTCCTCGGTTTCTTCATCCGTTGCGCCGTTTTCAGTCTCTTCCTCCGGAACCGTTAAAGCATCGCCGCTTTCTTCAGTTGTTGACGATCCTCTATTTAATAATTTTTCGTGAGTGCATGCGGTTAAAACTGCCGCAGTTAGAAGAAGTAAAAGTAGGGCTTTAATTTTCATGTTTCCTCCTTAAATTAATACTGCAATCGTTGACTATATTTTACCCAAACAATACAATAATGGCAATGCTCATAGGCAAAAAAATTCTCCTTGTTGAAGATGACCAGTTCATACGTGAACTGTATGAAATCTATTTGAAGGAGGATGGCTACATAGTGGTCGGTGCCGAAAACGGCCAGGAAGGTGTTGACAGGTTTAAAGCCGAGTTTTTTGATCTGGTTCTTTTGGATATTCTTCTTCCCGAAAAAGATGGTATTACGGTTTTAGCTGAAATTCAGGCAATAAATAATAAAATACCCGTGGTGATGCTTACAAACCTTGCGCAGCAAAGTATGGTCACGAAGGCCTTTGAGCTTGGTGCGGCTGGGTACCTCTTAAAAGCACGGATTAACAGAAAAGACCTCCTTAAGGAAGTTAAGGGTTTTGTAGAACAGCCGATGGATGTTAAGTCGGTAACCTCAATTGCATCAAGTTGATTTCCCATGCCTTTTTTATTCCTTTAAAAACTCCCTAACCATCAAGGCCGCGACGGCGCCTTCGCCCACTGCCGATGCAATCTGTAGGGTTGAACCGCTCCTACAGTCTCCTGCCGCGTACACACCCTTCATGCTTGTTTCAAAAGTTTTATCCGTTTTTATAAATCCTTTTTCATCAAGCTCAATCCCGCTTTCTTTAACAAATCCAGTATTAGGCACAAGCCCGATAAAAACAAAAATCCCGTCAGCTTCAAAAACTTTTTCCTCATTTGTATTTCTATCCGTCGCGTAAAGTTTCATCTTTCCATCAGCCTTTTCAAGTTTTGTTGTTGAAAGCATGTAATTGACTTGGATTTTTTGATTTTTCAGAGTCGCTTGTATTAAAAAATCGCTTCCAGTAAGCTTTGAATCCCACGCGACAATTGTGATCTTTGAAGCAAACTTGGTTAAAAACAGCCCTTCCTGCATCGCGGAATTTCCACCGCCCACAATAATTAATTCTTTGTTTTTATAAAAAGGCCCGTCGCAGGTTGCGCAAAAATGGACGCCCTTTCCTATGTTTTCGTTTTCTCCGGGAACTTTTAATCTTTTATAGTCAGTCCCCACGGCTATAATGACTGCGGAAGCGTAAAAATCCTTTTCTGTGGTTTTAATGGTTTTATATTTCCCACCGTCAATAATTTTTTCCACTTCTATTCCCGTGTGGATCTTTGATCCAAACTCCTCCGCCTGCTTTCTCATATCTTCGGAAAGCTTTAATCCCGTTACGCCTTCGGGAAAGCCCGGGTAATTTTCTATGCGATCTGTTATTGCGGCCTGGCCGCCAACCGCCTTTCTTTCTAAAATTTCCGTTTCAATTCCTTCACGGGTTGTATAGATCGCAGACGTAAGACCGCTTGGCCCTCCGCCTATTATGACCAGATCGCAGTAATGTGTTTTATTTTCGTCTTTAAGATTTAACTTTTGGGAAAGCTCTTCAATAGTCGGGTCGGGTAAAACTTCGTCATCAATAAGAAGAGTTGGGATTACCGATTGGCCTTTGTTAAGTTCTTTGACTTTCTCCGCGGCGGAAGGATCTTTTTCTATATCAATGAAAATGTAGTCAATCTTATGCTCCCCAAGAAAGGTTTTTATTTTTTTGCAGTCAGCGCACCAGTTTGTTCCATAAATTGTAATCATATATTTTTCCCTCCCAGTATGTATCCAATTATATACCCCACCACGGCCGAAGCCATGCCTATTGCCATCATTTTTATGCCTGAATTAAGTGGATTGCCCACTGTCTTTTTTGCTTTCAGAAACCCAAGCGCAAATAATGTGGTCGCTGACAAAATCAGAGCTAAGTACGCGCTTGCAAGCACTTCTTTTATGAAGAAAAAAGGCAAAAGAGGGATAAACGAGCCAAGAAGAGAGGAAGTTCCAACTACAACAGCAGAGTAAAAAGGTTTTTCTATCTGGGATTTTGACAGTTTGAGCTCCTCCTGCATCATAAATGAAGCCCATCTTTCTTTTGTTTCGGTGATTTTTTGAACTGCTTTTTCCAAAAGATCAGCCTCAAATCCCCATTTTCTGAATACTTTTCTTACGTCTTCTACCTCCCCTTCCCTGTCATTTTTGATATCTTCCTTTTCGCTTTTTAGGTTCTTCTGGTACTCGCTAAGCTCCGCTTCCGTTGAAGTATAGGCAACTGCGGCCATTGAAATGCTTTCGGCAAAAGTAGCAGCCAAACCCGAGACGATTATTATTTTTAAATCGCTTGTTGCGGCGGATACTCCAAGCACAACTCCTAAAACGTTTACAATTCCGTCCTGCCCACCAAGTATTATGTCCCTTAGATTTTTTTGAAACATTTAAGACAAGTTTAACAGGTAGCTAGACAGTAAATAAAGTAATAAATGTTATTTAATTAATGTAAGATTTGAACCCACCTCGTAAACAGAATCATTATTACCCTTATCGGCGGACATTTTTGAAGCATTTATTTCCGCCTCAAAGATCGCATTTATCTCGTAATTTGTACCGTCGGAAGAAAATTGATACGCATAATTTTTGGTATTAGTGGGATCCTTGGGTAAGGATAATAAATATTTTGACAAGCCGGTTTTTCCTGCAGGAATTTTAAATTTTACCCAGCCGCTCGTGCCGTCAGTCTCGGTTGTTCCTATAGAGCTTTCGCATGTCCTACAGTCACTCGTATTTATAAGCTCAATTTCTCCATCAATAATGGAAAGTTGAATTGCCTTAGTAAGATTGGATAGCTCCTGGAGTCTTCCTGCATCCCTGGCCTTCTCCACCTGGGCTTGTGGGTTTACCGCAACTAAAACAATACCTGCAAGAATAGCCACAACTATCAAAGTTAAAAAACCACCCAGTGCTATTACAACGAAAATAATTAGATAAGTATTATTTTTCTGTGGAGGTTTAGGAACATCTTGAGTTGAGTCCATACTTAAATAATAAGATGAAGCCCAAGTAATATTAAAACCTTGGTTTTACTTCTTTATTGACAATGTTTTCAGGGATTTTTTTGTTAACAAGCACATCTACAACACTTTGAGAAGCAAGGCGGGCCATTTCTATGCGGGCTTCCCGTGTTGCGCTTGCAATGTGAGGTGTGACTATAATGTTATCAAGCTCCGCAAGGCCTTCTGCAAGATTTGGCTCAAATTCAAAAACGTCAATGCCCGCGCCCTCAATCCACTTTTCTTTTAAAGCTCTAACTAGAGCGTTCTCATCAATTACCGGTCCTCTTGATGTGTTAACTAAAATCGCTGTAGGCTTCATTTTTTTAAATTCCCTTTCGCTCATTAAGTGATGGGTTGAGGGAAGAAGAGGAACGTGAATAGACACAAAATCCGATTTTTCCAAAAGATCATCAAGGCTTACATACATTGCCTTTATTTCTCTTTCAAAATCGTCATCTCTTCTGACGTCATAATAAAGAACTTTCATGTCAAAGCCGTTTTTTAATATTTTTGCTGTGTGGTGGCCGATCCTGCCAAGCCCAACAATTCCAAGAGTTTTACCGTAAATTTTAGGCCCAAGAAAAAGCATTGGCTCCCAGTATTTATATTTTCCCGTTCTCATAAATTTATCCGCTTCAACAATTCTTCTTGAAACGGCTATAAGCAGTGCAACCGTGTGCTCCGCGACTGCTTCGGTTAAAACGCCGGGGGTGTTGGTTACGATAATCCGCCTTTCGGTTGCGGCTGTGAGATCAACATTGTCAAAGCCGACCGCGTAATTTGAAATAATTCTAAGTGAATCCCCTGCCGCATCCATGACATCGGGTGTTATTTTGTCGGTTAAAAGGCTAAGAACGCCGTCACATCCTTTTGCTGATTCTTTTAATTGATCGCTCGTCATCGGGGGGCCGTGATGAATTATTAGGGATTCACCAAATTCTTTTTTTAGGGCTTCAATCCCGCTTTGAGGAATCTCGCGTGTTAAGAGAATTTTCATGTAAGTAGATAATATCACATCAAATTTGACTGCGAAGTTTTTAACTCGTAAAGTTTAGGCTTGAAAGGAGAAATAGGCTATGAGAATCCAGAGGGCAAGAAACTTAAATGATGCTCTTGTGCGAATGAAGGAGGATGAAGGTCTTGATGCTGCGGTCTGTCAGGGCGAAAATCCTTCCACAGGTCGTACCCGGTTCACGATTATCTCAAGAGTAGTAGATGTTTCTCATGAGGTACGGGAAGCGGTTGGGGGGATGGGTTTCCACTCGTTCGGATCACACTTTGATGGAGATTTTTATCAGGTTTGGTGTGAACTGATGTCAATAAATGACCTCATGCAAGCGCTTAGGGAGAGTTTGGTAAAATCCCCCGAGCCATAGCTGAAGTGACAGCCGGTTGTTTTTCAAGCAGCCGGCTTTTTTGTTAGAATAAACGCGTGGATAAAAAACATATCTTTGATTTTGATAAAGTGGATAAGAAAGAAGAGGAGAGGGAAGTGAATGAAACGCATTTAAAGTTTAAATGCCCTAACTGCGGGAAGATATCAAGGGACGATGTGGTCTTTTTATGCAACCATTGCAGCCAGACCGATGTTATTTATAAAGACGGTGTTTATATGTGTCCCGCCTGCCTTAAGCCAGGTGAGAATTTTGAATGCACACGCTGCGGGTCAAAAGAGGTCAAGATGGTTAAGTAGAGCAATCATTCTTTTCACCGAAGATCGTAACGTTGTTACGCTTTTCCTTCAGATCCAAAAAGCTTAATTTTTCTTTCCACGACGGCTGATACAGCATCTATAACTTCAGGCATGATTTTGTAAACTGCGATTTCATCTGATGTATTTATGACTTCCTTCAGTTTGTCATGGAACGCTACCCTTAATTCCGAGTTGACGTTTATTTTTACTATCCCAAGTTTTATTGCCTCTTTTATATCGTGATCGGGGATACCGCTTCCTCCGTGAAGAGATAAAAACTTATTGGGAAGAGCTTCTCTAATTTTAGAAAGGAGGTTAAGGTCAATCTTTTTTTCAGTTGAGTAGAGTCCGTGAGCGTTTCCTATGAAGGAAGCAAAAGTATCAACGCTCGTTTCATTTACAAATTCCAATGCTTTTTGAGGGTTTGTATAAAGCTCTTCTTTTTGTTCTTTTTTTACATCCTCATCTTTATGGTAAGCGGAACTGCCTTGTATATGATCTATCTCTCCCTCTACGGGAATTTGGTTTTGATGCGCAAGTTCAACAACTCTTTTTGTAATTTCAACATTTTCTTCATTGGGAAGTTGACTTCCGTCAAAATGAATATAATCAAAACCTTCTATAATAGCTTCTTTACAGCTTTCAAAAGTTGGGGCGTGATCCAAATTCAAAACGATCGGGATGTTGTATTCCTCTTTGTAAATCTTAATAAGAGAGACCAACTGCTTTTTTCCTATGTATTTAACTTCTCCGTCAGAAGCCTCAATTATTACCGGCGATCTTAATTTGCCTGCCGCCTGCACTATGGCCTTTAGTGTTTCTATATTCGCGGCGTTAAAAGCTCCTATCGCATAGCCCTCTTTTTTGGCCTTTTCTAAAATTTCAAAGGTGTTCATTTGTGTTTAGTTTAACAGGGAGGTTTAAAGATGTTAAGTAAATGCACACAAGGTGAGGGAATCCTTGTGTGCTTGTCTGTGGTAGCAGATCAGATGTCAATTGTCAATGCGAACGATCAGATCCTGATTGTGAGGTTGAAGGTGAGCGACCCTGCGGGCGAGTTCTTCCCAGTAGTCATCCGTCCATATGACTACCCCTTTCGTGAGCGTTATTTCTAAAAGGATGTCCTCGGGGTTTCCCCCGGCATAGTGGAAACTGACTTTCCGCCCTTCTGCCAAGCCCACCAGCATCACTCTATCCTTCTCCGATTTCTCGGCTCCTGATGATGGGAAGACGACTTTCCCATTCCAGTAGATTTTGACCATTTGTTCTCCTTTCTGCTGATTCCCACATGTTATCAGGATGATTTAACATTGCAACTGCAATCTCAAAGGAGGTTTGAGGGGGTGAATTTAGGGTTTGAGTTTAGGATAAATTCAATTTCGCCTTTTGTCATTAAGCCCTCCTGTGGCCCAATCTTTTGAATAACACCGGAGGAATTTATAGTTCCCCATTTCATAGCTTCTTCTATGCCTTTTTCATAAAATAGGGCCGCTACGAACGCTGTAGCGAAAGAATCTCCAACGCCTGTTCTATCAACAATGGGTACGTCAAATAGCCCCAGCTCACAAAAACTTTCTCCATCGTAAACTGCCGAGCCTTTTGGCCCATCCGTAATAACCGAAATTTTAGGCCCTAGTTTATGAGCTTCTTCAAGCAGTGTTTTCATAGAAGTTTTTTCGGAAGGATCAATCTTTAGAAGTTTCATAGTTTCTTCTCTGTTCATAAATACTATTTCCGTTAGGGAAAGCATTTCTCTTAATTCTTCAAGTCCTGCTTTAAGATGAAAAGTTGCCGGATTAAAGGCAATTTTAATGGATGGGTTTTTCTTTAGATATTCCACAAGCTCCGACTGGAATTTTTCAAAGGCTTGTGAGAGGGAAGTGTAGTAAATCCATTTTGGCACTGTGTCAATAGCAGGAAGCTTGTAATTTCTTGGTTCATGATAAACAAATATTGTGCGTTCGCCTTGATATGAAATGACTGCGTGAAGATTTGTGCTTTGGTGTTTGTTTAAATTGACATAGTGAAGCGAGACATTTTCTTTCCTGAAATTGTCAACTATCATTTTCCCGTTATTGTCATCACCTATCTCCGTATAAATAGCGGTTTTTAGGCCGAGTCTTGCTGATCCCACCGCGTTATTATTCGCGTTTCCTGCGGAGCATAACGCAAACTTCTCAACCGGTACTTTATCTCCGTAACTCACGCACAGCTTGCAATCCTCTTTGTTGAGGTTGCATCTTATTTCAAAGTCGTTTATGAACATGAAGGCGTCCACTACACAGTCGCCTATAGAAATAATGTCAAACATTGAGTAAATGCCTGATGGCAACTTTAATATGATTTGAGCTCATGCCATACTTTTCAAGAAGCTCTTTTGGCTGGCCTGATTCCCCAAAAGTATCAGGCATTCCAACACGTTTTACCTTAACGGGATAATGCTCGGATAAGGCCTCACAGACAGCTCCTCCAAGTCCTCCTGTTATCTGATGTTCCTCAACTGTTAAAACTGCTTTTGTTTTTTTGGCGCTTTCTACAATCGTTCCGACATCAAGAGGTTTAATAGTCGGTGAATGAATGACTTCACAGCTTATACTTCTTTCAAGATAAAGCTCATTCGCAGCTTTCAGCACTTCATAAGTAAGAGGACCACACGAAACAATAGTTGCGTCCTTTCCCTCCCTGAAAACATACGCTTTGCCAAGTTCAAAAGGAGTTTCCTCGGTTGTAAAGACGGGAGTTTTTTCTCTCGCAAACCTTATGTAGCAAGGGCCTTTATGATTAGCAATGGCAATCGTAGCTTTTTTAGTTTCAACAGAATCACAGGGCGCTACAACTAAAAGATTAGGTAAAACTCTTGTTATTGCCATGTCCTCAAGACCCTGATGCGTGGCTCCGTCAGGTCCTACGGAAATCCCTGCGTGCGCTCCAACTACTTTAACATTAGCATTTGAATAACATACTGAAACTCTTAACTGATCCCAATTTCTTCCCGGGTTAAAAACCGCATATGATGATATAAAAGGAATTTTTCCCGATAGGGCAAAACCCGCGGCCATCCCCATCATGTTTTGTTCAGCAACACCTATCTCAAAAAACCGATCGGGGAATTTTTTTGAAAAAGCTTCCGACCTCGTTGATTCTACTAAGTCTCCGCAAAGTACGACCACATCAGGGTTACTGTCGCCTAAAGTAAGAAGCCCCTCCCCGAAACCGTCCCTCGTTGGAACTTCTTTGATATTAATGTCAAAAAGTTTTTCTGCTAATTGCATTCCTTGACGAATTTAACAACATCAAATTCAATGGACAGATCCACTTTATCTAAAACCACAAGATCCATTGGGATGTTTAACTGCTGTGTATTTATGCATGTGTCTCCCGGTTCACTGTCTCTTATTTCAATAATTAGATCCTCATTATCCTTTACTATTTTTTTAATTCTTGTTTCATAGCCGCCTTTTTCCCTGGTTTTGGAAGTGACAAAAAGAGCCATCTTTCTTTCAAAATTTACTTTAGGGATTTTAATTTCATTATTTTTATCAATTGCGGCAATCGCTTCTTTTAATGAATCTTTATCTCTAATTACAAGTCTGGTTTTATTTATATCGGCGCTAACATTGATGGTTCTAGGAAATCCTTCCGCGTGAGCGTACTCAATAGAGTTGCCTCGATTTTCAAATATTTTTATCCCGATTTTTGGTCCGACAAACTTTAGGAAGAGAAACAAAAGAACTACCCCAACTATAACGTAAATGATTACGTTTCCCGAGTTTGATTTGTTCTGTTGCATATTCCCCCTTTCAAAAATTATTGATGCTCGCTTCTTATTTTACCACCTAATGTCCTAAGTTCAGATAGGGCATTTTTAGCTTCGTCACCTTTAAATGCTCTGCTGTGCCACTCATATTTTCCTTCCATGAAATCCACTCCTTTTCCGGCGATCGTATGGGCAATAATTACCGTAGGTCTTTCCAAAACCGCTTTAGCGTGCTCACAGGCGCCTATAATTTCGTCAAAATTATGGCCGTCTATTTCTAAAACATACCAGTTAAAAGCTTCAAGTTTATCCCTTAACGGTTCAAGAGGCATGACGTCTTCCGTAAATCCGTCTATCTGAATGTTGTTTCTGTCAATTATCCAGGTGAGGTTATGAAGCCTTCTATTTCCTGCATACATAGCGGCTTCCCAGGTCTGACCTTCCTGAAGCTCCGCGTCGGAGCCAAGGCTGTAGATCCTATGTTTTTCGCCATTTAACTTTGCGGAGAGAGCCATTCCGATAGCTTGGGAGAGGCCCTGTCCAAGTGGCCCTCCGGAATTTTCAAGGCCTGGAAGTTCCATAACATGCGGGTGTCCCTGAAGCCTCGATCCAAGTTTTCTTAAAGTTGAAAGTTCCTTCATGGGAAAATACCCCCTATGGGCTAAAGTTGCATACCAGACGGGGCAAATGTGTCCGTTTGACAGCACCACTCTATCTCTTTGGGGGTCCAAGGGATTTTCAGGGTCAATATGAAGAATTTCAAAGTAAAGGGCCGTGAAGATATCGGCCATATCCAAAGGCCCTGCGACGTGACCCGATTTCGCTTCAATGAGCATTTTAATAATGGATGTGCGGATTTCATTCGCTTTCTCTTCAAGTTTATGAACTCCGTGAGGTTCGTGGATGTCGGACATTAGTAAGATTATAAGAGATTTTAAGGGGATAGGAAAGGGTCAGGTAGGTCCGAAGGGTCATCCTATAAAAAAGCCGAGCGACATACTTCACGCTCGGCTTTCTTTGAGGCCTAACTCCTCACCGGTTAAAATACATTCCCGGAAGGAAAAGGCTTGAGATAATGCCAAAAAGCAAGCCTAAGATCAGAAGGACTGAGTAAAAAAAGGCCAGTACCTTCTGCCGCTTTGGCAGCCCATTCATGGTTTACCTCCTTAAAAAATCCCCCTTTCGGGGGTCAGATTGGCACCATACTATCACAAACTAACTTATAGTTCAATTAACTGGGAGACCTTTCTTTAAGACTTCTTACAAAGTCTAAAACCTCTTCGGGGGTTTCAACGATACTGTAGAGCTTAAATTCATCAGGCCTCATGTACATATGACCTTTAAAGGCTCCGATTATGTCATGCCAGAAGTGGCCAAATAAAATAAGAGGGATGCTATGCCCTTCATGTATTCTTGCAGACGCCCAGCTCATTCCGAACTCACTTATAGTGCCCGTACCTCCCTTAAAGACAAGATGACAGTGGCCTCTTACTAAAAGCTCCTTGGTCCTTGAAAAGTAATCCTGTGTAATAATTTCCTCGTCTATAAGGTTTTTCATGTCCCTTCCTTCAAAGTGTGCATGTGGGTATTTGGGATAAAAAGTGACGCCGATTGCTTTCCCACCTCCCGCGTGGGTACCCTCGGTTGCCGCCCTCATAACTCCCGGACCGCCTCCGTTTAAAATTGTAAAGCCGTTTTCGGCAAGGAGCCTGCAGGTTTTGAAACATTCCTGATAAACTTCGTCATCCTCCTTCCATTCGGCGCCGCCAAGAACCGATATGTTTTTAATTTCCATAATTTTGCCCCCCAAGTTCTGAAATGCATTCTGCCAGATTATCACATTCGCCTAAAAAGCTGGTTGAAGAGAGAATTGTAGCCCCCGCGTCAATTGCAAGTTTGGCAGTTTTTGGATTTATCCCCCCATCCACCTCAATTACCATGTCGGGAAAGTTTATATGAAACTCTTTTATTCTGGGAAGAACTTCAGGCAAAAATGTCTGATTGGAAAAGCCAGGCACTACAGTCATAAACTGCACGCAGTCAACAAGTCCTAAAAAAGGCTCAATCTCCGAAATTTCAGTCTCTGGACTTAAGGAAATTCCCGCTTCAAAGTCCCTCATGTGAAGCTCTTCAAGATCCCCCCTTGAAAAATTAGCTGATTCAACATGAAGAATTACTTTGTTGATGGTTTCGCTCCCAAAAGGTATAAAAACCTGCGGGTTTTCCACGTGAAGATCAAGCTCTATCTTTAAAGAGGTGTTGATTTTTTCAAGCTGTCTTATATCCATAAATGTTGTGTTTGGAGCAAATTTGCCGTCAATAACATCCACTTGAACGCTTTTTGCAAAACCTTCAAACCTGTGGATTTTTTCTATTATTACATTAAGGTCTTTTTCAAGAATGCCGGGCACTATTTTTATTTCATTCATCCTGCGTCCTTAAATTATCAACCTGGTCTATCCTTCTTACAAATCTCTCCTCTTTATTATTAAAGGATGTCTCAAGCCAGGTTTTAACTATTTCTTTGGCTTCTTTGTCACTTATATAATCTGCTGGAAGAGCAAGCACATTTGAGTTATCGTCATTTCTTGATGATGCCGCGTGTTTTGGATTAAAAGAAAGGGCGCATCTTATCCCCTTGAATCTGTTTGCCGTAATGGAAACGCCTACTCCGTTTCTGCATATTACTACTCCAAATGAACTTTGATCTTCTATTATCTTTTGTGCAAGGGGAACTACGTACTTTGGATAGTCATCATTTGGGTCAAGTTCTTTTGGCCCTAGATCAACCATGTCATACCCAAGAGATGAGAGATATTCAAGGAGTAAGCCTTTTAGGCTAAAGCCGCCATGATCGGATGAAATATAAACTCTCATAAGGATAATACTAGCAGATGTAAGGAGTTTGGAATACTTTTATTTGCTTAATTCGGCTTCAATTTCGGCTTTTATGGTTTCATAAGGCTGGGCGCCGACAAGCCTTTTCCCATTTATGAATAAGGTTGGGGTTCCAGAAACCCCTACCTTGGTACCATCGTTAAGGTCGCTGTCCACCTCTTGTTTAAATGTGGAGGCGTTAACGCAGGAGTTAAATCTGAAAGAATCCATACCGAGGTTTGCAGCGTAAGTTCCAAATTTAGCCTTCACCGCATCGTTTGAAAGTGCCGACCACTCGTCTTGCTTTGTAAATAAAAGATCATGGTATTCCCAAAATCTGCCCTGATCGTTTGCGCATCCTGCCGATTCCGCCGCAATTTGAGCGTTTTGATGGAATGAGAGTGGGTAATCCCTAAAGACCAGCTTTACCTTACTGGTATCTATATATTCCTGCTTTAATTTTGAGTAGGAATTGTCAAAAAGTCTCTTACAGTACGGGCACTGGAAGTCTGAAAATTCAATGATCTCAACCTTTGCATTCTGACTTCCAAGAAAAGGATCGTTGTCGGCTGAAACGCTGACTCTCTCAAGAGGAGTTGGGGAGGGAGCGGTGCTTCCGGTTGGCTGGGGTGCATCATTTACCACAGCCGTTTTGGCTCCCTTGACATTGGGAGCGGTAAGTTTAAGCTGTCCTTGAAATAATATTGAAAGGGAGATTAAAACTCCCGAAATTAGTACCGCAATAGGTGTCGTTAATTCTTTCATGCTTTCTTTTTGCCTTCTTTTCTTAACAATAGCGTAAAGAAAGAAGCTAAGATAAGGATAGTTGATATTGCCGAAACTACGCTAAAATTATATACCTCAAAACGGATAATTCTTAAAGGTTCAAGGGCTAATCTTAGCAAGCCGTAGGTAAAAAGATACATTAGAAAAATATCACCGTCAAGTAATTTCACCCTTGTTTTAAATTTATGCTTCAAAGTGAAAAGGACTAGAAATATCACAAGGCAGCCAATTGATTCATACAAAAAAAGAGGATGGTACGTTTCAAACCTTACAAACTGTGAAAATCTTTTTGCTTCTGGAATATAAATTGCCCAAGGAAGTTTAGAGGGGAGTCCATACACTTCCTGATTAAAAAAATTGGCCCACCTTCCGACAAACTGCCCAAGAGGAAGCGCCGAAAATGCAAGATCTAGGAATTTAAGAATCTCATTTAGTGAAAGCTTGTTTTTAAGTGAATAAAGTGAAAGTCCTATGAGGCCACCGAATATGCCGCCGAATATCCCAAGCCCGCCGCGGTAAATTTGAAGAATGAGCCATGGATCCTCACTATAATAGGGCCAGAAATCAATAACATGGAAAATTCTTGCTCCTATAATCCCAAAGATAAGAACCCAAGCAAGTATGCTCCACACTGTTTCGGTATCCACCCCGTTGATTTTGGCTTCCTGCTCCGCATACCATGCGGCAATGAAAATGCCGGCCGCGACTATTAATCCATACATAGTTTTTCGGGCAGAAGGCTTTAAGTGTTTAAGCTAACTGAGAAAGAATATAAACCAGAAATAACCCCATAGCAAGGGCATAGGCCAGCTGAACGCTTTTGGAGGGTTTGTCTTTTAATATCCAGAACCATTCCGACAGGCTATGATGCTTTTCATATTCTTCAAACATTTTATAAAAGGTTTGTGCAAGTACAGAAAGCGTGAGCGAAATTCCAAAGATGCCCTCCGAAGTTACAAGAACGAGGGATAAGAAGGCCATAATCATCTGAAACATGGCTCCGTAAAGAATCATTGAGGGTATATTAAATCTGTTTGATTTTATAAAAGAGACCACACCGGTGTAATTTCTCTGCTTCATCAAGTCTTTGAGGCCCTGGGAGAATGCCCCGTTTGGTTCAAAAATATATGCATGAATGAAATAATCAAACTCAAGGACAAATGTTCCTATGAGGCTTGAGAAAAAGATAAGAAAAATGTTAAGGGGGATTTTTTCAACTCTTACTGCAGTAATAACAATACCCATAGTCAGGGAGACAAAAAGGTTCATTTTGTAAGTTTTAAGAATTTTCAGAGCAAGGTTCATATGGGTGTGTTTTTATTTTAGAGGAGGGAAAGTTTACGGTCAATCACAGCGGCTTTGACTACAGCACTATAGGGTGGTAGCTTTAGTTTTCTTCTGGTTGGAACTTTTTGTTTCTTTAAGTTCTTTTAGTTTCCACATAAAAAACCTTGCCTTGCTTCCTCTTTTCAGCTTTCCCGCGCTTTTTACGAATTCCCTTGCGTTTTCAAGAACTTTTCTATCAATTGTTTTTGCAAACTTTATATAAAGTGATCTGTGAAGTGTATCGTTTAATTCTTCGGCAAGCATATTTCCATAAGCCTGAAACTCATGTCTATTATGTTTTGCTTTTGAAAAATCTTTTTCTTTTAAAATCTCTTTGATGCTTTTCATGTTGAGGGCCAGGTGGGTCAGGCCCTAGCCAACCAGCGGTACGAAGGTGAATTTTCCGAACTTCTCTTCCTGATAAGTGTCCCCGTGCTTTGTAATTCTTGTCATTATTTTAATATCATTTGCTCCGACTGGGATTACAAGCCGCCCGCCGTCTTTTAATTCTTTTCTAAGAGCTTTTGGAATTTGCTTTGCTCCCGCGGTTACAATTATCCCGTCATAAGGTGCATATTGTGGAAGTCCAGGCTCACCACTCCCTTTAATGCACTCCACGTTTGTTATGCCAAGTTTTTTAAACTTTTCTCTCGCTCTATTTGAAAGTTCTTCAATTATCTCAATTGTATAAACTTTTTTAACAAGTTTTGAAAGAATTGCCGATTGATAGCCGGAGCCCGTTCCTATTTCTAAAATTGTGTCTTCTTCTTTCGGACCAAGTAACTGGGTCATATAAGCAACTGTATAGGGCTGTGAAATAGTTTGTCCGTGGCCTATTGGTAGAGCACTGTCGTTATAAGCATTTTCCTTAAATCGCTCTGATATAAACTCTTCCCTTGGAATTTTTTTAAAAGCCTCAAGAACCCTAGGGTTTGTAATCCCCCTGTTAACAAGTTGTTCAGTAATAAAAGTATGTTTATCCACCCCTTAACTCCTTTTCTGCAGTTCATATAAGCGCTTAATTTCAGAAACCGCTGTTGAATCCTGCGGCCTTTTATCCTCTCTAAACTGCATAAGCCTTGGGAATCTTAACGCAAAGCCCGCTGTATGAGCATCAGACACCGTTATCTCATCCGCTCTAATCACAACCATAATTTCAGGCTTGGCCCATACATCGCAGTTTAAGATTTTATTTACCTCCACGTTTGAAGGCTTTTCTTTTACCTTAATTTTATCTACGCGTTTTTTGATTTCCTGCCATTCTACTTCAGTCGGGCCACTTCCAACTTTTGAAACCGTCAGGAATTTATCTCCTTTTTTATCATAGATACCAACTAAAAATCCCCCAATCCCAAATTTAGCTCTTGCCCCTCTTCCAAAGTAATATCCGAGTATCACGCCATCTATCGTATCCTCAAGACCACCCGTCTCCTCACGCTTAAATTTTACCCACGCGAAACCTCTTCCTCCAGCTTCATATTTTGAGTCAAGCCTTTTGATGACAAGTCCCTCAAGCCCCATTTCTCTGGCGTCTTTAAATAATTTAAGGAGTATTTCTGGATCAGAAACAATATGCTGATCATCAACAATTATTGAATCGTTTTTCTTCACTATTTTTTGAAGAATTTCTCTTCTTTCAGAAAAAGGTTTATCAAGAAGTGTTTTCCCGTTAAGGTAAAGTAGGTCAAATACGAAATACTTTAAAGGAATCTCTGAAATTTTTTCTATAATTCCGTGCTTTCTTTTTCTCTGGCTTGTTTCCTGAAAGGGAATTAACTTTTTAGTTTTGGGGTCAAATCCAACAGCCTCACCATCAATGATTGCGCTTTGAGCGTCAACATGATCAATTGCGCTTTTAATGACATCGGGAAACATGTTTGTTGTTTCCTCAAGATTTCTCGTGAACGTTTTTACAAAAGGAACTTCTTCATCCCCTTTAAATAAAGTAAGCTGGTCTTTATTTGGCTTGACCATTCTTTTCCGATCCAGATGCAGCTGAACTCTTGTACCGTCATATTTAACTTCCGCGCCTGCTTTTCCTTCAAGCTTTTCAATAGCTTCCGAAGCGCTTGCTACCCTTTGGCATAGCTGGGGCAGAATGGGAACTCCGATTTCAAGATTAATCCCTTTTTCTAGAGCGATTAACCCGCCCCTTTTAAAAAGTTTTGCAATTTTTCCTATATCCGGGTAAATATGAAAATACTTTTCTATATCTTCTTTTAGGCTTTTATCGCCCTTTTTCATCCAGGATAGGGCTTCCACTACCGTTATTTCTGAAAAACCAAGCCTTGAATTGCCAAGCGGAATCCTAACGGCGTATCTTGTAGAAAGAGAATCAAGCTCTTTTAAAAGTTGTGCAAATTTGTTAACTTTCTTTTCTTGAGATCCTGCCCCCGAGACTTCAGCAATTTCTTTAAGTATTTCATAAACTTCCAGTACATCAGGTTTCTTATGGGCTCCTTTGTGTTTTTTTCTTAATTCCTCCGCAACGTTTCCAAGATCACCCTCTTTCTCATATAGGTCTTTAACGGTTTTTTCATCCTCTGTGTAAGCCAGGCAGATTATTTTAATCATCATCTTTTCCGCTATGGCAAAATCTATTTGAGCAAAAAGGGGACCAAGCTGTGACAGTGATAAGTAAACCGCTTTGTCCGTTTCCTCAATGCTTGTTTCTCTAATTAACTTTGAGAGTATATCTGTAATTTCAAGACGTTTTGTGGTTTTTTCAAGCTGTGAAAGGTATGACGCAAAGCGTGAAAACTCCATGAGGAAAGTATATCACTAACGGAATAAAAGGCGGCGGGTGTTGCAAAACGTGAAAACTGTGTTTAGTATTGAGAGTAAATAATTATGGATGGTACTTTAGATTCAAATCTCCCTCCGGTTAGTAAAAAGCCCCTGTTAAATCCTTTTGTTCTTTTCATAATTGCCTCTGTTCTGGGAGGAACGGCGGTTTTTGCGATTTATACTAGGTTTGGTCCCGCATGTAATAAATTGGTGGTTTCCGATCAAGCAGAATGTGCCAGTTTGGAAATAACGGGCTGGGAGAAGCCCAAATCTTCAAAGAAAGGGTACCCTCTGGTTGACCGAAATTCAGGAAAGCTTCTCATTTACTCATTGGATGATAAGAAAATTAAAGACACAAAGTATAATGTTGGTATTGGAGGTGTCATAGGGGCTTCCGGGAAAGGATCATCCACGCCTCTTAGTTCTTTGGACTCTCTCTATACAGCATTTATAAATAAAGACACAAATGATTTATGGGTTATTTCAAATGATACCTTGGAAGCTAAAGCGGTTCCGGGAACAGGGGGTGTGTCCTTTATCTCCGGATGGTCACCCGATTCTTCCCATGTCCTGTTTTACGTAATAAGAGAGAGTGTTCAGTCAAGAAGGGAGGGACCGGGGCCCTGGGAAGGAAGCGAAACCTTTGACAAGAACTTTAATAACTTTGGGTTCTTTTTATTTAATATTTCAACCGGAAAGTTACGAAGCCTTTATCCGATAGATTACTTTGAAACATTTATTGATGATGAAAAGTTGCTGGTTAAGTCTGACGATCAATCAGACAGGCTTGTTGTTTTTGATATTGATAGGTTTGCGGCCGATTATTCTATTGTGAAGGATCAGTTTGGCTTTGGGGCTTCGCAGTTTAATTTTTCAAGAGACGGTAAAAACTGGGTTTACACTTTATCAAGAAACCCCACCGAGGACGCTAATATTATTTACGCGCCGTTTCCTCAAAAAGAGGGAAAAGAAATTGATAAGGGAAAATGGGCGGATGTCCAGTGGCCGCGTCTTTCGCCTGACGGCAGTAAAATTGCATACGTGAGAGCCGAAGGCTACACAGACGGTTTCCCCAACTTCGCCATCTGGGTGTTTGACGTAAAGAGTAATTCCAAAAAGAAGTATATGGAGGGTGCCAACCCCGTATGGGTCGATGAGGAAAGGCTTATTGTTCCAAGAAGAAATAAAGAAAAACCATCCGAGAGCGATTACTACCTTCTTAATATTAAAGATGGAACTTCCGTTAAAATTTATTAAACCCCCAATTTGACTAAAAAATCTGAAATGCTAGGCTAAATTGAAAGGAGAAGGAAAGATGAGACTTAAGATGATTGTGACCGTAGCTAGCGTCGTTGTGGCGGGCTTGTTTGCCTCTTACCCAATGGACACGAATTTTAGGGAGTACACAACACCCCTTACCGTATCCGCCCCCTTGGAGGAGGTTGACCTTTCCGAGATCTTTCTCACCCAAGGTCTCAAGAGGGCTAAGAAAGAGGAAATTCCTGAAGGCTATACCGGGAAAATTCTCATTCTTGGGAAAGGTTTAAGTCCGGGGAGGGAGGGGCCCGTGAGTGTGCGCCTTGCTGTGCTTTTCTTAAAGAACGGTGAGGTGTATATGTATGAGGAGGAACTCGATAAGACTCTTGCGGAAGCAGCAAACTTTGACAAATCCTTCCTTGTCGAGTCGGCCGGGATAGACCAGGAACTAGGCGAGATCGTGGTGTACGCGAGGGAAAAATGGGACTCTTTTGTCCTTGCACTTACCCTGATACTCGCTGCGTTTATCTCAGCAGTGTTTCTTGCTTTCACCTTGAGAATTTAGTGCGGCCAGCCGTTTCAGGTCCTTACCGGGGAGTACCTTGATGACTTGGTGCTCCCTGTTTTTATTATCAGGTTTTTGGCTATTAGGTCCTTTAGATCTCTTAAAATTGTATCCTCCGAAACTTCAGGGAAAAGTTTAATAAAGTCTTTATTTTTCAAATTCCCGTAATCCGAAAGGTATTCTATGATTCTTTCCTGCCTTTCATTCAGGGGAGTCATTCCTGCAACTTCCCTGACTTTATTATCCTTTGAAAGATTTAAAATTTTTTCTTTCATTCTCATAAATTCATTTGCAAGGCCGGAAAGAAAATATTCTAGCCATCTTGTTATATCTCCTTCCTGATTTTGTGTTGATCTTATTATGGAATTAAAAGCAGTCTGGCTTTCATCAAAATGACCTTCAAAAGCTAATAGGTTTTTGTTATCATACCCGCTTTGGCGAAGATTAAGGTTTGTGATAAGTCCTGCGATTTTTTTATTCTCGGTTTCAAACGGCGAGATCCTTAAAATCTCAAAGTATAAAATGGCGCTTCTTAAAGGGGCGGGAAGCTCTAGGGCGTCACTTCCTCCAAACCATGTGAAAAAGCTTCTTAACTGGGCAAGTATTTCATCCGGTTTTGGGACTTCAAGATTTGAGCTCCCAAGAAAAACGGTTGTTCTGTATATTCCAGTTTTGTTTTCAGGAGCTATATCCCTTAGGAGTATTTTATGGAATGACTTTAAAGTTTGTTCGTCTATTGAGAGATCAAGAGGAATAAGATTTAATGCCTTTTGATAATTTTCAATTTCTTTTAAGCCCCTTTTGTTCACTTGCGTAACATCCCTTCCGTTAAAAAACCCTTTTACGTGGTCAAAATTTAAAGAATTTCCTTCAAAGTGATTGGCGTGAAAAGCGTTTTTAATTTTTGCTTCAAGCTGGAGGCTATTTTCCCAAGCGGGGAAGAGAGGAAGATGTTCTATTAGTGCTTTTGATGCCTCTATCTTTCCTATGTTATTTAGAATGTTTGTTGTAATTGAAAACTCGGGAAAATACACAAATTAATTCTTGCATATTTCCCGCAAGAAGGCTATGTTATTGTGGCTTTCTTCCTATATCCAGTATTGAGGATATTGCGACAACGACGGCATCAATTACGGCAAGCACCGCGTCAACAACGGCCCCTATGACACCCCCTATGATTGTACCCATATGTTTGTATTATAACAGTTTTTGTTGATGAGAGCGAGCGGAGATAAACTCGTAAGCTTTTGCCAAGTTTTCTCTTGCGGCCTTTATTTTAAGGAGTTTATTTGCATCTTCTAAGCTCACCCAGGAGTAGTTTATATGTTCCTTGGAAATCTTAACTTCTTCATCTGCAGTCAGCTCAAAGAGAAAGTAATAAACGGTTTTTGAAATTAAATTCCCGTCTTTTTTATACATATACTTTTCTGTAATTTTAAAATCCCAAACAGGCTTTATTTGTGTTAAGCCTGTTTCTTCTTTAACTTCTCTCAAAGCACAATCCTGCAGTGTTTCATTCTCTGAAACATTGCCCTTTGGAAATAGCCATATAGAATGAGGATTTTTTACACTTACAGAAGGGGCTTTAAGAAGAAGAAACTTTAGAATACCGTTTTCAGTTTTAAATACTATTGCCCCTGCGGACTTTTCGTAGGTCATACTTTACCCTGCTACATTCTTTACATACGTGTCATCCTGAACCTGCTTACCGGCAGGCAGGCTTGATTCAGGATCTGGATCCTGACTTTCGTCAGGATGACAATGACAATTCCTGCTTTCCCGCCATCCGCCAACTGGCGGAGCGGGCAGGCGCAGGAATGATAATTCTAGAGGTTAATTATACTTGGATCTTTTAAGTTTTCCTTTATTACGGCAAGGTCTGTTGTTGTTATGATTGTCTGCTGAAGCGCAGTTACTTCAAAGATTCTTTTTTTATGCGCGGCGTCAAGTTCTGAAAAAATATCGTCAAGAAGAAGTACAGGTCTTATGTGGACGCTGTTATATATAAAGTCCATTTCGCAAAGTTTTAATACTAAAACCGCCATTCTTTGCTCACCTCTTGATCCAAAACTTTGAAGATCCATACCTGAAAGGAGTAACGAAAAATCATCTCTGTTTGGACCTATTAAGGTATTTTTGGCTGCTATCTCTCTTGTTTTATATTCTTCAAGCCTCTCTTTAGTGACTTCACTTTTTTTGTAATACTCCGTGAGATCCCCGCCATCTTTGTGCAGTTTCTTGCCGTAACGGGAAAGTAGATTTTTTATGTAGTCAAAAAATTCCTGCCTGTGTTTATGGATTATATTGCCTTCTTTCATTAATGACTCATTCCAGAAATAAAGCTCGCTTTGACCTTTTCCTTCTTCATTTATTCTTTCAAGAAGTTTATTTCTTTGTTTTATTATTTTTGTAAAGTTTGTGTGGGAATGTCTGTATTCCTCACTCACTTGTGAAAGAACAGAGTCAAGATATCTTCTTCTTAAAACAGGTCCGTTTGTTATGAGTTCAAGATCTGAAGGCGTGAAGAGAACGGAATTTAAGTTTCCCGCAAAGTTTATTAAAGTTTTTGAAACTCCGTTAACTTTAACTAACTTTCTTGCCAGATTCTGATATCTTTCGCTTGCAACTATGTTAAGTTCCAGTTTTATATTTTCTTCATCTCTTGTTATTCCCGCTTCTATTTTGGCAAATTCTTTTCCTCTTTGGATCATGTCTTTGTCATACTGTGCCCTCTCCGATTTTGCTGTTGATAAAAGATGAATGGCTTCAAGAACTGTTGATTTTCCCGAAGCGTTTGGGCCAAAGATGACGTTAAGGTTCTCAAAATTTAATTCAAGCTTATTAAAGTTGCGAAAGTTAGTAAGTTTAAGTTTTTCAATCTTCATTTTCTTTAGATCCCGGGTCAAGCCTGCCTACCGGCAGGCAGGCCCGGGATGACATAAAACAAAACCTGCCCCTGCCGCGCTAGATGACAATTGGTCAAAGCAACTTCGGGCAGGCCCTAGTCAAAGAGGGTCGGGTTTGTTCTGCTTCTTTGGCATTCCGGGCAGAAAAAGGTTGACCTTCCTCCGATTGTAATCCCCTTTATGAGTGTTTTGCATTTTGGGCATGGTTTTCCTTCCTTGCCGTAAACTCTGAAATAATTTTGATGTGAACCCGCCCTTCCATAAATATCAACATACATTTTGTCATCAAGAGTAGAACCCCTGTGAGATATGCCTTCTTTTAAAATCACTTTCATTGCTTCAAGGAGATTTTGAAAGTCTTTTTGATTTAAATTTGTCGTGAGAGTTTCGGGATGAATGCCAGCTATGAATAATGCATCGTTAGCATAGATGTTTCCAAGACCTGATATAAGGTCCTGTTCCAAAAGCGCCCTTTTTATCTGTGTTTTTCTTCCCATTAGGATTTGTTTTAGTTTTTCCGGATTGAGGTTTTTGTTAAACGGGGTTGGCCCGTATTTATTATTAAGCTCCTTTAGTTGTGCTTCCGATAGTAACCTTGCATATCCGAACATTCTTACATCAGTAAATCTTAATTCGGTATCATCATCAAAAAGCAGTTTAATTCTGGTGTGTGGGTCTCCAGTTGCGTTCTGTTTTCTAAAAAGTACTCTTCCCGTCATGGCAAGATGGAAAGAAAGAATGTTTTCCGAAGTTTTGATTAAGAGTACTTTTGCGAGTCTGTAAACGTTCTCTATACTCACTTGTGCCAACCCGTCTACAAAGACTTCCCTTGAAGGGAATACTTTATAAGAGCCTTCCACAGATGCCCTTATAATTGTTTTTCCAACGATTTCTTTTTTTAGGTCTGACGAAATGGTTTCAACCTCGGGAAGTTCAGGCATAAGCCGATTTTAGCATGTTTGGGGGTATGTTCCTGTCAAGAATTTAGAATGAGCTATTTCACGCATGCGTTGGCTTGTACGAGATAGATCCAAGAGTCTTAACGCTTAGGCGAAAATACAACAGGATATGTCTCTTAAGGGGCACTCGGAGCGCAATGTTTTGTCATCCTGAACTTGATTCAGGATCTACAGTAAGATTCCCGCTTTCGCGGGAATGACATCGCATTGCGCGAGAAAGAACGCCGCGAGTTCTGTGCTATACAATTAATTATTAGAGCTTAGCGGACGTGACCCCGTAGAGGCATATCCTGTTGTATTCTATAGCAGCGCTAAGCAAAGCTGTGCAGCATGCTCGCTTTGATTGCCTTCAATAGCTCATTCTAAATTCTTGTTTGCACCTTCTCCTCCCACTTTTCATAAACCAAACTTCTAAATCTCTCCTTGAACACGCTTTCGTCATACTTTTCTACGGACTTTTTAAGGTATTCGGATTCAAAGTTATTGGCATTTACCACGTCATCAAAGGCTTTAACGGCCTTTATTACCCCCTGAATGGAAAGGTCTTCAAAAAGCATTCCGGTTTTGCCATCTTCAATGGTTTCCAGATGACCGCCTGATTTATGTGCAAGAACCGGTTTCCCATAGCTTAATGCTTCAAGCGGGACAATTCCGAAGTCTTCATCCGTAACAGGGTTTATTACCCCCTTACAGTTCTGGTATAAAAAGGCTAGGTCATTGTCGTTAACTCTACCAAGAAAAGCCACATTTCCTTTATTTATTTTTTTAAGCCTTTCTTCTTCCTTTCCCGTTCCGACAATTCTTAAAGGTAGGCCAAGGAAGTTGAAAGCGGCTATTGCAATATCAATATTTTTATAAGCGGCAAGCCTTGAAACTACCAAATAATAGTTTGTGTCAACAAGGTTTGGCCGCTGTGTAAGCACCACTCTGTTTTTAAGTTTTACAGGAGGGTAAATTACAGATGAATCTCTTTTATAAAATTTTTTAATTCTTTTTCTTACGGTTTCGGAGTTTGAAATCAGAAAGTCGGGCCTTTGAGAGGCGCTGTAGTCCCAGATTCGCAGGTAGTTATCAATAAAGGAGACAAAGGGTTTATAGTACCAGGCATCTCTTTTGCTGGTTTCACCTTTGTATTTATATAAAAACCTTGGCGGGGTATGGCAGTAACTTATATGGAGCTGGTTCGGCTTTGTTAAAACTGCCTTACTCCAGGCTGACCATGATGAAATTATGATGTCAAACCCGCTTAAATCAAATGCTTCAAAAACGGCGGGATACAAAAAAGTGTACTGTTTGCTTAAAACGTTGAAAAAAGGAAGATTTGAGACGCCTGAAGTTTGGATGTTCCAGGTGGAATAGTAGTCGGGGAAAGAGTTTTTTTCAAAAACCGAAGTAAAGACTACTGAATCGGGAAATAGTTCATGAATAGCTTCAAGAACTCTCTCGGCACCCCCGTTTTGTATCAGATAGTCATGCACCAAGGCCACACTGGGACCATTCATTCGTTTATAATAGCATGTTGTTTTGCAGACCGAAGCCTCCATAGTGGGATCTGCCAGTCAGAAAGACAACAGGATATGCCTCTACGGGGTCACGTCCGCTAAGCTCTAATAATTAATTGTATAGCACAGAACTCGCGGCGTTCTTTCTCGCGCAATGCGATGTCATTCCCGCGAAAGCGGGAATCTTACTGTAGATCCTGAATCAAGTTCAGGATGACAAAACATTGCGCTCCGAGTGCCCCTTAAGAGACATATCCTGTTGTCTTCATGGTCACACCAAGTAGCACATAACTTCGAGAAGATACATTTTGATTTCTGCTCATAGCCTAAAGGTGCAAAACAACATGCTATTATAGATAAATGTCCTCTGCCATTTTACTTTACTCCCTTGGCATAACCGCTTCCTGCTTTCTTCTTGTGAAATCGGCCGAGTGGATGATTTCCTCTTCATCAAAGTTGGCAAGGCATTTTCATATCTCGGAATACACTATAAGCTTTCTTATCGTTTCGGTAGCGACATCTCTTCCCGAGCTTACGGTCGGTGTAGTATCCGCTCTTGATAAAAATCCCGCACTTTCATTTGGAAATGTCCTTGGATCAAATATAGCTGACCTTACTATTATTTTAGCCATTCCAATACTTCTGGGTGGCGCATTATCAACAAAAGAAGTGCTGAAAAACAAAGACCTCATATTTACGGTCTTTTTTAGTATTCTGCCTCTTGTCCTTATCTACGATGGGTTTATTTCACGTGTGGATTCACTCGTCCTTCTCTCCGGGTATGTTTTATATATATTTTTGGTTTTAAGGCGAAGCTCAACTTTTGAGTCAATACTTGAAGCTTTTACAAGAGTTAACCCTTATAAAGAGCTTTTGGTATTTATCGTGTCATCACTTCTGCTTCTTCTTTCAGGCGATTTGCTTGTAAAATCGGCTGAGGGCATAAGCGCGTCCATGGGTGTGCCCCTAATATTAATAGGACTTACCGTAACCGCGTTAGGGACGTCACTTCCTGAACTTGCCTTTGGTTTAAAAGCGATAAAAACCAATCATAAGGGCGAGGTCGTGGGAAATATTATTGGTAGTGTTGTTGCCAATTCCACTTTGGTTCTTGGCGTAACGGGTTTAATTGCCCCAATACCCAAAAACGGCGCAATCGGGGGATCATCTATCATCTTTCTTTTGGTTGTCCTACTCCTTTTTTTTATAAGTTCCGTTACGGGGAGAAAGATATCAAAATGGGAGGCAGGCTCTCTCATTGTGATTTATGCATTATTTATTCTTACTGAAAAATTACTTTCCGGCGTTTAAGAAGTTTAATTACCTCAACGGCAATAAAGGGGACTAGAGAAGCTAGAAGTAGGGGAGCGGCCTGATTTAATGAGAGGGGAACCGCGTTAAATAAAGCATCCCCAAACCCCGTGTAAATAACCGGTATCTGAACAAGCACCGACAGAGTAAAAGCCAGAAATAAGGGCTTGTTTTTAATAATCCCTATTGCAAAAAGAGATTTTGTTTCAGATCTACTGTTTAGTGAGTGTACAAGCTCGGCAAGGTTTAAACCCACAAAGGCTAGAGTTCTCGCAACTTCAATGCCGTATATAAAAAAGGCGTGTCTGAAAAGAAGAAAAGTGGATAGGCCCATTATAAACCCTTCAACTGCCAAAATTACCCATCTTTCTTTGGTTAATATGCCTTTTTTTGTGTCCCGCGGATTTCTTTCCATGACATCCGATTCCCCCGGCTCCATCCCAAGAGCGAGGGAAGGGAAACCGTCGGTAACAATGTTAATCCATAACAAATGTATCGGAAGAAGCGGTAAGGGAAGCCTTGCTATAGCAGCCGCGGCCACGACAAAGATCTCCGCTATGTTGCAGGAAATAAGATAAGTTATAAATTTTATAAGGTTGTCAAAAATAGTTCTGCCTTCTGAAATAGCGATTACTATTGTTGCGTAGTTGTCATTTGATAAAACCATGTCGGATGTTTCTTTTGCGACGTCAGTCCCTTCTATACCCATTGATATGCCTATATCAGCGGCTTTTATTGCGGGTGCGTCATTAACGCCATCGCCCGTTACCGCGGCTATGTGGCCGTTTAATTTAACCGCTTTAACAAGTTTTAGTTTTTGCTCGGGTGAAACTCTTGCGTAAACTTTTATTTTTTTAACAACATCCGAAAGCTCTTCTTCCGATAAGCCTTCAAGTTCCTCTCCCGTCATGACCTCGCTCTCATCCTCAATAATTGATAGCTCCATGGCTATTGCTTTTGCCGTAAGCTTGTGATCTCCCGTAACCATGATTGTTGTAATTCCCGCCCTCCTTGCAAGCTTAACCGCTTCTTTTACTTCCGATCGCAAGGGATCATGCTGTGACATAACTCCAAGATAAGTTAAATCTTTAATTTCCCCTGCCTTAACTTCCGAGAGCTCCTCTTTTCTAATTTCTTTGTACGCAAATCCAAGGCTTCTTAAGCCCATAGAAGTAAATTCGTTAATTTTTAGTAAAGTTTTTTCTTTTTCATCTTGGGAAATTTTGCAGAACTCAAGTATGATTTCAGGCGCTCCTTTAATTAAAACGGCAAGTTTATCGGAATCTTCTATTTCATTAACCGTAAGCATATATTTAGAATCAGACGAAAAAAGAATTTCAAAAATTCTTTTGCGACTTTTATTCAGAGCTTTTTCATCTATGCGCGCTTTTTTAGCGGCTACGATCAGAGCGCCTTCGGTTATATCCCCAACCACCTCCCACGCGTTTTTATTTTTATCAAAATTTACGGAGGCATTGGAGCACAAAGCCCCTGTCTCAAGGATTTTCATTAGTGGCGGGCTTTCTTTGGGATTTATCTTAAAGCTTTCATTAATATAAAAATTCCCTTCCGGTTTGTACCCCTCCCCATCTATTTTGTAAGTATTCCCATTTTCAAGATAAATTTTTGTGACAACCATTCTGTTTTGAGTTAATGTTCCCGTTTTATCGGTTAAGATGTGAGTTGTTGCCCCAAGCGTTTCAACAGCCGGCAGTTTTCTGATTATAGCTTTCTTTTTGGCAAGCCTTGTGACGCCGATAGCTAAAACTATTGTAATGACTGCAGGAAGGCCTTCAGGTATCGCGGCCACTGCAAGGCTTACCGAGGTTAAAAAGGCAAGCCTTAAGGACTCCAAGGAAAGAAAAATTTCAAGAAGAAAAATTAGGATTATGATTGCAATTGCTCCTGCGCTTAAGTTTTTGCCAACTTTTTCAAGCTCCAATTGAAGTGGTGTTTGGGGAGATTTTTCTTCTTTAAGAAGAGATGAGATTTTTCCCACCTCCGTAAGCGCTCCTGTTGCATAAACGACCGCCACACCCCTTCCGTAAGTGACAGAAGTGTCTTTAAAAAGGATATTTTTTTGATCCCCCAGGGTAAGGTTTTCATTTTCAAGCTTATCTTCGGTTTTTTTAACAGGAAGGGACTCGCCCGTTAAAGAAGCCTCTGAAACTTCAAGGTTTATGGCTTCAATTATTCTTGAATCGGCAGGGACTTTATCGCCCGCCTCAATAAGGATAATATCCCCGGGAACAATATATTTTGACTCTATTTTGTGAGCTTCCCCGGATCTTACAGCTTTAGAGTAAGGAGCTGAAAGTTTTTTAAGCGCTTCTATGGCTTTTTCCGCTTTGTACTCCTGGATGAAGCCTATTACCGCGTTGATTATTACGATTGCAAGGATTGCAATGGCGTCAGTCTTTTCACCAAGAAAGAAAGAAATTACAGCGGCACCGATAAGAAGGAGGACAAGAATATCTTTAAATTCCGAAAGGAACATTAGTAATAAAGATTCTTTTTTTGGTTCGGGAAGCTCGTTTAAGCCGTATTGCGAAAGCCTTTTTTGTGCCTCCTCTTCTGTTAGTCCGTTTTCGTGTGATGTCTGTAAGATATCCAAAACCTCCGACACGGTTTTTGTGTGGTACATGCGTTAAGTATAGAAGAGTGGGGGTTGATATAAAAGACAGGCGTCTGTTTCAGTTTGATTCAGACGCCCGTTTGAGATGTGGTTATTTTTCCCAGGGAAGTTTAGTGCCCGGCGGGATGTCACTCAAAGAGCCGTCAACCCATTGGCCGTTTCTCAAAACCTTAATATTTGTCGTCAGCTCCTCCATCTTGAGGACCATCAGAGTAGATCCTTTCTCTGCTGCGATTCTCCCCGATCCCTCAAAGAATGGGTTAGCAATGTGCCATTCTCCTGACTTTAAGAAATACCACATTTCCTTCCGATCCGGTTTGATTGGCATAGTCCTCTCCTTGTAAGTTGAAGTTTTATAATTTTATCTTTTGTTCTAATAAAATCAACTCCGTCTATCTTTTGGGATTTCGGGTATGCTATAAATATTTACGCATGCTTATTGATAAAAACTCAAAGCTTTGGAACTATCTTGACGAGCATATTAAAGGTCTTTTAGAGGATGGGGAGGCCCTTCTTGATGATGTTAAAACGCACGAGAAGAACATTTCAGACTACTCTTATCTTGTTTTTCCTTTTTCAAAGGCTTACGAGGGGTTTTTAAAAAAGCTTTTTTTGGATCTTAAGCTTATTGATAAAGGGCAGTTTTTTGGAGACGAAATAAGGATAGGCAAGGTTTTAAACCCTTCATTTAAGCATGAAAGAGAGTCAGTATACGCTAGAATCCCAAGGCGTATTCCAGGTCGGGATCTTTCGGAGCATTTGTGGACTGTGTGGAAGAATGCAAGAAATCTTGTGTTTCATTACTACCCGCATAATTTTAGAAAGTTAAGCCTGCGTGAAGCGGAAAACCTTGTAAATGATATTGTGGAAGTGATGCATGAAGCTGTAGAATTGGTGGGCTGAAAGAGTAGTCTTATATTGATTTCCAGTTTAAATATGCAAAACGCCCTTGATTATGACATTTTAATAGTGGGGGGAGGTGCCGCGGGTTTAAGTGCGGCAATTTACGTCGTTAGGTATAACCTAAGCACATTAGTTGTTTCCTCGGATTTTGGAGGCCAAATTCTTGAAACAGGCGACATTGAAAATTGGCCGGGTATAAAAAGGATAACGGGACCGGAGCTTTCAAGGGCCTTTGAAGATCATGCGAAAGAACTTGGAGCGAAACTGGTTCAGGGCTTTGTAAAAGGAATTAAAAAGGTTGAGGGCGGTTTTTCGGTAAGTATAGACAGTTTGGAACTTCAAAGTGTTTTTGTTAAGGCGGTGGTCTTAAGCGCGGGGGCCAAACACAGAAGGCTTGGGATAAAAGGGGAAAAAGAGCTTTCTGGAAGAGGTATAAGCTACTGCGCTACATGCGACGGCCCGTTTTGTAAAGACAAGGTTATTGCAATGGTCGGAGGCGGGGACGCAGCCTTAACTGGGGCTGTGGATTTAACTGCGCACGCAACCCACGTGTATTTAATTCACAGAAGGGGCGAATTTAGGGCAAAGCCAGCGTACGTTGAAGCGGCAAGGAAAAACCCTAAAATTGAGTTCATTTTTGACACAAATATCATTGAGGCGAAAGGTAAGAACCTGCTTGAAGGTGTTGTTCTTGATAAACCGTATAAAGGCTCTAATGAGCTTGCGATACAGGGTTTATTTGTTGAAATCGGATTTTTGCCTGAAACCTCGCTTGTTAAAGACTTGGGTGTTGAATTTGATGAGCAGGGTTATATAAAGGTTGGGGCCGATCAGTCAACAAGTGTCCCTGGGGTTTTTGCGGCAGGTGATGTTACAAACGCCTCCAATCGTTTTGCACAGCTTGTGACAGCGGCTTCGGAAGGGGCAATCGCCGCCGAAGGTGCATTTAGATATATTCAGAATGTGAATCGTTGAACCGTTGCTATTTATGCAATACCTGATCATGTCATCCTGAACTTGATTCAGGATCTAATCCTAGATTCTGACTTTCGTCAGAATGACAAGGATTTGCCTCATTTTTGAATATATCCTATACTCTCCCACTACACAATGAAAAAAGTTCTGGTAGCTCTATTACTTCTAATTTGGCTTCTATGCCCTGTTAACGCAGTACAAGCTGCGCAATCTTTGGTTAAAAAAGAGCAAAAAACCACCTTTTTGAGCTCTTTTTGGGCCGCTTTGTCCAATTTCTTCTCTTCCGCTACAAGATCTTTAAGCGAGTCAAGTGCTTCCTCAAGAAAAGAGGAGTTTTCAGGTTCAAGGCTTAAACTTTTAGAGCTTCTAAATAAGAACGAGCTTTATATAAGAGTTACGGTTTCAGGGGAGGATATGTATTTAAAGAGAGAACTGATTTTAGAGAAGATAGATGATGCAGAGGAAAAGATTAAAGAATCACAGTTTAACGCCGCTTATCAAGAGAAGCTCCTTGAGAGAATTTCAGGTATAAGAAAGCTTTTGAACACTGATCTTGTACAATCTCCTCAAGATAAAATAAAGCCTTATGTCCTTGATTCCTTTGATGACATGGAGGCTTTGATTTTTTCTATAGAAGATAAGGATGCGGATAAAATCCTTGAGATATTTGATTCTTTGCATTTAAGCTCATAATTAACCTTCTTTTCGTGTTAAAATCTTCCCGCTTATGAAAAAAATAAAAGTTGCAGTAGGTTTATCAGGTGGTGTTGACAGCTCTGTTGCTTTGCTTCTTTTGAAAGAAGGAGGTTTTTTTGTTACCGGTGTACACATGAGGTGCTGGGATTACGATGCGCCTGGATGCAGCGGCAATGAGGATAAGTCTGATGCAATAAAGGTTTCAGCTATGCTTGAAAGGCCTCTTATGGACCTTAACTTTGAAAAAGAGTACAAGGAGAGGGTACTGAAATACTTCTTTTCCGAGATTAGACTTGGTAGAACGCCAAATCCTGATGTGGTGTGCAATCAGGAGATAAAATTTGGGCTTTTTTTGGACTGGGCGCTTAAAAATGGATTTGATTATGTAGCGACCGGGCACTATGCACTGATACTAGGAGTAAACGTTGCTGAATATTTGAGTGGGCCTGTGCATCAAAACCCCACCTTTACGCTTGCGTCAGGGGCGGATGAAGCCAAAGATCAAAGCTACTTTTTGTACCGCCTTGGCCAAAAAGAGCTCAAACATATCCTTTTTCCCATAGGTCATTTAACAAAGCAGGAGGTAAGAATCATAGCGAAAGAAGCCGGCTTGCCAACTTATGATAAGCTTGACAGCACAGGCATATGCTTCATAGGTGATATAGATGTTAAGGACTTTATTAAAAGTCGGGTAAAAGTTAAAAAGGGTAAGGTTTTAGATATAAATGGGGATGAGATAGGGGAGCATGAGGGGGCGGAGCTTTACACAATAGGCCAAAGGCACGGTTTTAGTGTGAGTAAATATACTGGACTCCCACTTTATGTCATTAAAAAGGACACAAAGGCAAACACTATTACGGTAGGATTTGGAAAGGACGTTCAAAGAAAAAACTTTGAGGTGTCGGATATTTCTTGGGTTAATAAGAAGGATAAAAGGCTTAATTTAAGTTCTTTAAAATGTTCTGTTAGAATCAGAAATCTTGGGGAGAAGATGCCGGGTGCAATTTCTGTTTTAGGTACAAAAACCCCTCTCTCAAATGCTTCAAGTTTGAATGTAGAGCTTGATGATTATGCTCTTTCGGTTGCCCCCGGTCAAAGCGCGGTGTTTTACCTTGAGGATGTGGTTTTGGGTGGAGGAGTTATAAGGTAATGCAGATTGGGATTAAAATGGGACCTCTTCAGGCAATCAAAGCGAGCATGCTGCACAGCTTTGCTTAGCGCTGCTATAGAAGACAACAGGATATGCCTCTACGGGGTCACGTCCGCTAAGCTCTAATAATTAATTGTATAGCACAGAACTCGCGGCGTTCTTTCTCGCGCAATGCGATGTCATTCCCGCGAAAGCGGGAATCTTACTGTAGATCCTGAATCAAGTTCAGGATGACAAAACATTGCGCTCCGAGTGCCCCTTGGAAGACTATCCTGTTGTCTTCTCGCCTAAGCGTTTGGACTTATGGATCTATCTCTTACAAGCCAGTGCGTGCCTTTAGAAGTCCCATTTTAATCCCAGTCTGCTCCACGGTAATTAGAAGTTTCCCGCTTCAAAACCTGCACCTACTACCCTCACCGTTTTGGAAAACTTCGCTTTTTGTATCACAAACTCAATACTTTTAACCTCCTCCAGATTTCCCGCTTTATCCAAGGTTTTGTAGCTAAGTGTGTAAGTCCCATTCTCATCAAATACCAAAGGTTCAACATAGTTTTCCCAGTTTCCGCCCCCGTCCAGGCTGAAAAATATTGAATCAACTCCTGTCCCATCTCCTCCATCATTTGCCGTAAGTGTAACCAAAACGTCTGATTTAAAAACACCATTTTCCCCATCTCCGCTTTTCTCTGCAAGTGTTTGGGGCGGGGTTGTATCTAAGGGAAGACCAAAAACAGCGAAGCTTCCTGTCGTATTTGTCTGCGCTGTAAGTTTTTTGGCATTTAAGTCAACCGCGGAAGAAACGGGTGTAAACTTTTGATCTTCCTCATTTAAACGAAGAAGGGAAAGACTGCTAAGGTTAGCATTAGAAGTATTTAGGCCTGAAAAGTCTATTGTAATGGTGTAGTCGTTATCAAAATCCTTGATACCCTCGCCTGACACGCTGTAGGCGTTAATTTTAAAACTTGACCCGATTAGTAATTTATAGTCGCCCTCCGTCATTCCTCCTATGGGAAAGTCTTTGGCCTCTATTGTTCCTGATTTTTCCGTGCTTCCCTTGGAGAACGCCAATGTTTTGTTCCCAAACTCAAGGGTTGCAGGGAACCTATTTATCACGGAGCTTGTCCCATCAAGGTTAATAGTCCAAAGGTAAAAGCTTTCAGACCCATGGTGGGTACCTTTTGAGTCCTCCCATGTATAATTTTTCCAGGGATCATTAAAACTTCCCTCCCAGCCATAAGGATCTACCATTCCATCCGGAAAATCATTAAATTCATTGTCACCGTTCACATCGCGCAGAACCGAAAAATGGATATGAGGCCCGCTTGTATTTCCAGTCATCCCAACAAGCCCTATTTTATCAAGCTTTTTCACAAAGACTTTTTCACCCGGTTTACTTACAATAAGTTCTTTGTCCTGAAGATGCATGTTCCAGGTTTCAAAGCCGTTACCGTGGTCTATTCTTATCATGTTGCCTGTTCCGCTTCCGTACGAGTAGCTTGCGTACCCGTCGGCCGAAGCCAAGACTTTGGTTCCGTAAGGCAGAGGAAAGTCAATTCCGTTATGGCTTGAATACCAAAGATATGGTGGCGCTTTTTCAATTCCCATAAAATTCATTGTTGTGTCTTTATAAGCGTATTCCTCCGATTTATAAGGATAGCCAAGAAAGGGATACCGGTGGTCAAAAAATGAACTGATATTTTGCGCATCAAGTTTGAAATTGCTTGTAAACCAGGGCAGTTCCAGAAAGGGTGTAATAGGTGCTTGCGGTTTGGGGATCTTGTACTCAAAAACGGCATTAGCCGTGCTGGAAGCAAGTATTTTGTCCTCCTTCCCATAGGCAAAAATCAGAACTTCTATATTAGCGTTGTTATCGTCAAGACCGTAAGAAATATCAAACCATGTCAGCCCAAGATCAGCCGTTTTAAAGACTCCGTAAGTTAAATGCCTTTCGCTGTAGCCGGTTGCATAAATTACACCTTTTATCTCTGTAAAGGCTGTGGATGATTTGTTTCCAAAGCTTTCTGCCTTTTCCCATGTCTTTCCTTTGTCAATTGATCTGTACATACCCGTGTTATTTGATGTTCCTGCTGTCACAACTTCGCTATTTACAAGCAAACCGCCGATTATTTTGTCTTTTAGAAAAGGGACTTCCTCCCATGTTTCTCCGTTGTTGGATGACAAGTAAACCTTGTTGTCTTTAGAAGCGGCAAGGGCGTAGGTGTTATATGTGGCAATTGCTTTTATGCCGGGGGAAAACCCCGATCCTATTACCTGATGCCACGAACCCCCATCATCATCAGATTTAAAAAGGCCCTGCGAGGCTGTGCCAAAAAGTATTGATGTCCTTGTTGCCGCAATGGAAAGTCCCGTGATACTTATGCCTGTGTGAGCCCATGTTTTTCCGTAATCTTCCGATTTGTAAACGCCTGAAGGGATTGAAGTTGTGTAATAAACTGAAGCAAAAAGATTATCTTTTAAAAAGGCGAGGCCCGTTATCCCTTTTTGATCTAGGCCTGATTTGTTCCAGCTTTCACCTACATCAAAAGATGAGTACACGCCATTATAAGGAGAGGGACTCACGGCTCTGGCATCATATTCTCCCGCGAATATACCAAAAGGAGCCGTAACAAAAGTGTAAATTCTTGCTGAAGGCAATGGATTTTGAACCCAGATAGTGTTTTCCTCTGAAGAAGCGTTTTTACTTAAGAATTCAACAAAAAAGGAGATTGTGGCGACGATGATTAAAAGCTTTATCAGCTTTTGCCTGTCCACGAGTAGACTGTATCATAAACCAAACATTATTACAATGTTCATCATAATATGCTTATAGGTTGACTTATATGTTATTCTGAATTTTGAAAGGAGTTTGAGTGATGCCATTCACTAAGAATTTTCAAAGGATTTGCGTTCCAAGGGAGGGGTTTGAAACTAAGGCTCTTTGGGAAGAGTTGAGGTGCGTGATTGCAAAAAAAGGTTTTGAGGTTGTTAATGATCCGCATGGGGCGATCATGACTATTGTAGAGGACGACCACCACAAGGCCCCATTTTTAAAAGCGTTCAGGGAGAGGTTGATGACTCCTGATGAACTGATCACTTTTCTTTCGGAGCTTGAAGCGGATTCGGAGTATAAGGATCTCTTGCGAAGCCTTCAGGAGGGGAAGAATAAGTGATTGTAAAGTATGTATGACCGAGTGATCCCTTTTTGGGAGAACCCGGTCTTTTTTATGTTTGAAGACCTTTTTTTGGACAATCTTAAAATAATACCTCTTCATAGCTTTATAATTTGCTACCGGCTGTTTTAGATGCTAGTGTATGACAAAAAGGAGATGAAGACATGTCAAGCTCAAGTCAGAAGTCAAGATTGAGGGTAATGGGGGTTGATAAAGGGAAAGGGGGGAAGTATCCGGCCTACCTTATTGTCGCAGTTGTTTTTGTAAGCTTGCTTGCTCTGGTTGGCCTTCTCACATATGGAAGGGGGAACCTGCTGCATAGCATAGTTCTTGTTGCGGCTTTTGCCATTGTGATCTTGGCCGGTCATACGGTGTTTATGCTCTCTTCTTACGCCGTGACCTCCTTTCTTCTTGCTTTGAGACGATCCGGCAAAAGGAAAAGGTGACCCCATATGGAGAATTAAACCAGTCGATATACTAAATCGGCTGGTTTTTAAAGTTGACAAAAGACCTCCTTGCTGTTAATTTCTTTCTTGACAATCAGCTTTAAGGTATAATACTAATCCCAACTTACAACGAAAAAGAGTGTAAGGTGTGTTTTGTTGTCGGCACTTTGAAAACTGAATGGTTAAGTTATTACTTTTAAGCTTAAGTTTGCTTAAAAGTGGAAAGAACATTTCTTTTGAGAATTTGATCCTGGTTCAGGATGAACGCTGGCGGTGTGCTTAAGGTATGCAAGTCGAGCGGTTCTTTGAAGCCCGCAAGGGCAGCGAAGGATAGCGGCGAACGGCTTAGTAACACGTAGGAACCTACCCTAAAGTAGAAGATAACAGACCGAAAGGTCTGCTAATACTCTATGTGATCGCAAGATCAAACCCCGCGAAGCTTTAGCGGAGTGGGGGCTTTAGGAGGGGCCTGCGGCCTATCAGCTTGTTGGTGGGGTAAAAGCCTACCAAGGCTATGACGGGTACCCGGACTGAGAGGTCGGTCGGGAAGAGGGGAACTGAGATACGGTCCTCACTCCTACGGGAGGCAGCAATCGGGAATCTTGCGCAATGGACGAAAGTCTGACGCAGCGACACCGCGTGAAGGATGAAGGCCTTCGGGTTGTAAACTTCTGTAAAAAGCACCGGCTAACTACGTGCCAGCAGCAGCGGTCATACGTAGGGTGCAAGCGTTATCCGGATTTATTGGGCGTAAAGAGTTATGTAGGCTGCTGGGTAAGTCTTTTGTTAAATCCCACCGCTCAACGGTGGACTGGCAAAGGATACTGCCCGGCTAGAGATGGCTAGGGGCAAGCGGAACCTGTTGAGGAGCAGTAAAATGCGTTGATACAACAGGGAACACCAAAGGGGTAGCCAGCTTGCTGGGGCCTTTCTGACGCTGAGATACGAAAGCGAGAGGAGCGAAACGGATTAGATAAATCCGTGTCAGCTTTCTTTATAAACGTGCGAGTTTATGAAGTTCTTCAAGTAAAAGTTGATAAATGGTGTCCCTTCCAATGGCGACATTGGAATGAGCATCCGGCTGTATCGGGGAAGTCCGTTGAAAAAACGGATAATCCCGAGGGAAGTCTGCGGTTCTTCCATCAGTATGCAATGGAGGAAGCGTCTGACCCCGTAGAGACTATGGAGCTTCGGGCGACTGTTGGTATATAATGCAACTTATGTTGCAATTACCTTTGTCAGAAGAATGCATACAGGTTATATTAGGATCAATTTTAGGAGATGGTTCCCTGACGGTGAATAGAGGTTACGCGAATGCCCGACTTTCGTTCAGGCATTCCGTGACACAACAAGAATACTTCTACTGGAAAGTTGAAAAACTGAAAGAAATTTCAAGCGATAAATGTGTGTTTAGGCAAGGCAGCATATATAAGAAAGATGGGTTTGGTGAAATTAAATTAAGATTTCAGAGTTTGGCGCTTGAAAGTTTGACATATCTTCATAAATTCACCTCAAAAAGATCTAAGAAGGTTATTAAAAGGAGATGGTTAAATCTTCTTAACCCGCTTGGTCTTCTTGTTTGGTGGTTGGATGATGGTTCTCTGGTTTCAAATTCCAGAGAAGGGGTTTTCTGTACTGACAGCTTCTCTAAAAAGGAGGTTGACATACTTATAAAATATCTAAAAATCGTCTGGGGAATTAACACTAAAATTGGTTCAATGAGAAAAGGAAAGTCTACTTATCTAAGGATTTATATTAATTCCACGGAAGAGCTTAAAAAGTTTCTAAGGCTTATTCTTCCGCACATGAAAGTAGAGCAGATGCTTCCAAAATTTCTCATCCTGTATAAAATCCCCGAGCTTCAAGAACGCTGGATCTCTGAAGTCGTAAACTTGACTACTTTTAAAAGAGAGGTGATTGAAAAGTACCTTTCGGAAAAAAAGTCAAGGTATAAAAGATTCAGAGGATGATATAGTCCGATCCTTCCGGTAACGGAAGAAAATTATTTACACGGAGACCCGTGTAGTTCTCGCTGTAAACTATGCCTGCTAGATACCTGTCCTGCAGTGTGCACAACTAGGTTGTGCCTATTGCAGGGTGGGTGTCGAAGCTAACGCGTTAAGCAGGCCGCCTGGGAAGTACGGCCGCAAGGCTAAAACTCAAAGGAATTGGCGGGGTCCCGCACAAGCGGTGGAACATGCTCTTCAATTGGTTGATAACCCAAGAACCTCACCCAGGCTTGACATGCAGATGCAAGTCCGTTGAAAGACGGATGATCCTTCGAGGGTTCTGCACAGGTGTTGCATGGCTGTTGTCAGCTCGTACTGTGAAGCGTACGGTTAAGTCCGTCAACGAGCGCAACCCCTATCGTTAGTTGTATCACTCTAGCGAAACTGCCGCAGTAATGCGGAGGAAGGTGGGGATGATTTCAAGTCGGTATTGCCCTTATGCCTGGGGCTAGAAGCATGTTACAATGGCGCGTACAGAGAGACGCAACCACGCGAGTGGAAGCAAATCTCTTAAAGCGCGTCTCAGTTCGGATTGGAGTCTGAAACCCGACTCCATGAAGATGGAATCGCTAGTAATCGCCGGTCAGCTACACGGCGGTGAATACGTTCTCGGGACTTGCACACACTGCCCGTCACGTCAGGGGAGTCAGGGTCACCCGAAGTCCAGGGTTTCTTGGCCCAAGGTGAAATTGATGACCAAGATGAAGTCGAAACAAGGTAGCCCTAGGGGAATCTGGGGCTGGATCACCTCCTTTCTAAAGGGAGAAAATTCAGCGACCAAATGGGATAGGTAATAAGACCCAACTAAGCGTGGGATAAAACTATCTTTCCTTTTTAAAGGACATTGCAGGAGGCGCTCGTTATGGTTTAAGAAGCTCATAGAGCCATAATGTAAACTTACCTTCACAGGGTAAGTGTTTGAGCAAGTTAAGGCTAAGCTTAAAGCCTAAAACGATTTGTTCTTTCCGCTTTTTAGTAAACTTAAAATATTAACCCCGTGCAAAAGCGCGGGGTTTTGCGTTTATTCGTTCTTAATCTTCTAATGGATATAAATTTCGGCTAAAATGTATTAGTGAAGTTAAGAATAAGAACTAAAAGGGGAGTAAGCAGGGAAGTTAAGGTTTTTCTTTTATCGGATGTGTTTTCCTATATGGCTGACGCTTCGGTCAGCCCTTTTCTTTCTCTTTTGGTAGTTAACAAGCTATCACCGGGTAATATTAGCTTTTTCGGATATATACTTGCTTACGGGCTTATTGTAAGATCCTTATTTGAATTGCCTTTAGCGAGGTTTACTTCTGTTTTAGACATAAAACATAAGAAAAATATAGTTGCGTTTGGAACCATGTTTTACGGTATTTTGATAGCGTCCCTCGGGTTTAGTCCCAATATACTTACAGTCTTTTTGCTTCAAACATTACTCTCAACGACAGAAGCTTTGATGTATCCTTTAAGATGGTCCGTATTTACCAAAGTAATTGATAAAGGAAATGAAGAAATGGAGTGGGGTCTTGAAGATATAGTAACTAACATACCGGCAGCTTTGTCGGCGGTTGCGGTTGGTTTGATTTCGCAATCTTTCGGTTTTGAAATTACCTTTTTATTATTCGGTTTAATGTACGTATTTAGTGGGATAAGCTTTTACTTCATTAAGCGCGGCTGACTTGGTTTCGTACTTTGCGTAAAGCTGACCGCACGCTGCGTATATCTTAATACCAAAAGACTGTTTTAGTGTGCAGTTAGTACCAGCATCTTTAATTATTTCCATGAATCTATTAACGGATTCTTTATTTGGTTTTTCAAATTGAGATATTGTGGGACCGGGGTGGTACCTGATTAAATTAACATGATAAAGGTAGCTTAGCCTTCCCCTCTCTTTAATAATTTTTATTATTTCTTTTGCATGTTCCGGTGAGTCATTAACACCTTTTAATAATATATATGCGATAAACACTCTTTTATTTGTTTCTTTTATATGTTCATCAAGCGCATCAAAAATATTGTTTATCGGATAAGCTTTTGTAATCGGCATAATTTCAAGCCTTTGATTTGGGAAAGGCGAGTGAAGTGAAAACGCAAGATTTATTTGCGGAAATTCTTTCGTTAACCGTTTTATTCCTGGAATCAAACCGACAGTTGAAATGCTTAATCTTCTTGGACTTATTCCGAGAAAGTTAGGATCGGTAATTATTTTTAATGCTTCAAAAAGATTGGGATTGGCAAACGGCTCGCCCATTCCCATAAAGGAAATGCTTGAGATTTTTAAATTATTTATTTTGAAGTAGAGTATCTGATCTGAAATTTCATCCTCCGTTAAGTTTTTCTTAAAACCCACCGCGCCCGTCGCGCAGAACGTGCATCCTAAAGCGCACCCCGATTGTGAAGAGATACACAACGATTCGTGAATATCATCATCAGGGTGAAATATCATTCTCACCGCTTCAATTCTTTCTTTATCCCTTGTTTCAAATAAAACTTTATGCGCCTGCCCTCCTTTTACTTCATTAATATTTTTTAAAGTTAAAATCCCGCCCAGTTTTTCTTTAAGTTTAATTCTTAGTTTCATTGGTATGTTTGGAATTTCCGTGTAATCAGAAGCGCCGAGTTTGTATACGGCATGCGTAATTTGCGAGAGGGTATATGATGGGTACCCTCCGCTTTCTATTATTTCGTTAATTTGTTCCAACCTGGTCATAACTTTTGTATCATACCATTTGCGCGTGCGAAGAGTTCCAGATGAAATGTATGGGGGGATGTGGGAGCTTCCCGGCGGCAAATTTAATTCTTTAGAGTCAATCAGGAAAGCCTTGCTTGGGTTTTAGTGTTTTGATCATTCTCATATGAAGCTAAGTCTGATTTGACTACTTGTGTGCGAGCTAACGAAGAGTAAAAGTCCCATGGGGCATTCATGGGACTTGACAGTGTGTTTTAAAGCTGGGGAGAGTAGACACCAAACCAATACTCTCTTAAAGCGAGATCTCCCGTAGCGGTTAAGCCGAATTTTTCCGCAGTCTCTCTGATCTTGCCCTCTGTTGGATACGGTGGGTCGTAGACGTCAAAAATCAGCGCCGTAACGTCCTTGCCGTTTCTTATGCGTATTCCTGCATTCTGAATCCGAAAGACCTGGACGCTTGTCTCACCACTTCAGGCTGAACGTTCTCCGTGCAGATGAACGCGATCTGTACCGGAGGGTTAGAAAACACTAATTCACTTTCATCATGCAGCTCCATACCTACCAAGAAGTCTCCAAGGACTTTGCAAATGGCTTCAAGCCATTCGGTTGATCCAATTGTTAGGATACTCATGCCGTTTCTCCTTTTGTTTATTTCTTTCTTCAGGGGTTCATTGTAATACGAAGTCGTAAAAATTCAAATTGGACGTTGGTTTTGAAACAGGGGAAAAGATGGGGTGCGCAGGGGAGGGTATCTGCGCACCACAAGGTTTTAGAACAACAGCTGGATGGCCGCAAGAACCACAGAAAAGGTCACGAAGAGTGTGGAGAGCTCAATACTTCCAAGAATTGCTAGGGGAAGCTTGATTGCCTTGTCAACCTCTTCTTGCCACTCTGTCCATGCGAATACCTCAAAGGGCTTCTTCCCCATGTGATACAGGAGGACCACCCAGAGGGCTGTTAGCAAGGTGGCAGGGGAAAATCCTATGTAGGGAAGGCCAGTAGCAGCCGACAAAAGCAAACCGGCCGAGATAGGAATAAGCGAAAAAGCTCCTCCAACGATCCAGCGGATGATTCGGTCGGGACCTTGCTGCCTTCCATTCACTTCAAGGACAGCCAAAGCATCCTTGAACCTTGAAGTCCATAGTCGTGTTTTCATGACATCCTCTCCTTATAGGGTTGAATTCAAACAATTATACAACCTATAGTTGATTATTCAAATTGAAGTTTAGGGATAAATAGTTTGGGGTTTTAAGGTGGTATTAGATCTTACGTGAAAATTAAATTTAGTGGCTGCGCCACGTTAGATCTTGTCACGTGATAAACCTTCGGTTTAAACGTGACTATCGCGTTTAAATTTGCAAAGCAAATTTATCACGCGATGGTGGGCGCGGAAAGAATCGAACTTTCGACCTCGTCTTTATCAGAGACGCGCTCTAACCGACTGAGCTACGCGCCCATAGCCTTTATTTAAGCCCATTTTACCATTTGATCCGTTCTTGTACTATTTTCGTTCTCTTTCTTTTTACCTGGTGATATATTTAAAGAAAATGAAAGGAGGGCAAGATGCCTTTTCCAAACGGAAGATCAAGGTTATTTAAGGTGTGGGAAGATTTAAGTTTGGGGTGGGAGGTTGTGGAAGGTGCGCTAGGAAAACCGATGGGTGAGGAGTGGGCCAGACAGGTTTACTACAAGGCCAGATTTCGGATTTTCCGTGATGACGGTGGTTTTAATGTATGGGATGGGGAATCCCCCCACCCCGTTTTCATGGGAATAGATGAAGTATCCGATCAGAAAATCTACGCTTTCCTTCTTGGCGAGCTTTTACGCCTTAACGAGGGTGGGGGACCTTTCTGGGCTGTGATTGTTGAGGAGTTCTAATTCTAATGGAGGTTACCCTTTCAAATCGTCAAGGCGGTTTTAGTTTTTGGCTAGGCCGCCTTGCATTACTTATTTATATTATATAAAATTTGAGGATGCCTAAAAACTCATATAAAAACCAAAAAGGTTTAATTTCCGTTCTTCTTGTAGTACTTGTTGTTTCCTCATTAGCACTAGTTGCTCTTCTTGTTAATCAAAAATTAAAGTCCAAGTCTCTCATGGACCTTAAGGCCTCACCGTCTGCTTCGGTTCTTTCATATACGCAGGATGGGTCTCTACTTCCTGCAGAAACCCCTCCTTATGTTGACTCAAACGGAAAAGCTTATTTTGATCCGAGGAAAATTCCAGTTGAACTTCAGGCATGGTGGGTTCCAAACTACGGCCACATACACGCGGCGGCAAACCTTCCTTTAGGGCAGGAGGTTTCAGGAGTTTTGAAATTTAATGTCAGGATGGTAATCCATAACAACCCGTCAACTCTTAAATATCTTGCAGTCCATACGGATAGAGGCACACTTCCAAGAATTGCCATAAATAAAAAATGTACATATGCCGACGGCACAACTTACACTCCTTCTAAAGGAGATTTAAATTGCGCGTTTAATCAGGAAGTAAGCATTGATACCGCGGCATTAAAGTCTGATGGCACTCCGAGGATTCCCGATGGGTGGAGAGAGTTTAGGATAAGAGCTGAAACGGGCACTCCTGACGGTAAGAGCTTTTTAAACTCAAGCGGAGTACCGTTAAATGTTCAAAACGGCAAGACTGACTCAAATTACACCTCGCAGAATAAATGCAAGGCAAAGCCTTATACCAGTTTAACCGGGAGATCCTGGTACACTGACTTTGGCTACACCAATGCGTTGATAGATTGTGTTCCGGTTGCACCCGTTTCGGGGACTTTAACCTTAAGGATAAGAGCCCAGGAGCCAAGCAAGCATCTTAACGCAGTTTTGGATAGAACGCATGCTATTCCTGCCGTGGGACCCTGGCTTGAAGTAAAGCCAAGAACCGGTGTAGTGTTATTTGATAAAGACGGCAACTTTAGCGCTTATGATGCGTGGCAGACTATTTCAATTGACACCAAACAGCTTGAAAATGGCTGGCACTCGCTTGCGGTGAGATCAGTCGGTGTGAAGGAAGGAACCTCTACCTGTAGTTACTGCAAAGGGGAGCTAAACCATGAAGAGGGTGTGGCAAAGATGTGGTTTTTTGTAAAAAACTAATAGAGTAAGGTTTTGATAGCTTGGGCTATTGACTGGCATGATTTTTGATGATAATTTATTCCCTGCGGGATGGTAAAATTAAATTAAATCCTCTATCTTCTCTTTGAAGAAGCTCTAGTTTTAAAAATCTGATATTTCACGCTGTGAAATGTGGTACGGGCCCATAGCTCATCTGGTTAGAGCGCCACATTTGCAATGTGGAGGTAAGGAGTTCGAGTCTCCTTGGGTCCACCACACTTCGCCACTGCGTGGCTTCGCGTGGCAGGCCAACATTCGCTACTTCTTAGTTTCACTTGATGAACCCAAGATATGCATAGTGAAGTGTGCCCCGCGTAGTCCGCCAGAGGCAGATGAAGTAGGGCAAGCTGAACTGAAGGGTTCTTGCATTAGCTTTTAGTAAAACATAAAAGTTAATGCAAGTACCTTGAAAATTGAATAAAACCACTTAATAGAGGCGAAAAAAGCGGTATTGAGTACCGATTTGTATCTATTGGTGATTTACCGAAAATTGTTTTCCAAAAGCAATTTTCAAGGACCTGAAGTAGAAACCGCCAACTGGCGGATCACTTCAGGGTGGTGAAGTTGCGTATGCACACTTCACCACAAATGAAGCATCTAAAAAGATATTAAAGCGTATGGTGGATGCCTAGGGTCTTTGTGCTGATGAAGGACGTACTAAGCTGCGTTAAGCTTCGGGGAGCCGCTAAGAGGCGTTATTACCCGGGGATTTCCGAATGGGGAAACCTGTTCTTGGACAACCTTGAACATCCGCAAACGAAGGTTTGGCAGAAATGCCGAAAGATAGTTTGTGTGAAAGGCACTCTGCGAACTGAAACATCTTAGTAGCAGATGGAAAAAAGACAATATTTGTATACCCGGAGTAGTGGCGAGCGAAACGGGCGGAGCCCAAACCCGAATCTGACTTTAGTCATCCCGGACTTGATCCGGGATCTACCGATAGATTCCCGCTTTCGCGGGAATGACAATCTAAGATCTTGCGACAAGTACGGAATGATATGTTAGAAAAGGGGGTTATAGGACAACCTGTACTCATACCTGACTGCCGACAGGCAGGCTTGATATGAGAAATAGTTACAAAATTTTCTCTAGAAGAACGGTCTGGAAAGTCCGGCCAAAGAGCGTTACAGCCGCGTATTTGAAAGGGAAAAATCTGTTTGGGTTGTTCCTGAGTATCACGGGACACGTGAAATCCTGTGAGAATTTGGGAGGACCATCTCCTAAGGCTAAATACACAAAGACACCGATAGTGAACTAGTACCGTGAGGGAAAGGTGAAAAGCACCCCTGTTAGGGGAGTGAAATAGAAACTGAAACCGTATGCTGACAAGCGGCCAGAGTCCCCCTTCGCTTTTTGCGTCGCAAAAAGCTTCGGCGAGGATATCCCAGAACACGATTGTGTTTATGGGCTTGTCCCGCGTAGCTTACTGCGGAGCAGGAAGCGGAGTGGGATGATGGCGTGCCTATTGAAGAATGAACCAGCGAGTTTTTCGTGCAGGCTAGCTTAACCCCGTTTTACGGGGGAGGCACAGCGAAAGCGAGTCTTAACGGGCGTTTATCGTCTGTACGAAAAGACCCGAAGCCAGGTGAGCTTACCATGAGCAGGTTGAAGCATGGGTAAAACTATGTGGAGGACCGAACCGGTGACTGCGGCAAAAGTCTCGGATGACTTGTGGTAAGAGGTAAAACGTCAATCGAACCTGGCGATAGCTGGCTCTCCCCGAAATATATTTTGGTATAGCCTTCAGGTTAAGATTTTGTGGGGTAGAGTTACTGAAAGGATTGAAGGCGCGCAAGCGTACTTCATCCTACCAAACTCCGAATACGCAAAATTCATACTGAGGAGTCAGAACGTAGGAGCTAAGTTCTATGTTCTAAAGGGAAACAGCCCAGACCATCGGATAAGGTCCCTAAATCTATGCTTAGTGGTAAAGGAAGTGAAATTGTTTAGACAACTAGGAGGTTGGCTTAGAAGCAGCCACCCTTTAAAGAAAGCGTAACAGCTCACTAGTGAAACGGTTTTGCGCCGACAATGTAACGGGGCTCAAGCATAGTACCGAAGCTGTGGATATTTCGTCAGAGATTCTTGCCTTCGTCGTCATTGCGAACCCGCGTTTAGCGGGTGAAGCAATCTCGACGGGATCGCCACGGCCACTTTGTGGCCTCGCGATGACGTAGGTAAGAACCTCTGGCGAAGTGTGGTAGGGGAGCATTGATGCGACTGTGAAGGTGAGCCGTGAGGCTTGCTGGAGTTTCATCAAGTGAGAATGCTGGTTTGAGTAGCGAAAGAAGGGTGAAAACCCCTTCCGCCGGATATCTAAGGTTTCCTCCACAACGTCAGTCGATGGAGGTTTAGCCGGCCCTAAGGCGAGGCCGAAAGGCGTAGCCGATGGATAGCAGGTTAATATTCCTGCGCTGCCATGTATGCGTTACCATCAAAGGGGTGACGAAGTTTGAGTATTAAGGCCCATTAGGGATTTGGGTCCAGAAGGCAAGTCAGTCTCTATAGGAAAATCCGTAGAGGCGTTTATATGAGCCGATGGGGAAGGAGATCACATCAACGAACCTTATAGTCTTAAACTTCCCAGAAAAACCTCTAGAGAGCATAAATGGCATCCGTACCGCAATCCGACACAGGTAGATTGGTAGAAAATACCAAGGCGAACGGGATAATCGTGGCCGAGGAACTCGGCAAATTACTACCGTAAGTTAGCAAAAAGGTAGGCCTAGGTGTACGAGCCTAGGTAGCATAAAAATGGCTCAAGCGGCTGTTTAACAAAAACACAGGTCTTTGCTCAACTCGTAAGAGGATGTATAAGGACCGACACTTGCCCAGTGTCCGTAAGTTAAAACCGGAGGTGACCCCACTTCGCCCGCAAGGGCTTCGCGGGGAGGCTTTTGGTATAAGCTCGGATGAACGGCAGCCCTAACTATAAGGGTTCTATGGTAGCGTAATCCCTTGTCGTGTAAGTTACGACCCGCACGAAAAGTGTAACGACTTGAGCACTCTCTTAGTCACGAACCCGGCGAAATAGAAGTATCCGTGAAGATGCGGATTACCCGTTGTAGGACAAAAAGACCCCGTGGAGCTTTACTGTAGCTTGGCATTGGGAAGGCGTTTTAATTGTGTAGCATAGGAGGGAGTCCGCCGCAAGGCGGGCATCAGTGAAATACCTCTCTGTTAACACTCTAACCCTAACTTGCCGCCGTTTATCCGGCGGGAGGACAATGTCTGGCAGGCAGTTTAACTGGGGCGGTTTCCCGCTAAAGTGTAACGCGGGAGCCCAAAGGTTCCCTTGGTCCCGATGGAAATGGGACTGTAAGTGTAAAGATATATGGGAGCTTAACTGCGACACCTACAAGTGAAGCAGGTACGAAAGTAGGGCTTAGTGATCCTCCGTTGCTTAATGGATGGCACGGAGCTTATCGGATAAAAGTTACCCCGGGGATAACAGGCTGATCTTACCCGAGCGTCCATAGCGACGGTAAGGTTTGGCACCTCGATGTCGGCTCATCGCATCCTGGAGGTGGAGAAGCTTCCTAGGGTCCGGCTGTCCGCCGGTTAAAGCGATACGCGAGCTGGGTTCAGAGCGTTGTGAGACAGCTGATCCGCAATTAGAGACTGCGGGTGACATTCGCCAGAAGGCGAATTCGAACTGTCTATAAATTTAGCTATATGCTGGGAACTCTGGAGTATCTAGAGCTACTTAAGACTTAATGATCTTAAGTGAAAATGCTTCTAGTGCAGATAATCAGCAGGAAAGATTAGTCTTATGATCAATATTCCTGATTCTTATTTTTCAGGTTTTGTTGATGGCGAGGGCTGTTTTTATGTAGGCATAGTGCCTTCTAAGTTCAATAAAAACGGCTTTCAAATAATTACCGAATTTCATGTGAGTCAAAATCCAAGAGGAAGAATAGTTCTTGATCAACTTAAGAACAGGTTAGGTTGTGGTTATATCAAACCCAATCATAAAGCATCTACTGATGATGTGTCCCTTGTATTGGTTGTGAAAGATAATAAGGATTTGAAAGAAAAAGTCATACCCTTTTTTCTTAAGAATCCTCTCATCTCTGGAAAATATCAGGATTTTCTGAAATTCAAAGAAACAGTGGAACTAATTTCTCAGGGAGAGCATTTAACTGATCAAGGTTTTAAACTAATTCTTGATCTTGCTTACTCGATGAACACAACTCATCGAAGAATTCCTAAAGGAGTTATTCTATCAAGACTAAAATCCTCACAGGCCATACGCTAAATCCCGTGAAGCTCAAAATGAGTGAAGTGGGAAAGATATGGTCGGATCCCCCAAGCGATTGGGAGAGTTAATCAAAACAAGAAATGATTAACCAATCCGTCCGACAACTGTCGGAGCGGATGAGTAACAAAAATGTCGGTCTCTATCCACAACGGGCGCAAGGTCTTGAGGGGAGTTGATCCTAGTAAATTCTTGCTACTTCGGAAGGAAACTTCCGATGACAATTTGGCTAATAACGGTGAAGTCTTAATCCCGGTTAATAGTGATTGGTCCAAGCACTATTAATAGGATCTTTATTAGTGAATCCTTAGGGAGTAAGATAATACCGTGGGAAGTCAGTCTAAAGCTAATTTAGCTTACATTGCTGGATTTCTTGATGGCGACGGAAGTCTGATTCTTCAGTTAAAAAAGCGTTCTGACACAAAGGCCGGTTTGAGGTTTATGTGTACTATCTGTTTTTATCAAGATAGCAGACATTTCAAACCACTGCTTTGGATTAGGAACGAATTGAAGATCGGTTATTTGTCGCATAGGAATGATGGTATGAGTGAGCTAAGAATAAATGGTTATAAGCGGGTTAGGGAAATCCTATTAGCGTTGAAACCGTTTATCAGATTCAAGAGAGGACAGGCAGAAGCTTTGTTTACTGCTTCAGATCTCTTGGGTAGAAAAAGTTACAATCGGTTATCAGTATCCGAGTTACATGAGCTGGTTGATTGTGTCCTAAAAATACAGTTTTCTAACTATGTTACAAAGACTAAGAAAACGAAAAATGAACTTTTGGAGGCTTTAGGTTTGACCCCGTAACGACTTTCTCTCCGCTTCGCGGATGAGAGGACTTGATTAAATTTGAGTAATATCAGGTAACACGCCGACACCCTACCTAAGTTGAAGTTATAGAGGTTTACCCTTCGTAACTTTAGCGTAGAAGGGTGAAGATATAGTCTAACCTTCTAGTGATAGAAGAACAGTTGACGAGAGGACCGGATTGAACGAATCTCTGGTGTTCCAGTTGTTTTGCCAAAAGCATCGCTGGGTAACCATATTCGGACGTGATAAGCGCTGAAAGCATCTAAGCACGAAGCACACCCCAAGATTATGACCTTCATGAAGCGTAACAGCTTCATGGACAACCCCTTGGAGACTACAAGGTTCCGCAAGGAATCCCGCTTAGCCCGCGAGGGCGATGTGGGATGATAGGCAGCAGGTGTAAGACGAGTAATCGTTTCAGCCAAGCTGTACTAATGGTTGTTAATTTTTTTAGATGCCCGCGCCTGGGTTTATCCTAGGCAAATAGCCTTGAGAATTGCTTTTGGAGAATAATGACATTACTTCTGTCAGAAAGTGTAGCGTAAGCTTTGTTTTGTAAAGAAGCAAGGTTACGTTTGCCGTTAGTATCCTGGTGATGATAGCGGTGGGGCCACACCTCTTCCCATTCCGAACAGAGAAGTTAAGCCCACAAGCGCCGAAGGTAGTGCGGGGGCAACTCCGTGTGAGAATAGGTCGTCGCCGGGATACTAAAGACAAATTTTGCAGCGGAAACTATAACTCTTCCCCCATTTTAGACCCTCCCTTCCCATGTGTTAAAATAACTCCCAACTATGAAAATAGCTTTTTTTACAGACACCTTTTTGCCGCAGATTAATGGGATGGCAACTTCAATTGCTAACTTTGCCTATGGCCTGGGGAAAAATGGACATAAAGTATTAATATTTGTACCCAAAGTAAAAGGGATTAACAGACAAGAATTTAGGGCAAAAAACGTCAAAATTGTCCACCTTCCTTCCATGCCGGCATTTATTTATCCGGAGTTCAGGTTAAGTTTTCTTGGCCTGCCAATTGTTTTGAGAGAAGTTTCAAAATTCAGGCCCGATGTCATACATTTACAAACGCCGTTTTTGGTAGGTCTTGACGCGCTTCTGTCGGCAAAAATATTTAAAATACCCCTTGTTGGCACTATTCACATCTATTTAACCACCCCGGAGCATATGAGCGGTTGGGTTATAAATAAAAGGCTGGTTAATAAAAATATCTCCGATGCCCTTCTGAAGGCAGCCAAATTCTTTTTTGACGCTTGTGAAGTAAGTACCTGTCCTTCAAAAGTCCTTATAAAAGATCTCATCAAGACTGGGTACAAAAGTAATGTTGAGTACCTTCCTAACCCCGTTGTTAAGACTAAATTCCCTAAACTTAATGAGTCAGAAATCAGAAAACTCAAAAAGAAATATAACCTTAAAGAAAAAGTGATCCTTCACTTCGGCCGGCTGTCTGAAGAAAAGAAGGTAGAAGTTGTGATTGAGGCCTTCAGTGAGGTTCTCAAAGAAAAATCAAACGTCAGCCTTTTAATAGTAGGAGACGGGCCAAAGAAAGAAGAGCTTGAAAAAAAGGTGAAGGATCTTGGCTTGTCAAAAAATGTTGTGTTTACGGGTTTTATAGAGCATGAAAAGCTTATTTCGGGAGGGCTTATAAATCTTTCGGATGTATTTGTAACTGCGTGTGAAATGGAAAATAATCCTATGGTCGTTCTTGAAGCTATGTCGGCGGGACTTCCGATTGTCGGGGTTAGGAAAGCTGGTTTAGTGGAACTTGTGAAAGACAACGGCTATCTTGTAAGAGCGGGGGATGTAAAGGCAATGTCTCAAAAAATAGTTGAAATAGTTTCAAATTCTGATCTTTCGTTAAAGTTAGGCCAAAAATCTCTTGAATATTCGGATAAGTTTTCCGTGGAAAAACTTACGGAGGAGCTTGAAGGCTTATATCAAAAAGCCATAAGGCTAAGGCGCAAACGAGGGAGATTAAGTCTTTATAAAAGAACTAAAAAGCTAGTAGATCTCGTCTTAAAATAACTTTTCTGAAAAAATGGAACAATACCGACGCTTTGCAAGCTTAAAAATGACAGTGACTAATACGGGCAGTTGTTTTACTTTTTATGTTAAGGTAAAATCTCTTCGCTATGAATGAACACCCTATGCAAAAGCTTCTGGACAAGCATAAAGTTGAAATTAAGTCCTTCAAACCCGGGGATATAATTGAAGGTATGGTTGTTTCGGTTTCATATAAGGAGGTTTTAGTTGACGTCGGCGCGAAATCCGAGGGAATAATCAGCGGTTTTGATCTTGATGATACTGATAAGAGTTACAAATACTTGAAGGAAGGAGATCCTATTGTTGCGACGGTTGTCCAGGCTGAAAATGACCAGGGCTATCTTGTACTCTCCTTAAAAAAGGCCGAAAGAGAGAAAAAATGGAAGGATATGGAGGATGCCTTTAAAACCGGAGCCGTCTTTAATGTAAAAGTAATTGAGTACAATAAAGGGGGACTTTTGGTAGATTGCTTTGGTTTGAGGGGCTTTATCCCACTTTCACACCTTGATAAAGGACATTTTGCAAAAGATGAGGGGAGATTTGCTTCCGGAAGCGAGACCGAACTTAAAGAGCGCCTTTCGGTTCTTTCGGGCAAAGAGCTTAAAGTTAAAGTCATAGAAGTTGACCCTGAAAAAAACCGTCTTGTTTTATCTGAAAAGGATGCAAGGCCTGATACAGATCAGGAAGAAATAAGAAAAAAACTTGATGCCGTAAAGGAGGGGGATGTTCTTGAAGGTGTTGTTACGGGTGTGATGCCTTTTGGAGCTTTTGTTGATGTTGACGGGCTTGATGGGCTTGTACACATCAGTGAAATCGCCTGGGAGAAAGTCAGTCATCCTGGTAAATACTTTTCGGTAGGGGATAAAATTAAGGTTTTAGTACTTGGAGTTGAAAAAGACACGGGAAAGCTTGCATTAAGCGTTAAGAGGCTTACCCCTAATCCTTGGGATAAAGTTGAGGAAAGATACCCGATCGGAACTAAAGTTACGGGTTTTGTCAGTAAGATTGTACCCTTTGGAGCCTTTGTAAATCTTGAGAAGGGTTTAGACGGTTTAATTCATGTTTCCGAGGCAAGCGGTCCATTAAAAGAAGGGGAGGAGGTAACGGCTGTCGTTACAATGGTTGATGGAGCGAGTCAGAAGCTTGCTTTAAGCACAAGACAGCTTGAAAAGTAATGGTTACAGATAAGTTGACATTCAGGGCAAAAAAAGCTCTTGAGTCCTTTTTATCCTCAAATAATAATTTGGTGCATGCGCAAGATCTAGCTTCCTCAATAATTGAATCGGGAGGTTTTGGAAGTATTTTACTTTCGGGCCCAGAGAGAGTTTCTTTACAAAAAAATCACAAAGTAAATCTTTCGGATGTCATTGAACAGGCTTTTGTGGAGTCATTTCAGATGAGGCATCAGTATGTAGGCACCGAGCATTTAACTTTGGCCCTCTTAAAGCTCTCCGGATCAAAAGATTATAAAATTGCGCAAAAGAAGGTAGTAACCTCGGGGACTTATCCAAAAATCCTTAAAAAAAGCGTCAGGGGTTTTAGAAAAACGCCTATTCTTGATGCATTTGGAACAAATTTAAATCTACTTTACGAAGATGGGGTTATTGGGAATCAGGTTGAGAGGGAAGAGCTGACGGATGTCATTTCTATTCTTTTGCAAAGGAAAAAGGCGAACCCTTTATTAATCGGTGAAAGCGGTGTCGGTAAAAGATCTCTTGTTAAGCTTCTCGCCCAAAAAATGTCCAATTTTGAGGTGCCAAGCCAGCTTATAAATATCAGCGTAATTGATTTTGACATTAATAGTTTTTTAAGTGGCGTGATGGGAAGAGAGGGTATTGAAGCAGGCCTTTCAGCCTTGCATGATGAGGTGTTAAGCGCGGGCAATCTAGTTTTATTTTTTTCGGATTTTCATCAGGTTTTTATGCCTGGAGGTCCCGGTTTTTTCCCGCCGTTCGCTTTAAATCTTTTCAAATCAGATATTTTGTACTCAGGTTTTCAGATTATCGCGTCAACAAGCCTTGCTTCTTTTCAAAAATATATTTCGGAGGACGAGGATATTCTTAAGAATTTCAGCATAGTGAGGGTTAAAGAGTCGGATAAAAAGACTACACTTTCAATTCTTAAGGAAAAAGCGTTGGATTTTGAGAGGTTTCACGCAGTGAAAATAAGCGAGAGCTCGCTAAATGAGGTTTATGAGAAATCGGAGAAATATATAAAGGGTAAATATTTCCCTCAAAAGGCCATTGATCTTTTAGATAAAGCCTGTTCTTTCTTGGTTATGGATAAAAACATGCTTCCGAAAAAATACGGCACATTAAAGAGAAAGAAGTTTTTATTTACGTCCGAATTAAACAAGGCGATTTCAAAAAGGGAGCTTGATTTGGCGGTAGCTCTAAAGAGAAAAATAGGCTCTATTGAAAAAGGTCTTTCGGGTTTTTCTTTTGATAGAGAGAACCTAGAATTAAAAACTCCATATATTTCAAGCGCTTTAGGGAAGGAGATAAATGTTCCTCTCGTTGAAGCGCCGGATGTTACAGAAAAACTCTTTTTTAATCTTGAGGAGGCTTTATCTAAAAAAATAGTAGGGCAGGGAAAAGCTGTTTCGTCTGTTGCCTCTTCACTCATTAGGTCAAGCCTCGGGTTAAGATCTGCCAAAAGGCCGATAGGGTCATTTTTATTCCTTGGGCCTACAGGAGTAGGCAAGACCGAGCTTGCAAGAGTCCTTTCAAAAAGTGTTTTCGGGGAAAACGGACTTATTAAACTTGATATGAGCGATTTTTCCGAAAGACATACGGTTTCAAGGCTTGTTGGCGCCCCTCCCGGGTATGTTGGGTACAATGAGGGTGGGGAGTTAACCGAAAAAATATCAAGGAACCCGTACACTGTTGTTCTGTTTGATGAAATAGAAAAAGCCCACCCTGATGTTTTAAATATTCTGCTTCAAATTATGGAGGATGGAACTCTTGTTGATGCAAGAGGAAGGGCTTTTGATTTTACGCACTCAATTGTTATTTTGACTTCAAACCTTGGCTCGGAGCTGATTTCGCGAGGGGAGATTGGTTTTGTAGTAAAGGATATTAAAAAAGGCGATGCCGGTTTGGTGGAAAAAAGGCTTACCGATAATCTTAAAAATATCTTAAGGCCCGAGCTTTTAAACAGGTTTGATGATGTTGTGGTTTTTAACAAGCTTACAAAATCCGATTTGAGTAAAATTTTGAACCTGCTTTTGGCTGAAGTTTCAAAAAATCTTTTTGATAAAGGATTCGCGTTAAAAGTGGATAAGAAAGCAAAGGAGTTTATTTTAAAAGAAGGATACTCGGATGAGTACGGCGCCAGGGCTTTAAGAAGAACCGTTGATCGGGTTTTAATTGATGAAATAGCGAGGCTTTTGCTTAAAGGCGGGCGTTCTTCGGGGGAGATCAAGGTTGGGTATAAAGATAACGAGTTAAATTTGAGTTTTAAATAAAAATTGAGAGTCTCGTAGGTGAAAACTCTCAATTTGTTAGCCGAAAATTGGGTGAATTTATTCCTCCTCCATCATTCGGCTGATGAGCTTGCAAGCCCTGGCCGCATCGTCTTCGGAGGTTTCTTCCCCAAGTCTGATGGCTCGCATCAAGGGAAGTGACGGATTGTCTTGATACACACCCTCCTCAAACCGAACGGTTCCCGCTTGACCCAAAGCATCAAGGGCGGATTGGAAGGCAACCCTGGCCGGCTCCGTTGTTGGAACAAGGTGGAGTCTTTCTCCTTGTCCCAGCTGGAGATCTATGCCATCCTTAAGGCCCCATTTTCCTCCGGGCACTTTTATTACAGCCCAGTGTTGGGCTCTGAATATGAAAGCACCCATCTTACTTCTCCTTTCTGGTTTTAATCTGGATTCTAGTTTAGATTTTCTAAATTGTAAAATGCTTATGGGTTAAGTAATGGAACAAAAAAAGCAGAAGGCAAAATTTGTATTGTATTGTAGTTCGTATGTGTGGTAATGTAAAACCGATATTTTATGCCACAAAAAACTACATTTGTTTGCCAGAATTGCTCATTTGAATCTCCTAAATGGGTTGGGCAGTGCCCAAGGTGCTCTAAATGGAATACATTTGTTGAGACCCTTGTAGCGCCCGTAAGTTCCAGAAAATATTCCGTGAAAGTTCCTCCGAAGGCAAGTAGCATAAAAAAGCTTAGTGAGGTTTCTATTAAAGCTGATTCTAGGGTGTCCTCGGGGATTGGGGAGTTTGACCGTGTTTTAGGAGGAGGTTTTGTTCCAGGGCAGGTAGTTTTACTTGCTGGGGAGCCGGGTATTGGAAAGAGTACACTGTTAATTCAGATTGCGGACAAGCTGAAAGTTAAGGATAAAGAAGTTTTGTACATTTCCGGTGAGGAGAGTCCCCAGCAGATTAAGCTTCGCGCCGACAGATTAAGTATTAAAGGTACTCATCTTACAATGCTCTCTGAAACTAATGTTGACTCAATAACCGAATTTCTTAAAGGGCCATCTCCTGCGAGGGATCTGCCTGGCCCGGCTTTGGTAATCGTTGATTCTATCCAGACTTTAACGACAGCAGAGCTTACCGGCACGGCGGGTTCCGTGGGCCAAGTCCGAGAGAGCGCGTTAAGACTTTCAAATACCGCCAAGGAGTTTGGAATTCCCATGGTTCTTGTTGGGCATATAACAAAAGAGGGGAGTATTGCAGGTCCAAAAGTTCTTGAACACTTAGTTGATACAGTTTTATACATAGAAGGCGACGAACAGCATTTATTCAGGCTTTTAAGAACTTCCAAGAATAGATTCGGTCCGGTTTCCGAGGTTGGAATTTTTGAAATGGGCGAAGCCGGGATGACTGAAGTTAAAAATCCTTCCGATTTATTTCTTGAGGAGCGTATGAAATCCGCGCCCGGGTCATGCGTCACAGTTGTTATGGAAGGGTACAGACCGATTTTATTTGAAGTGCAGGCTTTAACAACTCCGACAAGTTTTGGCTATCCCAAAAGAACGGCAAGCGGGTTTAATGTTAACCGCCTTTCGGTTCTTGTCGCCGTTTTAGAAAAAAGATGCGGTTTAAAACTTTCAAATGAGGATGTTTATGTAAATGTTGCGGGAGGAATGAAGATAATTGAGAACTCCTGCGATCTTGCAATTTGTCTTGCGATATATTCTTCACTCACAGGCAAGCCATTAAATACTAAAGCTGTAGTATTTGGGGAAGTGGGGCTTTCGGGCGAGGTGAGGAAAGTCCCGTTTATGCAAAACAGAGTAAAGGAGGCAAAAAAGTTAGGTTTTACAAAAATAATCAGCCCGCTTGAAGTTAAGTCCGTTAACGGGGCTTTAAAGCTAGTTTAGTTTAGCTGGAAATTAAAAAATAGACTCATTTACGTCTCCGTAGTGCGGATACATTAAACTTTTATTGACCTTTTATGCTAAACTAACTTTAGTATTTACACGGTTTTATCTATGGAATTATCAAGAAACGTTATCAAATTTGTAATCGGCGTCCTTTTAACCATCCTGGGCTTTTTCGTTTCCCACAGCGTGTATTTTTCAAAAAATCCTCTTTTTGGAGTTCCGTTTTTCGGACAGACTCTCTTTGCCTTTGCATTCGGGGCTTTTGCCGTTTTAGTCCTTCCTGTACTCACTTCCGCCATAGTTGAATGGTTTGAGACCGTTATAGCAAAAACCGCGATGAAAGCCGTTTCGGATTTCTGGGAGGCGCAGTCAAGAAAAATGCAGGATGCGAAAAAGAGAAAAGAGGAGGAAGCCCAAAAAGAAAGAGAATATGATAAAGCGGTTGTGCTTGACACCTCGGTTGTAATTGACGGAAGGGTTATAGATATAGTAAAAGCTGGTTTTTTGGATACAACCCTTCTGGTTCCGCAAGCCGTGATAGACGAACTTCAGCTTATATCAGACAGCAGTGACGTACTAAAAAGACAAAGGGGAAGACGAGGACTTGATATACTCAAAGACCTGAAAAGAGTTGCAAAGGTGGTGATTTTGGAAAGAGAGGAAGAGTTTGATGGCAATAAAAGCAAAGAGGTGGACAAAATTTTAGTGAAGGTTGCCAAAAGCACGGGCTCAAAGCTTGCTACTGTTGATTACAATCTTAACAAAGTGGCGTCGTTATCGGGTGTGAAAGTTTTAAACGTGAATGAACTTTCAAACGCGATAAAAGCGGTTGTTCTTCCCGGCGAACCTTTAAAAATGAAAATAGTTCAGCTTGGTAAAGACGCGAGCCAGGGAGTAGGGTATCTTCCGGATGGGACTATGATTGTCGTTGAAGGCGGATCTGATTTGATAGGAAAAGAAGCCGAAGTGATAGTTTCACGAATACTTCAAACTCCCGCGGGCAAAATGATTTTCGCGAAAAAAAGTTAGTATTTCTGGCGCTTTCAGCCCATTATCCATGTTTAAAAAGTTATGATAGTATTGACCCAAGTTTAAAGATTGGAGGATTCAATGCCGTCTGCCACTTCAACCGCCCATGCAAGTTCGCCCCAAACCTGCCAGTGGGGCCACCACACATGTAACAACCCTGCAACCCATAAAGTTGTTACGGATAAGGTTACATACGAGGTCTGCGAAGAGCACGTGCAGGCCCTGCTCCAAACTGGTGTTAGAGGGATTCGTGAAATAATTTATTTTGCTGCGGAGGAAGATAAAGATGTTACTTCCGAGTATACGCTTCCCCCGGGCTAGAAGTTCAACCGCTTTGATCATTCGCTTGTGATCAAGGCGGTTTTTTATTATGCCAGATGAGAATGATAAACCAACAGGAATAGCCGACACCAATTACCGCGATTATTTCGGGCTCCTTCGCCCAAAAGAAGGTCTACCGTTTGATGAATCAATGGTTATTGTAGAAAATGAGGGGGAGGCCAAAACTCGGATAATAGTATCTCTTAAGGCTTTTCTTGAGACAAGCTACGGTCCCGAAGGTGAAAATCCTCTTGAAATGCATAAGCCCGAACACTCTTACCAGCTTGCCGCAGACGTGGTTTCCGACTTGGAGGCAATTCAAAGGATTTCCCCGGATCTTGTCGGTCCGGCAAATATAACTTTGGATGAATTTATCTCTCTAGGCCATGACAGCATTGAAAGGTCAGTTATAAAAAAGGGGGTGAGAGCAAGAATTAGAGGAATGTGGCCGGATGACTTGAGTGGAAACGTAACTCTTAAAGAAGGCGGGGTCATTGAAGCGGGTTTTGAAACAATGTTTACCTGGAACTTGTCGCAATTTGATGTTTCGGATATTGAGCTTTCTGCCGTTTCCGACCCGAAAGATCTTGAAAATCCCGGGAATGAGTTTGCAAGCGCCGTGTATACCTGGAAGGTAATTCAGAAGTTTGTGATCAAGGTGGGGGAGAATGAGAAAGGAGAACCTCTTTATAAGCCTGCTATTGAGGCCAGTTTTGAAGATGTCGCTCACCGTGTAGCTGTGACCTTACCAAATTTTGATTTTGAGGCAACGCTTCCTGACGGGCGAAAAGCTTTAAGAGTTCACCAGCCTTATCTTAATGAATGGTCAACGATTGATGAAATTGTGATAGCGAACCGCGATTTAAGGGGACCTTGCGGGGCAAGGGATTTTGCCGGCTTCTATCCGACAGGGGATGCTGAATTTAGAGAAATCAACTTGGGTGTAAGAAGACAGATTGAAGGTGGCATATTAGGAGTTCCGATTGAGGACCGCATCGCTATAGCAAGAAAGATTCTGGGCTTTGCAAGGACGCAAGAGGGCTTTGTTTTGCATCAGAAGGCGGAATTTGAGGCGATTTTGAAAAGAAGCGTTATTTTTAACGGATATGAAAAAGATGGGGTTAGATATATGACGCCTCATGAAAAGGCGGGGGAGCTTGTTAGTTACTTTAGAGGGGAGTATACCAAATTTGATGAAAACGCCGAGGTGAGCGCGGAAAGATACAGAAGAATGGAGCAAAGATATGGGAGTGCCGATCCAAAAAAGAGGGAAGAGGAGCTTGCCGCAAAACTTTCTGATGATTCCGAGTTTGCGTCTCTTTTGAAAGAGTTCGGGTATGAGGTGACGGGGTTTGAAGCCGCTGAAACTGAAACTGGAAAACTTTTGAATGAGTTAAATTCCACAAGCTGAAGCTAAATATCTTTAGCTTCATCCCAAAGTTCACATAGTTATCCACAACGACAATCTAGAACACTTTTATGTTGCCATCACGGACTTAAATGTCCATTTGTTATTATAGGCCACATCAATTTTCTATTAAAATTCAACTATGGGTTGACACGGATTGACGCGGGTGTTATTATTTAACAACCGATCTACGAAACCATTAAAAAACGCTCCACATGGGAGCGACTAATGCGCGTCTAGTAGAGCGTTTAGGTGTATAAAGTCCGCACTTTAGGACAGGCAAAGTGCAATAAGACTGCATTTAAAATAGTACAATAGTTTGTAGCAGTCAATATTCATTGATTGCTACACTGTGTATTTGGCCTCTTGTGGGCTTTTACGGAGTTGGTGGGAGGGCAGGCCACCAACTCCATAAGAGATCATAAGAGGCTTTTTTGTTAGAATAAGCAAGTGTCATTCCCACGAAAGTGGGAATCTCAACTAGATCCTGAATTAAACCTGCCTGCCGGCAGTCAGGGCAGTCAGGTTCAGGGTTACAAACAAAAAGGAGAGTAGAGAGATGAAGACTTTGAAGGGTTTTGTTTCGGCATGGGCAGTATGGATTGGTGTGTGGCTATTGATACTCGCGATTTCAATCTACCCAGCATTCACGGGTGACTTAACCGGTGCTGGCGAGTTCGTGTTTTGGGTGAACCTGACCGGTGCAGTGGTCATCCTTCTTCCGCAAGCTCTGGTTCTGGTCACCCTCGTGTCCGCAGGATGGACACCCGGGCTTTTGTATCGGGTAACGGCCGTGTGTTTTTACCTTTTCGGTTTTACAATACTGTTTGCTGCCCCTAAGATTGCAACCACCGGCTATATGGACATTTTCCTGTTCCTGATGGGAGCAGGACTTATATGCCAGCTGGTGTCCGTCTTTGTTTCTCTTTTTGGTATTGGTGTTGGGTTGTCTGACCAATAGGAAAAGGTGAGCAAGTAATTTGCGATCAAGCTCAAACCCCGCTTGCTTTTTAAGCCGGCGGGGTTTTTATGTTCATAATTGTCTTTGGATGTACATTATTGTACAATACTATTTATGAATGCTACTTCAGGTGGATATATACCCATAAACGCCAGTGAAATGAGAAGCAGACTTTTTGAAATACTTTCAAGGGTTTATCTTAAAAAAGAGAAATTTGTTGTTAAGAAGTCGGGGATAGATGTAGCTAAGATTAGTGGGCCAGAGGATGATGTCAGTAATATTTTAAGATTTGCGGGAATCTGGAAAGATCTAAACTCTAAAAAACTAAAAGATGAAATTTATTCCTCAAGAAAAGATCAGGGAACAAGAAAACAACCTTAATCGGTTATGTACTTAATAGATTCAGACTGTCTTATTGACTTTTTAAAGGGAGTCGGCTACTCCGTTAAGCTGTTTCAAAACCTAAAGGATAAACCTCTGTACACAAGCATTATTTGTATAGGGGAGATACTTGAGGGTATATATACTTTGAGGGATAAAAAGAAGCTTTCCGAGTTTGAGGGGTTTCTTGGTAATTTTTCCATTGTGAATGTGGATCTGGAGGTGACGCAGGAGTTTGCGAAGATAAGGAGCGGGTTAAGGAAAGCGGGAAAGCTTATTGACAATTTTGATATCTTGATTGCGGCGTCCTGCAAGGCCCGCAACTTAATTCTGGTCACAAGGAATACATCGCATTTCAAAAGGGTAAAGGGGCTGAAGATTTTTAAGATTGAGGCTTAAAGTAAGTAACTTAATCCTAGAGGCTTTAGCGGTTTTGAGTTTACGGGAGTTTTGTTTTGACTTTTAAGCATTCTCATTCTTTTTGGAGCGTTAACTTGGTAGTAGAGAACTTGTCATCCCGGACCTGCCTGCTGTAAGCAGGCACATGATCCGGGATCTACTTTAGATTCTGGCTTTCCCACTATAGGAGGACCTGGCGCCAGAATGACAAAGTAGAAAAGGAATGACAACATAGTTGGGAATGACTATAGAGGCTTCTGTTTAGGCATCGCTTAGAGTGCATGAGCTAAGTTATTTCTTCCCCCCACCCCTCGAAAAACTTAAAAAGCTCAATTTACGAAGAAATTCGTGGCATTAATCGCTAAGGCAAGACCCTCATAGCAACTCCTATAGGCTTGACACTGAGGGGAAATTCAGGTATACTCTGCCTTGCAATTTGAAATAGAGGAGAGAGTTAAATAAAGGGCTATCTCCGCGTATATTTCGATACAGGGCGATCGCTCTTTTTTGGTATTTTAGATCCGGTTTCATCCTCTGTCAGCTGCATGATGCCCATTGATTACTTTTGTTACAAATAGGGGTAGGGTGCAGTAAAAACCACGGAAGATGAAACAGGTTCTAAAAGAGCTACTCTTTGTCATCCCTGCGCCTGTCCGCCTCCTGGCGGGAAAGCAGGGATCTCAATAAAGAACTTTGAAAATATGTTACAGAGAACGGGATGATTCATAAGGGTTTAGCCCTTGTGGATTCGCGTATTGAAACCATTAATCTCCATGGAGGAAAAAAATGGAAGGAATTGATCTGAATGCGCTCCTGGTAGAGGCCGGTCTGGCTCAACCCGGTGAAGCCACCACGCCCAAGGCGGAGGTTGTGGTATTGGAAGAAGCCAGGGGCAACGGTGGTGAGGAAGCTCCCGCCGCTTCGCAGCCCGCCCCCGCCACCCGCCCCACGACCCCACCCCCAGCCGCGCCCAAGGAGATCAGCACTTTGAAAGATCTCTTGGCTACCCTTTGGGGGGTCATCTGGGGCTGGTTCCGCCGCGACTGGAACTGGGCCAAGGTGATTGGAGTGATTTGGGCTTTTGATGTAATCTCGGGCTTCATTGGCTGGATCCGAATCACCCCCTTCGACTTCGCCTATAACATCTTGGCGAATGTCATGGATCTGATCACTGGAGGGGAGCCCGAGCGCCTCGGTCGCGGTTACGCGTTGTTCGAGGCAGTCGGCGGCATTATCGCGTTCGTGATGGGTTGGTTCTTTTTGCCCCAACCCGAACGTTTCCGCCGGCAAAAGAAGGACAAGGGCTAGACTTTAGAAGGAGCAGGTTATTTCTCACAAAGAGTAACCTGTTCCTTCCTATTACTCGTTCTTCGCGTAGCACGCGTTAGAATGAGTTACCCTTCGTAGCCTTGGCGAAGAAGGGTCATTACATACTTTTCATCCCGTTTTCTGTAACAAACTCCTTTTATCAAGCTTTTGGGCTTCTATAAGGTTTTCCTTGTCATCCCGGACCTCCTTGCCGAAGGCAAGGACATGATCCGGGATCTAGATTCTGGCTTTCGCCAGAATGACATCCTCAACCCTTATAAAAGCCCAGAAGATCGGGACTATTCGCCAACAAATACTTGGCGGAGGAGTAGTGTGGTAGCGCTGCCACTCTACTTTTTTCAATTCTCTATAGAAAGGAGAACAAAATGCGCACTAATACTTGGATCTGGGCGGTCATCGCCCTGATCGCAGCCGTTTTCCTCTGCGGCGTGGGGGCTGTGGCCTGGAACGCCCCGGGCGGCCAGGCCGTTCGGGCCCAGCTCGCGGAGCTCACCAGCGGTGAGCCCCTCCGCGCCGAGCCCGCCCCCGCAGATGCCCCGGCGGCCGAGGTGATCACCGACACCGTCGGCACCGAGGGTGCTGGCCCCGGCATCGCGGCCGCGGACCCCGTCACCGAGACGGCCCGCGTCGCGCCTATGGCTATCCCCACCCCGACCGCTGCGCCCACGGCTCCGGCTTTGGTCGTCACCGGAACCTATCAGATGGATCCGGTGAACGGGTTTATCATGGTCAAGGTCACGGACGACTGGCCGTGGAAGGTCATCCCCGGCGCTGTGGTGACTGCTCCCGAGAAGACCGACCCTCCGGGGAAGTTTATCCTTGAGCGCACGGACGATAGGGGTAACCACGTCACGTGCCTCTGGGACGTTCCCTTCGGGTTGTCGGAGCTCAATGGGAAGGCCGGGGTCCACAACGTGGACTGCGTGGCCTTTGAGCTCGAGCCCGGGGTTACGGTGACGTTGCAGCTTCGCTACGCAACGTTCCCGTACGTTGAGTCCCGCCTCGGTGGCGCCACCGTTACCCATGACACCTACGCCCAGCTCTTCAACTGCGGCTGGAAGCAGCAAAACTGCGGTCCGGCGGCTCGTGGGGTTGCTTTCTGGGGCGTTCAAAAGGGTACCTACGCATTGGTCCAGTACGATGACGGGCCGATTTGCAAGGGTACCAGCTTCCAGATCGTTCCCGGGGTTGATATCAAAGTCAATTTCGTGAACGAAGCCGGCTCCAAGACCAACGCGAAATGGGGGCAAGGTCAATGGGGGCCGGCTGCGGAACATGGGGTGCGCGAACCGGATGTGATGTACGCTAAATGCAAGTAAATTAGCTGGACACTCCGGCAAGCGCAAACTAGCGCGGAATTTTCTTAACCGAAACTTCCGCGCTTTTTCTTTTTTAAAATTGTTTCTATTGAGTATTTTCCAAATCTAATCTTTGGTACACATAAACATTTACGTTGTTAGGAAGGGTAAAGGTCTTAACATCAGTAAAATCTGTACTCTCTTCTTTTAAAAACTTATTAATCCTTATCATATCCGAGTAAATAAAAATACTTTCAGGCCCCGGTTTATCCGCTGTCAAGATGATATCAAAGTTTGTGAGATCTTCTAACTTTTCTCCCGGCATGGTTAATCGCACGTCGTAGCTGTACTTCTCATAAATTTGAAGACTGTTAAAGTTCACGGAATTAAAATACGGGTAATCAACCGCAAAAAGTATTTTTGCGCTGTTTTTTCCGGTAAGTTCTTTAATGTAGTTATAAACATTATCCACCTCCCAGCTATCTGTGCGGTACGAAAACTCGGTTGGGTTCCACCTGGCCCAGTTGTACTTTTTGACGGGTCCGGAGATGAGATAGCTTATAAACATTAAGTTTTCAGGCAGTTCATAGCCTAATTGGTTAAATGAAGTGAAGATGTAAAGGGTTATATTTACTGTGAGATATAGTATAAGAAGCGAGCTTCCTGCAAGCCTGCTTCTTTGGATGATATTTATAAACAACTTTGAAATGATAACTGCAAAGTAGAGAAGAAGCGGCATTAAAAATCTGGAGTCTTTGTTTACAATTAAATTCATAATAAAAAACGGTAAAAGTATGGAGAAAAGGTAATACTTCGAGTGCGTCTCTTTTTTTACAAGAAGGTAGGCAAGTCCAACCAACATTATTATGAAATTAACAAAATACAGTTCATATACAGATACCAACCTAATGTATTCGGAGAGAGCGTCAAGTGAGAAAAGGCTTTGCGGGTCTATTGATTCACCCTTCTGGAAGAAGCCGAAGTAGTAAAGAATAGACTTATAATTTAAGTAATACCATGGTAAGTTTAAAACTAAGATTACTGCTATACCCGATAGGAGATTGACGACTGCCTTCCTTGAAAAGTTAGCTTTATTTCTAATCAATTCGTAAATTATAGGTACGGGCATAAAAATGAAAGCATACCATTTGGATAGTTGGGCCAATGAGAAAAATGTAAAGGCTGCCAAGCTTCTTCCAGTGGATTTAAGCCCATTTGATGTATGCAGGAAGTAAAGGCCTCCGGCAAGAAGCATGGTCATCATAAGATCTATCAAGAAAACTCTGGTTTGTGTGTATATTTGTGGGAACAAGCTAAGAATCAGGCAGGTTAACAAAGACAAGTTGTTTACTTCCTTCCCGTACAAGCTTATTGTCAGTTTGTAAGTAAAGACTAGAAGCAGTAAGTAAAAGAAGAATATTAACCACAATTGAGAATTGAATTTGGGAAATATCATAAAGAACAACCCGCCTGCTAAGTGAAGAAGTGGGGGGTAGTAGCCTGAAAGTGTCAGTAACTCTTTGAAGCTTCCTTCCTTAATTTTATAGGCGTAAAGCATGGAAAGATTAATGTGTGCCGCACTGTCCCAAATCTGTGGCGCTTTGTTCAGAAGGAGAAATCCTAGACTGCCGGTAAAAATTAATATTATTAACAACAGGTAAATTATGCGTTCTTTCAGATCGGCCTTTCCAGCTCAAGTATTACCACGCCATGGTTTCTAAACACCTCTTTGAAACCTGAATACTGCTTTAAGAACGTGACTAATGCCTCCTCCCTTAGTGTTATATCCCTTGGGGTCCAGACGTTCCAGTAAATTCCTAACCTTCTTTCCTCATCGGAAAGCTCCCATTCCGAAAGCCTTCCGCTTATTGCGAATAGAATTTTATCCGGCTTATCTGTTGAAATTGAGTCTTTAATCTCAAAAAGATCTCTACCTAAAGTTTCAGAGTTACGGATTAAATAAATTCTTGAAAGGGTCCTTCTGGTAGCCTCGGACGTGTAGGCTCCCCCGGGAGAATTAACTCCAGATAAGCCTTCCAGCACAAACATTGTTGCAGGTTCCGAGATCAGCATGACATTTTTGCTGTTGTATTGATCTTTTAGAAAGCTGGCGGCGTCGATCTCACTCGGGGAAACGTGCGAGTAAATCTCTCCATATGAAGGGGTTTGCTTAAAGATGTGCACGTTCACAGTCAGAATTAGGATGAGAGTTAACGATACCAACAAGTAACTCATTATCTTGTTAACTATTGTGAGGTCTTTTATTAATGTCCAGAGCCCAAGAGCTGCCAGAGTGTTAATAAAAAAGCGTGCGAGGGAGTAAAACTTAATAGAGTAGGGTATCGGTGAGATAACAACAGCCAACAGGCTAATGGCTAACACATTTAAAATATTATATTCGGAAATCCTTTTCCTTAAAGCGTAAATTGCTCCTATAGGTACGAAAATTGCCATGAAATAACCAAAGAAATCCTTCATGAAACCGAATTTTTCAAGAGGGCTGAAGTTAAAGTGTTTGGCTTCACCTCTATTGAGGAAATCAAGGTTAATACTGCTTGCTCCTATTGGAAGCAGCAGAAGAAGTAATAAACTTGCGGTAATTATTGCTTTTTCCATTTTTAAGTCTCTGATTGGTTTTAGGTAAAACATTGAAAATAACGAAGCTATAACACCAGCAATCCCTATAACGTAGTGATTGAGTATAAGGTAGATTGCCATGGGTACTGTTCTTAGCACGATGAGGCTGTTGGAGTTAGCAAATCTGAAAATGATATATGAAATAAATACTGCCGCTATTGTGGCTGTGAGATTTTGAGGTATAAGAAAATAGCCTGTGTAGGCCATAAACGATTCAAAAGTCAGTCCACCTATCAGAGAGGCCAGCAGGCCTACCCACCTGCTCTTTGTAATTACCAGCCCAATAAGATAAGAGGCCAAAACTGTAGATGCCAGATGCAAAAACTCAAGGTACCACCAGAATTTAAGTACATCCGGTTTTAGTAACATCTGGGGAGTAGCCAGAAGCAGATGAAAGAAGGTGGGGTAGGCATTAAATCCAAACGTATCAGTTAATTTAGAGGTATAGAAGTCAAACTCCCCAAGCGCTATCTTTTCAACAATTAGCTGGTGTGCGTAGAGGTCCCAGTTTAGCGTTGTGTGTGTTGAGCTCTGCCATCTCCATACAGTGTAGCTTACGGTTGAGATGAGGAAGATAATTAAGAGCGGTTTTATTAGTGTCTTTACTACGGAGGCAAGCTCATTTCTCTTTGATACAGTTAGTACTAACCCTACGGTTAATGATATCAATATTTCTATAATAATAAGTTCTTTATAAGTTGCGGAGAAATTATTGGATCTTGCCGCTAGATTAACTAGGATTGCGCTTAGGTATATTATCAAACTACCAAAAATAAAAGATTCAAAAAGCATGAAGAGTTTATTAATCTGCCTGTGTATTTCAATAGGATATGATTCCGATCTATGGTGTCGTCTGATAAAAGGGAGGTTTAGGGTGATAGGGTAACCCAAAATGAAGGGGGTAAGATAAAAGAGAACTGCCGACATTATTGCTGTTAGTTCAATCATATGTTGTTGAGATTGCGTCGCCAACTGTATCAAAAAGTTCCAGTATTATTTCAGGTTTGGTGCTAACGCCCTCAAAGTATAGTCTGTGCTTTTGGTTATCTAAAGTAATTAAGGCATCTTTCTTTGAGTTTGTAGTTCTTAAGATGCCTGAAGTTCTGGGATTGAAGATAAAGATGTAACTGGGCTTTGTCGGCCCTTTAGCACTTTCTGAACTTTCCTCTTGATTGTGAAGAAGAATGTTATAGGTTCTATGGAATTCCTGTATATCGTCTTCGGCTTTAGGAGAAAGAAGTTTTCCTCTGTCATCAAAAATAAAGTCACTTTCATTAACAGTAAGAGCGAGAACCGGTATGGTCTGGGGCTTACGGTTTTTGTCTCTGAATTTATCTAACTTAAGAACAAGCTGGTTCCTACTGCTTGAGGAAGTTAACTTTACCTCCGTGTTTTTAGATTTAAAAGTAGCGGAGGGGTTGATTAGGTTGAAATAACTTAAAATTGATGTAATCTTGGGTAGAAATGGATCATTCCTAATCTTATATTCTTCACTTGGAACTTCTTCGTCAAAGTAAAGAAGGTAATTTTTTATGCCTCTATTGTCTGTGAAGTAAGAGTAATAAGGGGAGAAATTATAGAAAATCCCTGAAGGTGAATCGGTTATATATATGCCGTACTTGTAAGGTCTAATTTTATATTTTCCAATCTTTTTTGAGATATATGCGTCGGGTGGGGTAGTAACTCCATAAAAGCTGTAGATTAGCGCTAAAATTAATAATGTCAAGGGGAATATCTGATTTTTCTTCCTCATAATAAGCCTTCCATATAAGTTTAAGTATACAGAAAACTCTTTAGTGGTTATATATTTAAGTGTTTTTTGTTAATGCGCGGCTGGTTTTTGCCTTTAGGTGTAATCAATTCTGGCAGCCCTCAAAAACCTTTACAGAACCTATAGTGTATAGTATAATGCTTAGTTAGAGAGGAGTTTAACCTATGATTCTAGGAAAGAAGATCTCTATAGTAATACCCTGTAAAAATGAACAAAGAGTTATTGGAAGGACTGTAAAAGCGGTCCCTTCATACGTGGATCAAATTATTGTGGTTGATAATGGTTCTACAGACAATACTTCTGAAGTGGCTAGAAAAGCAGGTGCCGCTGTTCTTCATGAAAATAGAAAATTGAATGGTATCGGTTATGGATATGCCCATATGATGGGTTTAAGGCATGCAACCGGCGACTATATTTTTGCTGTAGATGGAGATAACACTTATCCTGTTAAGGAAATTGAAAAGATAGTCCTTAAAATGGAAAGGGAGGATCTTGATTTTGTTTCGTGCAACAGACTTCCCTTAAAAAACCCAAAAGCTATATCAAAAACCAGACAACTTGGTATCTTTATATTAAACCTTGAAACTTTTATTCTCTATGGAAAGGCTATCAAGGATATATTAACTGGAATGTGGTGCGTTAGAAAAAGCGCTGTAAATAAACTTAAGCTTAGAATGGGGGATTGGAATCTTTCTCCTGAAATAAAAATATCGGCCCTTGCTAATAAAGAAATAAAGTTTTCCGAGTATCATATTGATCATTTTGTGAGAGAGGAAGAGCCGAGCAAACAAATGATATGGAAAACGGGCTTTAACCATTTGTTTTATATTCTTGAGAGAAGGTTCACCCAAGATAACCTTGTATATCAGTATGGGCTTAAGTTTGTGAATTCGGTTAAGCAATTTCCTGTATTGCTAAGGTAAACTGTTAGTGTTTAAGGATCTCATTGTAGAGCTTCTCTGAAGTTTTGTTCCAGTCAAATTCTTTTTGTATTTTGGTTTTCAAATTAGAGGCCATTTTCATCCTTTCACTTTCGTTTCTTATAGCCCAGACTATGCTTTGATATAAGCTATTTTGGTCTTTTTGGGGAATAAGAAGACCCGTTTCATTATTTATTACAGCTTCCCTTGTTCCGCCGTTGTCCGTTGCTATAACGAAGCACTCACTTGCACCCGCCTCCAAGATAGTGGTTGGTAATCCCTCGTTGTGATGAGAAGGGTTTACGAATATATCAGTTACAGATAAGAGTTTTTGGACTTTGTTATAGTCTAAAGAGCCTGTTAAGGTAACTTTTTTACTCAATTCGTCGTTTGCGATTCTTGCTTCAAGCTCTTTTTCCAATTCTCCCGGACCGGCAAATGCGAAATGGGTATGTTTGAATTCATCGTTTTTTAGAATTTCTTTGGCGGCCTCATACAATAAGGTAACTCCTTTTGTCCAGATTAAGCGCCCTGCATAAGTGATCAGTATGTTATTGCTTGTTAGTGTGGCGTCTGATTTGGGTATAACTCTACTGTTTCTATTTTCCTGTTTTTTAAAGTTCTCCGAGTGCACGCTGTTGTGTAGTAATATGTAACTCTTAGTAAAATGTAAAGAACTTTTAAAAAAGTCTGCTGTTGCCTGGCTGACGAAAGTTACATAGTCATACCGGCTTACTGACAATCTTGCTATTGTTAAATCAATTATTTTGGCAACTAACTCAACTAATTTATTTTGATGTACAGGATGAGAAGAGACGTGGCCTGTAAATATACTTTTGGCCTTGATCATTTTGGCGTAGACATATCCCCACCACACCGGATCAAAAAATCTTACGTGGGTGTGTATGAAGTTATACCTGTTTTTGGATAGTTTAATGAGCAGGCTGATAAGATGAAAGGGTTCAGGTAATAGAAATCTTGCAGGTATTAATGTTAAGCAGGGGATTCTGTAAACATTCATGTTTCTGTATACCTCAAAGGATTTGGCTCTATCAGAGTTGTAGCAAAGAACATCAACCTTAACTTCAGGGTGATTATTCATGAGGGTTGTGTACAGCTCTTCTGCATATTTCTGACTTCCACCGGTATGGGGGTGGAAGAAGGGGAGGACGAGGAGCACTTTCATCTCTTTATTTATCACCTCGTAATTATAGAACGAAATAGGCCAGTGCGTAACCTTGTGGTTAATAGTAGCCTTGTTAATACTAGTTAAACATGTTATACTATAGGCCAAACTAAAACCAGAAATCATAAGGAGAAGGCAATGAAGAAAAAGATGGCCTCAATTCTAGTTGGGGTTGTTCTTACCTTGGGGGTCGTGTCAAATCGGGGGTATGCATCCGATCTTTTGGACATTACGGCTACCCCTACGTTCACGCCCAACAACTGTGGGGGAGTGAACCTGCCGTTGCTTGGATACTATGACGGGAATTACCTTGGGGTGTGCTCAAGCACGCAGGTCAGGGTCAATGGAATTTTGGCCTTGATCGAGGACGACCCGTCAACTCCGTACAACTGGCGGATTCTTATCCCCAAGGAACCAGGCATTATGTTTGTTGGACCTTTCATTGTCCAGAATGCCCTAATCACAACGACAGTGAGGGTTAACTGGATTGAGGCAACTGCTGTTTACAGCGATGACCTCATTACGATTGATCCACAGCATGGGAACGCGGTTGGTCTCGTGAGGCACGCGATTACCTCCACCCAGGGTGTGTATGATGAATACACAACTGTCGGGGGAGGGTACGATTCGCCCCTGCAAGATTGGTTTCAGTATGAAACCGTTTGGCCAAACGGTGTGGAATGGGGTACAGAGCCGATTTGGGGTCATTACAGCCTGTTGGGCATTCGCAGGAAGGATTGGAATGTAACTCCTACTGCGACGGCAACAACCACTGCTACGCCCACCGAAACTGCAACACCCCCGCCAACGGTCGCACCGAGTCCAACGTTGCCACCTACAGTCACTCCGACGCCTACGCAAGCTCCTCGCATGAACTGCGGGCCGGCGATGGAGTTGGTGATTTACTTTGATGGAGCTAAGATTGGGATTTGCTCGAACAGCTCTGTTAAGGTGAATAGTGCAGCGGCTACAGTTGAAGGAGACCTGGCCACCCCTTACAACTGGCTCTTCGACATTGGGCTTTACTCACTTCAGGGAACCACCGTGGGGAATTTCGTAATCAGCAATGATACGATAACCACCACAGTTAAGGTTCACTGGATTGGAGACCAGGTCCTTTATCAAGACGAATTGGCCAGCTTTAAACCGGAGCATGCACCAGTGGGTTTAGTGAGGCATGAGCTTGCAACCAAGAGTGGTGTGAGCGTTGAATACACGCTTACGGGTGGCGGCTATTCCTCATCCATTGTGAACTTTGTGAGGGATGAAATGGTCTGGTCAACGGGTGCGAAGTGGGAGATACAGCCTAATTGGTCTGGGTTCACGCTTTTAGGAATCCGCGAAAAGAATTGGGCTAAGATTTTCCTCCCCCTTGTTTCTAAGCCATAAATTCCTGGCGGGTGGTTGAGGCTAACAAGCTTCTTTCACCCGCCCTCTTTTTTGCTTTATCAAAGGTTGAAACACCTTGTTTGGCAGTAAACCCTATAGCCTTGACAAAAGGGTGGTTGTCCTATATAATTCCCCTGTCCAAATAAAGCATTGTCCTGCTTAAACACTTTACTAGTGAGCTAAGGGTATTGGCATCTAGAGCGCGGTTAAACCTATTTAGTATTAAAATGAGCCGTTTTCAGCTAGATCCCAGTACCCTTATCTTAGTATCTAATTCAAAGGAGGGGAGATTAAACTTATGTTTAATACATATACTAAAAAGTTAATACTCGGTATATCTACTTTTATAGTTCTTTCGGTAGCAGGTATGGTATTTATGAACAAAGTTATATTTGCTAACTCTTGTGAAAGAACTTACGGAGGCGGTCTTGAATGCGACAGAGGTCTTGATATAGAAAAGGTTGTAAGAATAGGCGATTCGGGAAGCTTTTCCGAAAGCGTCAACGCCGACAAAGGCGATATTATAACCTTTAAGATCACGATCAAAAACACAGGCGACGTTGACATAGAAGATCTTGAGTTCAAGGATATACTTCCTGATGAACTTGAGCTTATAGAAGGCGACTTAACACAGAAATTTGAGAGAATTGACAATGGCAATGACAAAAAAATTGTCATTTACATAAAAGCCAAAGTCAAAGACAGCGAATTTAAGTCTGGAGTAGCGGAGTGCGTAACTAACGTAGCCAAGGTTGAGGCTGACATTGATGAAGACGGCGATAAAGATAAAAAGAGTGATTCAGCTTCAGTCTGCTTCGGAAAGGCCGTCAAGGAACTTCCTAAAACAGGACCTGAACAGACTATTCCTATGACTTTATACGGATTGGGAATGATTATAACGGGACTTGGACTTAAGAAAAGATTTAGTTAAGGATAGTTCCGAGAAACAAAAAGGCTCCCTTTAACGGGAGCTTTTTTGTGGATTCGCATAAAGCGAATAGAGTTCGCTTTTACCTACTTCAACGATTTTACAATAACATATATTGGTTCATTGTCAATTGGTTGGAGTTACATCTAGTGTGGCGGAGGGCAAGAGAGTCGAACTCTATCCGCGGTTTGCGAATCCAACTTTGTTGAAGTAGGTCCCGTCCGACGGGCAATACCCTCCACCACGGAAGGTATTATATAAATTGTAGTATATTATTACAATGTACATTTGAAGGTGTAGTGCCATGATGAAGATAGAAAATGAAAGATGGTTTAATTTACTCGCTATAGCGGCTTTAGGGACCGCTCTTTTTGCACTTGAAAAATTTTCACATCCGAATATTAAGGCAGAGGAGAATTTTACTAATGAGATTAATGCCTCTTTATTTAAGTCACTTTTAAAGCCTTTAGTCTTCAAGCCGGTTTCAATAAGTATTTCCAAAATCGGGTTGAAAGACGTTAATATAGTGGAAATCGGAGTAGAGGAGGACGGAAGGCTTGAGACACCGTCAAATTATAATGAGGTGGGTTGGTATGAAAACGGCCCCAAAGCCGGAGAAGAGGGTAATGCAATTTTAGCTGGGCATTTTGATAGGCCCGGCGGAGCTCCCGCAATTTTTTATAATCTGGTCAGCCTTTCAGAAGGGGATGAGGTTGAGGTAAAGGATGAAGTGGGTAAAGTACGGAAATTTAAGGTATATGAGGTTTCTTATGTTCCCGTGAATGACCCCGAATCCGTGACTAAAGCATACGAAGATTCTAAGGAGCCCATTATAACTCTTATAACCTGCGGTGGGGTATGGGATTATAAAAGCCAAGACTATAGTAAAAGACTCCTTGTGAAAGCAAGAAGAGTGTAACTTTGCGGGATATTATTACCCCATGAACTGTAGGAGCCATAGCAAACGTCATTGCGATGGCGAGTAAAGGGTGGCGGGAAGCGATCCTGTTGAGATTCCCGTTTTCACGGGAATGACATACGGAGTTCTTTCAGTTCATATCCGTCATCCCCGATCTAATCGGGGATCTCACTGTCAATCTTTACTACCACGTGAATAATGAGTAGTGAATGTCCTCATACATATATCAGATGTTTCCATTCTGAACTAAGTGTTTAACCATCATGGTTATTTATATTGTCAATACTTTAAGCGTCAAACATTGACATTTCAAAAAATCTTGTATAGGATTTGAATTGGGAGGTAGATGGGGGCAGTGTCTATCTCCCGATTTTAAATCCACTTAATTTTTTGCTTTTCATCTCTACTTGGATAATAATATTATTTATATGTCTTTGTTTCCAAGTGATGAAAATCCGGGTTCAGAAGAATATGGAAAGATAGCGCAGGAGGTTGTTTTTAATGTGCTTGCACGATCCGGCGGCTTTGCTGTTGCTTCCAATAAAGATTACATTGATCGTAGATACTTGAGCATTGCAAAAGGAGATGCTTCTGATGAGGATGAACATACAGACTTTTGGATCTGGGATCCGCAAAAAGAGGACTTGTTAAGAATAGATGTTACTGTTGGTGGGTCTGAAGTTGTTGAAAAAAAGTTAAGGATGGCTCGTGATTTTGAAAGAAGAACAGGTGAAAAGATATACCTCTTAGCCTTTGACGCTAGGGATGTTGAAGAGGCTGACAAAGGTGGGCAATATGCACAGAAAAAGATTTTTGAAAGTTTCCTTGGGCAAATGCAGCACCAGTTATCAGCTTGATTTAGATTTTATCAGGTTTAGGTAGATTTCTCCCTACAGATTTTTAATGGTAAAATCCTCATAACACAGAAAGGAGACGCTCAATGCCAGTTATCCAGGCATTTCGCGTGAGAGTTGGAGATGGGGTCAAATGGGTAGGTGTAACCGACTGGAATGGTGGGAAGTATAGGGTGGGAGGCAGTTTCTTTACTGTACTGGGTGTTTCACTGGAGGCTGCGCTCTCGGGCCAAGAGCTTGATTTTCGTCCTTCAGATAAGGATTATACTATTCCCGAGTTTCTTGAAATGGCTGGTAAGCATCCGGTTCTTTCCAGTGTTAATTGGAGCGAGGTTTTTGGCTCCACCCTCCACTAGGAGGTCCAACTTGCAATCGCCCCCGTAGCTTAAAGGCATAGAGCAATCCGCGGTTAACGGATGAAGTGGATGGTTCAAATCCTCCCGGGGGCGCTCTTTTTGCGCTTGCATCTTTAAAAATATTTTCCTATAATCATAACTTGTTTCCCCGCTGAAGTCTTCAAAATCCTAAACTGAATTGGAGGAGTGTGTCATGTTTTCAGGTGTCTTCTGTGTGAAGATGGCGAAGGGTATGTACCGCTGGGTTGCAATTTACTATGGCGGATATGGATCGATCCAGGTTAGTGTTGAGGTAACCAATTCTGATCAGATTCCACAGCAATTCGCGACTCAAGGATGGCAGCTTCAAGACATCCTAAACTCCCCGGAGGAGTTTCTTAATGTGCTTAAAGCCCATCCCGTTCTTCGTCAATTTAGCATTGAAGCATGGAGACCTTTTGCCGGTGTAGCCTAGCACTCGGCTAGCCCCTTGCTTTACTTCGCGTGTGACTATGCGAGTAGAGGAGGGGCTTTTTCTTTCTCATAAACCGGAAATTCTGGTAAAGTTTCAATATGAGCAATAGGTTTGAAACGACGGATGATGCGTTGATTAATGGTGGTGGGGATGGCGATAAACCGGTTGAAAATTCCGGTGAAGTCAAAGAAGAAAAAAAGGAGCTGTGGGAAGCATATGAAGATTTTGAACATGTGAACCCTGAAAGGGGAGGGAAGGGTGGCGGCAAAGGAGGAAAGGAAAGGGCTAAGGGGAGTAAAACTTCGGCAAAAGCTTTTGAGATATCCGTTTCGTTTTCCAAGGAAAAAAGAAAAGAGGAAGCGCAGGGAAGGATTATGGGTGTTTTACAGAGCTTCCCACGTTTTAAAAACGCGGAGGAGGAAAACAGGTTTTTTGAGGGATACTGTAGTTGGGTTAGAAACTGCCTTGAAAATAAGAAGGTAGCTGTGAACCTTGAGTCTGACTGCCGCTTTGATTTTATAAGATCCCATACTAAGGCCGGAGGGCAGAACGTTAATAAAGTTGCCTCATCAGTAAGAGTTACGCATAAGCCTACGAATATGGTTGTAAGAAATGAAGAAACGAGGGATCAGCTGCGAAACAAGGAGGCGGCCGAGCGTTTACTGCTTGAGGCTTTGCGGGATCATGTTGCAGATTGGTATTCGTACCTCGCACTAGAGGAGGGGGCTCTTTCCCCGGAGATCATTAACTCCGTCTCCCCTGATTTAATACTCCGTTTCTTGGGCGAATAATTTAGGCCATTATCTTTACGTCATTAGGCCTTTCGATCGTCCCTCTCACCCCCGCGCTTGACCGCCTTCTACCAACCATTGTCATAAATGAGCGGACATCTACGGAGCTTGCTCCGTGGGGGTGTATTCCCCGCACCTGTCCGCCTTTGGCGGAAAAGCGGGAATCTCTTAATTCACTCTCGGGCGGGTGTAGCTTGTGTTAGCCTATAGCAGGTTGACATTAACCTATAGTTATGATATAGTAATCCTGTAGTTGAAGGCGGTTGTTTATCGTCATTCTGGCGCCTAAGAACTTTGTCATTCTGACGAAAGTCAGAATCTAGGATTAGACCTGTCCCTGCGGATGCAGGGGTCCTGAATCAAGTTCAGGATGACAAGGATCCAATCCGGCATGACATAAAGTCAGTTCAGGATGACATGAGACGTAAATGTTTGATGATTTCTAGGAGAGAGAAAAGACCAGGTTTTGGAATGAATTGTAATTTACCCAGCGATTCTCTCTAAAACCTGGTTTTTTAATTGGAATTATGTATGGGCCGGGAGTTCTGAACTTTAACCCCCGACTCCTCTTTCTCGGGAGGGAGGAAAGATGGCTAATAATAATTCAAACAAGCAGGGGAGTAAGACGACAGTCACGGCCATCCGTGACGGTCAAATTGTTCAGGTTGAGCTTCCCCCTGCGGACCCGAGTGCGGCCTTTTGCCCAGACTGCCTTCATCTGAAGGCGGACTGTGTCTGCGATAGTCGCGACTGATTTTCGGGTGCCCAGCGCGCCTTTAGTCCGGGATTAAGTTCTGTCCATGAGGCAGCCCCGGGAAAGGAGAAGAAATGATCCGTTAAAGCGCGCGCATTCCTCCCATGGCATCTGAAGGTCAGTGGCTTACCATTGTCTGTAAGCCTATTCCTGACTTCGCCCTAAAAGCCTGGAAATAAACAGGTGGAGGTGAAGCTCTTTTCAAAGAGTTAAAAAGATGCCAACCCAATCTGATCAGCTTAGCCATCGGCAAGCTAAGTGGGAATAGATCAGTCGGCAACCTGAACCGTTACGTTTAAGAGGATGGGCGATCTTCTAAAAACGGACTCAAGGCTATTGCGGGCCAAAGAGTTTCAGGATGGGGAGTTTGACTTATTCATCATAGATAAGTTTTCTCCCCTTCAGTTTTTTATTCTCAAATCGTCTTTAAAAATAAAAACCTGTGATCTTGAAAATTAACTTCTTGTGAAAGCTGTCCGAATCAGAATGCGAAATTGCTAGTTGAGGTGAGTTGCACAAATTTGTGTTCTGGTTCGGATAGCTTTCCGCGCCTTGCGGAGGCTAATTTAAGTAAGTCCTTTCAATAGGAGAAAAAAGATGGACACCATTACCAGTACGGCCGTGGCGGCTTTGCCAACTACGGTTCTGGTGGCGGGACCTGCGAAGGTTTCGCTTCCAGAGAAGGGGAGTTGGTCCAGTGACGGGGAAGTTTACCGTTGTTTCTGCGGTGCAACGACGTGCCGCAAAGTGACGGTAAAGGTTGCGTTTTTCCCACGGACCGTTTCGAAATGGTTGGTGAGAGGCAGGTGCGCGTCGTAGTCCATAGCCATTTCTGCGGGTATCAGTGCAAACTGTATCAAACCGCTAAGGTCCAAGCCCAGTTTTCCTGGGACCGGGCCAAAGCTCGTTACATTCTTGACGCCCAGAAACGCCGTGCTGAAAAGTTGGCGGGTTGGGTTGCCACACGTGGTGTCGCTTTGAAGATGGTTGAGCGGCTTTTTGCCGTGGTCGTGGAAGCTTTCAAAGCTCGGCAATATGACCTGGCGAAAGTGTTGGGTAACAAAGTTATTGAGGAACTTGCCCATGAAGCCCTCGGGCCAATGGTGAAACGCTTCCAGAGTTTGATTGGCGAAGCCGGCCGCTTTAAGACGAACCTCCCGGAGGAAGCGTTTGCAATGAAGGAAGAGGCCTTGTCCAAACTTGAACCTAAGGACGGTAACCGCAATGGGAGCTACCTGGAAGCTACAGCCATTATGGGCAAGGCTGTGGGTATAGCCAACTCCCATGTCAGGTTTTTCCGCGGTCGCGATGATGGCTTTTCCGCTGTCGAAAAATCCGGAAAGACAGCCGCTGAGATCGCCAAAGCCAAGGCCGCCCGCGCCGCCGATGATCGTGACTTTCGCAATAAGGCACGCGGCGCAGGGAAGGGGAAGAAGGGCCACTAATTCTACCTGCTTTGTCCGGCTGATGAGAGTGAACGAAAGTTTGCATTCATCAGCCGTTTGTTTAAGGGTTTTACTCTAAGGGAGTAGAAATTTTAAACAGACGGATTTCAAGGTATGTGTCATGCCGGACCCGATCCGGCATCTGTAGATTCCGGGTCAAGCCCGGAATGACGAGATTGCTTCCCGCTTCGGTTTTGCCTCGCGATCACAATGACATTGACGCGTCATCGCGAGGAACGTAGTGACGAAGCGATCTGTTAAGGGGATTGCTTCCCGTGAAGTGAGAGCTTGCGCTCTACTTCATGGTCGCAATGACGGGAAAACATGATGCTTTTAGAAAGACAGGTTGGAAGAAGTTTTCTTTTAACCTGCCTTCCTGAAAGTCTAATTTACTTTCCGATTCGAAAGACGTGCCGCTTTGGGATCGGGTAGGGAAGGAAATTAATCGGTACATAAAAGAATGATGGAGGATAAAATGATTGCTGAATTTTTGTCAATTGCTGCTAATGGGGTGTTAGCAGCGGTTCTCTTTGGGGCGATCATTGTCGGAGGGACAATCTGGATGAGCGGGAAAGTTTCAAACTCGTCATCCGGAGTTGTATGCCGGCAAGCCCCTGGTAGCGATTACAGCACCACCCTCCAGCTTTGGGTACTCGTTCTGACCCCCTTAGCTGGTATCCTCATCCTGTGGTACAAGTTTACGTAATCACAGGATCGGACGGCGAATTTTGGAATCTCATTGAGAGCCAAACATTCGCCGCCAACCAAAGCTTTTTATTCATTCCGGTCTTCACTATGTCATTCCTGCGAAAGCAGGAATCTAGAATTGTAGATTCTGGCTTTCGCCAGAATGACGACTTACAACGTCATTGCGAGGGCTCAAGCCCGAAGCAATCCCCTTATATTGCTTCACTTCGTTCGCAATGACACGTAAAGAAAGTAAAAGGTTTTGGCTGGTATTAACCTATAGCAACTTGACAAGGGTAAATGGATGCGATATGCTACAAATTACCCTTAGAAACAGATTTTTTACTGCCTATTTAGCAGGAAGGCAAGTGAGGTATTTACCTTTGTGTCATCGCGAAGAATTCGCCTTAGGCGAATGACGAAGCGATCCCGTCGGGATTGCTATTCGAACTTGGTTCGAACGCTCGCAATGACAAGATAAATGCTTTTTTGGCTTTCTGTGCCCTCAGATAGGATAGGGCAGCAGCAGCTCAGCAGGCTGTGCGGTGTGGGCTCTCCTTGTGAGATGCCGTCACACCCGACATGGGAACTATGCGTTTCCCCGCCTGCTGGAATGTAACTGGGCCGGGCGCGGCTTCGGTGCTTTCAGCCGCCGCAACCGACGCAAGCGGGCACACCTTGCCCCCCGAAGGCGTTATTAGTCTTTGGGCTAATGACCTTGCTAAACAACTGGCGGCTGCAATCTAGGTGCGAGTGCTCCCTAGCGCTCTCTGCCCTCGCCGACCGCACTGGCCCAAACTAACGACCTTCCAGAGTATCTGCAACGTGGGATGCAGACTTGATCCTGGAGGGACCCTGAATCCTGCTGGTTTCAGACACGGGAATCAGCGAAACTTCATCGCGGGCTAAAAATAGCCTCCTATGCGCGAGGAAGTTTGGATTCAGGGATGTTACCAACCCGGTGATACACGCGAAGGCCCGGGTTGATCTTTGGCGGAGTGTTCTTCATTCAAGCAGGAAAGTAGGATTCCTTTTCCAGCTTGCGCAGGGAAAAAGGGCGTAAACCCCCAACCTGTGTAAAAAGAACCGCCAGAGCGAGTCCAGAGCGGGTGCGATTTGACCTACCTTCGAGGCCAGTTTTAATCGCACCGCACCTGTGGGAGTTGATCCTTTTTTTCTTAGGGTCAGCTCTCACACGACGAGGTGGGGTTTGTGTGTTTGATACCTGGTATACTTCGCCCAGCGAGGACATCCCAGGCACCGCAAATCCCACCTCCACCCCAAGGGCAGTGAATCGGATAGATTACAAATGAAGATTCACTGCCCTAACTGTTTTTAAGGAGATTGCTTCGTGGCTCGCCTGCGGCGGCCTCCTCGCAATGACGGTGACGCTGTTGCTAGGCTCAACAATTTCTCAATTGACAACAATTTTTGATTAGGGTAAAGTTAAAGCGAAGATTAGTTTAGTCTTCACCCAGAATCTTCCCAAAGACATCATGCAAAGTTTAATTTCGTATCAAATTATTTGATTTGGGCTAATTGGATTTATCCCCTTAAATTTTTATGTATCAGACTCAAAACAGTCAGCCTTACCAGAATGGAGCCAATGCGAACGGCTCGGATTTTGCCGCTGAGGGCTTTACCGGTGAAACTATCATGGTAAAAGGTGTCCTTGAAATTCTTCCCGATTACGGCGTTTTAAGGCAGGAGGATTCAAACGTGAAGGAAAACCTTCCAAGAGATGTTTATATCAGCCAGTCCCAAATCAGAAGATTTTCCTTAAGGATGGGGGATATTATTGAAGGTATGGCAAGACCCCCGAAAGAAAATGAAAGATACCTATCCCTATTAAGAGTGGACAAGGTTGAGGGCATGGACCCCGACACCGCAAAGAAAAGACCTTTATTTGAAAAACTTACGCCCGTTTTCCCAAACCAGTGGTTAAAACTTGAAACCGATAAAGACATCAATTCAACCCGTCTTATTGACGCCATAGCGCCTATCGGAAAAGGCCAGAGGGCTATGATTGTTGCCCCTCCGAAAGCAGGGAAAACGTGGCTTTTAAAAGATATTGCAAATGGAATTACTGCGAACCATCCTAATGTTGTTTTGATGGTCGCCTTAATAGGGGAGCGACCCGAGGAGGTTACGGATATGCAAAGAAGCGTTAAGGGTGAGGTTGTTGCCAGTAATTTTGATGAAGCGGCCGATGCCCAAACAAGAGCTGCCGAAATTGTACTTGAACGTGCTAAAAGGCTCTCGGAAGCGGGGAAAGATGTTGTTATACTGATGGATTCTTTAACAAGGCTTGCGAGGGCGTATAACATGACTGTTCCTCCTTCGGGGCGTACTTTGTCGGGTGGTTTTGATCCTGTGGCTTTGTACCCACCTAAGCACTTTTTCGGTGCGGCAAGAAACTTTGAGAATGCGGGGAGTTTAACTATTATTGCCACCGCGCTTGTTGATACGGGCTCGCGTATGGATGACTTAATTTACGAGGAGTTTAAAGGCACGGGAAATATGGAGCTTCATTTAGACAGATCACTTGCTGAAAGAAGGATATACCCTGCCATTGACATTAAAAAGTCATCTACAAGGCATGAGGAGCTCTTATATGACAAGAAAACTATTGAGGCGGTTTATAGATTAAGAAGAATGGTTGATCTTCTTGATGAGAGGGAAGCTACACAGCTTGTAATAGAGAGAATGAGAAAAACAAAAAGCAATGAGGAATTTCTTGCTACACTTGCCCAAAGCAAATAATATTTTATCTTTCTTGTCTGCTAACTTGCACTTTTCCACTTGATTTAGAGGCTTTAAATCGGTTTTATACACACTGCAGCATGCTGTATAATTATACCCACTTAAGCTTATGTTTAAATTCAACTTTAAGCGCTTTCTCCCTCCCTCCAAGCCACAAGAGAATGCTTTCCAGCTTAAATTTAGCGGTTTAAGAGTGAAAGATGGGGGAGTAGAGAATCTCAAAAAGTTTTTTATTGCCGTTCTAAGGTATGTTTTTGGTAAGGTCAGGCTTCTAGGAGCTAATTTTTTTATTTTTCTTAAGTTTTGTCTTACTTCATTTCAGGGTGTTAAAAACTTTATTATCAGAAAATTGATCTGGTCAAGGGGCAGGCTTGGAAGGCCTATTGCAAACCTTGCGATCTTGTTTGTTGCTTTTATCTTATTTTTAACAGGCGGAGTTTTTAGCAGTACGGGTTTTGTAACAAGCGCCACAATCAGCCCCGATTATCTTGTAAATGTTGATGATATTATTCCCGAGACAACTGTTGCGACGACTTCACTTCCCGAAGGAAGAAGAAGCGAGGCGATAATACACGAAGTGAGCGGAGGAGAAAACTTAAGTTCAATCGGCGCTTTATATAAAGTATCAACCGATGCGCTTGAGTATGTGAATAACATTTCCGATTCCGACTTTTTAAAAGTAGGGCAGAAGCTTGTGATACCTCCGGTGCAGGGTGTTATTTATAAAGTTAAAAGCGGGGATACATGTGATTCAATAGGGAAGAAGTTTGATGTCCCTTCCCAGGCTGTTCTTGATTTTAACTACCTTGATAGTTGTACTAATTTGCAGGTGGGAAAAGAGCTTGTGGTGCCTGACGCCAAGATTCCCGAACCCGTAATTATTTTGCCTACGGTTCCGGGGGGCGTTACTTATCAGAGGTTTGTTGACACTAACCCTAGGTCGGGGTGGTGTCAGTGGCCGACTTCCGTGCGTATTATCAGTCAGTACTTTACTTATTATCATGATGGGCTTGATATAGCAACGCCGTGGGGTTCATGGCCTCCTATTTATGCTTGCGCCGGCGGGACTGTAACGAGAGCCGGGTGGGATCCGTGGGGGCTTGGGCTTCATGTGGCCATTGATCATGGAAACGGATACCAGACTGTTTATGGGCATTTGAGCAGGCTCAATGTATCGGTGGGAAAGGATGTGGACAAGGGGGATGTGGTTGGCATTATGGGTAACACTGGTAGGTCAACGGGTCCGCATGTTCACTTTACTATTAAATATAAAGGCACCCCTCAAAACCCCTTAAACTATATCAGGTAAGACCTGTGATAGACTTGACCCATGATTGATTACGCTAGAGTAAAAATTAAAGCTGGGGACGGTGGTGACGGAGTTGTGCATTTTAGGCGTGAAAAGTATGTTCCGAAAGGCGGCCCTGACGGTGGTGACGGCGGTAGAGGAGGCAGTGCTTATCTTGTTGCCAATGAGAACTTAACAACCTTAATGGACTTTAGGGCTAAAAGCGTTTTTAAGGCCAAAGATGGGGAAAAGGGTGAAAAAAATAACAGAACAGGAGCTAGTGCTTCCGATTTATACCTTGAGGTGCCCATTGGAACTCTGGTTAAAGTTGTGGACAGGGTTCACAAAAGAGAAGATCTTGTTGCCGATTTAACTGATGTTGACGAAAAGCTTCTGATTGCAACCGGTGGTGCAGGCGGTAAAGGCAATTTCAGATTTAAAAGCTCAACAAATCAGATTCCACTTCAATTTACACCAGGGGAAAAGGGAGAGGAGAAGGATCTAATTCTTGAAATTAAGTTAATAGCTGATGTTGGATTAATTGGCCTTCCAAACGCCGGAAAATCCACTTTGTTAAACTCTCTGACTCATGCAAGCGCGAAGGTAGGAAATTACCCTTTTACTACAATTGAGCCAAATTTAGGTGTTATGGATGTGTCGTCTTTAGGGGTGTCCTATGCCCTTGCCGATCTTCCTGGTTTGATAGAAGGGGCGGCTTCAGGCAAAGGCCTTGGGGATGAGTTTTTAAGGCATGTTGAGCGAACCAGGCTTTTAGTACATATGATTGATCCGTTTTTAGCTGACGCAGTTAAGTCATACAAAGCTATAAGAAAAGAACTGGAGGCTTATTCCAAAGAGCTCTCGGAGAAGAAGGAAATTGTTGTAATTAATAAGATTGATCTTTCTGAAGTGAAAGATGAGATACCTGAAATTAAAAAGGATTTTAAGAAGTTTAAGGTTGATGTTTTGTTTGTCTCCGCGGCAACGGGGGAGGGAATAGAAGCACTTAAGAAAAAGATTTCGGAGGTTATGCAGACTATTCCTAAGCCTGAAAAATACAAGGCTTCTTTGTCTAAAACTTACACTTTGGCGACATTGCCAAATAAAAGGATGGTTTTTAAAGGAAAGCCAAACCGCATGGACTTTTAGAAGTTAGATATGTAGAATTTGTGAAGCTTTCGCGGGCCCGTAGCTTAATTGGCTAGAGCGTCTCAATGGCATTGAGAAGGTTGTGGGTTCAAGTCCCATCGGGTCCACCACACTTCGCCACTGCGTGGCTACGCGTGGCAGGCCAACATTCGCTGTTTTGTAGCTTCGCGTGGGTGAACCGAGGTGCATAGCGAAGTGTGTCCCGCGTAGCTCCGGAGGAGCGTAGTGGGACTATACTTTTAGAAAATTCAATTTAAATGTGGTTTAATAGTAAAAATTACCCCGCTTCCAAACCCATATAAGTAGAATGGAGAATTGAGATGAAAAGGGCTTACGTAGTTTACGTAATGGTAGCAATGCTTGTTTTGCTGTCTTTGTCATGCGCCGCTTTGGCGCAGTTGCCTCTTAGTCAGGTACTCAAGGCGCGTGAACCCGGGAGTGAGGCTTCAGTGGTAGTGGTTGTGCCAACGCCCACGACAAATCCAAAGGCGGAAAAGACCTGCTGGCTTAGGTTTTATGTGTGCAGTATTGATAAGCTGAATGAATGGGCTGGATGGCCTCAAGCCTATTATGTGTCCATCTCCGCGGACAGCAAAAACTTTAGCCTTGCTGGTCAAAGTGCGCTAGTGATCGGAATTGCCGAAGGAAGCACGCCCGAAGGCAGAATAAAGGACTTTGTTAGGGATGCTATCCTTTCAGACCTTAAGGCCAAGGGGTGGAATCTGCCGACTGGTGAGATGCCTGATTTTATTTTCAGATATCCAAGGCGTTTCACCGGTGCTGGTGAGGAAGGGTAAGAGCTTTGGCCCTGGTGAATATTTGCCGGGGCTTTTCTTTTTGCTGATATAATGTTGAAGGTTACGTGGGCCTGTAGCTCACCTGATAGAGCGCCGCATTCGCATTGCGGAGGCAGGGGGTTTGAGTCCCCCCAGGTCCACCAAAGTCGGTACCAAGCCGATTGGAAAAGGGACTGATTTTTAAATCTGTAATGATAGGACTCAAATAGCGCACCATGAAGCAGAACGAAGTTCGCTTCATGGGAGCTGGGGTCGCGAACCGTGGAAATTCTAAGAGCGAAGCTATGTAGAATTTCCAGGATTCGTGACTGAGTCCCCCCAGGTCCACCACACTTCGCCACTGCGTGGCTACGCGTGACAGGCCAACATTCGCTACTTGTAGCTTCGCGTGGGTGAACCGAGGCGCATAGCGAATGCCACACTAAATGGCAAGTCACCAACTCTACCCCAACAGCTTTAAAACATCTTCTCTTGTTTTTGGTTTTCCTTCCGATCCTAAAAGCCATAGTGCTTTATCAAATACCAGCCAGCTTTCACCCGCCGATACACAGGCTCCGCTCCACATTTTTTTAACAAAGTTAATGTTTTTGCTCGTCATTTTATTAGAATTTGTGAACGCCATCAGGTAAGCAATTCTCACATCATGTATGTCAACCGGCGGCAGTATGGAGTCAATATCAGAAAAGTTATAGTTAAAAGTATTTATCATTGTGCGGATGAAAAAGGTGCCAATTTTAGGGCCAAAACCTCGGAAATCTTTAAGCCTTGTAACAACCTCGCGGCAGGAAGCAGTGTTTTCAAAAATCTTTCGCGGGTCACCGTTATACTTACTTACCAGAGTACCAGTATTTGAACCAAATCTTTTAACAGCTTCATTTACGTATCTTGGATGAAGATAATCCTTTAAGTATTTAGTGAGCTTGTCTTGGGGTAGGGAAGAGATGTTTTCAGGTGTGAAGAATTCTTTATTTTCTTTGTAAAGACGGGCGCCGCCGTTATAGAGAATTTGGGATTTAATTGCATAGTCAAGCTGAAGTACATAAAAGATGTAAAGGGCTTTGTGCTTGGAATCCAAGCTGTCAGGAAGCATGTCTTCGGCATTTACTTTTTTTGAAAAGATCCCCTTTCCCTCGCGGTATTGCCTTACCACCCTTTTTACAAAATCTTTTGGTTTTATTTGAGGATCAGTATTCATAAGTAAAGTGTTTTTCTTATTCTGTGATTATAACAAGAGTTTAGAATCAGAAGATCCGCACAATGCTGAACCTATAGTGTTGATATTAAGAATTGCTTTATGTATAATTTGCACATACAAACCAAATCAAAAAGAGAGGAGTTTGAGATGGCCACCACTTACGATCTCGGCGTGATTTATGATGAGGGCAAGACTTTTGTCCTCATCACTACTGATAAAGCTGTAGCCCATGAATTGAAGGTTAACGGTTGGGAAATTCAAGTAAGTCTGAAATATCGTGGGGCGGATGTTTGCCGCACTACTTCAAGGGAGCAAGCGGAAAGAGCTGCTGCCCGGCACAATCTCCCGATTCAAAAGATTGAAGGGGAAGAGGGAAATGCTGATCCGGGCAAATAAGAGGGGATAGAGTGCCAGTTAACCGCAGATGGTGCAAACCCCCTGCGGTTTTTTTAGGCCAGACCTGGACCCTCGGCTTGACCTCTTTTGCATTTGTTTTTAGATAATGTTAATATCCCGTTAGTATCATTTACCCGAAGTTGCAGGACTCCTTGGCTTTGCCCTTTGGCATCCCCGGGATAGTTAGCAAAAGTGGGGAATGTCAAAGGAGGTGAAAGTTCCAAGAAAATGTCACAAGATAAAACATTAACATGCGTTGATTGCGGCAGAGAGTTTGTATTTACCGCGGCGGAGCAGGATTTTTATGCTCAAAAGGGTTTTACCAATGAGCCTAAAAGATGCCCTGATTGCAGAGCGGCAAAGAAAAACTCAATGGGCAGAAACAGAGGCCCAAGACAGATGTATGAAACGGTTTGTTCAAACTGCGGGGGCAAGGCTACGGTTCCTTTTGAACCAAAAGGAGACAAGCCAGTACTCTGCGACAACTGCTTCAGACAGATGAAGGGAAACCGCTAATTTCGCATTTAACACGAAACTAAAGCCCCGGGCGTAAAAGCCCGGGGTTTTTGGTTTTTCAATATTGGGTTTCTTATTCTTCGGGGTTGAGGGATGACGTGCTTTCTTCTATTGTCGGTTGTTCTTTTACTTCAGGATTTCTTAAGGGTTGTTGTGTGGTTGTACCCCTTCTATCAGTGCCGTATAGATCTGTTACTGAAGGCTTTGTTGTTTGAGCGCCCGCGACATCAGGATTTTCTTTTATGGCCGTAAAATCGGCTTGAGCTTTTTTATAATCCTGCGAATCCTGCGGGACAAGCCTCATAACGACCTGCATTTCGGTTAAAGCTTCCTGGTATTTTCTTACTGCGTTAAGGGTATGAGCAAGGTTATAATGAGCATTTGCCAAGTCGGGTTTAAGCGAAACAGCCGCCCTGAAATGCCTTTCGGAGACATCAAAGTTTCTGGCAGAGTAGAAGATACCTCCAATACCGATTCTTAATAAAGGGTTGGTCGGATCAAGCTCTATGGCTCTTGTATAAGCACCTACAGACCATGCGTCCGCGTCTTTTGCCACCCCGTTTAAAAGAGAGTAGAGTCGTGCTCTTTGCTCCCAGTTTGCGGGATTAGTTCTGTTTAGCACTTCGGTTGTAATTCTTGTTTCCTGAAGGGCTGCGCCAATCAGATTTTGTATATCGGTTTTGTCCTGGTCAGTGAGTTCTTCAGGCTTTTTGCTTCCTGCAAGAAGGTTTGCGAGCACAAAGTTGGTTTGTGCGAAAGAATTGTGATACACGTCAACGTAAGGATTAAGTCTGATCGCCGATCTTTGTGCGTTGTAAAGATCAATAGCTCGATTTTCCTGTGCCGCTTGAATAGATCTTCTCATCATGACTTCAGCCATGTAAGCCCGTCCGCCGAAGAACAAACCTAGAAGAGTAAGAAGGAACATAGGCACAGCAAAAAGAAGAGCCACCGTCCTTGTTGTTATATTTGTTGATTTTCCGGAGATTGTGAAGCTCACGATAGCACTCTCAACGATAGTTCCGAGGATCATATTCCCGGCAAGGCTGCTGTTTTGCAGGTAAGCCATGTCAAGGCCAAGAAGCGCAAATGTGACCACCGTTAAGAGGACATTTGAGCTTGAAAAAAAGTATAGTGCGAAAAGACCCAGCACACCTGCACTCATAGCTGTGCTTATCCCGGTCTGATCGGTGTGCTTTACAAGTTTTACGGCTCTGAAGAGGAAAAGACCATGAACGATCATGCCTAGGATGCCTAGTGTTGAAATTATGTTTAAGATCTCGTTAAAAGGCTTATCAAATCTTAAGTTCCACTGATCGGTCGCGTTTAAGTAAAGAGGTCTGTAGTGAGCAAAATCAAGATAAAATGTTGCCGGACCCGATCCAAGAAGAGGAAAGTCTCTTATGGCTGATGTTGTAATTACCCAAGATGTTCTAAGGCTTAGCCTTACTTCTTTTGGAAAATCGGTAGGAAGTTTAAGTACTTTCTGAAAGGACGGTACTGAAAATACGAGTCCGAACACTAAAACTACAGCTCCCAACATATATAAGACATTTTGTGAAGCCTTTATTTTTTCAAGCGGCGTCATTAAAAAGAAGGAAACAAAGCCCACGATAAATAGAGCCCACACTCCAGCGTTTCCCATTATTAAAAGTGGGAATAAGTTAAGAAGGGTCAAAGCGGCAAGCACTGCCTTAACTGCCTGTTTTTTGGTTTTATCTTCAATAAGGAGACCAAGGATGAGAACGGCGGCGAGAACGCCGATTGCAGAGGCGGCCGCTGTTGATCCCGTGAGTGTGAAGTTTCTGATCTGGGCGTAGGGGAGTTTTGACAGTTTAACTCCAAAGTAGCTTAAGGTTGCTACAAGCGAAGATAGTGAAATACCTACAATGAGTGCGGCTAGGATGTTTCTGATGGCCTCTTTTGATTTAATGTTAGATGAAATCACAAAGTAGAGGAGAGCTGATAAGACTGCAAGAACAAGGCTGTTATCCCATCTTCCGTAAGTTCCGTAAATGCTGTTTGTCCTGCTTATTGAGAAATAAGAGGAGATTGCAAAGGAAACTACTATTAAAAGTATCGGTAGGTTCAAGGGCGATTTTGTAAACTCAACTTTTCCTTCTATAAGCATTTTTACGGCCCACAGGATTATAAGGGTGAGTGTGACAGCCGTTGTTAAGGCAAGTTTATTAAATTGGAAAAATTCGGTTGTGACGGGAAGGAAAAAAACCGGGAGGAGAAATGCGAACGCTGAAACTAAGTACTCAATGGTTTTATTAATAAGAGGCAGGACTTTATCTTTCATAATTCCTTTCAAATCAGATAAATATAAATTACCTTAATGGGATTATAATAGTTGGGTGGTTTATTAAATGTCAATAGGCAATTTCCTTAAAGGGAAATAGGCTTAATTTTCCAACACCCACCAGGAAAAGGAAGCCTCCTGGCTAATCTGGTTGTCAAGAGACAGTATGAATCCTTCCTGCGGGATTCTTGTTTCAATCCAGAAGTTTTGAGCGGGTTCGTAGGAGTCTTTGAAGGCAACTTCTATCTGTGACAATTCCGTTACTTTAGTTGACCTTACAAAAGTTTTATTTTTGCCACCCTTTAGCACATTTGTACCCGAATCAACAACATTAAGACCTTTGGTTACGTCGTCAGGGTTAAGGAGTTTTTGATCATTTTCTTTACCCAGAGTTATTACGCCTCTTTGGTGAAGTACGATAATCAAAAGGAATAGGGAAGAGGCGGCTATTACTAAATTTTTAGTGTTGATTTTTGATGCAAGGTAACTTTTAAAGGAGATTTCTTCTTTTTTAAGTTCTTTTAGTATGTCTTCATTTGATAGCCCTTTTTCTTTCAGACCTTCAATTTTAATTAGTTTTGGAAGGGCATCTTTCGGATAGAACGCCTCAAGCTTGCCTCCTTTTCCAAGTCTCCTTTCCATATGGGGAAGAAGAGATATCTTAGTGTAGTAACGGAGTCTGTTATAAGGATCAGACTTTCCAAAACCTACACCTTCTTTTTTTGCGGATTTAATCAGCTGGTCAATTGATATAAGATTTTCTTCCTTCATCTAAAGGGATTATATTTACCCTATAGGACTTGTCAAGAGGGAAGAAGTGGGTTGGACTAGGTTGCGGCCTGGTCCTGCACTTGCAAAGATTCAACAAACGTTATAAAGTTACGTATAATAATTATGTTTATTAGCAAAGGGGGTGTCATAAATGTTTGATATTTTAAAAGTTTCCAAAGCATTCTCTGATAAAAACAGACTTAAGATTTTAACAATGTTAAGTGACGGATCAAAAAATGTAGGGGAGGTAGCTTCCGGTCTTAAAGTTGAGGAAAATCTTGCTTCCCATCATTTAAGAGTTTTAGCTTACCTTGGATTTCTAAAAAGCTCCAAAAAGGGCAGAGAAGTTTACTACGGCATAAATAGAGATAAAGTTGACGGTGTTATAGAGGATTTAAGAAAAGAGATATTAAAGTGACAACGTCATGCCGAATTAAAAGGTTGTTTCAAAATAGTTCATGATGAGTTGTTAGTTGATCATTTATTCAAAGAACAAGTTGTCATCCCGCACCTGCCTGCCATCAGGCAGGCTTGATGCGGGATCTATAACCTTAAGCGTTAGATAAATTTACAAGATTACTTAACATTTCAGCTTTTGGGAGCATCGGTTGTTTTAATTTCATTGTTGCTTTGCTGGTGTAAATCCTGTATATATATATTTGTATTCTATGAATAATTTTACGGCAGTAAGAAACCTAAATACCAACCCTTTAACACTCCTTCTTTGGAGCTTGTAAGGTTTGGGGGTTATTGCTTTAAGTAACAAGTTGGCTCCCGCAAGGGAGTTTTTTTGTGAAGCTTCAAAGTTTTTAACTTTCTAGTCTTCACACAAGAAGGAATAAAATGAAAAAAATATATAGACCGGATGAAATAGAACCAAAATGGCAGAAAAAATGGGAAACTGACAAGATTTATCAAGTTAAAGATACAACTGATAAAAAAAAGTTTTATTGTCTTGATATGTTTCCATATCCTTCTGGCGCGGGACTGCATGTTGGCCACGTAGAAGGGTATACTGCAACCGATGTGTACTCAAGATATATGAGGGCCAGTGGATACAACGTTTTACATCCTATGGGATGGGATGCGTTTGGTCTTCCCGCCGAAAATTACGCAATAAAAGAAAAAATCCATCCGAAGGAAACTACCCAGAAAGCGATTGAAAAGTTTAAATCCCAAATTAAAAGAACGGGTTTATCATATGACTGGAGTAGGGAAATAGACACAAGTAGCCCGGAGTATTATAAGTGGACGCAGTGGCTATTTCTGCTTTTATTTAAAAACGGTTTAGCGTATAGGAAAAAAGCTCCGGTTAACTGGTGCCCTTCATGCAGGACAGTTCTGGCTAACGAGCAGGTTATTAAAAGTGAAGATAAAAACGTATGTGAGAGGTGTGGGACCGAGGTTGTCAAAAAAGAACTTGAACAATGGTTTTTTAAGATAACGGAGTACGCTGATAGGCTTTTACAGGACCTTTCAAAAATAGACTGGCCGCAGTCAACGAAGCAGGGGCAAAGAAACTGGATAGGAAGGAGCGACGGTGCAATTATTAGCTTTAAGATAGATGGTTCTTCAGAGTTTGTGGAAGTTTTTACTACAAGAGCTGATACTCTGTTTGGAGCTACTTATCTGGTTTTGTCTCCCGAACATCCGGCTGTTTTAAAGGTTACTAAAAAAGAGTATGCCAAAGAAGTTGAAAAATATAAGGAGGGGGCGGCTAAAAAGTCGGAGATCCAAAGATCAGCTGTTGAGAAAGAAAAAAGCGGTGTATTCACCGGGTCCTACGCGATTAATCCTGCTAATGACGAGAAAATTCCCGTTTGGATAGCTGATTACGTGTTAATGGGGTACGGCACGGGTGCAATTATGGCAGTGCCTGCGCACGACGAACGGGATTATCTGTTTGCGGTTAAGTACAAGCTTCCGATAAAGAAGGTTATTAAGAAGGAAGGCAATGACAGTGAGGTAGTTTATTGTGATGAGGAGGGTGTCCTTGAGAACTCGGGAAAGTACAATGGGCTTAATTCAGAGCTGGCCAGGGAAAAGATTGTAAGAGATCTGGAAAAAGAGGGAAATGCAAGAAGCGAGGTTACATATAAGCTAAGGGATTGGTTAATCTCAAGACAAAGATATTGGGGCGCACCGATTCCCATTATCTACTGTCCGCACTGCGCTCATTTTGAGGATGAAGGAGGTTGTTGCGGGGGAGAGTGTGGCTGCGATCACGGTGGGAGTTGTGAGGGTTGCTATGACACGACTGAAATTGACGGGGTTAGGTATGCAATTGTTCCAGTGCCAGTGGAGGATCTTCCGGTTAAACTTCCAGTTGATGTTGATTTTAAACCGACGGGCGAATCTCCTTTGATGAGATCAAAGGACTTTCAAGCGAATGTTAAGTGCCCAAAGTGTGGAGCAATAAAAGGTGTGAAAAGAGAGGTTGATACCATGGACACCTTTGTTGATTCTTCCTGGTATTTTTTCAGATTTTGTGATCCGCATAACGATAAGGAGTTTGCCTCAAAGGAGAAAATGCAGAAGTTTTTGCCTGTTGATATGTACATGGGCGGAGCAGAGCACACGGTTTTGCATTTACTTTATTCCAGGTTTTTAACTAAGGTTTTGTTTGATCTTGGCTTTACTCACTTTGATGAACCTTTTATGAAATTAAGGCATCAGGGGTTGGTGCTTGCGGGTGACAGCCAGAAAATGAGTAAAAGGTGGGGAAACATCATTAACCCCGATGATGTAATTTCGGCCTTCGGAGCCGATACCATGAGGACTTATGAGATGTTTATCGGCCCTATTGAAGCAACCAAAGCCTGGAGTACACAGGGTGTTGAGGGCGTCAGGCGCTTTTATAACAGAGTTTGGTCTCTTTCGCTTGATGCAATCGAAAGAGGGTTAAAAGTATCTGAAAAAAATGTCCTAAAGATGGTCCATAAACTTATAAAAAAGGTTGGGAGCGATATAGAGGAGTTAAAGTTTAATACGGCCGTTTCAGCAATGATGGAATTTTCTAACTTCTGGAAGGAAAATAAGGACTTGGTCGGCCTTGATTCTCTAAAACTTTTTGTTGAGGTGATGGCGCCATTTGCACCCCATATAGCCGAGGAGATTTGGGAAATGGCGGGTGAAAAGTATAGTGTCACAACGGCTTCATGGCCGGAGTATGATGATGGGCTTATTGCAGAGGATGAAGTTACAGTTGTAGTTTCCGTGAATGGCAAGGTTAGGGATAGAGTTAAGTTCACTCTGGGTGAAATAAAAGATAAGGAGCTGGTCAAGAGTAGAGTATTATCTTCGGAAAAAATGCGGGAAATAATATCTGCAAGAAATGTTAAAGATTTTATTTATGTAGAGGGAAAGATTGTTAATATAGTTTTGGAGTGAATTTTGTTAGTGTGTGTTGCAGAAAATGTGCGGGAAATAATCGGTATAGAAATCAGGGGTAATCATCCTCTCGAAGGCACGGGATCTCGCGGTACGTTACAGAACTGTATATTCATTACTCACGCGGCCCCTTCCTCTCGCCATTGCTATAAAGTATTAATTCATAAATACAAAGCAATGGCTGCGAGAATCCTTCTTTAAGGATGATTACCTCTGACTTTTAGGCCTCTTTCGCAAGAGAGCAGTGGGAAGAATGTAGGTGATCGATATTTTTCTTCTGGGGAACACTATGTACTTAACATATTTGAATAAGTGTTGTTACAACCCTGGTTAGGTAACTTTAGACCACAGGAAAAACCACACATCCTATAGGATCCAGGCATTTTTACATTAACGACGTTTCACATAAATTTTAGGGTTTTGGGGATTTTGGCTTTTTTAATGAAAATAAATAAATTTTTTCTAAGAAAATAAAAAAGCAAAAAATGTATTATTTATTTTTGAAATTATTTATTTTAAGATAGTGCGGGAATTTTGGGCCGGGTGGATCAAATTGCGACCTGATCCTAACTAAAGAGGGGCTTTGGAGAATGAGTCTCCGGTAAAGCCCCCCAGTTTTTAGTTCAAAAGAGGCCCGCGGTGAACTTCATCGTGCAGCCTTCTTCCTGTTATCTTAGCGGAGGGTAGGAAGGTTAGACTTTTGAACTTAAGCTCCATTGGGTCCCTCGCCTCAATAGTGATTCTAACCTCATTCCTTACAAGCCTGTGGCATTGAGGGCAGTAGAATAAGGTTGAAACCACGTGTGTCTCCTGGTACAAAGTTCTTCCAGCAGACGGTTCCCAGAATCGGGAGTTTGTGGCAAGAAAAAGGACTACCAGAGCAACGGTGAGAAGGGTTTTTACCCATGTAGGTGCCGCAATCTTCTCAAGGATTAGAATTACGGCGACAAGAAGTGCTGCCAAAGCAATTCTCTTTAGCATTCCCCCACCTCTTACCTTCTTGGCGGTAGCGTGAGGATTCTGACGTCAACGAGGCCTGCAAGAGCAATCCCGATGGTTACGGGGTGTATCAGCCCTAGCCTGAAGATTGAGATCAAGAGGCCTACGGCCAATGGAATGAGCGCCAGGAAAAGCAGGCCATAAATGGTTCCGGTAAGGGCGTGCTCCTCCGGATCCTGAACGCTTCCTCCTGAATTATCTCTAGTTTTCATCTCTTTCTCCTTTGTTATCCTGTAATTTCTGCTTTAGTTTCCCTAGACTTATTAGAGGTAACACTAAGGCTCTAATGACTAGGGCATCAACAAGAATGAGGCTGATTGTGATTGGATGAACCAGCCCAAGCTGCCAAATCTTGTATGCGCAGTATGCAGTAAATGGTAAAGCGATCAGAAAAAGGAACATGTAAAGAACCCCGGCCGCTTCCGGAAGTTCGTTCTGCCCCTTTGCGTGGTGTTTTCCCATTTTGTCTTCTCCTTTTGATTTGGATGTAGGTATTTTATAACAAGAGTGCGATAGTTGCGAATGTGAGATTGTGGGTGGGAAGCAACGACTACTGTGTTTGAGGCAACTGTGTCATTCCAGCGCCTGTCATCCCGCACTTGATGCGGGATCTAAGATCATAGGTTCTGGATCAGGTCCAGAATGACATAAACCAAGCAAGTCTGGATCATCCGTCGATTGGCGGACGGCATGACAACAAGGGTTGGGTCTCTTCACTAGGGTTGGCCGGAGGAGGGGCCAAACCTTGTGGATGACCCTTCGTTGTAAAACATTTTGACTTGAGTGGCGTTAGCGGCGTAGTTATAAAGCTTTACGTTATCTATCTGGCCTATGAACGGCTCCCCGCTGTCTGATTCCGAGCCTACTCTAAAATCAACGGCGTTTGTGAGACTGTTGACGTTTCCTATCGTCCCGGAGGTGCTCTCTTTATCAGGTAGTGAATTCACATAGATAGTTGAGTTTGTTGCCGAATCCTCGTCAAACACGACAACAACGTGATTCCACCCGATTGCGGTTATGGCGAGTGTTCCGTTCATGGAGAAGGTGTCAGTCCCGTCGGAAACGACAACATTAACATCATCAGTGGAATCATCTATGTAAAGAATATAGCCCGCGGCCGTAGTTTGATCATTCTTTTTAGCAATCACTGTGTCATCCGTTGTGAAAGAATCCCTGTAAATCCACGCTTCAAGAGTAAAATCCTGCGTATCGGCAATGTCCAAAGAAGTCTGGTTGTCCATATCCACAAAATCATCATTGCCGTCAAGATCAATGGAAGAGTTAAATTTTCCCGTCGCGCCGTTCTTCCAAGCTTCCGAGCTTTCTCCGATACAGGTTCCTGCCGATGTGTTATCAAGGCCAGCGCCTATTGTAATTGTTCCGTTAGCGCCCGCCGCCTGCCCAGCAGCGTTTGGCGCGGCGTTATACGCGGTTGTTCCCGAGCATTCGTCAAACTTGTACCAGGCAATCGGCCCGCCGCGGTTATACGCGTAAGCCGCCTGCGCGGCTGACATGGCGAAGTTGTAAACCTTGACGTTGTCTATACTTCCGTTAAAGGGGTTGCCGTCATCCGATTCCGAGCCGACCCTGAAGTCAACCGCGTTTGAAAGGCTGTTCACATTGCCTATCGTCCCCGAAGTGCTCTCTTTATCGTTTCTGCCGTCAAGATAAATTGTTGTGTTACTTGCACTGTCGTCGTCATACACGGCTACAATGTGATGCCATCCCGTACCCGGAATAGTTGTGGTTCCGTTTACACTAAACTGGTCAGTGCCATCCGCCGCAACAAAGTTTATGTCAGGAGTTGACTGTTCAAGATATAGGATGTAGCCCGCGGCCGTGGTTTGATCATTCTTTTTAGCTATGATTACGTCGTTTGTTCCCGCTGAAGATCTGTTCACCCAGGCTTCAATTGTGAAATCCTGCGCGTCTGCAAAGTCAACCGCCGAAGCATTATTCATATCAACTGACTGTGTTGTATCGTTGAAAGTTACAGCTTTGCCTAATTGCCCGGTGGACCATTCCGGGGAGCCGGTCAGGGTCCCTTTATTTCCATTTCCGGAGACATCATAAGCGTTAACATCGCTTCCTTCATCAAGCTTCCACCAACCGACAGCGGCGTTGCAGGTAGAAGAATCTCCCGGAATGCAATGTTCCCTAGCTTGGGAGTTGTCAACAGCTCCTGTAGATGTGGTTCCGCTTGCTCCAAGAACTACGGCCTGCCCGTGGTTGAATTCGGTTTTGACTTCTGTTGACGAAAGAGCGTATCTGTAAAATTTAACCTCGTCTATATCTCCCGCGAACTCATCCCCGTCGTCGGTTCCGTCCTGATCCCCTATCGTAAGGGTATCGGTGTTTGTAAGATCGCCTGATGCGGAAAGTGAAGTATCGGAACCTCTCAAGTACCCGTTTAAGTAAATATCAATTCTGGATGTTCCTCTTTTAACTGCCACAATGTGATGCCAGTTGGTACCATCATAAACGTCCACGGCTGCTGTAGCGGTATCGGCAGGTGTCCACGTTCCGTCGGAATCAATACCGAGAACAGGCTGTCCCGAGGTGTTGAAATATATCCCATAGCCTGTCCCGACTTCTTTATCAACCAGATACTGATTCGCGCCCGGATTCCCCGCCGCGTCGGATTTAAACCACAAAGAAATGGAAAAATCCTCCGTGGCGGTAAAGTTAAAGTCAGCCTCATTAGTACGTGAGAGCCATTTTGCCCCATCCCCGTTCCAGGCATTACCAAACTTTCCGCTTTGAGTCCATGATGCTGTTGATAGCGTCAAATCGTTTTCAGTTGAATAGGAGTCATGAGCTGTAGTTTCATACCCTTCATCCATTTTCCAGTACCCTACGGCAGAACCCACCGGAGAGCCCACGGAAGAACGCGTGGCGTTCATGTCGGAAACTATCTGTTTTGCGCTCCTTGCATGATCATGAAACTTGACCTCGTCTATAGTTCCGTTAAAATCGGCCCCGGTGTAAGAGGCTCCCGCATTTCCTATTGAGAGGTCATCGTCGTTGGCGGCGGTTGCGGTTGTTGTATCTGTGGCGGAGTTGATAAGGGTGCCATCAACGTAAATGTAAACTTTATCCGTTACGGTGTCTCTTATACCAGTCAGGTAATGCCAGTTTCCGTCGTTTAAGGCGGTTGAACCGCAAGCGGAAGGTGTGTTAGTTCCGTCGCTTATCTGGAAGCAGGCAAACTCGGAGCTGTTCAAATACAAATCAAACGGGTAGGCTCCTGTGCCGTCATTTTTAGAAAACACCGAACCATTTGATGAGTAATCCATGGTAGTTTTAATCCAGGCTGAAACCGAATATGACTCTGTTGTTGCTCCAAGATCGGTTGTTGACGATTCTACAACTCTTACCACGTCGTCATTCCCGTCAAAACTAAGCCCTGATCCGAATTTTCCCACGTCCCAGGCTGTGTTTCCGGTAAAAGTTGAAGTTGTATTTCCGTTAGTGCTTGTATCGTAGGCTAGTGAGCTGGTTTTTTCATCCAATTTGTAATAGGCTACTGCCCCCGTTCCGAAATCATATAGCTCTCTTGCTTCTTTTGATGAAAGCGCTCTGTTATATGCTCTAACTTCATCTATCTTTCCGTCCATATAGTTTCCAAGCGATCCAGCGCAGGCACTGTCCGCTTCCGTCCCGATAAGAAGCTGGCAGCCGCTGAAACTTAAAGTTCCGGAGACGCTGGCAGTTGTCAAATCCTGTATGCCGTTAATGTATACGAGTATCCTGTCTTTGGCTCTGGTAACAACTATATGATTCCAGGCTCCTGTTGACACGCTTCCTGTAGAGATAAGATTAGCGCCTGTGGCCCCATCAACCCAAACTCCTACCTTTGCGTTGGTGGCAATACCCACTTCCACAACAAGTTCGTTCTCGTTCCCCTCATTGTTTGAGACCATAAGTATAGCCTCATCGGTATTGTCATCAAGATTGACCCATGCAGCGTATGTAAAATCGCTTGTTGGAAGTTGCATGTTGTCTGTTTCAAGATAATCGTTACTTCCGTCAAGATTCCCTGCTCTGAAAAATCTTCCCGCTGCGTTGCCTGTGGGGCCAGTTGAGGCAGGGCAAGCCATTGCATGCGCCCCGTTACCTGAAGAATCGGTTACGGTTGATGTGGAGCAGTCATTGTTCCAGCTTGACTCATCCATTTTCCAATACCCTACAAGGCCGTTTGAAAGAGTGTTGGTGCTTCCCGAAGGTGAACCCAGTGTAACAGATGTCCCTTCGGGTACACTGGCTTTGGCAAGACCCGCCGCGTAATCGGATTTTACCTGCGCTATAGATCTTGCGTAGCTGTAGTATTTTATTTCGTCCAGAAAACCGTCCCAGGGATAGGAGGTGCCATTGGAATCAACCCCTATGTAAAAGGTAGGAGAAGAGCCCGATAACGATCCGGTTGCGTTAAGCGAGCCTTGAGTGTCAACCTGGGCGCCGTCAATGTACAAAGTTATGCTTGTAGTCCCATTTTTTACCGCGGTTAGAAAGTGCCAGTTTGAGTCATTATAATAGTTTGATGAACAGGCATCATCATCAGGTCCAAATGAGGAATCATCATCTATCCCAAAACACACGCCCGATCCTGAAGCGTAAACCTTAAAGCCGGCGCTTGAGTACCTTGCTACAATCATATCCGGACCTGACAAGATTGATGAGTGTCTAAACCACGCTGATACCGAAAAGCTCCCCGTTGCCGGATCAAGCTCTTTGTCAGATGAATAGGTTTTTGAGAGGGAGCTTCCGACCCCGTCAAACTGAAGGCATTTTCCCGATAAGCATAAGTCTTCTGGCTTCCAGGCCGCTGCTACAGCCGTCGCGGAGGTTGTTGACAGACTTGCCGCCTGAATGATAAGCCAGGTTGAAGTAGATGAGGTTGTGTTGGTGGAAGCTGAATTATGAAGTTGCGCGTCCATATTTTTGGCCGAGGCCGGCATATTTGCTGTGATGTTCCCGCTTCTAACTCTAACGTAGGAAACGCTCGTTGTTGTTATTTCCGACCCCGTTATGGCGGCCGCATCCGTGTCATTTCTTAACTGCGAGTAAGCGGTTCCGGCAGTTGTTTTAATAGTCCCTTCATAAAAATAGGTAAAGGTCCCTCCGCCTTTGAAATTGCCTGGATCAAACTGATTCAAGTAATCCTGGTCAACATAGCTTGTGCTTGTAGTAGTGTTGAGCGTATTTATGTATTGTTGCACCATTTCAACCGCGGTAATACCCCCTGCGGCAGATTGGACAAGAACAAGCTTGGCATTTGCAATTATTCCTGATTTTATTTGTATTACTACATTATTTCCGCTGGTTAACGTAAAACTTCCGCTCCTTACCCTGACAAAATCCGCGCTGTTTGTAGTTACTTCGGAACCAGCTACCGCTCCTACTGCTGACTCGTCATAAAGCTGTACATATCCTGTCCCTCCCGAAGTTGGTATGTTTGAGAGTTGGATTACAAGGCGCGAGATGGTGGTAGTGTTTGTAATGTTTCCTCCAGATACAATCATGTTAGTATCTATCTCATTAGACGATTGAGGAAAGTCTATTGCGAGTTCCGATGATGTTCTCACCCTTTCATAAGAAGTGCTTGTGGTTGTTACTGAAGCTCCAGTTATTAGATTACTTGAAGATCTGTTCATTATGCGAGATGTGGCCGTGCCTGAAGTAGTTTTAAAGGTAGCTTCAAAATAGATGGAAGGATAAACACCAAAGTTTGATAAGTTGAATTCGTTGAGAAAATCGTGGTTAATCCCTAATTGTGATTGCTCTATTTCCATGGTGTTAATCTGGTCATGGATGAGCTCAACCGCAGTAATACCCCCCGCTGCTGATTGAACTAGAACAAGTTTAGCGTTTGCGATAGTTGCCGATTTTATCTGTATTACATAGTTTTTGGCTGTAGTTAAAGAAAAGCTTGTACTTCTTACCCTAACAAAATCCACGCTGTTTGTAGTTACTTCTGATCCCGACACTGCTCCTGGTGTGGTATCATCATACAACTGCACATATCCTGTACCACCTGAAGTTGGTATGTTTGAGAGCTGGATGATAAGCCATGCCGTAGATAGGGAGCCGGTTCCGCTTCCCGTTCTGAACGTGTGAAGATCAATGTTGGTTCCTGTTTGTGGGAGATCTTTAACTGAGTCTGTTGGATGCCTTATTCTGGTGTATGATGTTGCGGTTGTTGTGATTGTAGTATTTGTGAGTGCAATATTTCCCCCTTCCAATTGGCCAAGTCTTGCCTGAACGGTGCCTGATGTTATCTTCATTGTTGCCTCGAAAAATATTGAGGGGTAAACACCAAAGTTGACAAGCTCCAATCTGTTAAAGTATGTTCTGACTGTGAAGAAGCCGTCTGTAGTTGTGTTTAGTGTGTTTAAATACTGATGCACAATCTCAACGGCTGTTATTCCGTTTGAGTCCGACTGAACCAAAATGATTTTGGCATTAGCAATTTTGGCCGTGTTCGCAGACACCCTGACACACACCATGTAATCAGTTCCACTTGAAAGTGTGATAGACCCGCTTCTTATCCTTGTCCATGTTGTTCCAACTACGGTTACTTCGCTTCCGGAGACTTGAGTGGTACACGACGAACCGTCGGTATAAAGGGAAGCATAGGTTGTTTGATCAGCTGTGTCATTTGAAAGAGTAGCTTCAAAATATGCTGTTGGCGTGGGGGTGAATTTTGAGGAATCGTAGCGGTAAATTTTTTTATCAGTTAACTGTGTGTCTGATGTGGCTGTTGATGTTTCATTATTTCCTATCTCAATTTGTGTTTCGGTATCGGTAAGCTTAGTGGCACCACTTTGAATAACTATAAGCCTTGCTGCTTTGATTCTTGCCGTAAACCCTGATGCTTTTATCCTTACAGTGTAGCTTGTGTTATTAGTTAGTGAAATTGCCCCGCTTCTTACTCGTGTGTAGCCAGCGGAGGTTGTGTTTACAACCGCCCCTGCAACCGCGCTACCGGCCCCGACATTGTCGTAAAGGGTAGCGGTTGTTAGGGCTCCCGTTTGTGTGTTTAAGATCACGGCCTCAAAATACACCGTAGCGTCCGTGTAGGAAGCGGATGTCCAATGAACTAAACCAAGGGAGTTATCGGTAGGCGTATCCGATGCTGAAGTTGTTGAAAAGATCTGATCAATAATATTAATCTGCTGTTCAAGTTTTGGTTTTGAAGCTCTTACGGTTGCGTCTATGTAAGCGGTAGGAGCGGGGGTAAACTTGGTTGAGTCATAGTTATATATCTTCTTTCTGTCAAGTGATGAATAGCTTGTCCCCGATGTTCCTTCAGGACTTCCAAGTTCTATCTGGGTTTCGGTGTCTGTAATTTTGGTTGTGTCTGATTGGATTATTATTAGACGCCCGGCTTTGATAGAGGCGCTGGAGCCGTTTGTGCTTATTCTAAGGGTATAGTCAGTATTGTCGGTAAGGGTTATTGGACTGCTTCTGACCCTTGTATAGCTTGCGTTGGGTGTAGTTACCACGCCATCTGAAACTGCGTTTCCTGCGGAGTCATATAACCTTGCGGTTGTTATATTGGAGGCTTGGTTATTTTTTATAACGGCCTCAAAATACACGGTTGCACCAGGATAAGAGGAAGCTGTCCAATGAACCAAGCCAAGTGAATTGTCTGTAGGAACTTCACTTGTGCTTAGTGTGTAAAAGGTTTGTGTTGTGATATTAATCTGCTGTTCAAGTTTTGGTTTTGAAGCTCTTACGGTTGCGTCTATGTAAGCGGTAGGAGCGGGGGTAAACTTGGTTGAGTCATAGTTATATATCTTCTTTCGGTCTATTGTTGAATAACTTCCTGCTGATGTTCCTTCGGAGTTTCCAAGCTCTATTTGTGTTTCGGTGTCTGTTATTTTGGTTGGGTCAGATTGAACTAGAATTAACCTCGCGGCATTAATCTCAACAAACTCTGTTGATCCGACTGAGCGCACTCTTACAGTGTAATCCGTATTGTCAGTTAAGGTTATTGCCCCGCTTCTTACCCTTGTTATTGATGTGCCATTAAATAATAGGTGAGTGCCGGTAACGACATTACCGCTTGAGTCGTAAAGTGTTACATGCCCAGGACCACCATTGGTACCGCTTCTAGCTACGCCTTCAAAATACACGGTTGCCCCGGGGTAGGAGGAGGAAGTCCAGTGTATAAGACCCAGCGAATTATCGGTTGGAAAGTCGGTTGTTTCCCTTGTGAAGTAGTTTTGATCCACGATATTAATCTGCTGTTCAAAACCGACAACACTTCCTGTAGGCGTGGGGACGGAAAAATCATTTCTTGCAGGCATTGAGTCCTGCACTGTTGTTCCATAGCCTTCATCAAATTTCCAATAGGAAATTGGGCCTTGTGATTTTTCTTCACTGCCTGCAGTTGGGCCTGAAGTAGGGGAGAAGGTGGCTTCAGAAAACTGGGAGTTTTCGGTCCCGTCTACGGCCTGCGGATTTCCGTAATAATGGTAAATGACGGTGTTGCCAGAATTGATAATTGGTACTAAAACATAGTAATCCGTTGAGGCGCCGTCACAGGCTCCACCGTTTACATCTATAAAATATCTCAACACCCTGCCGTTTATATCAGTAAATCTTGAATCCCCACAGTCTCCCTGCATCTTTCCCGCCGCGATAAGTGGTGCCGTGTCAATATCAAACTTTACTTTTTTGTTTGCGTCCGCAGCTCCACTGTTTCCTATTGTTAAGCTTGTTCTATATGAAAATGACTCGTCATACCAGACGGCCTCCGCCTTATTCCCAAGCCTTAAAAGGAAAAGAATGGGAATGACTATGGCAAAAACGCCAAGAATAAAAGAAGCCGCCTTTCTGTAGGCTCTGTTTATTTTTCTTATTTTTTCAAATCTTGTTAGTTCGGTCATTGTTTTTAGATTCTGGCTTTCGCCAGAATGACAGGTTGGTTGTCATGTTCGGTTCGATCCTTGTCATCCTGAATTTAATTCAGGATCAGTCCGTCAGCTGACTGAAGGGATGGCAAATAAATCCCTCACTCCTTATTTACTATCAGCCAGTCAAAGCTAATGTCTTTGTCAAACGCTCTCTCTATTGAAACCTCAAAATACCCATTCTCTTTCTTGGCGCTTACTATCAGGCTTTGACCCCCCGTTGGGCTTGTGGGTGCCGTAAACACAATTGACCTTTCCTTAATAGCACTTGATCCTATTGAGACAACCAAATCTCCAGCCTTAAGCACCCCACTGCCTACATTTGCTGATGAGCTTTTAACACTGTACTCCTCGGCGGTTACTTTCTTTGCTTCTACCTTTTTGGCCTTTATAGTTTCAGATAATGTTAGACTTCCGTCTGCAGTAAATCTTACTTTTCCGTTAAAGATATCAATATCCGCAAGGGAATTGTTCTGGATTTTAAGAGGCTCCGATATTGAGTTTATGGAAGCCTCCGAATCGTTAATTGTTATAAACCCGACTGTGAATACACCAGCGATATTGGTTTGGGCAAGATATGTTTTCCCGCTTACTTGCAGGTCTCCGGGAATTTTAAGAAGATTTTCAACAGTAAGATTGTTAACTACTGAATCGGGGCTTAAGATAGCTGATGGGCTTGACTCCCTTGCACCCGCGGTTGATTCATAAACCAGAATATCAATCGTTTGTTTAAGAGAATCTATTTGTGATTGAAGATCATAAGTTTCGGTAGAGTAGGTGGGATTTGCGGATTCAGAAGACTCGGCGGAAGATGAAGCTTCTTCTACGTTTAGCTTCTCCTCAAGCAGCATAACACGGTCTTTAATGGCGGCAATTTCCGCATCCTGTGACATGTTTTCGTTTTTTAGCCCGAGTAATTTATTTTCCTGTGAAGTTTCCGCCCCTTTTATTATTTCCTCTGAAGTTAACTGCGTGTTTAAACCTATCGTTCTGTCAATATCCTCAAATTTTTTGTTTAATTGTTCTGTGGTGTAGTTTGGAGTGGCAGGCTGACTTTCAGCTAAGCTTCCCGAGTTTGTTACCTCAAGCGCAAATGCTGATGGGTCATACCATCCGACGTTTACAAAAACCAGAATCTTTCCTACGCCTGAAGGAGGTGGTGGAATTACCACGCCTTTAAAGTCATATAAAGCCTTCTCCTGCTCGGCAACGCCCTGGGAGATTTTAAAGCTCCCGTCGTAATCTTCCAAAGCCATACCTACTGTGTACCCTTTTTCGGTCGCTTTTTTGGCTACTCCCGCTTTTGATGAAAAAGTAAGCCGATCTCCTTTTTTAATTTCCCCGCCTTCACGGGAAACTTTTAGAGGTGCTCTTCCCGAAAGAGCAACCGGAATATAAGTTTCGTCTTTTTCCTTTCCAATATAAATGCCTGCGGTTGAGTAAATGCCATACAGGTTTATGTTTTCAGAAGATGCCCTCTTTACTGCGAATGCTTTTTCTTCTGTTGGGTCACCTGAAGAAAGAGAAAGAAGGTCGCCTTGTTCTACTGTTCCTGAGGAAGGAGTGTACTCGCCGTAGTCAACACCTGTGCACTGAACTATGTCAGTATCGCTTGTTGCATTTGCGGAGGCGCATAGCGATGTTGTAGCCGAGGAGTCGGCAAAGTTACCCTGAATTACTCCTTGAACATCAAGGAGAGTAGAGGGGGCTGTGGTGCCAATACCGACCCTTGTGTTTGAAGTGTCTATATTCAAAAGACCGGATTCTATGTTTAGCGAAGTAGGCGAACTGTTTGCTATGTTCCAGTTTTGTGCTTGTATTAGCGTCACTCCGCCGGGTGTGTCAAGTATTAAATCTCCCGTTCCGTAAGTTTTTAATGTCAGGTCGTTGTTTTCAAATATTTCGCCGACGGTTATGTAGAGGGGGCCGCTTGAGAGTATGTTGCTTGAAGTCTGGTTGGTGAAGTTTAGGTCGTAGGCCACTGCCACGTCTCCCGCTGCGTTGAAGGTTGCAGGAAGGTTTGAGGTAACGGTGTTTTCGGAAACGGAAAATATGGATGAGGAAGCGTCTTTAATGCTAAATAAATTGCCCGTTGTTGTTCCAAGTGAGCCTATGTTTATTGAGAAAAGATCTCCGCTTGCAGTTGCGGATGATCCAGGTGTCCAGTCAAATGTAGCTAATGAGCCGTCGGAGCCGGCGCCTGGCGCTGTGAGGGAGGTGGCTGTACTTTCAACGTTTAACAAAGTTCCTGAAGTTAAAGTGTTGGCTGCACCTGTGTTAATGTCAACCAGCTTTCCTGTGTTGATTGTGGAAGAGCTGAAGTAATTTCCAGTTCCTGATGTAATGCTATTACTGGTGTGCACGAAAGCCGAAGAGGTGGTTGTACCTGTAGTGGCGGCTGATGTAAAAGTGATTGATCCGGTGCCTTTTGAATTTATCGCAAGGCCAATGTTTGTGTCCGATCCGGAGGATGCTAACTGGGGGGCTGTCCCGGTTGCTCTTGTTGTGAAGGTGAACCCGTTTACGGCGGAGGCTACGCCGGCGACTTTGAATGTTGAAACGGCGTTTTGCTGAAAGTCAATAAGGTTTCCTGCGAAGGCCGTAGCGGCATTAATTCCAAGCCCCGTGCCTGAAGTTGACCAGCTGGTTGAGGTTGTACCGGAGGGTTCAATTAATAGCTGGGGCTTGGTGGTGGTTGTTGAACCTCCCGTAAACCATGTACCGTCAATTCTTTGGGCGGGGGTTGAAGCGGCTCCGGCTGTTGAGATATGGAACGCGGCGGTAGGAGTCGCGTTTCCTATGGCAACGTTTCCTGAAGCGTCTATGTAAAATGGGGTGGTATCTCCTGATGAATCGTCCACCCTAAATGAGGCGGATGAGGAGCCCCCGTAGTTTTTAACATAGAGGGCTGTTCCGGAAGAGGACGTGTAGTTTTGTGTTACATCCACAACGTTTGCTGTGTGTGTAAGGGTGCCTGTTGTTTGTGTTGCAGAGTCTGAAAAAAGTGCCAGGGCTCCGGAGACTGTTAAAGTTGAGGCAAAATCCGTGTTTGTAATGGCACTCCTTGAAATATCAAATACACTACCCGAAATAGTTGGGGATGTTACAGCGGTTGAGTAGGTTGGGGAGAAGGAGGCTATTAAAATATCTCCCGCTACAGTTGTTCCTGTTGCAGCCGATTGGGTTAAAGCAAGGTTAAGAAGGTTTCCGGAAGTGTAGCCGTTTGATGTTGAAGCGAGGTTTATTCCTTTTCCGCTCGTTATGCCGTTGGCGTTTATATCAAGAACAGTTTCGCCATCAATTGAGTTTGCTGTTAAGTTTACGGCGTCGGAATTGTTTGAGGCCGTGGTTATGTCAAGTGCGGAGACGGCTCCTGTTGTATTAAGCTGGTCTATAAAAAGTGTGTATGCTGAATCCGTGCCTGAAGAGGCGGGGTTTCTGAAGATGAGTGAGTCATCATCGGCTGTGAGAGAGATTGTGGCATTGCTCCCGTCGGCGTCATTGCCGTATGCGTCCTGAAGGGTTGTGATGCTTGCCCCGCCGTCAGTGGCACAGTACCAGAATTCACCTGTGTTATCCCACTTAAGTATCTGACCATCAGTGCATCCTTTAAGCAGTGTAAGACCATCAGATACTACCTCTAGACCGGAGTTAGATAGAGTTGTTCCTGTACCTCCTGTAGTAGTAAGTGTAATGGCATCAGCATCTATAAATCCTGTAGCTAGTGTTAATGCTACAGGAGTAGATCCAGCGTATAGTATTCCATCTACTTCAGCATTACCAAATACATATAGATCTTCATTAGCTGAAGGGTTATTAAATGTATAACCTGTATCTGGAGCTATATATACATCTCCTCCTACTGTGTGGAGTTTACTGTCAGGGTTTGTTGTTCCAACCCCTACATTACCCAGTTCATCTATTACAAAGGGAGAGGTATCACCCGATACATCATCTACACGTAATGCAAAGTTACCAGGGCCAGTGCCATCAGCGTAGTGTTTAATGTAGAGAGAGGTATTGTTACTTGATCCTCCTGTGTTGTTTAACTCTAGAAGTGATCCTGTATTGTTTACATTAGATCCTGATAGTGT